>NZ_KB906099.1:0-1126 GCF_000381165.1 Agrobacterium sp. 10MFCol1.1 | reverse complement strand
AATCGCCAAACGAAATCTCCGATACGCAAACGGGGAGACCAAACGCTCAAACGTGCCGCAAGTCGTAAGTGCGCCCTTGTCTGTTTACCGGTGGCGAGGCTAGCAACATCGAACGGGCATTTCGACTACTAAAAGTAGTAGTCGCCAAGTGGCAATTACTCGTGTTTGAATAGGGACACAAACGCATCAATCCGAGGAGGGGGATGCACAGGCCGATCGCACAAGGGGTCAGGGACAAGGGACAATGGTTGCTGGACGAGCGGAATAAAGGATTGCAGGCGCGGCTGGACAAAACAGGAGCGGGCGCGGGCATTCGATTGGCGGCTACCAAAAATCGGAGTTTCAAAGAAGTTTACAATGGACCATACAGGATACCGTCCAGAAACGGAGCAGACATGAAGACCAGCCTTGAACATTTGCCGGAACGAAAGCAACGCGAGCTCGCGCGCGTCGTCGGAATTATCCAGGAAGAGTTTGCTGATCTGGTGGAGCGCTCGAAGTCTGACGCCAAAAAAGACGGACGGATTTTCAAAATCATTCTGTTCGGTTCTTACGCGCGTGGCACCTGGGTGGATGAACCGCATACGTCGAAAGGCTATCGCTCGGATTTCGACATTCTCGTCATCGTCAGCAACAAGGAACTGGCCGATCCCAAATACTGGGACAAGACAACAGACCGGCTGATGTGGGACAAGGAGATCGAGACGCCCGTGGGCCTGATCGTGCACGGCGCTCGCGAGATCAGCAACTTTTTGAATGATGGCCAACCCTTCTTTGTTGATCTCGCCCGTGAAGGCATCGTGCTTTACGAATTCGACGATAGGCCGCTGGCTGAACCGAAACCGCTCAAACCTGCTGATGCACTCAGGGTGGCAGAGGAGCATTTTTACGAAGAAATGGCTGCCGCTCGCTCGTTTCTCGATACGTCGCTGTATCTGAAAGACAAGCGGATAAAGCATGCTGTCTTCGAACTCCATCAAGCAGTGGAGAGCGCTTACAATTGCTACCTCCTGACACTGACAAATTATTCGCCTGCGTCGCACAATCTCAAATTCCTGCGTGGACTTTCCGAAGGTCGTGATCACCGTTTGATCGACATCTGGCCGCGCGACCGTCAGCGATTTAC
>NZ_KB906098.1:0-1347 GCF_000381165.1 Agrobacterium sp. 10MFCol1.1 | reverse complement strand
CCCTCTATGGCCGACTTTTCCAAATCGTTCCGCTTTATTCATCATTGCCACTGGCCTGGTCCGCGTTCGCTCGCCACTACTTACGGAGTCTCGGTTGATGTCCTTTCCTGCAGGTACTTAGATGTTTCAGTTCCCTGCGTTCGCTTCTTACCCCTATGTATTCGAAAGTAAGATACCTTATCACAATGCTTGGAAACCCAGGCCGTTCATAAAACAGACTGGATTTTCCAAGCATTTAAGGTGGGTTGCCCCATTCGGAGATCCATGGATCAAAGCTTATTCGCAGCTCCCCACGGCTTTTCGCAGCGTATCACGTCCTTCTTCGCCTGTGCATGCCAAGGCATCCACCAAATGCCCTTAATTCACTTCTTCGTTCTCATTGTCTATGCTCATCCATAGCCGTTCCAAAGGAACGGCAATCCGGTTACCTTTTACAACCAGATCATATCCTGATGACATCGACGTGTTCGATACAATCCTCTTTGAAGGCACGCCGGTGCACTTCGAGGTCGTATCATTAAGACCAGCTTCTCGAGATATCATCCGGTGATGCGCGGTCAGGCAACATCAATCCAGCATTCCCATCAGAGGAGCAAAAGCTCCAACAACAAAAATGCCTCGGACAAGCGATCCTTCCTACCTCCAACCCCTCCACCAATTCCGGCCGACTAAGCCATCACATGGTTTCACAAGGATTGGTCTCGGACGTTTCAGGCATAAACCCAAAACACCTGGACGCTTCCAGACATATCTTCTCTTCACAATGTATTCAGAACAGGCATCTTCCTTAGCAGAAGATGCAAACTTTTATTTCTTCAAAAGGATATTCAACTCACCGATCAATCCACCCATACAGGCCGGTCGGCCGTCGGCCATCATTGGCCGGCCCGTCTGGAGCGCAGCGGCAAAGCCGCGACAGCCTCAAGACATAACCTCACCAATCGCGCTAGCGATTGGTGGAGCTGAGCGGGATCGAACCGCTGACCCCCTGCTTGCAAAGCAGGTGCTCTCCCAGCTGAGCTACAGCCCCAACCATCGCAAACACCCGACAGCATAACCGCCAGGGATCAGGCAAATTCCAAAAACCAATGGTGGGCCCGGGTAGACTCGAACTACCGACCCCACGCTTATCAAGCGTGTGCTCTAACCAACTGAGCTACGGGCCCATCTCGATGCATCGGCACATCAACCCAAAGCAAAAGCTTCGATCAATCACCAATACAGGACGATAGTCCGTCGCCGGACGTCCGGCGCCCTCGCGGAGCATAGGGTCGAAGACCCGCTCATGCGTGAGCACAAACCAATGGTTTATATCCTTTTTGAAGAAAGAGAAACGTGGACGGCGAG
>NZ_KB906097.1:0-2058 GCF_000381165.1 Agrobacterium sp. 10MFCol1.1 | reverse complement strand
GATGACGAGGCAGCACGGCAAAATGCCGCGCTGATCCGCCAAAAACCCGAACAGGTTCTGACGCTGATCAGCCATGAGAAGAGCGTGTTCGATCGACACGACATTGCCAAGACCTTGCATCGCTACATCAACGATGACACCCAAACATTCCAGAACGCCTTTGCGGCTGTCATGGCCTCACCAGCGCTCGTGGAACTTCAGGCTGAGCGCATCGATGCCGAGACAGGCGAAGTGTCCAATGCGCGCTATTCGACGCAGGACATGATCGATCTGGAACTTGGCATGGCGCGATCGGCGGAACGGTTGCATCAGGCGCATGGCCATCTGGTCGATCCGCGCCATGTCGAGCGTGCAATGGAGAAGCAGGATAACGCTCTTCGCAAAAGCTCCGGCGGACCGTCGGCTGCGAGCGATCCGTCAGCGGGATTGTCGGACGAACAGCGTCTTGCGATTGCGCACATTACAGGTCCAGAACGCATCGCTGCTGTGGTCGGGTTTGCCGGTGCTGGAAAGTCCACCATGCTTGCAGCCGCTCGTAAGGCCTGGGAGGCTCAAGGCTATCAGGTCCATGGTGCAGCGCTTAGCGGAAAGGCAGCCGAGGGTCTTGAGGAAAGTGCCGGTATTCAAAGCCGCACCCTGGCGTCATGGTCTTACAGCTGGGACCGTGGCCGGGATCTGATCGGTCGCAGTGACGTGTTTGTTATTGACGAGGCCGGCATGGTCGGGAGCCGGCAGCTTGCCCGGTTCATCGGAGAAGCGGAAGAGCGCGGCGCAAAGATCGTTCTCGTCGGCGACCATGAGCAACTCCAGGCAATCGGGGCTGGTGCACCCTTCAGGGCGATTGCCGAGCAGATCGGCCATGTCGAACTTTCCGGGATACGCCGCCAGCGCCATGATTGGCAGAGACAGGCGTCGGTTGCCTTTGCGACCCACAAGACGGCCGAGGGCCTCGCCGCCTACCGCGATCACGGCGACATCCACTTTGCAGACAGCCGCGACAAGGCGATGGCGCAGATCGTGCGTGATTTTCTTGCCGATAACGAAGAGCATCCGCAAGGCACCCGGGTTGCCATGGCGCATCGCCGCGCCGATGTGTGCGCCCTCAATGCCGCCATTCGTTCTGAACTTCGGAACAGACAAAGGCTGGAGCGCAGCCCCGGGCTGAGCGACGACGCGGACTGTGGAGACCGTGGGGATGGTGAGGCCGGTCGCGAACTCACCTTCCAGACCAATAACGGCAAGCGCGCCTTCGGCCCCGGTGACCGGATCATCTTCCTTGAAAACAACCGCGACCTCCGCGTCAAAAACGGCATGCTTGGCACGGTCGAGCATGTGGAGCCGGGCAAGATTATCGCCCGGCTCGATGGTCGAGGTGGCGACAGTGTCAGCATTCCGACAGACAGCTATCAGGCGATCGACCATGGCTATGCGACGACGATCCATAAAAATCAGGGGGCGACAGTCGATCGCGCCTTTGTGCTGGCGTCGAGTACCATGGACCGGCATCTGACCTATGTTGCCATGACAAGGCATCGCGACAGCGTGCAGCTCTATGCAAACAGCCAGGAGTTCACCAAAGCGGGCCGGCTGGTTGATCACGGCGTTGCACCCTATGAGCATAATCGCCAGGCGCGCGAGAATTACTTCGTGACCCTGGAGAATGACAAGGGCGAGCGGCATACCGTGTGGGGCGTCGATCTCAAGCGGGCCATGCGAGATGCATCGCCAAAGATCGGGGACAGGATTTTGCTCCAGCATGACGGCGCCACGCCTGTCACGCTTCCGGACGGCACAAAGGCCGAGCGCAATACGTGGCGTGTCGTAAGGGGTGATGAACTCGCCTACCAGGAGCTGGCAAACCGCCTGTCGCGTTCCGGCGCGAAGGAAACCACCCTGGATTACATCAGCGACTTTGCCGAGCGGCGCGGAATCGCAAGCGACCAATGGATCACCAGCGACCCGTGGATCGGGCAAGAGTTTGGGGTGAGAAGCGAGATTGAACTTGCTTCCGCCAAAGATGAGCGTCAAGAGGTCTTGTCCCGTGCGGCCCATCTGCAA
>NZ_KB906096.1:0-2067 GCF_000381165.1 Agrobacterium sp. 10MFCol1.1 | reverse complement strand
GATGACGAGGCAGCACGGCAAAATGCCGCGCTGATCCGCCAAAAACCCGAACAGGTTCTGACGCTGATCAGCCATGAGAAGAGCGTGTTCGATCGGCACGACATTGCCAAAACCTTGCATCGCTACATCAACGATGACGCCCAGACATTCCAGAACGCCATTGCGGCTGTCATGGCATCACCAGCGCTCGTGGAGCTTCAGGCTGAGCGCATCGATGCCGAGACAGGCGACGTTTCCAAAGCGCGCTATTCGACGCGGGACATGATCGATCTGGAACTTGGCATGGCGCGATCGGCGGAACGGTTGCATCAGGCGCATTCCCATGGCGTCGATCGTCGCCATGTCGATCGAGCCATGGAGAGGCAGGATAACGCCATTCGCAAAAGCTCCGGCGGAATGTTAGCTGCGCGCGATCCGTCAGCGGGATTGTCGGACGAACAGCGTCTTGCGATCGCGCACATTACAGGTCCAGAACGCATCACGGCTGTGGTCGGGTTTGCTGGTGCTGGAAAGTCCACCATGCTGGCAGCGGCTCGTAAGGCGTGGGAGGCGCAAGGCTATCAGGTCCATGGTGCTGCTTTGGCCGGAAAGGCTGCCGAGGGTCTTGAGGAAAGCTCTGGCATAGAGAGCCGCACGCTGGCGTCATGGTCTTACAGTTGGGACCATGGTCGGGATCTGATCGGTCGCAGTGACGTGTTTGTCATTGACGAGGCCGGCATGGTCGGGAGCCGGCAGCTTGCCCGGTTCATCGGAGAAGCGGAAGAGCGCGGCGCAAAGATCGTTCTTGTCGGCGACCATGAGCAGCTGCAGGCAATCGGGGCCGGTGCACCCTTCAGGGCGATTGCCGAGCAGATCGGCCATGTCGAACTTTCCGGGATACGCCGCCAGCGCCATGATTGGCAGAGGCAGGCATCGGTTGCCTTTGCGACCCACAAGACGGCCGAGGGGCTTGCCGCCTATCGCGATCACGGCGCCATCCACTTTGCAGAAAGCCGCGAGGAGGCGATGGCGCAGATCGTGCGTGATTATCTTGCCGACAGTGAGAAGCGTGCCGATGGCACCCGGGTAGCCATGGCGCATCGCCGCACCGATGTGCGCGCCCTCAATGCCGCCATCCGCTCCGAGCTTCAGAACAGACAAAGGCTGGAGCGTAGCCACGGGCTGAGCGACGGTGTTGACCGTGGAGACCGTGGGGATGGTGGGGTCGGCAAGGACGCCGGAGAACGCGTCTTCCAGACCAATAACGGCAAGCGCGCCTTCGCCGCCGGTGACCGGATCATCTTCCTTGAAAACAACCGCGACCTCGGCGTCAAAAACGGCATGCTCGGCACGGTCGAGCATGTGGAGCCGGGCAAGATCATCGCCCGGCTCGATGGCCGAGGCGGCGACAGTGTCAGCATTCCCACGGACAGCTACCAGGCGATCGACCACGGCTATGCGACGACGATCCATAAAAACCAGGGGGCGACGGTCGATCGCGCTTTTGTGCTGGCGTCGAGCACCATGGATCGGCATCTGACCTATGTTGCCATGACAAGGCATCGCGACGGCGTGCAGCTCTATGCCGACATCAAGGAGTTCACCAAGGCGGGCCGGCTGGTTGATCACGGCGTTGCGCCCTATGAAAACCATCCGCAATCACGCGAGAGCTACTTTGTGACGCTGGAGAATGACAAGGGCGAGCGGCATACCGTGTGGGGCGTCGATCTCAAGCGGGCCATGCGAGATGCATCGCCAAAGATCGGGGACAGGATAGCACTGCAGCATCAAGGGGCCACGCCTGTCACGCTTCCGGATGGCACCCAGGCCGAGCGCAATGCATGGCGTGTCGTCAAGGGTGACGCGTTGGCGTACCAGCAGCTGACAACCCGCCTGTCGTGTTCCGGCGCGAAGGAAACCACGCTGGATTACATCAGCGACTTTGCCGAGCGGCGCGGAATCGCAAGCGACCCATGGATCGTAAACGACCAAGGGATCGGGCAAGAGTTTGGGGTGAGAAGCGAGATTGAACTTGCTTCCGCCAAAGATGAGCGTCAAGAGGTCTTGTCCCGTGCGGCCCATCTGCAA
>NZ_KB906095.1:0-2332 GCF_000381165.1 Agrobacterium sp. 10MFCol1.1 | reverse complement strand
AAAAGCCCTTGGAAAACAACAAGCAGTCAGCTCATCAACTTGATTTCTTTAGAACGAAAGACTTCGTCGCCAGCAGCGCCGCCGCCCTCGTTCAGTGAGCGGACTTATAGAGAGCAGCTTGCGCTTACGTCAATGGGCAAAAAAAGAAAATCCTTGAAAAAAACGGGCGCCAAAATTCCGTAAAATAATCAACACTTTGGCGGCGTCGACGCCGTTTGGACAGATATTTCCAGAATTACGATGGCATTTTTAGTAGTCCGCTTTCACCATACAGAGTCTTACGCCTGCTCAAATTGTCGAATAGAGCTTACTACGGCGGTGGTTGGGCCGCGCCAAGAGTGCAAGCTTGATCGCCGAGACATTTCGAGTGAGTGCTATCCTTGAGGATAGCCAATTCCAAACAGCAGAATGGAAATGCTCGAAATGTCTGATGCTTCTTGGGTAGATTGGTTTCCTCTCGTCTTTCCCGGCCAAGATCATAGTGCTCGGCATAGGCATGTATTATGCGATCAAGTGGCATCACGATCGGGCGAAGAAAGATAGCGAGACCAAAGGGCACTGAGCGTGCCCCTGCTGTCCGTCGCTCAAGCCCGCATTGCGTTGCTGGCTGAAGGCGACGAGAGCGGCAAGCAGTTGCAGCGCCTCCCCGGCGAATTATCAGCCTCATAACTGTCGCGGAACAACGGGCGAACTATGTGAGAACATCCGCGCCAATTGATCTACATTAGATTTTTCCCAATGAGAGCATTGGCTTACCTCTATCAAAAGCCGCTCCAGATAGCTGGAAGCGGCATGCTTGATGAAATAAATAGAATACGAGTAGCCAATATTCGGGAAAGTATTTGAGCTAGAAAAACGTTGCTCGTTCCCATGAAACGTGGAGATCAATCGAGACTTTCACTCAATTTGTCAATTAGCTCTCAAGGATATGCTTAATCTGTAAGCCTCCGCCCATGGCGTCAACGACAGTGCGCCAGCCGTTCGGTTCGCCTTTCCGATGGGTCCCAGGTCGCTATCGCCTCGTAGAGCGGAGGTCGATCCAGATTTTAAGCGTCAAAACACCTGTTTGCAGGTATACCCAGATAGATTATCAGCCCAAAAAGTGTCATGCCCGGGGTGTCACAAGCGCCAGGAGCCCCACAGCTCATGTGGGAGCTTACGGCATAGTAAATGAGATACGCAATCGATCCAAAACCCGCTATGTGTAACACACCGCTCCGGTTCCAAAATAGCGTTATTCCGGATTTAAGATATAATAAGTAATTCTTTAAATTTGAACTAATCGATTATGGATCATATGCGATCCTAAAACTATCGGCTGTCTCGCCTAGAACGACAGAAGCGTGAATAGAGCAGTCCGGAATAGCTCCGGCCTGTTTCGCCCATCCCGATCCGGGCCGCGCCAACGATACAGCGGACGCATTCATGGTCGTTGTCGTTGAAAACACGCAGCACGCCTCCACTTTTATTCCTTCACAGCAAGACGCACGCCCGTCCTGCCGCTCACTTCGGCACTATGGGGAGCGCGTTCGCGTCAGGACAGGCTGGATCACCGCGTACCATATTCCGTTGCAGTGAACGCCTGTTCTCGGGGCTTGCCGAGCCATATCCACTTCCCACTACGGTCAAGATAGCACGAGGGCCGCGCGTACAATGGTGTGACGGGTTGCCCAACCGCCTTCTGGACACGCTTCCCGTCAGACTGGATCGAACATCTCCCTGAATTCCGGATCGGCAAAGTAGGCAAGCTTTTCAGCGAAAACTGGTCGTTGCCCGGCCAGGAACAGCAACTGTCCGTGCGCCGGCAGATGGCGCACCTCATCAGGGCGCGGCGGCTCGCATCATGTTCTTGAATGCGTCCCGGGCAAGTCGCAATCGGTTCATGGAGCACCCTGCCCGCTGTTATCATTCTCACCTGTGCCCGGCAGTCCTTGTCCGATCAGATCGGCAAACAGCGCCTTGTCACTGTCGCGCGTCAGAAAGCCCGGCAGTTCGCGGCGCAGCCAGTCATCGAGCTGTTGCTTAAACTCCTGATCATTCGCGGTCTCCAGGTGATGCAGAACGAGCGAGCCAATCAGGACCTTGCGGCGCATATCGTTGTTGCGCTCGGTTTTCGAGAGGCGGGCCTTGAGGGCGGAACGTTGCGCATCCAGTTCAGCCAGGCGCTGTTCGATTGTTTTCCTTGCCACGATTGTTCCTTTCGATTGCGGTCGCACCGGAACTGCCGCTGTTGACCACGGCTTCGTTCCTGGAAGACAGACCAGTTTCTATGAGGAGATCGACATAGCGATTGTGAGAGTAGGTTGGACCGTATGGTTCATGACGCTGTGGT
>NZ_KB906094.1:0-2354 GCF_000381165.1 Agrobacterium sp. 10MFCol1.1 | reverse complement strand
GAAAGGCCAATCAAACTCGGAAATAGCTGGTTCTCCGCGAAATCTATTTAGGTAGAGCGTCGACCGAATACCCTCGGGGGTAGAGCACTGGATGGGCTATGGGGACTCACCGTCTTACTGATCCTAACCAAACTCCGAATACCGAGGAGTACTAGTCGGCAGACACACGGCGGGTGCTAACGTCCGTCGTGAAAAGGGCAACAACCCTGACCTCCAGCTAAGGTCCCCAAGTCATGGCTAAGTGGGAAAGGATGTGAGGATCCCAAAACAACCAGGATGTTGGCTTAGAAGCAGCCATCATTTAAAGAAAGCGTAACAGCTCACTGGTCTAAATAAGGGTCTTTGCGCCGAAAATGTAACGGGGCTAAAGCCATGCACCGAAGCTGAGGATGTGACAGTTGTAGTGACTGTTGCGTGGTAGCGGAGCGTTCCGTAAGTCTGTGAAGGCGGACCCGTGAGGGCTGCTGGAGATATCGGAAGTGCGAATGTTGACATGAGTAACGATAAAGGGAGTGAGAGACTCCCTCGCCGAAAGACCAAGGGTTCCTGCTTAAAGTTAATCTGAGCAGGGTTAGCCGGCCCCTAAGACGAGGCGGACACGCGTAGTCGATGGGAACCACGTTAATATTCGTGGGCCTGGTGGTAGTGACGGATCTCGTGTGTTGTACATTCTTACTGGATTGAATGTGCGGCGAAGAGGTTCCAGGAAATAGCTCCACCGTATAGACCGTACCCGAAACCGACACAGGTGGTCAGGTAGAGTATACCAAGGCGCTTGAGAGAACTATGTTGAAGGAACTCGGCAAATTGCACGCGTAACTTCGGAAGAAGCGTGACCCCATTTTACGCAAGTATGATGGGGTGGCACAGACCAGGGGGTAGCGACTGTTTATCAAAAACACAGGGCTCTGCGAAGTAGCAATACGACGTATAGGGTCTGACGCCTGCCCGGTGCTGGAAGGTTAAAGGGAGGGGTGCAAGCTCTGAACTGAAGCCCCAGTAAACGGCGGCCGTAACTATAACGGTCCTAAGGTAGCGAAATTCCTTGTCGGGTAAGTTCCGACCTGCACGAATGGCGTAACGACTTCCCCGCTGTCTCCAACATAGACTCAGTGAAATTGAATTCCCCGTGAAGATGCGGGGTTCCTGCGGTCAGACGGAAAGACCCCGTGCACCTTTACTATAGCTTTACACTGGCATTCGCCAAGGCATGTGTAGGATAGGTGGTAGGCTTTGAAGCAGGGACGCCAGTTCTTGTGGAGCCATCCTTGAAATACCACCCTTATCTTCGTGGATGTCTAACCGCGGTCCGTTATCCGGATCCGGGACAGTGTATGGTGGGTAGTTTGACTGGGGCGGTCGCCTCCGAAAGAGTAACGGAGGCGCGCGATGGTGGGCTCAGACCGGTCGGAAATCGGTCGTCGAGTGCAATGGCATAAGCCCGCCTGACTGCGAGACTGACAAGTCGAGCAGAGACGAAAGTCGGTCATAGTGATCCGGTGGTCCCGTGTGGAAGGGCCATCGCTCAACGGATAAAAGGTACGCCGGGGATAACAGGCTGATGACCCCCAAGAGTCCATATCGACGGGGTTGTTTGGCACCTCGATGTCGACTCATCGCATCCTGGGGCTGGAGCAGGTCCCAAGGGTATGGCTGTTCGCCATTTAAAGCGGTACGTGAGTTGGGTTCAGAACGTCGTGAGACAGTTCGGTCCCTATCTGCCGTGGGTGTAGGAATATTGACAGGATCTGTCCCTAGTACGAGAGGACCGGGATGGACGTATCTCTGGTGGATCTGTTGTCCTGCCAAGGGCATAGCAGAGTAGCTATATACGGAATGGATAACCGCTGAAGGCATCTAAGCGGGAAACCAACCTGAAAACGAGTGTTCCCTATCAGAGCCGTGGAAGACGACCACGTTGATAGGACGGGTGTGGAAGCATGGCAACATGTGAAGCTTACCGTTACTAATAGCTCGATCGACTTCTTCGTTCCCATTGTTCATGCTCATCAAAGATGAACATCATCTGTTCTGTCCTGACGCGCATAGCGCTCCGGACGGGCCGCGCCACAGGGCGCGACGACCTCTGGTCTGTATGGCAAACATACGGGAAGGGTCGCAGAAAGACGTGTTAAATTAAATGAAGCGCAAGCTTCCCAGCTTCTCGAAACAACACTCATGTGAAAACATGAACTGTGTTGCGTTTTGCCGACCTGGTGGTTATCGCGGGGCGGCTGCACCCGTTCCCATTCCGAACACGGCCGTGAAACGCCCCAGCGCCAATGGTACTCCGTCTCAAGACGCGGGAGAGTAGGTCGCTGCCAGGTCTGCAAAACGCAACAAATATCTTCTCA
>NZ_KB906093.1:0-3057 GCF_000381165.1 Agrobacterium sp. 10MFCol1.1 | reverse complement strand
AATCGCCAAACGAAATCTCCGATACGCAAACGGGGAGACCAAACGCTCAAACGTGCCGCAAGTCGTAAGTGCGCCCTTGTCTGTTTACCGGTGGCAAAGCTAGCAACATCGAACGGGCATTTCGACTACTAAAAGTAGTAGTCGCCAAGTGGCAATTGCTCGTGTTTGAATAGGGACACAAATGCATCAATCAGGGAAAGTGAGTTTCTCCCACTGAAACAAATGCGGCATTCGGTCAGGTCGATGTCAGGGGACATCGAGACTTTGATCAGCCGGCTCTCCGAGGCCTGAATGAACACCGAAGACGGCGTTATGTGCTTCACATCATCAATTTGAAATCGAGCGATGATATCGTGGCATCGATCCCCAAGGTTTCAAGGGAGTGGCCGATGCAGGACGTGGCGACGGTAGGGCTCGATATAGCCAAGCAGATTTTCCAGGCGCATGGAGCAGATGCGAGCGGAGAAACCCTTTTCAACACGAAGATCAAACGTGAGAACGTTCTGGAGTTTTTCAGCAAGCTCAAACCATGCCTGATCGGAATGGAGTCCTGCGCTACAAGTTATTACTGGGCACGGCAGTTACTAGAATTTGGGCATGACGTGCGGTTGATCCATACCAGTTACGTGAAGCCCTTCGTAAAACGGGGCAAAACCGACGCCAATGATGCGGAGGCGATCAATGTTGCGCTTACGCAAAAGACAATGCGCTTCGTTCCAGTCAAAACCCTGAACCAACAAGCGGCGATTACGATTTTTCGAACCCGCAGCCTTTTTGTTTCGCAACGGACTCAACTCGTAAACGCGCTGCGGGGGCACCTAGCGGAGGCCGGCCTGGTAGCGGCAAAGGGCATTCAAAATTATTCGAAACTAGTAAATCTGATGGAAACCGCAGCGGATACCGTTCTGCCTACAGTTATGAAACAGGCTCTCACCGACATTTGCGACCAGATACATCGATTGAATGATTTGGTCACGAAACTAGACAAAGAGATTGAGCGACGTGTCCGACACGATGAGAACGCGTGTAGGCTTCTGACGATACCTGGTGTTGGCCCGAAAACTGCAATGTGCGTTATTGCGACAATTCCTGATATCCATCGGTTTCCGTCTGGCCGCCATTTCTCTTCATGGCTGGGTCTTACTCCTCGCACGCATTCAAGCGGAGGTCGTTCGGTTCTGAGGCGCATTACGAAAATGGGGAATAGCGAACTCCGAACGATGCTTTATCTCGGGGGCACAGTAATCATGATGCGAGATAAGAAAACTCCAATCGGTCGTTGGGCCGCTCGATTGCGCGCCGGACGACCGTACAAAGTTGTAGTTATCGCGGTGGCAAATCGTATAGCGCGCATCATTTGGGCTCTTTTGACAAAAGGGGGTGTTTACGATCCGACATACGGCCGAGAAGCCTCAGCGTGACGCAGCGATAATCTTAAGCGTTTGCATAGATGGTGGTCGGCGGTAAGCTAACGGGTAGCGCACTAGAGAGCGAATAGGCCGAGGATATTGGTGTATTTAGAATACGTTGTTTATACAGGCGTTTGCTCTGCGTTTCGCAAAATGGCGACCTTGAGAGGTTATGCCGTCAGGACTCATGCAGCGCTTCCAATTGCCTTGCCCTCGATCATCCATCTAGCGGGCCGTTTCCAAGTATGGGGCGGCCCGCACTCCTGTCTGGATAATGATAGCCGCCTCCATCACCGAGCCTTTCTTGGCGTGACTGCGTTACCAAAATTGCGTCGAAGTGAGCGGCAGTGCGGGCGGGCATTTGGCTGCAGCGGTTGGACAGGGTGCGTCGTTAACGGTCCTTCGTAACCTCTACGCTCCGCTCAGTCGGCCACGGTATGGCGCCCGGAGCGCCTGCGATTGGGAAAAAACCGGGAAGGATATGCAACCTAGGATAAAGTACCATTGAATGTTCGCTATTGAGGAATGAAGGTATTGCAATACCATCTGCATAAATCAGAGCCGGCTGCCTCAAGATCGAATGTGCATCGTCCAGGAAGACAGGCGTTCGTTTGGTGGCTACCAAAAATCGGAGTTTCAAAGGCCTCTGGAATGGCCCATACAGGACACCGTCGATAAGCGGAGCAGAGATGAAGACCAGCCTTGAACATTTGCCAGAACGAAAGCAACGCGAGCTCGCGCGTGTCGTCGGAATTATTCAGGAAGAGTTTGCTGATCTGGTGGAACGCTCGAAGTCTGACGCCAAGAAGGATGGACGGATTTTCAAAATCATTCTGTTCGGTTCTTACGCGCGTGGCACTTGGGTGGATGAACCGCATACGTCGAAAGGCTATCGCTCGGATTTCGATATCCTCGTCATCGTCAGCAACAAGGAACTTGCCGATCCCAAATACTGGGACAAGACAACAGACCGGCTGATGTGGGACAAGGAGATCGAGACGCCCGTGAGCCTCATTGTCCATGGTGCTCGCGAAATCAGCAATTTCCTGCAGGAAGGGCAATATTTCTTCAGCGATATCCGACGTGATGGCATTGCTCTCTACGAACTCGACGATAGGGAACTCGCCGAGCCGAAAAGCCTCACGGGGCAACAGGCATATGAGGTTGCCAAAAGGCATTTTTCGGCTCGCTCGAGCACTGCTGACTTCTTCGTTAAGCACGTCCTCTACGGGCTCAAAGATGGAGATTGGAAAGAGACAGCTTTCATGCTGCACCAATCCATAGAGCAGGCTTATTCCACTCTGCTTTTGACCCTCACCAACTACAGCCCTGCGAGCCATAATCTGAAATTTTTGCGAGGGCTGGCTGAAGGGCAGGACATCCGCCTTGCCGAGGCCTGGCCGCGGGATCACCATCGGTTTCAGTCGTGGTTCAACACGTTGAACGAAGCCTATGTGAAGGCCCGCTACTCCGATCATTACGAAATCACCGAGGAGGCTCTGACCTGGCTGACTGCCAGAACGTCCATCCTCTACGAGCTCGTCAACACGGTCTGCCGCGAGCACATCGAAAAGCTCGAACAGGCCGCGAACGCCAGCGACTGAGCTTCACGGGTCGCACAAAGCCTCCTGTACTCAGGTGACGGCGA
>NZ_KB906092.1:0-6040 GCF_000381165.1 Agrobacterium sp. 10MFCol1.1 | reverse complement strand
TCGGCAGACGCCGGATCAGGCCTACTTCAACGCGCTGGCATCAATGATGGTGGCTGCATAATCGAGGCGGAAATCCACTTAGTGAAACGCCCGAACCTGTTCAAACAAACCGAGCCACCTCTAAACCGCCCGAATAAATCAACAGTATCGTCGCAAAGCGGCCGATCAACATAAAGGGCTCTCGGCCCGAAGCTGCCGTACGTTGCGTCCTAATCAAAAACTGCATGGATGTTGAAAAGCAGCCGATGGCTACTCCAAGTCTTCTTGAGAAAATTCACCGGTAACATGAATATCGATCATCTCAAGACGGCCCGGACCCATGTTTACATATTTGTGCGGTAAGTTGGCCGGTCCGAACACGATCTGACCCTCCCTAACGTCCAACTGCTGCTCCCCGACGGTAAAGAGCGCTCGTCCTTGCCGCACTATAAATACTTCATCATAAGGATGTTTGTGCAGCTTGGGGCCTCGGCCGATTTCGTCAGTGGTGTAAAACATGACCGAGACGTTTGCGCCAAATAGGCTCCCTTCGAACTCGCCTTGCCATACGCTCTCTTTCTCGGCCCATTGAGCCCGCTCGAGGAGCACTGCTTTCTTTTGCATTGAAATTCCTCTGTTGGTCAGGCCGGCCGTTCAAGCCCAGACTAAACACCAAACATGCAGCAGTGCAAATGTCGTTAATTGATCGACCGTGACGCTGAGCGATCTGGGCGTATGACTACCGTTAGCGCGAAGCGGAAGACGCCTCTCAGCCCTTAGCGGACGCGTGATTTCGTTCAGATACTGTTCTGTAAAATTGCACGCCTCTGTGCCCACGCGCCGTGATGCATCTGCGTCACAGCCTGGCGTCAACTTCGGGGCTGGAATCCCACCTTGAAGGCCTTCCATTGACGCCCGTCAGCCGTCCCGGCAACCTCATAGCATGACCCTGACCAACAGTTTCATTGCCGAACTCGTCCGTGACGCCAACCGGCTCGAGAACCTCGACGACTTTAAGAAGCGCCGTATTCTCGAACGGGCCGTCACAACAATTCGCGACATGCGCGAAACAATCGGAATTCCCTCCGGTCCCGGTCGCGACAGTGTCGTCGACATCCACACCGTAGCCCTGTCCATCGAACACGGATGGCGCAGCGATGACGACGTACGAAACGCCCTGCTGCACGCCACGATACCGAATAGGGGCTTTGACCTGAGTGAAAACGCAAGTCGTGCGGTACATGTCTTTTAACTGACATGGGGGAGGATTTCCAAGTTCGGTACTCGCCAACTACGATCTCAACGCGGTCGCCTGGAACATCGATCCCATCCGCCAGAGCGTGTATCCCTTTCTACTATTTCGTTTGCGGTCGAAGGAGCGGCGTTTCAGTCTGGCAGTTGCGGCCGTCTACAGTCTCCGCCTCGACGGCCTGAATGCAATGGTGTCGAAGCGAACCAGTCTCCCCTTTCTGAATGAAAACGAACCGATCTAGCCTCGCTCCATCGCAATCTGGCAGCATAGTTATAATGTTTTTGCAAATTCATTATAACGGGATCGGGCGATGAAGCAGATTGACCTCGTTTACAGAACGGCGTTCGCTGAACTCGCGGAGCGGACGTTCGATGCTCAGTTTCAGGCAGACTTTCCCTCAAAGGTCGGTTTGTTGCGGTTCCGGTCAAGGGCCGTAATCACTGGTATTTTGATCTCCCTACTCCCGATGGTAAGGAAAAGAGACGCTATGTCGGCCCGCAGGATGACGTCGACATCACGGCTCGGGTGAAAGCCCATAGGCAGGTCAAAGACGACATCCGGGAGCGGCGCAAGCTCGTCGGCATGCTGCTGCGAAGCGGTGGCATGTCCGCGCCGGATCGCTTCGCGGGTGAAGTGACTAAAGCACTCGCTGACGCGGGCCTATTCCGTCTGAGGGCACTCCTCGTCGGTTCCGTGGCTTTCAGCTGTTACACAGGCCTCCTTGGCGTTCGTCTCCCTGGTACCTCTATGCAAACAGGCGATGCGGACTTCGCACAGGATTCGCACAGGACTTTGCGATCTCGGCGGAAGTCGAGGACAGCCTGCCTCCAATCCTCGATCTCCTGAGATCGATAGACAGCACGTTCAGGGCGGTCCCGCACCAGGCCGATAACGCAAAGGTGGTGGCCTTTTCGAATTCGGTAAACAACCCGTCGAATTCCTGACGACCAACCGTGGATCGGACGACTACACGGGTAAGCCGTCCCCAATGCCTGCCCTTGGAGGCGCGTCTGCTGAAAACTTGCGGTTCCTGGACTTCCTGATCTACGAACCCGTAAGAACGGTACTGCTGCACCGGGAAGGCGTTAGCGTGAATATCCCCGCTCCCGAGCGGTATGCCATCCACAAGCTGATCGTTGCATCCAGGAGGCGCACGGATGCCCTCGGGCGAGCCAAGAGGGATAAGGACCTCGTACAGGCCTCGCTGCTGTGCGAGGCGCTCTTGGAGACGCGACAGAGCTATTTGCTTGCCGATGCCTACCGCGAAGCGTGGACGCGCGGAGAGGCATGGCAGGAAGGGATCCTGTCGGGCCTCGTATTAATGCCAGACAACGGCAAGCTCGCGTTGGCAAATGCCCTTGGTGTCACGGTAGACCGACTGGGTAAGGCGTAGGGACATGGAAGCAGAAGACAGCACATGCGACCGGGACCTCGCCAAAGATGCGGCGGGCGCTTTCATGGTCGTTGACGTCGCAGACCTGCAGCACGCCTGCGTTTTATGACTTCCCAGCAAAAAGCACGCCTGTCCTGTTGCTCACTTCGGCGCTATGGAGGAGTGCGTTCCCGTTAGGACACTCTCCCACATCAGTTGATCCTGATAGATGATGAGCAGCGCTTGTCACGCTGAAACCGCTGTGAAATTTCCGCGGGCGGCAAGAATGCGTCTTAAACACCCATTATAATGGGTCAATTAATTGAAAATCCGCCGTAAATGACCCACTGAAATGGGTCAATATAGCCTGACGCCCATGCTGCGAGACGAAGACATCAAGTCCGGCTCGCCGCTGTATTCGTGTGGAGGAGATTATCGAGCCGGAAAGCCCGATCTGCACCTGTGGCGGCGGCCTACATCGCATCGGAGAGGACGTGTGGGGCACATGCGTCTGCCCTTTCACTGCAGGAAGAGCTCAGAGGGGATACTTTTTATCGCAGAAACGGACGAGTCCCGCCATCATTTGGGTATCCTTTTCCATCATGGTAGCGAGAATGCCGCGACGTTCTTGGTAAATTTGTTTCGCTTCTAGCTTAGGTCGCCCTACGCTTTCAAATTCTTCCTCAGAAGCCTTCAACTGCTTAGCGAATTTCTGTTGGTAATCGACGGATTTACCTTTTTCGCCTGCCTCCTCGTAGCCATGGGCAAGGAGGGCGAACAAAGCGCCGCATTGGATTCCAGTGTCGTTGTAAGGTGCTTTCTCATATGGAATTCGCGTCTGCGCTTGGACCGGCGATCCGCCAATGGCCACGCCCAGAACAATAGACGATAAAACGACGCTCCGCATATTCGCTCCCAAAGCAATCTGACATACAAATTGTCAAAGCCAACGCGGCCAAACTTTACCGCGTATTTCTAAACCATTCGATGAGCGCATTAGGAAAACTGCCTCGAACGGCTTTGGTCGAAACTGCTCACAAAGACCGCGTCGAGGTTTAAGGCGCACACCGAATACGGTGCACGTCTCGTGTCACTACGAAGACGGGCTTGGCAAAAGTGAAACTCTCGCCATCAGTCTCGAAGCTCTCGATTTTCTGCCGAACAGCATTATGCGGTCGGACTTTGATATGGCCGAATAACTTGCGTTCGCAAACTGCGTGGCCAGTGAATTGCGCGCAAATTGCCTTCACAATCAAGATAGCCGGAGGGCCGCGCATACAAGGATTTGATGGGTTGTCGAACTGCCTTTTTACCACCATTTCCGTTAAACTGGGTCGAACATCTCCCTGAACTCCGGATCGGCAAAATAGGCAAGCTTTTCAGCAAATATTGGTCGTTGTCCGGCAAGGAACAGCAATTGTCCGTGCGCCGACAGATTGCGCACCTCATCAGGGGTGAGCAGCGGCCGGCCGGTATGTTGCTGGCTGTAGGAGATCCCGGTCTTATCGGAATCGAGGGCTCTCGCCATCGTCTGGAACACGACCGTCTCCTGCCCAAGCAAATCAGAGATGAGGCGGGCGCTGTCCTGATCGTTGACGCCGAAGACCTGCAGCACGCCGGCATTTGACAGAAAGGTTCCGGCGCGGTGACCGTATGTGGCACGCAATTGATGGATGTCCTGGAGGATGGGCCAAAGCTGGACACCATAGCCCGCCATCAGACCCATCGCGCGTTCGACTGGTGCCAAATGCCCAAGGGATGCGAACTCGTCGAGCAGATAAAGAACCGGTGTCGTCGGCTTTGTCGGATCGCGGGCCATTTCGAGCAGGCTTTGTGAGACAAGCAGGCGCAGCCAGCGCGAATAGGTCGAGAGGCGATCAGGAGGAAGGACGAGGAACACCGTCACGTTGCTGCGCTTGAGGTCGGCAAACCGGAAATCCGAGCGACTGAGGACGGCCGTCATGCGCGGTGAATCAAGAAAATGCGTATGGCGTTGGGCTGCGGAAAGAACGCCTGCGGCTTCGCGATCGGATTTTCCCAGGTGACGGTTTGCGGCGCGCGCGACAAGACCTCTTGCCGCATCGCTTTCCTGCATACGCTTGAGCAGCGCTGCAAACTGTTCAGGAGCAAGGGTGAGATACTCGCGAAGTGTTGCGAGGTGCCTACGTCTCAAAGGCTCAGATGCAACGATCTCGAGCAACAATCCGCCGATAAGAGCTTTTGCCTCCTCGCTCCAATGCGCCTCGCCCGCCATTCCCGGTTCGTCAAACACGAGGGCGTCGGCAAGGGTGCTGGCGTCGTCCGCGACATCGAGGCTGTGGGGATCAAGCAGGGCAAGGGGATTGAAGGCTGCCGAGGATCTCCCGGTGACCCCGAAAGGATCCAGTACATGAACCGGCCCGAATTTCTGGCGCGCACGGCCGGTGATTCTTGCATTCTCACCTTTCGGATCGACGCAGATCATGGACCGGTCGGCGGTCAGCAGGTTCGGGATGATCGTGCCGACACCCTTGCCGGTACGGGTCGGCGCCATCGTCAGGAGATGGGCCGGGCCATCATAGCGCAGGGGCTTACCCGATTTGACATCACGACCGATCAACAGGCCGGAAGCGGATGAGGTGAGAGCAGCTATCTCCTTGTCTGTCGCAAAGCGGGCGGAGCCATGGGTATCATCGTCACTGTCCCCAAAATGCAAAATCAGTGGAGTGGTAATGAACCAAAAGGTGATAACGGCAAGCGCCAGCAGGGTTAAGAGACCTGGGATGATGTGGACAAGCGAGCCCCGCTCGAAACCCATTTGCTCGAGGAAATGACCGCCACCCATGCCGATCACAAAGGTGACGTTGAACAGGATGAACATAAATCCAAGGAGCCGTTTCCAGATCCGGAAGGGCATGGCGATCAAAGCCAGAAATGCCCAAAGCGGATCACGCGCGGCGGCTCGCATCATGTTTTTGAATGCGTCGCGGGCAAGTCGCAATCGGTTCATGGAGCACCCTGCACGCCGTAACCACTCTCTGCCGTGCCCGGCTGTACTGGTCCAATCAGATCGGTGAAGAGTGCCTTGTCACTGTCGCGTGTCAGAAAGCCCGGTAGTTCGCGGCGCAGCCAGTCACCGAGTTGTTTGTTGAACTCCTGATCATCCGAAGTCTCCAGGTGATGTAGAACGAGCGACCCGATCAGGACCTTGCGGCGCATATCGTTGTTGCGCTCGGTTTTCGAGAGACGGGCCTTGAGGGCGGAACGTTGCGCATCCAGTTCAGCCAGGCGCTGTTCGATGGTTTTCCTTGCCACGATTGTTCCTTTCGATTGCGGTCGTACCGGAACTGCCGCTGTTGACTGCGGCTTCGTTCCTGGAAGACAGACCAGTTTCTATGAGGAGATCGACATAGCGATTGTGAGAGTAGGTTGGACCGTATGGTTCATGACGCTGTGGT
>NZ_KB906091.1:0-6893 GCF_000381165.1 Agrobacterium sp. 10MFCol1.1 | reverse complement strand
CATGCCCTTCCCTCTCATCTGGCGAAGCCAAGGTGAATCTGATTGTAGCTTATGGCGCTGTCAACGGCTGACCATGACGCGACGAAAAGTGCTTTGGAGTGAGAAAGCTAAAGCCGAAGGGTGTGTTCCATCACCCGCCCCCTCCCTACCCTTGCAACCCGGCCCAGCCGGTCCGGTCGGGGGCTGATTGTTTGAGCCAGTGTCGCATTTCTAACTGGCTGGCAGAGCGACAGATGACATTTTAACTTTGCACGATTCGCGACATTTCAACCTTGCCGCCACATCGTATGTAGCGGCTATTTAGTAATGCGACAGTTGGGCCAGTTAGAGATGCGACAGTCTCGCCTCTCGATGTTCTGGTCAATGCCAACGTTGGGAGCAAGGATGACGACCTTCAACCTGGTCGAGACCATGTGCGGTCGGAGTCGTCATGTCCTGTTTGATCACCATGTCGCAGAAAGAATTGCATCGCCTCGAAGTTATTCAGAAGATCCGTGATCAGCGCCTGTGCGTCGTCCAGGCCGCTGAGCTGCTTGGCCTCAGCCGAAGTCAGGTGCACAGGCTGCTGCAGGCCTATGACCACTCTGGTGCGGCCGGTCTGGTTTCGAAGAAGCGAGCGCGGCCAAGCAATCGGCGCCACAGCGAGGAGTTTCGCAATGCGGCGCTGGATCTGATCCGCGAACGCTATCTGGATTTCGGCCCGACGCTGGCGCGGGAGAAGCTGATCGAGTTGCACCGGATCTCTGTCGCCAAGGAGACGCTGCGGCAATGGATGACCGAGGCTGGCATCTGGGTCTCGCGTCGCGAACGCAAGAAGCGGGTTTTCCAACCACGCGGCCGGCGCGATTGCTTTGGCGAACTGGTGCAGATCGATGGCTCGCATCACTGGTGGTTAGAGAACCGCGGCCCCAAATGCGCCCTGCTCGTCTACATCGATGACGCCACAGGCAAGCTCTTGCATCTTCGCTTTGCCGGATCGGAGAACACGTTCGACTATCTGCATGCGACGAAGGCTTATCTGCAGCAATGGGGCAAGCCGCTGGCTTTCTACAGCGACAAACATGGTGTCTTTCGATCGACGCATCCGTCGAAGAAGGACAGGGCAAGCGGTCTGACGCAGTTCGGCCGGGCGCTCTATGAGCTCAACATCGATATCATCTGCGCCAACACCCCGCAGGCCAAGGGTCGGGTGGAACGTGCCAACCAGACGCTGCAGGATCGGCTGGTCAAGGAGATGCGGCTTCGCGGCATCGATACGATTGAGGCTGCCAATGCCTATGCGCCGGAGTTCATGGCGGATTTCAACGCGCGTTTTGGCAAGCCGCCACGCAATCCGAAAGACATGCATCGTCCTCTGGCCGACCATGAGAACCTTGACGGCGCCATGTGCCGCAAGGAAGTGCGCACGCTGTCGCAGGCACTGACGTTGCGCTACGACAAGGTGTTATTTATCCTCGATCCAACAGAACAGGCCAATGCGCTGGCGGGAAAGAAGGTCGTCGTCTGCGACTATCCGGACGGTCGCCTCGATATCATGCACGAGAGCTTCACCCTACCCTACAGAACCTTTGATAAGTTGCGATCAGTGCACCGATCCGCAGTGGTCGAGAACAAGCGGCTGGACGACATGATGTTGATCGTGGCCGAGATGCAGGCCGGGCGGGAACAGCAGCGCAGCAAGAGCGGCCCTCGCCGCACCGGCCAGACGGATCATATGTTCGGCATTCGCGATGGCAGCCAGAGCAACGGTTATCAGAAGCGCGGCCGCAAGCCCGGCCGGCGGACGGACTTCATGGACGACCAGGAGGTGATTGCCAAAAGGCAGAAGGCGCTGGCGCGGATGGAAGCGGCGGAATGAACTGGCGACGTTGAATGCCAGCGGTCTATTGCAGACGTCAGCGGCGCATGCGAGTTTCGCGTTATGAAAGACGAACAACAAACTTCTTCCGATCATACACAAATCCACCTTGCTCCAGACGAAGCTCTGGTTCTTTTTGAGCTTCTTTCTCGTTGGTGCAAAGAGAGCAGCGCTCCCACGCCAAGCGCGTCCTGTTTCGAGAGCCCTGCCGAATGCGCTGTGCTGCACGGACTGCTTGCCGGTCTCGAAAAGCAGCTGGTTGCACCCTTCAGGGCAGACTACCTTGACCTTGTAAAAGAGGCCCGTCGCCGTTTGCAGTCATCGTGGGATTATCCTGCACTTAGGGTTTGATCTCATACCCGGAATGCCTGTTGATTGCCAAGGCAGATTATGCACCCTGCTGAGGAAGCTAAAGCCGAATAGGCATTCCCTCACCCGCCCCCGCTCCTCCCTTGCAACCCGGCCCAGCCGGTCGGATCGGGGGCTGACCGTCGGTGCCTGTGTCGCGTTTCTAAACAGCTGGCGAAGTCGCGCCTCTAACCAGCTTTGACATCGTATGCAGTAAGCTGATGAAACTTTCTATGGTCCCGAGCGACTCACCTTCATCAGCGCCGCCTAGACACTCTGTACCTCGCTTGAGCACAATAGCGAGCAAAGGATTTAGAGAAAGCACCTATCTTTGAGTGGGCTTTGAACCCATGAAAGACATTGCTGACGAAATGCCCATGCTTTGGCTGATGCGGCAAAGATTTTGATGATCTGTCGGAACTGATGGGGATTAAATAGTAGCCAGCGGTGTTCTCACGGGTACGACCACGTACTCATGAAGGAGCCTGCGCCATGAAGTACCCTTACTCCATCACTCTCGTCATTGCGGCATTGGCCTGCACGCCTGTATCTGCAAGCCCGTTTTCGTCCGCCGCCGGACGTTACCGTATCGATCCCGCCTCGCACATCGGATTTTCGATTGCACAGGTTGCCGGTCCGGGCATCAACGGCACTATTCCCGATATATCCGGCCGCTTCGATATCGATCCGGACCAACCGTCCAAGTCCTATGTGGAAATCAGTTTGAACCCTTCCAGCGTGAAGACAGGCCAGGAGCGGGTGGAAAATTTCCTGCGGTCCAGCGCAGTTTTCAACATCGCCGCCTATCCGCAGATCGTGTTTCGCTCCAACCGCGTTACGCAGGACGGGCCGCGCAGCGCGGTCGTTGAAGGCGTTCTCACGGCCCGAGGCGTCTCCAGAGCCGAGACGTTTCACGCAACATTCGTTGAGCATCAAAAGGGTTCTGTCACCTTCCATGTCACCGGAAATATCCCTCGCCTGCCCTATGGCATGGGTGTTGGCGTGCCGCTCTATTCAAACACGGTTGCCTTCGACATAGATTTGAAGGGCGTCAGATAAAACGACGGAACGTCAAAAAAATCGGCGGGACGGGATTAATTGTCGCTGGCCGGTGTTCTGTCTTGTATCGGACATGGTGTCCGCACCGTTACCTCTCAAAGGACGATCTCATGCGTGAACATCATTTCATTCTGGCAGGCGCTCTCGCGCTCGCCTCCACTGCCGCGCTTGCCGAACCATATGCCGGTGGCGCGGTGGTTGAAATGGCGACGGCAAAGGGCACGATCCTGACTGACGCCAAGGGCATGACCCTTTATACGTTCGACAATGATGGCAATGGCTCGTCAGCCTGCTATGACGGCTGCGCGAAGAAATGTCCGCCGCTTGCGGCTGCCAAAACCGACAAGGCGGATGGCGACTACAGACCACTCGCCCGCAGGGATGGCACGATGCAGTGGTCGCATGATGGAAAGCCGCTGTATCATTGGCAGATGGACAAGAAGCCCGGCGATGTCACGGGTGATGGTATTGGTGGCGTCTGGCACGTTGCCAAGGAATAGCACCCATGCCTGATTTTCTTGACGAGATCACAAGTTGCATACCGGCGCTTCGACGTTACGCGAATGCGCTCACGCACGACCGTGACACGGCTGACGATCTCGTTCAGGACTGCCTGGAAAGAGCGATCCGCAAAAAGGCGCTGTGGCGGCCGCAGGGGCCGTTACGTCCATGGTTGTACCGTGTGCTTGTCAACATTTACCGCAACAATCTGCGCGGCAGAAACCGCCGGCCCTCGCAAATCCCGATTGATGATGTTGCCGAACAGATGTTTGTGCCGGCGCCGCAGACGGGCCGGATCATGCTTGCCGAAATGGCCCGTGCCATCGAAAAACTGTCCGGTGAGCAGCGGGAGGCCCTCCTCCTCGTCGTCGTCGAAGGTCTGAGTTATGCGGAAGCGGCAAAGGTTCTGGAAATTCCGTTGGGCACTTTAATGTCCCGTCTGGGGCGCGCCCGAACAGCCTTGGCCCGTATGACCCAGGAAGACAAGCCAAATCTCAAGGTGATAAAATGACTGGCAACGAGCCGCAGATAACCGAAGCCGATCTGATATCCTATGTCGACGGGCAGCTCGAAGACCAGCGACGTGATGCCGTTCGCTCCCACCTCGCCTCCAATCCGGCCGATGCGCGCAAGGTCGAGATATGGCAGCGGCAGAATGCGACACTTACGGCTCTCTATCGTCCTGCTGATGTCGATGTTTTACCCGAGCGCCTCGATGTTTATCGGATGGAGCGTCGCTTGCGATCGGAGCGTGCAAATTGGCGCAATCTGGCAGCGGCTTCCGTTCTCGTTCTGGCAGTTGGACTGACAGGTGGCTGGTTCGGGCGCGGACTTGTGTCGGAGGTCGAGGCACCTGCCCATTCCATCGTGGCGGATGCGACGCAGGCGCATAAGTTGTTTGCTAGCGAGGTTCTGCACCCGGTCGAAGTTCGGGCTGATGCCGAGAACGGTTCCAGCCTGCCGAAATGGCTGTCAAAACGGCTCGACCGTAAACTGAACGTGCCGGACCTCACCCACCATGGCTTGTCCCTTGTCGGCGGCCGGGTGCTGCCCAGTTCCGAAGGCGCCGCAGCTCAACTGATGTATGAAGACAAAAGTGGGCAGCGTGTCACTCTTTACATCGTGGCTGCGGCTGAAACGAGCGATACCGCCATGCGGCGCTCCAATGTCGACGCGCTGGAAACAGTGTCCTGGGATGACGAAACAATCCGCTGCGCTCTGGTCGGCAGCCTGCCGTCCGACCGCATGGACGCTATTGCCAAAGACACCTATCAACAGCTGAGTTAGCCGATGCAATATCTCAAGGGTCATTCCGATAGAGCGACGAGCGGCGTAAGGAGATGGCGAAACACGCCCGCCTCCTTTGGTTTGGTGGCGATCGTTTTCCATTGGACGATCGCGCTCCTATTCCTCGCGCAGCTTGCGCTGGGATATTTTATGAGCCGCGACATCGATCCGGTGCTTCAGTTCAATCTTTTTCAGTATCACAAGTCGATTGGGTTTCTGGTTCTGGCCCTCGCCGCCCCCCGCTTCATCTGGTCGATTTTCAGCAGGAAACCGCGGGCTCTGGATGGTGAAGGGATGGCTTCGAGGTTGGCCGCACGGTCGGCTCACGCCGCGCTGCTGTTCCTTACTCTCGCCGTTCCCCTTGCCGGTTGGGCCGTCGCGTCGACGTCTCCTCTGCAGATCCCCAGTTATGTCTTTGATCTTGTCGTCGTGCCAGGACTACCCATGGCGATCTCCGACCAAGCCGAGGCTTTCTGGACTGAGGTTCACGCCACTCTGGCCTATCTTGCCGCAGTTATCGTCGTTCTTCATGTGGCAGCAGCGCTGTGGCACCATTTCGTCCGCAAAGATCCAACGCTTCGGCGCATGATCCCTTTCAGGGCTGCTGAAGACAACAGGAGCCGCACCGCCTCCCCTCGAAAATAGCTAATAAAGTGTTCTCTGGTAGTCCTTTTCCAGATCGTCATCCAATTTCCGCATCTCATCCTTGTTGCTGGGCGCCCCCGTCGTTTCGTCAAGGATGATTTTGATGAGCGACGGCATCTCGGAGCGATCCTGAAAATGATCCGGGCTCCACAAATGAGACCGCCGAAACGCCTTGGCGCAATGCATGAAAACCTCACTCACCCTGACGACAATCGCGAGTTTGGGCGCACGATCATTGATGCTCATGCTTCTCAGAAGTTCCGGGTCGGTTGCGAGCTTTGCCTGCCCGTTCACACGCAACGTGTCGTCAAATCCCGGTATGACAAACAACAGCCCGACGCTTGGATTGGCAATGATATTGGTCAACGTATCCAGACGATTGTTACCCGGCCGATCCGGTATCGCGAGTGTGCGTTCATCAAGAATCTTGACGAACCCCGCAGGGTCGCCACGAGGGCTTACGTCAGCACTTCCCGCCAGATTCTGCGTTCCTATGCACAGGAACGGAGAGCGTCTGATAAATTCCCGCGCATGCTCGCCAATGGTGTCCTGACACTTCAATATCGCCAGCGCGTGGGTCGCCTCGAACAATCCTCGAAGCGATGGCTCATCTGTTATTGCAAATTCCGGATCAAGTTCAAACGCCGTCATCATCCTCACCCTTGTGACGTTGCCCCGTTGTTCCCATCAGCTTCACCAGACGAAAACGCCTTGGATATTGCTGACATATCGATTGTTTTTCTCTGTCCGCATTTGAGCTGCTTCTAAATTTGAGGTACGCACCTCAATATTAGCACTATCGCAGATTTCAATTTCAATCAAGAAGTAGAACCGGCGCCGATAGAGGCACAACAATCACCGAAACGGCTGCGGGAGCCTTTGAGGGCGGGCAGTCCTGTACAGACAGTGTGGTGGGTTCTTACGTAAGCCCACGGTGAAGGCCGTCTTGCGATGACGGCCTTCTGACTGCCAGTCCTAGTGGTAACACTAGGAGTAGTCATATGACGAAGCATGCAATTGAGGTGATCACCTCCGTAGAGCGCCGTCGGCGCTGGTCACGCGAAGATAAAGAGCGGCTCGTCGCTGCGTGCTTTGAGCCAGACGCGGTCATCTCGGAGATTGCCCGCGCGGCCGGGATCCATGTCAGCCAGTTGTTCCGTTGGCGCAAAGAGCTTTGTCGGATCGAGGAGCCAAG
>NZ_KB906090.1:0-16130 GCF_000381165.1 Agrobacterium sp. 10MFCol1.1 | reverse complement strand
GAGGCACGCACGGAGCTCGCAAAGCAGGCCGAGCAGATCAACACAATCGCCCGCATGGTGCATCGTACACGCCATGCCGAGCTTAGTCATGACCATACGCTGAAACAGCAGCTTGCCCGGTCTCGAGGGCTTGGGCTGAGCCGATAGATAGTAGGGAGGCGACGACGCTAGTGAGGGCCGCAGCCACCAGCGATCAATTGCAAGGCTATGCCGCTGCTCCCGGTTGGTGGCTGCCCGTCGCCTCGGGACGGAACACCTGGACCGAACCCAGCCGCTGACATCAAACCGCAGCGTAGCAATGATGTTGGATCCGAAACCTGGAATAAAACGGTTGTCGTGGTATTCGATCTTTCCCGCTCCGATGCGAGAGCAGCAAAACCACGCAAAAAAGAGAACGAATTCGAGGACGTAGATCATGACCGCCGTCAGCGATCGCTGACAGTGTCCAACTCACGTGAACCTGAAGATCGGTCGAGCCAAGGGGCTGTTCTGACTTGCTCAAGCGCGGCGATCACCACTTCCTGTTCGCTCTTGTGGCCTGCCGGCACAAACAACGAACGACAACTAAAGGCTCGTCTAATTTTATGAAATTTCTCGAGTATTCATTAGCCGGGACATGTAATCTTGCTTCGACCCTCAGGTCCTGAGAGTGCAAAAAGAAACGGCCAGGCGGCGGTTATCCGGGAACGGAGTGACCGAAATGCGGCGTGAAATTGATTGGCTGTCGGCGCGAATCGAGACGGTCGTGAAGGAGCGTCGATGCCGTCCTACTCTTCGTCATCCGGCAGGAAGCTAGTGTCGTACTTTAAACCGAGAACTTCCCAATCACGCCATCCGATAGTTTCGCCGTTTTTCCATGGGTAGGTGATCGGGCAATTTTCGGTTAGATCTTCACCACTCTGATTATACCACATAAGGGGATAGTTCATTTTTCCGTCAAAGTAGAAGGGAATGCGCGTGACACCCTGCTGGGTTGGCCCGGGATAGTCGATTTTCCAGACATCCGGCTGCTTCATCTTGTCTTTCACAAGACTAAATTCACGGTCGACCGCTTGGCGGAGCACCGACGGCAGATCGGAGAACGCACATGGGTCCACCCCGGACGTGAACTTCTTGTAGCTAACACTATCTCCACCAAAATCGTCCAGTTCCCTCCCCGTTCGTACCCAGAACTTCACGCCGCCGAAAGCTATGTGGTCCTCGTCACTAGCGATCGAGCGCTCTCCGAATTCGGCCAGCACATAATATTGCGCTGGAAACACGAACTTGCGCGTTGGGCGACCGTTGAACGCATTCCATTGTTGCGTTTTCTTTATCCGCCAAGTTTCCGGACTACCCGTGGTTTTGAATTCGAAAGTGACGCCCCAATGAAGCTGGAGATCAAAGACATCACCATGCATCTGCGTGCTGTAGAATTCCTCAGCGCTTTTGCGCAGATCTCCAGGTCGAGGCTTGCACCGGGTGACCTTCTCTACTCGATTGAGGGCTATCTCGTCCGCATGCTCGAGAAGCTGCTGGACGAAAAGATACTCCATCGCGACACCGCGGACAAACGGCGTCTCGACGACCGAATATGCCCAGTCGGCAAAGTCGTAAAACGATTTTCCCGTTGTAGTGCCATTAACTGAGAACGTGCGTAGTCTACGATTTGACGACATTTGTTTACCAACTAGCCAAGGGTGGCCTAGCGTATCGTCGAACAACTTAACGGAAGCTGAGGGCGTATCTCTAATTATTCGAAATAGCCAGCAATCATACGTTTCGTATCCGTTCGATTGAGCACTGTCTCCGTCACAAGGTTGATCATGTTGGTGGGTGGCCCCAAAATGATCAACGGCGTCCTGTAGCCCTCCAAACTGGTCTGCTGCCAGTACGATTTGACCGCTCCGGTAACGAGCGGCAATTTTGTAAAGATGGTGCCCCCCTGCTCTTGGGAGGGAACGAACCTGCCACCTAGTTATTAAATCAGGCGCCGGGCACCGTGCAGAGAGTGTTGTGAAATTGATCCATCGGCTGCGCACCATCTCTTCGCGCCTCATAGGCAGATTTTCGACTTCAGGCATCCGCATTCACTACTCATGTCGCACTTTTTGCTTAACGTCGTCGCGCCGATTCAGGACAAATGTCGCTCAGCACAATTCAATTTGCAGTTGACGAAATCATGCGCGATGATATCGATGAATTTGCGGGTGATTTTTTCTGGGGCGAAATGGATCAGCACAATACTTTTTGTAGCGGATGTGCGCGTAGGCATGCGACACAGTTTCGTGGTCGTAGTGCTTCGGCATCTGAGATATCTGGCCAGATTAGCGCGATATCGAAGTCGTCAGAATCAGACGAAAGCCGCCGCGCATGACTCATCACGATCAAAGTCTCGCTGAAAACAGCAATCGGACGAATTCGGATAAAAGAGGCCTCAAGGTTCGCCTTCTTGAAAAAGCTGACACGCCTGCTGTTCGTGAAATCATGAAGCAGCACCACGCTTCAACGGTGTTTCGTGACCAGGAGTTTTCTGACTGGAAGCTTAACGAACACTTCAACCTCATTCTGTCCCGACCGCCACGCATGGTGTGCCCCGTTGCTACGCTGGACGGGAAGCCCGTCGGCGTGACTTGGGCAATTGCCGACAGCTATATGCTAAGCGATGGGCCGATGTTTGTGACCGTCCACGTGATCGCAGTGGATTTGTCATTGCCACCCGTCCGTCGTGCCAAGGTGTTTCTCGCTCTGGTCGCGGCCATTAAAAAGTGGGCGGCCTCTCTGAATGCCACCCATTCATTCATACACGTGACGACCGGTTCGCGCATAGAAGCTACGGACCGATTAATGAGAGCTGCAGGGGCAAAATTCATCGGAGGCACGTATGCGCTGGTATAAACGGTTGCGCTTTTACAGCCTCTCTGTGTCGGCTAAGATTTTTTTTACTTGGCTTGTCGCTGGCGTTTGCTGCTGCCTCATAAGCACCCGCGCCTCCGCATCAGATCCCGACAATATAGCCTCAACCAATGCGGTCCTCGAGTCATACATTCTGCGCGCGGCCAAAAAAGGTTCTTTCGACCACAGTTCCCCGATTTTTATTAACGTTAGAGCGGGAATTGGTAGTGATTCATTATTTGGATATTTATCCCAGTGGTACAAATTCTATGCAGATTTCTTTAATTTTACGCAGGATCCAAATAGAAATAACATTACAATACTCGTCGGAAAAGACGTTCTGAAAGAGGCAAAATCTGGTAAAATTACAGGTTTTGGATCTAATTTTGACGTTGTAAATACTCGTTACGACTATTGTTATGTCGGTGCGATAAATGAAAACAATTCTAAAGACATTTATTATGAAGCTTCAATTTTGATTGACCCAAGTATGGGTGGCGATACAAGAGAATGCCTCTTAGAATCTTTCGTAAGGCTTTTTGGATTTCATTTTTCTTTGACGTTGTTCGTTAATGCGAACCCCCTTTACTATAAAGCGATTTCCGGCAAGTCGATAGATGAAGCGCAACTAAAAGCATTTCAGATTAGAGAGAAGTGCCGGCCTTCGGTTGAAACCCCCGATTTCGAAGTCTGTGTCCGGAAGGAACTACAAAATGACTGACCGCCAAACCCTTTCGATAACAAATGCCAACATGATCGACCCTACCCCAATGAACAACTGGGCTGGCTTCACCATCTCGGGATCAGTTGGCCCATATCAGTTCGGCGTGGGCAGAGATCAAAACGGATGGTATGGACGCCCTGAATTCAACGCAGAGATCCAGGCAGAAAAAGGCGGGTACGGTATAAAGTATGATCTTGTCACGGGAAAAACCACCCTATCGGCTCCCTCTGGTTTTTTTGCCGCTATGGAAGCCGACCGGAAGGGCTACAAAGGTAGCGTAGGTTACGAGATCGGAAGCCCACTTTTCGGCGGCAACGTGTCCTTTGACTGGGGCCGTGTTGGACAACCTATATCGATAAATGGCACTTCATATTTTCGCGTTGGGCCCGATACTGTTATGAGAAGTGTGCCGACGACCGCGGTTGGTCCCTTCGGGCGCGTCATCGAAGTAACAACTTACAAAGAAGTGGCGCCGAACCAATACATCAAGGTGAACACACAACATACCTGGATGAATGCCCAAGCCCAAGCCGAGATGGGCGTTCTTGTGCATGGAAACGATACTTACACGAGATCCGCAAAATGCTTTCCTGGACATGTTCTGGTTTCCCTGTCAGATGGCAGTGAGACGGAAATCTCCAATGTGCGAGTTGGGGATAGTGTCTTAGCTTTCGACCCATCATTGAACGGTGGTAGAGGTGACCTGGTTCCACGAAGAGTGACACGCGTTTTCCGAAACGCAACGCAGGAGTGGTATCAGCTAAGTTGGTCGGGTCGTTCCGGCCCAAAAGAGTTGGTGGTAACTCCAGGGCACCATTTTCTTGATCAATTCGGAGCATTTCCACAAATCGACGAAATGATCGAAGCAGGAAAAGCCACGGTCGTTCTGGCATCTGGCGAACTTGTTGATGTTCTCGCCAAGAAGATTGTCTATTCCGCCGAAACAGCCCATTTGTTTGAGCGAGCAGCGATCATGAGCTTGGCCGCTGGTAACACTGCGCTTCAACCAATTGAGACAGAAGCCTGGCAGACCTACAATTTTGAAGTCGAAGGCCTTCACACATATGTCGCAGGCGGTATCCGGGTACACAATATCTCAGATGATATTGCCCATAACGGAATGGGCGTCGATGACTATGGTCTTTTTGCTGTCGCTTACAATGTGAGAGGTTATGGCGACACGTCGATCAGCAGCGGTGCGCTTAACCACTACTACGATGCGATGGGCGGCGCTAAGGGCTACGCGGGCACGGCAATCGGCTGGGGCCTAACCAGTGCTTTGGCTGCACAAGCGACGTACGGCAATGCATTTAAAACGCAGTCTGTTTTCGAAGTCGCCTATCAAGAAAAAGCCGGTAAATATTATAGTCCAGACCTAGCGGCATATCTGGGTTACAGTGCGCGCCAATATGCGCCAACAGCAGGAATTGGCTCAGCATATGAAGCCCGTTTCAATGAATCGCTCGGGCCTGCCAGATATGGTGAAAAAATTGGCTCTCCAGAACACATCGCTGACAGAGCTTTTGCAGCTGGATACGGTTTCCTGGAGGCGTATGCAGCGCAAGCAAAAGTCTCGATATATTCGGACCAGGCTTACCGCGCGCTGGAGAAACACACCAAGCAAAACCAGGATAGACTGGGTGCTTCCGGCAAGGGCGGAGGCGGCGAAAACCAATCCGGAAAATCCAAATCCGGAGGCAAATCGGATTCTTCCGGTAGCTCGGGCAAACCGGTCCTGCTCGACCTGAATGGAGACGGTCGCCTTGATCTGAGCGATCAAACCAACTCGGATATCTTCCTCGATATCGGCGGTGATGGTTATAAGCGCCGCACATCCTGGGTGGGTGCCGGCGATGGCGTTCTGATGATCGACGCCGACAACGACGGGACCATTTCGTCTCGTAAGGAGATCGTTTTCACAGAGTGGAGCCCGTCGGCCGGGTCGGACATGCAGGCCCTCCGCCAGGTTTTCGACACGAACCAGAACGGCAAGCTCGATGCCGGTGACGCGCAATGGTCGCAGTTCAAGATCATGCTGACCAACGCGGATGGCACGATCACGCAAAAAAGCCTTGCGGAACTGGGCATCGAATCAATCGATCTTTCGATCGACGAAACCAGTATCGACTTTGATGGTGGTTCATCGATTGACGGACAAACGACGTTCACAAAAACGAATGGTCAGACAGGAACCGCGGCAACCGCAACGCTGAAGCACGACGACAACGGTTTTGTGGTCTCCGAGGCCAAAACCGTTGATGCATTCGGCAATGTCACTGTCGTCATGAAAGCCCATGACAAGGATGGGCGTATCGCTTCTGAGACGACGAGAACGACGAGTGCCAACGGCCTTGATATGACGATGCGGTTCGATGACAATGGCGACGGCGTCGTTGATCGTGTCCTCACCGACGTTACAACCATCGGCCAGGTTGGTGCGCGCACCCGCGTTGAAACAATGCGAAGCGGCGGCGGAACCCTGCTTTGGTCGAAAACGTCGGACATCAGCGCCGATGGCAAGACCACAGTCATTAACCGGGACGAACTCGGTGGCGGCTATACCACCGAACGGGAAACGCGCGTCATCGGTAGCGACAACAGCCTGACGACGACGATTGCCCAGCTTGCCCAGAATGGCGATATGATCAGCCAGACATCCAGCGTTCTTAACGCTGACCGGATGAGCCGCACGTCTTATATAGATGCAAACGGCAATGGCCAGAACGAGCGCATAACCGAACATCAGACAATCCGGTATGCGGATGGGGGCCGTTTCGAGCGCGACCTGACATGGGGCGCCGACTGGTCGTTGTTGCGGAAGGAAGAAGTCGCGATCTCCGCCGACAATCTGACGCAAACGCGGTTTATCGACCTCGATGGTGACGCTATCTGGGACAATACATTTACCAGCAACGTTTCTCGCAACCAGGGGGGCGATACGACTGTTCGCGAAACGTCGTTCTCGCGTGATGGTTCTAAATTTGCGGAAATGGAGACCACCACTTCGGCAGACGGACTATCGCGTAGTATTCGGGAAGACGCGAATGGTGACGGCACATTTGAACGCTCAGTGTCCGACATTACGTCAATATCTGCCGACGGTACAAAGACGACCACGGTTACTGGATACAGCGCATCCGGCAATCTTCTGTCGCAAACAACGGAACAGAGGCATGCGGACGGCCTGACCGGCAGCAACACTGTCGATTCCAATGGAGATGGCCACGCCGACCAGGTCATTACCGTAACGAGAGCCACTGACGGTACAATCACTGAAACCAACCGGATACTTTCTGCCGATGGCTCCGTGGCCTCACAGGCCATCAAGGAAACCAGTGCCGACGGCTTGGTCTCGACATCGAAACTAGACCGTTACGGTCGCGGGCGATTTGATGAAATCACACTGAGCAGCCTCGTCAGGCAAGCCGATGGCGGTTCGACAAGAACCCTCGAAAAACGCTCCGAAAACAGTACGCTTGTCAATCGTATCGTCGAATACAGCAATGCCACGGGCCTCTCCACGTCAAAATCCACGGACATCGATGGAAACGGCAGTTTCGATCAGGTGATCAGCGCGAACAAGACCCACAATGCCGATGGCAGCGAAACGCTTATCACCGAAAACCGCAGTGGAGACGGAACCCTGATCTCGAAAGAGGAAAACTGGGTGACGGCCGACAAACGTGGCAAGCTCGTTCGGACTGACAGTGACGGTGATGGCAACATCAATATAGAGGTCGGCAGCACGATTGGAACCGACGGCGGAGAATTCGCCGAAAACCGGTCTCTCACCAATACCGGCGTACTTCTTTCTCGAACGACGACCGTCACCTCGGCCAACAAACTCAACATCTACCAGACGATCGATCTCGACGGAGACGGCGTCATCGATCGCGTTCAGAACCAATATACCGACCTTCCAGCCGATGGCAGCTCCTATACGTCGCGCACGACGTCGGCAAACGACGGATCCGTTATTCGCCAGGATATCAAATGGGTATCGGGCAACGGAATGAACGAATCCAGCCAGTCCGACCTCAACGGTGATTGGGTGTTTGACGAGACGACCAATCGGAATACCGCAGTTGAAGATGACGGCACGGTCCGGATCATCGAAACGAAGTTGTCCGGAACCAGCGTTGCGTCCCGTTCGACCGTCAGGACCTCGGCAAACGGCCTGATCTCGACCGTTGAGCAGGACTTTGACGGCAACGACGCGGTTGACGATGTCACCAGGACCACAAAAGCTCTGCTCGTGAGCGGTGCAGTGGTCGAGACCGTCACAAAGCGCTCCGGCAACAACGCACTCGTCTCCTCGACCAGCAAAACGACCAGTTCTGACGGCATGTCCATCGTCCAGTTGGAAGATGTCGATGGTGACGGCACTATCGACTATCGCACCGAGCAGACGATTACCGCTTCCGGCAACACGTCCCTCGAGGTGAAAGAACTCGGTCAAAACGGGGAGCTCCTTTCCCGCACGGCAACAACAACGCTGCGCGGCGGACTATCTTCTACGCAGGTTATTGACCGTGACGGAGACGGCAACGCCGATGAGACCCGGACGTCCAACACGACGATTGACGCTTACGGCGTCAAGACGACGCAAACATCCCGCTACCAGGGCAGTTCGACGTTGCTTGAACGCGCGACGGTGACCGAGACTGCCAACGGGCTTTCGAAAAGTACTGTGTATGCCGACGGAAACGCGACCACGTTACGGAGCATGAACGAAACCACGGAGGTTCTGCAAAACGGCTCGACCAGACAAACAACCGAGATCCGTAAGGGCGATCTTTCGCTTGAGAGCAAGACCGTAGTTCTGACATCTGGCGACAAACAATCCGTCGTGACAACCGTGGATGTGGATGGTGACGGCAAGATCGATCACTCCCTCATCCAGGAACTGCTCGACAACGGCGTATCGCGGCAGACATTTGTTGAGATGCGACAGGACGGCATAACTGCTGATCGCAACAAAACGGTTGAGACGAGTGCCAACAAACTTGTCGAGACGACAACGTTCGACATAAACGGCGACGGCGCCTCCGACGCACGCATCGTAAAAACGAAATCGCTGAAGTCGGACGGCGGTGCCACGACGATCACGGACTACCAGTCCAACGTGAATGGCAGTTGGGTCACAAAGGGCAAGGAGGAGCATTCCGAAAGCGGAAACGGTCTTACACAATCCACATCATGGAATGATGTCGGCGGTTCGGGGTGGACAGCCAGCCGAAGCCTGACCCAAAGTTTGCACGCCGATGGCTCGCGAACTGCCGTTGAAACATGGCACGCCGCAGCGGCAACCGTTCGACGCACAGAGACGACCGTCTCTGCCAATGGCATGGGGAAGACCATGCAGGTCGACGCCGACGGAAACGGCTCCGTCGACGAAAAGAGAGTCACGAACAAAGCCTTCAACGCTGATGGCACCATCGTGGAGACGTCCCGTACCACGGGCGTGAGCGACGCACTTCTTTCCCTCGTGAGCGTGACCACAAGCGCAGATGGCTTGACGACAACGACGAGCAGCCAATCGACCCTCGTGCCGGCGGCGACAAGAACGACAGTCCGGTCGTTGCGAGAAAGGGCCGACGGCTCGCAGGTTGAATCGGCGACCGTTCGTGACGGCAGCAACGCCATCATCGAGACCATCACGGCGGAAACATCCTTCGACAAGCGGCTACTCGTCACGAAACGTGATCAAAATGGCGATGGCACAGTCGATCAGATCGAAGAAACAAAGCGGACGATTGACGGTCGTGAGATCACGACCATCACCAACTTCCGCACGTCGGGAACTGTTTCGAGCAAGAGCGTCGATACGGTTTCGGCCGATCGCCTCACGCGGATCATCGAGATTGATAAGAACGGTGACGGCGTTTTCGATACCAAAAAGACCCTGAAAAGCTATCTCTACGCTGATGGTAGCAAGGGGGTCACGACCACCGAGTTGGAGCTTGCGAACGGCAAGACACGCTCGACGAGCAAAAGCACCACAAGTGCTGATGGCCGCCGCTTTTTCGAGGAAACAGATGTCGACGGAAACGGATCGATCGATCAAACTGTCGAGGAAACATCGCTTGCTTCCGGCGCACGTGTGACGAAAGTCACCAACGCAGCAGCGGCCCGCAAATCCGCGTATATGCGTTTCGGTGAAATCTACTGGAACAGCGCCATAGCGGCGGCGACGGAAACGACCGCCGATGCCAGCCAGATGACCAAGACCAGCAAGATCGATCAGGATGGCGACGGTTATTTTGAAACCATCATGAAAACCTCGACATTGATCGATGGCAGCGTCAAAACTGCAATTACCGAAACCAAGACAGACGGCACGGTCAAGGCAAATGGCTCGTTCCGAATGAGTCACGACGGCTCCACGACTGTCCTCGAAAAAGACAGCAATAACGACGGCGTGATCGACTACATTGAAACCTCGATCAGGATGACGAGCGGCGCGGTTGTTCAGACGGCGGTCACAAAAAGCGCGGCTGGAGTGGACACCGAAACTCGGACGACCAATGTTGATGCGTTCGGAAGCATTCTGACAAGCATCACCAAGGACGGGTCAGGCCGAAAAATTGCCGAGCAGAATAAGCTCGCAGACGGTACATCGACCAGACTCACGTACGTTGCAGAGTCTGGACTGGTCAAAAGCAGCGAAGTCCTCGACAGCTTCAACTTCCTGAAGAGCGCCACGCTTTATGATCGGGCAAACGCCGAAGCCTGGTCCCGTGTCGAACAGACCTATGATGCGGAGGAGCGCAAAACGCTCGAAAAGCAATTCATGGACGACGGCACCTCTATCACGATCTCTTTCGTCGCCGAGACAGGTAGCCAGATCAAGGCAGAGTACTTCAATGCATCGGGTGTCCGAACCGGCCTGACTGATTTCGATGCACGCAATACCGAGCTCTGGCGCGAGGTCCATCGTACGTTCGACCCCGAGGGTAGAGTGCTCACGCAGATCGATATGCAGGACGATGGCTCCAAGGTCGAATACACATTCGATGCCGCGAACACACAAGCCTGGTCACGATACATGAACCGGTTCGATAGTGCAGGCCGCCATTTTTATGCGCATCGCATGAATGACAATGGCACGTACGACACTATTACGTTTGATGTCACAAACGCTCAGCCTTGGTCGAAGTTAGAGGAGAACTTTAATTCGTCAGGACAGCGAACCTCCCACGTAGAATTTGTCGATAATGGAACCCGAACAGAGGTCATATATGACCCCACAAATATCCATTCATGGAATTTGTACTTCAACCTCATCGATAGTTCCGGGCGTCATTATTATACTCAGTTTCAAAACGACGATGGAAGTTTTGTATTCATAACGTTTGACGTCGATAACGCCCATTCTTGGTGGCGCGATGAGCGAGGCCGAGACAGCGCTGGTAGAGAAACCTATGTGAGTGTAACGCAGGACAATGGCACGAGAAACGCAACCTTCTATGATGCTATAGGCAATCAAGGTTGGAGCCGCATTGAGCAATCCTTTGATAGTGGCGGTCGATTCCTGAAAGAAATGCAATTCAACGACGACGAAACTACAAAAGAAACTATTGTTGATACATACGGCCAATACGATTGGACTTCTCAAGAAATTTATAGATATCGCTACGGCGCCTTGAATTATAGCAGAACAAATTGGGACAATGGTTATTATACTATGTATGCGCCCGGGAATGGGGGAATGAGATGGACGACATATGACCAAAATGGGCGATACGTAGATTCCTACACTCCATTGAAGGACAAAAACCCTGTCCTCATAGATATCAACAATGACGGACACATTGATTTACGTCCAATAAATCTTGAGAGTTCTGCCGAGGGTTCAAACACTCCACTCTTTGATTGGGACGGAGACGGCCTGGCGGACCCAACCGCCTGGATCGGCCCACAGGATGGTTTCCTCGCAATTGATCTCGGTGCGGATGGATCAGCAGGCCCGGATGGCGTTATCAATCAGGCAAAAGAACTTGCCTTTACTCTGTGGCCAACTGAAGAACAGGGTTCGACGAATTCCGATCTGGAGGCCCTGCGACTTGTCTTTGACACCAACAACGACGGACTGCTGAGTTCCGAGGACGCTCGCTGGAGCGAGTTCCGTGTCTGGCAGGACATCAACCAGAATGGCGTCAGCGAGGCCGGCGAGCTTTCGACCCTCGATCAGCACGGTATCAAATACATCAATCTGATACCGACTACGGATGGAGCGCAGAGCTTCGCTGACGGTTCAGCCATCACTGGAACCAGTTTCCTCGAAAAGGTCGATGGGCAGACCCGCCTCGTCGGCGACGTCAGGCTGGCATATCAGCCGTCTTCGCCGACCTGATAAACCAATCCATTTTCACCTCATGCGGATTTGCAGGCGCCTGCAAATCCGCTCATTGACTGATCTGACACTATGGATACAGGTTTACTGAACCCCTCCTCCACGACGAATGCCGACGCCGGACTGGCGTCCCTGGCGGCTGTCGCAGCGTTCTTCCGGATCTCCTGCAATCCGGCTGATCTGTCACGGGAACTGGCACTTACAACCGCGGCAACACGCGACGATATTTTGCGGGCAGCCAAACGTGTGGGCCTGAAGGCAAAACCCGTTCGTGAAGATCGCTTTTCTAGCGGTAAGGTGATCCCGACGCCCTGCATCGCCGTCCTGGCCGACGGCGGGTTTGCCGTTTTTGCGGGCAAATCAGAAGAAAACAGCTACCGGCTGGTCGATCCCGTCAGTTTCATAAGCCGGAGCGTGCCCCTTGAGGAACTGCTGTCGCTGACGTCCGGAAACTTCATTCTGCTCCAGCGGGGCTTTTCGGACGTTTCAGCGTTTCAGCGGCGCTTTGGATTTGCCTGGTTTCTCCCGTCACTGTGGCGGTACCGAAGCGCCCTCGCCCATGTCTTTCTCGCGTCATTGTTCCTGCAGCTCTTCGCACTTGTCTCGCCGTTGTTTTTTCAGGTGGTGGTCGACAAGGTCCTGGCCCATCGCAGCTACTCGACATTGACAGTCCTGATCATAGGGCTAGCCGCGATCGGCCTGTTCGATGTCGTGCTTCAATATCTCCGCACATACGCACTGACACATACCACCAACCGGATCGATGTGGAGCTTGGACGCCGGCTCGTCCGGCACCTGCTGAATCTGCCACTCAACTATTTCGAAACCCGCGCGGCCGGCCAGACGGTTGCCCGTGTGCGCGAACTCGAAACCATCCGCAATTTCCTGACCGGACAGGCGCTGTTTTCTGTCCTTGATCTCATCTTCACCTTCGTGTTCATCGCGGTGCTGTTTGCCTATTCCACGGTGCTGGCCTGGATCGTCGTCGCCTCCATCCCCTTTCTCGTCCTGATCGGATTCCTGATCCGCCCTTCCCTCAAACATCGCATCGACGAAAAATTCGACCGAGGCGCTCTCAGTCAGCAGCTACTCGTCGAATCCGTCATCGGCATGCAGACACTGAAAGCATCTGCCGTCGAACCTGTCGTTGCCGCCCAGTGGGAGGAGCGTCTGGCGGCTTATGTGCAGTCTTCCTTCGCAGCCACCATGCTTGCCGCGAAGGGCCAGACCGCTATCCAGTATGTCAACAAGATCACCTCCGCAGCACTCCTCCTTTTTGGCGCACAGGCCGTCATCGACAATGAACTGACCGTCGGCGGGCTCGTCGCCTTCAACATGATCGCCGGCCAGGTATTTCAGCCGGTTCTGCGCCTGTCGCAGCTGTGGCAGGATTTTCAGCAGGTGCAGGTATCCATCGAACGTCTCTCGGATGTCTTGAACGCACCGGAAGAGCCGAAGCCGGCCATTCCGGTCAGTTTGCCGCCGCCGAAAGGCGCAATCGCCTTCAAGGGCGTGAACTTCCGCTATTCCAGTGATGGTCCGGAGATCCTCAAGAACATTTCGCTGTCCGTGCGTCCGGGCGAAGTGATCGGCATTGTTGGCCCCTCCGGCTCGGGAAAGTCGACGTTGACCAAACTTCTGCAGCGATTTTATCTGCCCTCGAGCGGTCAGGTCATGGTCGACGGCCAGGATATTGCCCATGTCAATCCGGCCTGGCTGCGCTCCAATATCGGCGTCGTGCTTCAGGAAAACATGTTGTTCAATCGCACGATCCACGAGAACATCAGCATCGCCAATCCTGCCATGTCGCGCGCGGCCGTCATTAATCTCGCCCGCCTGTCAGGTGCTGATGAATTCGTTGCCAAGCTGCCGAAGGGCTACGACACCGTCATCGAAGAGCGCGGTGCAAATCTTTCCGGCGGTCAGCGGCAACGACTGGCGATCGCCCGGGCATTGTCAGTGAACCCGCCCATCCTCATTCTTGACGAGGCAACCAGCGCGCTCGACTACGAGAGTGAGAGACTGATCCTCGCAAACATGCGTCACATTGTTCAAGGCCGCACAGTGTTGATCATCGCCCACAGGCTAGCGACCATCCGGAACTGCAATCGCATTATCGGCATGGCCGACGGCAGGATCGTCGAAGAAGGCAGTCATGATGATCTGCTTGCCCGGGATGGTGGCCTCTACAAGCATCTATGGGACTTGCAGATGGGATCGAGCCAATGAGAGGAAAGACGCGACCTGTACCTGCCGGGGCAACGAACACAAAGGTCAGTGCTGACTACAGCGACTTTCTCCCTGCCGCCCTCGAAATCATCGAGAAACCCGCCTCCCCAATCCGCTACGCCCTCATCTGGTTCGTCTGTATCGTCTCGGCCTCGGCTTTGATCTGGAGCTTTATTGGCAGGATCGATGTGGTTGCGACAGCACAGGGAAAAGTTCAACCCTCTGGTCGGGTCAAGGTCGTTCAGTCGACGATCTCCGGGCGTGTGGTTTCCGCTCCTTTTACCAACGGCACGGAAGTCAAGGCAGGCGACCTTCTCGTTAAACTCGACGACATCGAACTCAAGGCGGAAGACGCGCGTTTGCGCACGACGATAGAGGCCTTGCAGGCTGAACATGTGCGACGGATGACGGAACTGGCCACTTTGGAAAACCACGACTGGAGCACAGGTCCCGATATCGCCGTCGATATAGTTCCTGATTTTGCGGCGAATACACAAGCATCCATTCGCTTGCGGGAAACGGCAATCCTGAGGGCAAATCTCCTGCAGCTCAAGGAGACGATGAGAAATCTGGCCGCCCAGACGCAATTACAGTCGGCATCGATCGACAGGCTTCAATCGATGTCGCGCGCACAGGCCAACCTGATCACCACGCTGACAGAGCGCGTCTCAATGCGATCAGGCCTTCTCGAGCGCGCCGCCGGAAGAAAATCCGATGTCCTCGACGCCACACAGGCTTTGCGAGAGGAAGAAGCCACCCTGTCGACCTATGCAGGACAATTGGTCGAGGCCCACGCAAGCCTCGCCGTTGCGGAGAGCGAGAAGAACAAGGTCTTGTCGACATTCGTTGCCGACAACATCCAGAAGTCAGGTGATCTCGCCCGGCAGATGGACGAAGCGCAGCAGGAACTGGTGAAGGCCGAAAAACGGCTCGCCGCCACCGCTGTTTACGCTCCGTCCGACGGTGTGATTCAGGCCTCGTCGATTACCACGACCGGACAGGTCGTGTCGGCGGAAACCGAAATCATGCGCATCATTCCGGCAAGTCTGCCTCTGGAAATCGAGGTGTTTTTCGCAAACCAGGACGTGGGCTTCGTCAAGCCCGGCCAACCGGTAGTCATCAAGGTCGAAACGTTTCCATTCACCCGTTATGGCGTTCTCACGGGGACGGTGAAAACGGTGGCGCGGGACGCCATACCCAATCCCGACGCTCAGGCCATGGAGGAACAGGCCGCTCCGCAGTTCAGGAGTGTTGTGCCGGGCGGGAATGTGCAGCGGTTGCAAAACCTTGTTTACCCGGCAACGATTGCTCTCGATACGACAGAGATAAACGTTGACGGGATCATGCGCCCGCTGTCACCTGGCATGGCCGTCTCAGTCGAAATCAAAACCGGTACCCGTAGGATCATTGACTATTTCTGGTCACCGGTCGCGCAGGTGGCGTCTGAGGCAATGCAGGAGCGCTAGCAGTTCGCCCGTGGTGATCACGGGCCGTGCGTTTGATTGCTTCGCGAGGCGCTCCCTGCGATGGAAGGTCGATTGCTTAGGGCGTATCGCCATCGAGAACCATCGCCTTGAACGGATTTGAACCAACGACCACGTCAATCGACGTTCCCATTTTTTCAATCGTTTAACCGTTTAGCCTACCAAATGGGCCTTCTGACAACGGCTTAATTTTTCGTTCATCTCGCTTCTTAGCTAAACGTTTTCAACCAACGGCTATCGCTGCTCGAATTAAGGAAAAAATGTTTATCGATACTAGGATCACCAATGCCGACTACCAAAAAAATCCTTGCCCAAGCCCTCGGGTCATGGCTCCAGTACGAGTACTCGCTTGGTAGAGGAGGATTGTTCGTAAGCCTCCGGTGAAGGCCACAGGTCAGGCAGCTTGAGCGTTGACGGTCGGCGGCGTCCAATTCCACGGAAGCAACTGCTCCAGCCTGATAAT
>NZ_KB906089.1:0-19620 GCF_000381165.1 Agrobacterium sp. 10MFCol1.1 | reverse complement strand
CAGATCCTGTGCAAGCCGGGTTCGGTCAAGCCGCACAAGAAGTTCATGGCAGAAGCCTACATCCTGACGAAGGAAGAAGGCGGCCGTCATACGCCGTTCTTCACGAACTACCGTCCGCAGTTCTACTTCCGTACGACTGACGTTACCGGTATCGTTTCGCTTCCAGAAGGCACGGAAATGGTTATGCCTGGCGACAACGTGACTGTTGAAGTCGAGCTGATCGTTCCGATCGCGATGGAAGAAAAGCTGCGCTTCGCTATCCGCGAAGGCGGCCGTACCGTCGGCGCCGGCATCGTCGCTTCTATCGTCGAGTAATCTTCGACAGACGGCGGTTTCGCCGGATTTAAAAATCTAGTTCTAAAACGGCGGTGTCTTCGGCACCGCCGTTTTTTTTATGTAAAAATCGATTTTTGTAAATTTATATAGTTGAAAGATTCGTATAATTTTATTATGTGAGTATAAATTCTAATATTTTACTTATTTTATCCGTATATTATGCGCTATATTTAAGATAATTGTAATTTATGATTTATTACTATGTAATTATATTTGTATTTATCGACGTAATTCGTCTGTAACTCGTTTGACGTAGATGAAACTATATTAATTAGCGCTTGGCTGGCTTGTTTTCGTCGGCCGGTTTTCTTCCGAGACGACTTCATGTCCGATTTAACTGTTGTGCTCACCAGCTGCCGCCGACCTGATCTTCTCATCGGAACTCTCGATAGCTTCTTCTCTACTAATGATTACCCGCTGCGGGAATTTATCATTATCGAGGACTCTGACGACGAATCGGTGTGGGCGATTCCGGCGCGGTATCCAGAGCAACCGATCCGCGTCATTTTGAACGGCATCAACATTGGGCAGCACCGCTCTATCGACCGGGCATATTCGGAAGTGCAAACCCCTTACATCCTGCATCTCGAAGACGACTGGGCATTTCCTGTTTCTAAGGTTGTGGGCAGGGGCATCGAAATACTGAAGCGGGACCCGCAAGTGGCGCTCGTTCAACTCAGAACCGATGACGACATGCCCCGTGACATTCGACGCAAGGCGCAGGCAGTTGAAGATTTAGGGTATTGGCGAATACCGCCGACCGCGCATCGTGTCTGGCATAGCTTCACCTTCAATCCGACTGTCAAGCGGTTGTCCTGCTATAAAAAACTACCGCAAGGTTATTCGGGTTTCCGGACAGAGGCGGAAATTAGTATCTTTTATAAGGATCAGGGCGCGATCATGGCGTGGTTGGCCGAAACCGGCGTCAGCCATTCGGGATTTGGCCGCAGCAATTATGGTCTTAAGAAACGCCGTGGTTGGCGCGGTGTGGCGCAAGAGCTCGACAGATTCTTTTCGCTGGCGACAGTCCGTAAATGGCGGCGTTCGGTGACGCGCAACGTCGCTCACTTCAAGCGCAAGTATCGGGAGCGTCAGTTGATCAGGTCCGATCGCAGTGCGCTTGAGCCGTAATAGATTAAAGGTCGGTTGCGAAAGGTATCAAACCAGCGCATTCGGATGCCGCAAAGGGGTTCGTTGAGGTGACGGGCTTGGGGGTAACCGGTTAAGCGGCCGAGGAAAAAACGTGGCGGGGAGGGCGTCAACAGTTTCTTCCGAAAGCGAATAAAAAGCGCTTGCCATTCTTTTCCGTGCGCCTTAAAGGGAACGCATACCGAAGCGGCCAAGTGATTTTCGTGGTCGGCTAAGGTGTTAAAGGGGTATAGCTCAGTTGGTAGAGCGGCGGTCTCCAAAACCGCAGGTCGTAAGTTCGAGCCTTACTGCCCCTGCCACTTTCCATCCGCAAGCGCGGTCTTCGCTGCATGGCAGATGGGTGCCGGTTTTCCGGCGAATTTCGCCGAATGTCGATTTCCTCTTGTTAAAACTGGAATCGGTGTTTATGTAAGGTCAAAACAGACACGCGGTGCGTGGGGCTGATTAGTTCGGCTTTACGCGCCGTAATTGCGTGGGCAGTCAATGGCATCCAAAACCAATCCGTTTACGTTTCTGCAGCAGGTTCGCGCCGAAGCGTCTAAAATCACTTGGCCGTCGCGCCGCGAGACCATGATTTCGACGGCTATGGTGCTTGTGATGGTCATTTTTGCGGCTCTGTTCTTTTTTGCTGCTGACCAGCTCATCGGCTGGGTGCTTAGCCTCGTGCTGAACGTCGGCCGGTAACGGATTGAACGGAGAATAAAAATGGCAGCGCGCTGGTATATCGTTCACGCATATTCGAATTTCGAAAAGAAGGTCGCTGAGTCGATCGAAGAGAAGGCTCGTCAGAAGGGTCTTGATCATCTTTTTGAGAAAATCCTCGTTCCGACCGAAAAGGTTGTCGAGGTGCGTCGTGGCCGCAAGGTCGACAGCGAGCGCAAGTTCTTTCCAGGTTACGTGCTTGTGCGCGCCAACCTGACGGATGAGGCTTATCATCTCATCAAGAACACGCCGAAGGTGACCGGTTTCCTCGGTTCGGACAATAAGCCTGTTCCGATTCCGGATTATGAAGCCGATCGTATCCTCGGTCAGGTTCAGGAAGGCGTCGAGCGTCCGAAGTCTTCGGTTTCGTTCGAGGTCGGCGAGCAGGTTCGCGTTTCCGATGGTCCGTTCGCGTCGTTCAACGGCGTTGTTCAGGATGTCGACGAAGAGCGTTCGCGCCTGAAGGTGGAAGTTTCGATTTTCGGCCGCGCTACGCCGGTCGAGCTGGAATACAGTCAGGTCGAGAAGGTCTGACTGGAGGGGTGAAACCCCAATCGCGTGGAAGGCAAACGGGCTCCCATAGCCGGGGCAGGGCGCCGCACCACGCAACCGCAGCCGCCGGAGCGATCCGGCTAGAGAGAAGCCGGGAAACCGGTTTGAATTGAAAGGCAGAGAGATATGGCTAAGAAAGTTATGGGCCAGCTCAAGCTGCAGGTGAAGGCAGGGTCGGCCAATCCGTCCCCGCCGATCGGTCCTGCACTTGGTCAGCGCGGCATCAACATCATGGAATTCTGCAAGGCGTTCAATGCCGCCACGCAGGAAATGGAAAAGGGTATGCCGATTCCGGTCGTCATCACCTATTACCAGGACAAGTCCTTCACCTTCGTCATGAAGCAGCCGCCGATGACCTATTGGCTGAAGAAGGAAGCGAAGATCACCTCCGGCTCCAAGACGCCTGGTAAGGGCGCCAAGGTTGGCTCCATCACCAAGGCTCAGGTCAAGACGATCGCTGAAGCCAAGATGAAGGATCTGAATGCTGCCGATATCGAAGGCGCAATGGCAATGGTTGAGGGCTCTGCCCGCGCCATGGGCCTGGAAGTAGTAGGTTGATCATGGCCAAGGTAGCAAAGCGTATTCAGAAGATCCGCGAAGGTGTGGATCCTAACAAGCTCTACGTTCTCACCGACGCCATTTCGATGGTCAAGGAACGTGCAGTCGCCAAGTTCGACGAAACCGTTGAAGTTTCGATGAACCTCGGCGTTGACCCGCGCCATGCGGACCAGATGGTTCGCGGCGTTGTCAACCTGCCGAACGGCACGGGCCGTGACGTTCGCGTCGCCGTTTTTGCACGTGGCGCCAAGGCTGATGAAGCCACGGCTGCTGGTGCTGACGTTGTTGGCGCAGAAGAGCTGGTTGAAATCGTTCAGAGCGGCAAGATCGACTTCGATCGTTGCATCGCGACCCCGGACATGATGCCGCTCGTCGGCCGTCTCGGCAAGGTACTCGGCCCGCGTGGCATGATGCCGAACCCGAAGGTCGGTACGGTGACGATGGATGTTGCCGGCGCCGTCAAGGCGTCCAAGGGCGGCGCTGTCGAGTTCCGCGTCGAAAAGGCCGGTATCGTACACGCTGGTATTGGCAAGGCTTCGTTCGACGCCAAGGCTCTTGAAGAAAACATCAAGGCTTTCGCCGATGCGGTCATCAAGGCAAAGCCGACGGGTGCCAAGGGCAACTACGTCAAGCGCGTTGCCATCTCCTCGACCATGGGTCCGGGCGTCAAGATCGAGCCTTCGTCGGTTACGGCTTAATCAATTCTCGTGCTTCCCTGTCGGGGAGCGTGATTAAAAGAATTTCCGGCTCTCAGGGAGCCGGAGATTTCCGGGGAAACCCGGAACTCCTGTCCGAGATTGCGGGTGGCCATGTCCTTCGGGGTTTGGCCTTAATCATTCAACCTGCATGAGACGGGTGAGGCTGGATTTGAGGCATCGCAGATGCCTGACTGTCCGGTTCGAACCTGGTGTGCCTGTGCCTGAAGCCGTTTGCGGCGACAGAGCGGGGGACAGGATCCTCGAGCGTCGCTCGGGATCTTTGTAAAAAGGTCCCTTGGGGCAAAGGCAAACCCGACGGGTTCACACTTATGTGGCCCCGTCTACTGGAGACAGACAGTGGAAAGAGCGGAAAAACGCGAATTCGTCACGGAGCTGAACGAAGTCTTCAAGGCTTCCGGTTCGGTTGTCGTGGCCCACTATGCTGGTGTCACCGTTGCGCAAATGAACGACTTCCGTTCGAAAATGCGCGCTGCCGGAGGCACCGTCAAGGTCGCGAAGAACCGCCTGGCCAAGATCGCTCTTCAGGGCACGGAGTCGGAAGGGATGACAGATCTCTTCAAGGGCCAGACGCTGATTGCATACAGCGTCGACCCTATGATTGCTCCGAAAGTCGTCATGGATTTCGCAAAGACCAACGATAAAGTCGTTGTTCTCGGCGGTTCCATGGGCGCAACCACGCTCAACGCCGAAGCAGTCAAGTCGCTTGCGACCCTGCCTTCGCTGGACGAGCTGCGCGCAAAGCTGCTGGGCCTACTCAACGCCCCGGCAACTCGCGTCGCCACGGTTGTCGCAGCACCTGCAAGCCAGCTTGCACGGGTGTTCTCGGCTTACGCCAAGAAGGACGAAGCCGCTTAAGGCGGTTTTTCGCTGTAATTATTCAAACTGGTTCGAACTGAACAAAAGGAACTATCAAAATGGCTGATCTCGCAAAGATCGTTGAAGACCTCTCCACCCTGACCGTTCTGGAAGCTGCAGAACTGTCGAAGCTTCTCGAAGAAAAGTGGGGCGTTTCCGCCGCTGCTCCGGTAGCTGTTGCTGCTGCTGGCGGTGCTGGCGCTGCTGCTGTCGTTGAAGAAGAAAAGACCGAATTCGACGTGATCCTGGTTGACGCTGGCGCCAACAAGATCAACGTCATCAAGGAAGTCCGCGCTATCACGGGTCTCGGCCTGAAGGAAGCTAAGGACCTCGTTGAAGGCGCTCCGAAGGCTGTCAAGGAAGCTGTTTCCAAGGCTGAAGCTGCTGACCTCAAGAAGAAGCTTGAAGACGCTGGCGCCAAGGTCGACGTTAAGTAATCTTGCGATTGCTGGCGGGAAGGGGCTTCATGCCCCTTTCCGTCGTCATCGTTTTAAAACTTATTACCCAAAAGCCGCGTGAAAATGGCTTTTGGGTAATGGGTTCTTCAAGAGAATGGTTCCGAACCGGCTCATCTAGGCAATCCGGCCTGATCGATCCGGGATGTGGAACGAGATTGATGACACCCATTGCTTGACGGGATCGACTGGCCATCGGTTCCCGTCCGTTGCAGGCCCGGATGCAATTTTAAAGGAGCGACGATGGCTCAGACCCTTTCGTTTAACGGTCGCAGGCGCGTACGCAAGTTTTTCGGCAAAATTCCAGAAGTAGCGGAAATGCCGAACCTCATCGAGGTTCAGAAGGCTTCGTATGACCAGTTTCTCATGGTTGACGAGCCCAAGGGTGGCCGTCCCGACGAGGGATTGAATGCCGTATTCAAATCCGTATTCCCGATCACCGATTTTTCCGGCGCATCCATGCTCGAATTCGTATCTTACGAATTCGAAGCGCCGAAGTTTGACGTCGAGGAATGCCGTCAGCGCGATCTGACCTACGCAGCGCCGCTGAAAGTGACGCTGCGCCTCATCGTGTTCGATATCGACGAGGATACAGGCGCGAAGTCCATCAAGGACATCAAGGAACAGTCCGTATACATGGGCGACATGCCGCTCATGACCAATAACGGCACGTTCATCGTCAACGGTACAGAGCGCGTCATCGTTTCGCAGATGCACCGTTCGCCGGGCGTATTCTTTGACCACGACAAGGGCAAGAGCCATTCTTCCGGCAAGCTTCTGTTCGCTGCCCGCGTCATCCCGTATCGCGGTTCCTGGCTCGACATCGAGTTCGACGCCAAGGACATCGTCTATGCGCGTATCGACCGTCGCCGCAAGCTACCCGTGACCTCGCTCCTGATGGCGCTTGGCATGGATGGTGAAGAAATCCTGTCGACGTTCTACAGCAAGGCTTCCTACGAGCGCTCCGGCGATGGCTGGCGCATTCCGTTCCAGCCTGAAACGCTGAAGAATGCCAAGGTCATCACCGACATGATCGACGCCGACACCGGTGAAGTCGTTGTCGAAGGTGGCAAGAAGCTGACTCCGCGTCTTATCCGCCAGCTCGTCGACAAGGGCCTGAAGGCACTTAAGGCGACTGACGAAGACCTCTACGGCAACTTCCTTGCCGAAGACATCGTCAACTACTCGACGGGTGAGATCTATCTCGAAGCCGGCGACGAAATCGACGAAAAGACGCTTGGCCTCATTCTTCAGTCCGGCTTTGACGAGATTCCGGTTCTCAACATCGACCACGTCAATGTTGGCGCCTATATCCGCAACACGCTGCATGCGGACAAGAACCAGAACCGCCAGGAAGCGCTGTTCGACATCTACCGCGTCATGCGTCCGGGTGAGCCGCCGACCATGGATTCGGCAGAAGCGATGTTCAACTCGCTGTTCTTCGATGCAGAACGTTATGATCTCTCGGCTGTTGGCCGCGTGAAGATGAACATGCGTCTCGACCTCGACGCGGAAGACACCGTGCGCACGCTGCGCAAGGAAGACATCCTCGCTGTCGTCAAGATGCTGGTCGAACTGCGCGACGGCAAGGGCGAAATCGACGACATCGACAACCTCGGCAACCGCCGTGTTCGTTCGGTCGGCGAGCTGATGGAAAACCAGTACCGCCTGGGCCTTCTGCGCATGGAACGTGCGATCAAGGAACGTATGTCCTCGATCGAAATCGACACCGTGATGCCGCAGGACCTGATCAATGCGAAGCCGGCAGCTGCCGCCGTTCGCGAATTCTTCGGTTCCTCGCAGCTGTCGCAGTTCATGGACCAGGTGAACCCGCTTTCGGAAATCACCCACAAGCGCCGTCTTTCGGCTCTTGGACCGGGTGGTCTGACCCGTGAGCGCGCCGGCTTCGAAGTCCGCGACGTTCATCCGACCCACTACGGCCGTATTTGCCCGATCGAAACGCCGGAAGGCCCGAACATCGGTCTGATCAACTCGCTTGCCACCTTTGCCCGCGTCAACAAGTACGGCTTCATCGAAAGCCCGTACCGCAAGATCATCGACGGCAAGGTGACGACCGACGTTATCTACCTCTCCGCTATGGAAGAGGCCAAGTACTACGTCGCACAGGCCAATGCCGAGCTCGATGGCGAAGGCGCCTTCACTGAAGAGTTCGTTGTTTGCCGTCACTCGGGCGAAGTTATGCTCGCACCGCGCGACAACATTAACCTGATGGACGTTTCGCCGAAGCAGCTCGTTTCGGTCGCAGCGGCTCTCATTCCGTTCCTGGAAAACGACGACGCCAACCGCGCTCTCATGGGCTCGAACATGCAGCGTCAGGCCGTTCCGCTTCTGCGGGCGGAAGCGCCGTTCGTCGGCACAGGCATGGAACCGATCGTCGCCCGTGACTCCGGCGCTGCCATCGCGGCTCGCCGCGGCGGTGTCGTCGACCAGGTGGATGCGACCCGTATCGTTATCCGCGCTACGGAAGAACTCGATGCCGGCAAGTCGGGCGTCGATATCTACCGTCTGCAGAAGTTCCAGCGTTCGAACCAGAACACCTGCGTCAACCAGCGTCCGCTGGTCGCTGTCGGTGACATCATCTCCAAGGGTGACATCATCGCTGATGGTCCGTCGACCGACCTCGGCGATCTGGCGCTCGGCCGTAACGCGCTCGTCGCGTTCATGCCCTGGAACGGCTACAACTACGAAGACTCGATCCTGATGTCGGAACGTATCGTTTCCGACGACGTGTTCACCTCCATCCACATCGAAGAATTCGAAGTGATGGCGCGTGACACGAAGCTTGGTCCGGAAGAAATCACGCGCGACATTCCGAACGTTTCGGAAGAAGCGCTGAAGAACCTCGACGAAGCCGGTATCGTTTACATCGGTGCGGAAGTTCAGCCGGGCGATATCCTCGTCGGCAAGATCACGCCGAAGGGCGAAAGCCCGATGACGCCGGAAGAAAAGCTTTTGCGCGCCATCTTCGGTGAAAAGGCTTCCGACGTTCGCGACACCTCCATGCGCATGCCTCCGGGCACGTTTGGTACCGTTGTGGAAGTCCGCGTCTTCAACCGTCACGGTGTGGAGAAGGATGAGCGCGCGATGGCAATCGAGCGCGAAGAGATCGAACGTCTGGCAAAGGACCGCGACGACGAACAAGCAATTCTCGACCGTAACGTCTACGGCCGCCTGATCGACATGCTGCGTGGTCACGTTTCCATCGCCGGTCCGAAGGGCTTCAAGAAGGGCGTCGAGCTTTCCAACGCCGTCGTCTCCGAATATCCCCGCTCGCAGTGGTGGATGTTTGCAGTCGAAGACGAGAAGGCCCAGTCCGAACTGGAAGCACTTCGCGGCCAGTACGACGAATCCAAGTCGCGCCTTGAACAGCGCTTCATGGATAAGGTCGAGAAGGTCCAGCGCGGCGATGAAATGCCTCCTGGCGTCATGAAGATGGTCAAGGTCTTCGTCGCTGTGAAGCGCAAGATCCAGCCGGGCGACAAGATGGCCGGCCGTCACGGTAACAAGGGCGTCGTCTCGCGTATCGTTCCTGTCGAGGACATGCCGTTCCTCGAAGACGGCACGCATGTCGACATCTGCTTGAACCCGCTCGGCGTGCCTTCGCGCATGAACGTCGGCCAGATCCTCGAAACCCACCTCGCATGGGCATGCGCCGGTATGGGCAAGAAGATCGGCGAGATGCTCGAAGAGTATCGCAAGACGATGGACATCAGCGAGCTTCGCACGGAGCTTACCGAAATCTATGCGAGTGAATCGCATGACGAGGTAAAGCGCTTCGACGACGAGTCGCTGGTCAAGCTTGCCGAAGAAGCCAAGCGCGGTGTTTCCATCGCGACCCCGGTCTTCGACGGTGCGCATGAACCCGACGTTGCCGCGATGCTGAAGAAGGCAGGTCTGCATGAATCCGGTCAGTCCGTTCTTTATGACGGTCGTACCGGCGAGCCTTTCGACCGCAAGGTCACCGTCGGCTACATGTACATGATCAAGCTGAACCACCTTGTTGACGACAAGATCCACGCTCGCTCGATCGGTCCTTACTCGCTCGTTACCCAGCAGCCGCTGGGCGGCAAGGCGCAGTTCGGCGGACAGCGCTTCGGGGAAATGGAAGTCTGGGCTCTGGAAGCATACGGTGCGGCTTACACGCTGCAGGAAATGCTCACCGTCAAGTCGGACGACGTGGCGGGCCGCACCAAGGTCTACGAGGCGATCGTCCGTGGCGACGATACCTTCGAGGCCGGTATCCCCGAGAGCTTCAACGTTCTCGTCAAGGAAATGCGGTCGCTCGGTCTTTCGGTCGAACTGGAGAACTCGAAGGTCGAGACCCAGCCCGAGGATCAGCTGCCCGACGCAGCGGAATAAAGATGAGAGAGGCGGGCGCCGTGTTGGCGCCTGCCGGTTCCCCGGCGACCAATGGTTGCCGCGGGACACTTTCGCCGCATTGTGCGGTTAATCCGTATTTAAAGCTCTGGACGGTGACCCGGGAAGAAGCCGGTCCAGATGCAAACAGGGGCAGCAGCTAGCCTCTCAAGGAGACAAGGCATGAACCAAGAGGTCATGAATCTTTTCAATCCTCAGGTGCCTGCGCAGCATTTCGATTCCATCCGGATTTCGATCGCTTCGCCGGAAAAAATCCTGTCGTGGTCCTACGGCGAGATCAAGAAGCCGGAAACCATCAACTATCGTACGTTCAAGCCGGAACGCGATGGTCTCTTCTGCGCGCGCATTTTCGGACCTATCAAGGACTACGAATGCCTGTGCGGCAAGTACAAGCGCATGAAGTACAAGGGCATCATCTGCGAAAAGTGCGGCGTTGAAGTTACGCTGTCGCGCGTTCGCCGTGAGCGCATGGGCCATATCGAGCTCGCGGCGCCCGTTGCCCATATCTGGTTCCTGAAGTCGCTTCCCTCGCGTATCTCGACCTTGCTCGACATGACGCTGAAGGATGTCGAACGCGTTCTCTATTTCGAGAACTACATCGTCACCGAACCCGGCCTCACCTCGATGAAGCAGAACCAGCTTCTGTCCGAGGAAGAGTACATGATCGCAGTTGACGAGTTCGGCGAAGACCAGTTCACCGCCATGATCGGCGCTGAAGCCATCTACGAGATGCTGGCTTCGATGAACCTCGAAAAGATCGCCGGCGACCTGCGTGCCGAGCTTGCCGAGACCACCTCGGATCTCAAGCAGAAGAAGTTCATGAAGCGTCTCAAGATCGTTGAGAACTTCATGGAATCCGGCAATCGTCCTGAGTGGATGATCATGAAGGTCGTTCCGGTTATTCCGCCGGACCTTCGTCCGCTGGTTCCGCTGGATGGTGGCCGTTTCGCGACGTCCGACCTTAACGATCTCTATCGCCGCGTCATCAACCGTAACAACCGTCTGAAGCGCCTGATCGAGCTTCGCGCGCCTGGTATCATCATCCGCAACGAAAAGCGTATGTTGCAGGAATCCGTCGATGCGCTGTTCGATAACGGCCGTCGCGGTCGCGTCATCACGGGTGCGAACAAGCGTCCGCTGAAGTCGCTGTCCGACATGCTCAAGGGCAAGCAGGGCCGCTTCCGCCAGAACCTTCTCGGCAAGCGCGTCGACTATTCAGGCCGTTCGGTCATCGTGACCGGTCCGGAGCTGAAGCTGCACCAGTGCGGCCTGCCGAAGAAGATGGCGCTCGAGCTGTTCAAGCCGTTCATCTATGCCCGCCTCGACGCCAAGGGTTACTCCTCGACCGTCAAGCAGGCCAAGAAGCTGGTTGAAAAGGAAAAGCCTGAAGTTTGGGATATCCTCGACGAGGTCATCCGCGAGCATCCGGTCCTTCTGAACCGCGCACCGACGCTGCACCGTCTGGGTATCCAGGCCTTCGAACCCATGCTGGTTGAAGGCAAGGCCATTCAGCTGCATCCGCTCGTCTGCACGGCTTTCAACGCCGACTTCGACGGCGACCAGATGGCCGTTCACGTGCCGCTGTCGCTTGAAGCCCAGCTTGAAGCCCGCGTGCTGATGATGTCGACCAACAACATCCTGCATCCGGCAAACGGCCATCCGATCATCGTTCCTTCGCAGGACATGGTTCTCGGCCTGTATTACCTGTCGATCATGAACCAGAACGAGCCCGGCGAAGGCATGGCCTTCTCGGACATCGGCGAATTGCATCACGCGCTTGAAAACAAGGTCGTGACACTGCATGCCAAGATCCGTGGTCGCTTCAAGACCGTGGATGCTGATGGCAAGCCGGTTTCCAAGATCCATGAAACGACTCCTGGCCGTATGCTGATTGGCGAACTTCTGCCGAAGAACGTCAACGTGCCGTTCGACGTCTGCAACCAGGAAATGACCAAGAAGAACATCTCCAAGATGATCGACACGGTCTACCGTCATTGCGGCCAGAAAGACACGGTCATCTTCTGCGACCGGATCATGCAGCTCGGCTTTGCTCACGCTTGCCGCGCCGGTATTTCGTTCGGCAAGGACGACATGGTCATTCCGGACAGCAAGGTTAAGATCGTCGGTGACACCGAAGCCTTGGTGAAGGAATACGAACAGCAGTATAACGACGGTCTCATCACTCAGGGCGAAAAGTACAACAAGGTTGTCGACGCCTGGGGTAAGGCAACCGAAAAGGTCGCCGAAGAAATGATGGCGCGCATCAAGGCTGTGGAATTCGACCCGGAAACGGGCCGCCAGAAGCCGATGAACTCCATCTACATGATGAGCCATTCGGGCGCCCGCGGTTCACCGAACCAGATGCGTCAGCTGGGCGGCATGCGCGGCCTGATGGCCAAGCCCTCGGGTGAAATCATCGAGACGCCGATCATCTCGAACTTCAAGGAAGGCCTGACCGTTAACGAGTACTTCAACTCGACCCACGGTGCCCGTAAGGGTCTTGCAGACACCGCCTTGAAGACGGCGAACTCGGGTTACCTTACCCGCCGTCTCGTCGACGTGGCACAGGATTGCATCGTGAACTCCGTGGATTGCGGCACCGACAAGGGCCTCACCATGACCGCCATCGTTGATGCCGGTCAGGTCGTTGCCTCGCTCGGCGCACGTATCCTCGGCCGTACGGCTCTTGATGACATCGACAATCCGGTAACTGGCGAAAACATCGTCAAGGCCAGAACGTTGATCGACGAAGCCGACGTTGCGATCATCGAGAAGGCTGGCATCCAGTCCGTCCGTATCCGCTCGGCACTGACCTGCGAAGTGCAGGTCGGCGTTTGCGGCGTCTGCTACGGTCGTGACCTTGCTCGCGGTACTCCGGTCAACATGGGCGAAGCCGTTGGCGTCATCGCCGCACAGTCGATCGGTGAACCGGGCACGCAGCTCACCATGCGTACCTTCCACCTTGGCGGTACGGCAAACGTGGTTGACCAGTCGTTCCTGGAAGCTTCGTATGAAGGCACGATCCAGATCAAGAACCGCAACATCCTGCGGAACTCCGATGGCGTTCTCATCGCAATGGGCCGTAACATGTCGGTCACCATTCTCGATGAGCGCGGCGTGGAACGTTCCTCGCAGCGTGTCGCTTATGGTTCGAAGATCTTCGTCGATGACGGCGACAAGGTAAAACGCGGTCAGCGTCTTGCAGAGTGGGACCCCTACACCCGTCCGATGATGACGGAAGTGGAAGGTACCGTTCACTTCGAGGACCTCGTCGACGGTCTTTCCGTTCTGGAAGCCACCGACGAATCCACCGGCATCACCAAGCGTCAGGTCATTGACTGGCGTTCGACGCCGCGTGGTTCGGACCTCAAGCCCGCGATCATCATCAAGGATGCTTCCGGCGCTGTCGCAAAGCTTAGCCGCGGTGGCGAAGCCCGCTTCCACCTCTCCGTGGACGCGATCCTGTCGGTTGAGCCTGGTTCGAAGGTCTTCCAGGGTGACGTGCTTGCACGTTCGCCGCTGGAAAGCGCCAAGACCAAGGACATCACCGGTGGTCTGCCGCGCGTTGCCGAACTGTTCGAAGCACGTCGTCCGAAGGATCATGCTGTCATCGCTGAGATCGATGGTACGATCCGCCTCGGTCGCGACTACAAGAACAAGCGTCGCGTGATGATTGAGCCTGCTGAAGACGGCGTCGAGCCGGTCGAATACCTGATCCCGAAGGGCAAGCCCTTCCATCTTCAGGAAGGCGACTACATCGAGAAGGGCGAATACATTCTCGACGGCAATCCGGCACCGCACGACATTCTGGCAATCAAGGGCGTAGAGGCTTTGGCTTCCTACCTCGTGAACGAAATCCAGGAAGTCTACCGACTGCAGGGCGTTGTGATCAACGACAAGCACATCGAGGTGATCGTTCGCCAGATGCTGCAGAAGGTCGAGATCACCGATGCGGGCGACAGCCACTACATCGTTGGCGACAATGTCGATCGTATCGAGCTTGACGACAACAACGACCGCCTGATCGAAGAAGGCAAGAAGCCCGCTTATGGCGATCCGGTTCTTCTCGGCATCACCAAGGCGTCGCTGCAGACGCCGTCCTTCATCTCGGCCGCATCGTTCCAGGAAACCACCAAGGTTCTCACGGAAGCTGCGATCGCCGGCAAGACGGATACGCTGCAGGGCCTCAAGGAAAACGTCATCGTCGGCCGCCTCATCCCGGCCGGTACCGGCGGCACCATGACGCAGATCCGCCGCATCGCCACCTCGCGCGACGACCTCATTCTCGAGGAACGCCGCAAGGGTACGGGTGCAGGCTCTGCAACACAGATGCTGCAGGACATGACGGATCCGGCTCCGGCCGAATAAGGTCTGCTCAAGGGCAGGGGCTTTACGAAGCCCCGCCAAAGTTCAGTAAAAAAACGCCCGGAGTAATCCGGGCGTTTTTTGTTTTGGTCGGGTTAGAAGGTCAGATCTGGTCCTTCATATGGCCAGTCCCATCTCGGGGTTTTTCCTGCTCACCGATGGTGTAGCGCGTCAAAACGGAAAGCCGGCGAACGAGATCGGTCTGGCCCGTACTGCCGGTCTTTGCATAGATAGACTTGGCGTTGCTGCGAACCGTTTCGTGCGAGATTTGAAGTTGCTTTGCCACGGAGGGAAGTGAAAGGCCCTTCAGGATTTCCAGCGCGACACGGGCCTCGCCCTTGGTGAGATCGTATAACCCCTTCAGAAGCGGCGTGACGTCGGCAACGGTGTCCGATGGTTGCGATATCAGCACGATGGCGCTGCCGTTAGGGGATAAATCCAGCGCGTCCTTGCGCAGCGGTATGACGTGAAGGATGCACACCCTGTCTTCGCTTGTCGGCAGGGGTAGGGAACTGACACTGCCGCCGGCTAGCGCCTTGTAGAGCAGCCGGTTTATTCTCTCGTCCAAGATCAAGATCCTGTCGCGGGCGCGGGTGGAAATACACTTTTTGGTCGCCTCGAACAGGTTGTTTGTGGAAAGAACGCGTCCGCTTGCCTGGAGCACCGCCGCCGGCGCACCGATGGCGTTGAGGCCGAGCGTGATGGCATCTGCTTTTTGGCGTTGCAGCCCTGTTGCGAGGGTGAGGCTGCGGGCGATATGCGGCCTCAGCCGGCCAAGTGCCGCCATGGTTTCCGGACCAATGACTCCTCTGTCGAGCTTGCGTTCGAACAGGAGAGTCATTTCGGGATGATCCGGCGGCGCAACCTGCGTTGCCACCCCATATCCCAGTCCACGCGGCATCAGGAAATCGCGCACGATTGGTAGCCCCGCCCATTCGTCAGGGGTAAATATATCGAAATCATGCACGAAGGAAAATTGGCCCTCGCGGACAGCGCGTGTGAGGCGATCGTTGCGGTGGTTCCAGCCGCCCTTCATGAAGGCTTGCATGAGCTCCTGGAAATTGGGCGGATAGAGCCATGCTTCATCCTCGCCTTTGCCCCAGGTGAGCGCGCCGCCCCAGAAATCGAGCCGTTGGCCGATTGCGGCTATCACGTTCGCCCAGCGATCGGGAAAAAGTGCTGCCTCGTAAATGTCATCTATAATGTCTGTCGAAGATATATTATCCAACCCGCCACCAAAATCATGCGTCGGGATCACTTTAATCTTAGATCTTCGTATATTTCAACGGAAATACAAATAATACTATTATATTTAAAGTATATAATCTATCAGTGACTTAATATATTGAAAATTAACAAGGTATTTCTCAGCAAAAGGTGGCTGGCACGCAAGATTTCGGCCTTGGCATCATGTCCTGGAAGACAACCGCCCTGGTGTGGGCGGGTGCCGTTTTATCGGTGGCGGCGCATTTGTCGCGGTGAGGGCGGTCCCTCAGGCGAAACGGATGATGGCGACTTCGCCCTCCAGGGCGCCCTGATAGGCGGAAGCGTGCGGCTCTTCGTCCGGAACTTCAGTCAGCATGCCGATCTGGTCGAGGTCGGCTTCGATGAAACCTTCCTCCGAAAGCGCGTTCAGCGTTTCGCGTACGGCGGTGTCGTCGTCCGGTGCCCGCAGAATGACGTGGATGTCGATGCCTTCGGAATTGTCGTGTTCGTAGGCCTTGCCGATGACGATGAAGACCATCGGCTCGTCGCGTCCGTTGTCGTTGTCGGGGAGGTTGGTCATGACGCGGTTCCTTGATATGTCGTTGTGGAGTATGCGGGCCGGACGGAATCGGTCTTGCGCGCGGCGGTGCCAGCTCCGGCCCGCTTGAGGGAATCAATAGACGGATTTTGTGAAAAGCCAAAGGCCGGAGGTCAAAATCGCTGTTGCCGGCTGTGACTTATGTTAGAAGGAGAGGGCAAAGGGCCTGTGCGCAGGCTTTGTGGCCTCGGGTGCCAGCGCAAAATGCGGATTCGCCCTTGACGAAAGCTGGCTAAAACAGTAGTACGCCCGCCATCGGAGCCTCTATCTGTGCTGGCCGTTCGGAAACGTTTTTCCCGGACATCATCTCAAATGAAGCTTCATTGCACGTAGAAGACACGAATGTTGCACGCAAGACGCCTCATCCGGCGTCCTCTGCTCTTGGTGGTCCATCCGTGAAAACGGATCGGGCCACGTTTTGCGCATGAGGATATATGCGTGCTTCGTCGCCGGAAACGGCATAGCCGCCACCCGTGAGGGTGGCTAAAGTAGTTTTTGCAAGGGATGGTTATATGCCTACCGTAAACCAGCTGATCCGTAAGCCCCGCCAGGCACAGGTAAAGCGCAACAAGGTTCCTGCACTTCAGGAAAACCCGCAGAAGCGTGGTGTTTGCACCCGCGTTTACACGACGACCCCGAAGAAGCCGAACTCGGCTCTGCGTAAGGTTGCCAAGATCCGCCTCACCAACGGCTTCGAAGTCATCGGCTACATTCCTGGTGAAGGTCACAACCTTCAGGAACACTCCGTGGTCATGATCCGCGGCGGCCGCGTAAAGGACTTGCCGGGTGTGCGTTACCACATCATCCGCGGTGTTCTCGATACCCAGGGCGTCAAGAACCGCAAGCAGCGCCGTTCGAAGTACGGTGCGAAGCGTCCGAAGTAATTTTCGGCAACAACAATCAGGCGCTGCGCGAGGTTCTCCGCGTGGTTTAGCGTCAATAACATTGAGAGACAAAGAATATGTCCCGTCGCCATAGTGCAGAAAAGCGTGAGATCAACCCGGACCCGAAGTTCGGCGATCTGGTCGTCACCAAGTTCATGAATGCGATCATGCTTCATGGCAAGAAGTCCGTCGCGGAAAGCATCGTTTACGGCGCGTTCGACGTCGTTCAGGGCAAGACGAAGCAGGAGCCGCTCGGCGTGTTCCACTCCGCCCTCGACAACGTTGCTCCGCACGTTGAAGTGCGTTCGCGTCGCGTTGGCGGTGCTACGTATCAGGTCCCGGTCGACGTTCGTCCGGAGCGCCGTCAGGCTCTCGCCATCCGCTGGCTGATCACTGCTGCTCGCAAGCGTAACGAAACGACCATGGTCGATCGCCTTTCCGGCGAACTCATGGACGCTGCGAACAACCGCGGTTCCGCCGTCAAGAAGCGTGAAGACACGCACAAGATGGCCGACGCAAACCGCGCATTCTCGCATTACCGCTGGTAATCTTAAACGGTCGCATATCGAAAGGCAGTCCATTATGGCTCGCGAATATAAAATCGAAGACTACCGCAATTTCGGTATCATGGCGCATATCGACGCCGGTAAGACGACGACCACCGAGCGTATTCTTTATTACACCGGTAAGTCGCACAAGATCGGCGAAGTTCATGATGGCGCTGCCACGATGGACTGGATGGAACAGGAGCAGGAACGTGGTATCACCATCACGTCCGCTGCGACCACGACCTTCTGGAAGGGTCGCGATGGCAAGATGCGCCGTTTCAACATCATCGACACCCCCGGCCACGTTGACTTCACCATTGAAGTCGAGCGTTCGCTGCGCGTTCTCGACGGTGCCATCGCTCTTCTCGACGCCAACGCCGGTGTAGAGCCGCAGACGGAAACCGTCTGGCGTCAGGCTGAGAAGTACAACGTTCCGCGTATGATCTTCTGCAACAAGATGGACAAGACCGGTGCTGACTTCTACCGCTCGGTAGAAATGATCAAGACCCGTCTCGGCGCTACCGCCGTTGTCATGCAGCTGCCGATCGGCGCTGAGACCGAGTTCAAGGGCGTTATCGACCTGATCGAGATGAACGCACTCATCTGGCGCGACGAATCGCTCGGCGCTCAGTGGGACGTCGTCGAAATTCCTGAAGACATGAAGGCCAAGGCTGAAGAATATCGCGAAAAGCTGATCGAGACCGTTGTCGAGATCGACGAAGAAGCGATGGAAGACTACCTGAACGGCATCATGCCCGACAACGAGAAGATCCGTTCGCTCGTTCGCCGCGGCACCATCGACGTGAAGTTCCACCCGATGTTCTGCGGTACCGCGTTCAAGAACAAGGGCGTTCAGCCGCTTCTCGACGCCGTCGTCGACTACCTGCCTTCGCCGCTGGACATTCCCGCGATCAAGGGCATCGACTTCAAGACCGAAGCCGAAATCGAGCGTCATGCCGATGACAGCGAGCCGCTTTCCATGCTCGCGTTCAAGATCATGAACGACCCCTTCGTCGGTTCGCTGACCTTCGCCCGCATCTACTCCGGCAAGCTCGAAAAGGGCACGTCGGTCATCAACACGGTCAAGGACAAGCGCGAGCGCGTCGGCCGTATGCTGCAGATGCATTCCAACAGCCGTGAAGACATCGAAGAAGCCTTTGCCGGCGACATCGTTGCTCTGGCTGGCCTCAAGGAAACCACCACTGGCGATACGCTCTGCGATCCGCTGAAGCCGGTTATCCTCGAGCGCATGGAATTCCCCGAGCCGGTCATCCAGATCGCCATCGAGCCGAAGACCAAGGGCGACCAGGAAAAGATGGGCCTGGCGCTCAACCGCCTGGCTGCTGAAGACCCTTCGTTCCGCGTCAAGACGGATGAAGAATCCGGTCAGACGATCATCGCAGGCATGGGCGAACTTCACCTCGACATCCTCGTTGACCGTATGCGTCGCGAGTTCAAGGTTGAAGCAACCGTCGGTGCTCCGCAGGTTGCCTACCGCGAAACCATCACGCGTCAGCACGAAGAAGACTACACGCACAAGAAGCAGTCCGGTGGTACCGGTCAGTTTGCTCGCGTGAAGATCATCTTCGAACCGAACCCTGAAGGCGAAGAATTCAAGTTCGAATCCAAGATCGTCGGCGGTGCTGTTCCGAAGGAATACATCCCGGGCGTTCAGAAGGGTATCGAAAGCGTTCTGTCTTCCGGTCCGCTCGCTGGCTTCCCGATGCTGGGCGTCAAGGCGACCCTAATCGACGGCGCATACCACGATGTCGACTCCTCGGTTCTGGCGTTCGAAATCGCATCGCGTGCCTGCTTCCGTGAAGCAGCAAAGAAGGCTGGTGCACAGCTTCTCGAGCCGATGATGAAGGTCGAAGTCGTCACCCCTGAAGATTACGTCGGTGACGTGATCGGCGATCTGAACTCGCGTCGCGGTCAGATCCAGGGTCAGGAATCGCGTGGCATCACCATCGTGATCAGCGCACACGTTCCGCTCGCGAACATGTTCAAGTACGTCGACAACCTGCGCTCCATGTCGCAGGGCCGCGCGCAGTACTCGATGACGTTCGATCACTATTCGCCGGTTCCGTCGAACGTGGCGCAGGAAATCCAGGCAAAGTACTCCGGTCAGAAGTGATCGGGGTACGCCCCATCAGAGATTTGAAGATTATTCCCCTCAAGGGACAAGAATGGAGAGCCACTAATGGCAAAGAGCAAGTTTGAGCGCAATAAGCCGCACGTCAACATTGGCACGATCGGTCACGTCGACCACGGCAAGACGTCGTTGACTGCTGCGAT
>NZ_KB906088.1:0-31863 GCF_000381165.1 Agrobacterium sp. 10MFCol1.1 | reverse complement strand
GGATTTACGCTGGTAACGCGGGGTGGAGCAGCCCGGTAGCTCGTCAGGCTCATAACCTGAAGGCCGCAGGTTCAAATCCTGCCCCCGCAACCAATTCAAACTTGAATGTTTAACCATTCAAATCGCTTAACAAAATGCTCCTCCGCGCAAGCGTCGAGGAGCTTTTTGCGTTTCTGATCCCTGTCCAACTCGCCGGCACGAAGCATCTCCAGATAATCGTGCTGCGTATGTGAGACGTGCACCAGACCACGCGCGAAGGCTATCCGGTTGCGAGGTTTCTCAACGTCCCGGCGTTGCCCGGCTCTCACTATACGACGAATGGAAGAAGAGGTTTGGGGCATCGAACGCCAAGGGCGACGAGGTGACCGAGGAGAACAGGCGGCTGAAGAAAGAGCTGGCTCGCAGTAGCTGTGCCCGCAAAACCGGGTCGGTGTTCGTGGGTGGTCCTCGTCCTGAAGAGGGTAATTTTGCCATCTACACATTGGCCCGAAGAAATGGCGTTCTGGTGCTGTACTTTTGAGATGGCTGGCAGCGGGTGAACGTCGTCTTGCTTCGTACTTAAAGCATGGTGCTGCTCGCTTCCAACTCGCCGCGTTCCGGAACCATCGCGCGTGTTCTTTGTTTGGGGGCAACGGAACGCAGCACGCATTGCCGGTCCGTAGATCGCGGGTGATACGGCAGGTGTGTTCTGCGTCAGTGTCGGTGTCAGCCATGAGGTGCAGCGCCATGGACAGGTTTTTCACTCGATTAGCGAGCCGCATAGCGTCTTTTTCCGGTTCGCCGACAGCTTTTGTCGCCGCGCTTGGCACAGTCATCGTCTGGGGAATAAGCGGGCCGCTGTTCGGGTTTTCTGAGGTCTGGCAACTGGTCATCAACACGGGCACGACCATTGTCACCTTTCTCATGATTTTCCTCGTGCAGAACTCGCAGAACCGGGATTCTGCGGCGATGGAAGCAAAACTAGACGAATTGCTTCGAGCTGTGGAGGAGGCGCGGGCGGATTTCATCGGGATCGAGCACCTCACGGAAGCAGAAATTGAGGACATCCGCGCTCGGCTGGAAAAGGAAAACGGCTCTGAAGGTGAAAAGCCGCCGCCGCATCATGCCATGGCGCGATTACTTTCCCGGCGTTAGGTCGGGCGGTTTGTCAGATGGCGGCGGCGGCCATCGCTTGTCATCGCCGTGACATCGTCACCGAAGACCAAACGCGGCAAAGCCCGCTGACAGAAGGAATTATCATGTCTCTCAAGGCCCTTGCGTTGAATGCCACACTCAAGTCCTCCACATCGGCAGAGCCGTCATCGACAGAAAGAGTTCTGGCCCTGATCCTTCAAGAGCTCGGCGATCACGATGTTCAAAGCGAAATGATTTGGCTCGCTGATCATGACGTCAAGGCCGGGGTTACGTCAGACGAAGGCGAGGGGGATGCCTGGCCGGCTATCCGCGAGAAGATTCTTGCTGCCGATATTCTTTTGTTTGGGACACCGATATGGCTCGGACAGCCTTCGAGCGTGTGCAAGCGAGCGCTGGAGCGCATGGATGCATTTCTGGAGGAAACGGACGAGCGGGGGCGTATGGTTTCCTGCGGCAAGGTTGCCGCGGTGGCAGTCGTCGGGAATGAGGATGGGGCTCACCATGTTTCTGCGGAACTTTTCCAGGCTCTGAATGATGTTGGCTTCACAATCCCGGCAAATGCGGTTGCCTATTGGCTAGGGGAGGCGATGGGATCGAAGAATTTCGTCGATCTCGATGAGACGCCTGATGCCGTTAAAACCATGATCAGCATGCTTGTACGCAACACGGTGCACTTGGCGGGACTCCTGAGGAACAGCCAATATCCGGGCAGCGAGGACTGATATCCATTTTACCGGTTCGTGTCGCAGGCCTTACGCCCTCGAACGGCTACGCGGGTCGTATGCTATCGAGCCCTCCATGATCCGCTCCGAATTTTCGAAACGAGATTCTCCTCCTCATTATTTTTCGGAACTCTCCGCATGTCGGTTTGTTCGGGAGATGTCCATGCCGGCCCTGAAAGGGGTTTCCCATCTCGGGGGAACTCCCGAGAGGGAGGCTGGAGAGCCATAATGCAAGCGGAGGAAAATCCCGATGAAGAAGACTGTTTTCGTTGCGTTGCTTCTGGGGAGCGGCGCGCTGTCGGCTTTCGCCCAGCAGACGCCGACCGCCAATCCCGGAGGCGATACGCCTGCTGTCGCCACGCCGGGCGCCAATAACCCTACGGCCCCGGTGGAGGGCGCCAATAGCTTCACTGAGGCGCAGGCCAGACAGAGGATTGAAGATGCCGGTTACACCCAGGTCAAGAATCTGACGAAGGATGACAAGGGCGTGTGGATGGCATCGGGCATGAAGGGCGGCAAGACCGTCGCCATCGCGCTCGATTATCAGGGCAACGTCGTCGCCAAGTGAGGCGCGCAGGATTTGGGAGAAATGACATGGGAACCGTAACCGGACTTTTCGATGACTATGATGATGCGAGCGCTGCCGTTTCCGAACTGGAGCGAGCGGGCGTGCCGTCAAGCGATATCAGCGTTGTGGCCAGCAACGCCGACAGGCGACATGGAGAGGATTCCGATTCCAATGCTGCTGAGGGCGCCGGCGCGGGTGCTGGCATCGGCGCGCTTGTTGGCGGCGCTGGGGGTCTGCTGGCGGGACTTGGGTTGATGGCGATCCCGGGAGTGGGGCCGGTGGTTGCAGCCGGTTGGCTTGCCGCAACGGCAGTCGGAGCAGCCGGCGGCGCTGTTGCCGGCGGTGCGGCCGGCGGGCTGATCGGAGCTATGACCCGCTCGGGTGTTTCTGAAGAGGATGCCAATCTCTACGCGGAAGGGGTGCGCAGGGGCGGCACACTGGTAACCGCCCGTGTGGAAGACAATCTGGTGCCGGAGGCCGAGGCCGTGCTGAAGCGGCAAGGTTGGGTTGATCCTGCCGAACGCCGCGCCGCTTATCGCGAACAGGGCTGGACGCGTTTCGACGAGACATCGAGACCCTACGCAGCGGAAGACATTGAACAGGAACGTGGCCGCTATCGCCGCTCGGCAATTTGACGAGAACGTCCGTCCTCCAGGGGCCTGGTTCCGCCATAGTCCCTGGTCAACGCCTTGCAGGAGTTAACATGGCCAAAAAACCAGATTCCACCTCATCATCCGTTACCATCCACGACCAGAAGCTTGTTCGGGGAGAAGGAGGCGAGCTGCACCAGATTGCCACTGGCGACGAGCCCGTGCTGACGACCGCGCAGGGCGGGCCGGTTGCGGACGACCAGAATTCCCTTCGGGTCGGTCCTCGCGGGCCGCTTCTCGTGGATGATTTTCATTTCCGCGAGAAGATTTTCCATTTCGATCACGAGCGAATTCCAGAACGCGTGGTTCATGCCCGCGGTTACGGCGCGCATGGCTATTTCGAGACCTATGACTCCCTTGCCGCCCACACCAAGGCTGACCTGTTTCAGAGGGCCGGTGAAAAGACGCCCGCCTTCGTGCGGTTCTCGACAGTCGCCGGCAACAAGGGCTCGGCCGATCTCGCGCGGGATGTGCGCGGCTTTGCCGTGAAGCTCTACACCAAGGAAGGAAATTGGGATCTCGTCGGCAACAACATTCCCGTCTTCTTCATTCAGCACGCAATCAAGTTTCCGGACCTCATTCATGCCGCCAAGCAGGAGCCCGACCGCGCCTTTCCGCAGGCGCAAACCGCGCATGACACCTTCTGGGATTTCATCAGCCTGACGCCCGAAAGCATGAACATGGTCATGTGGATCATGTCGGACCGGACAATTCCGCGTTCCCTCCGGTTTATGGAGGGGTTCGGCGTACACACCTTCCGCCTCATCAATGCGAAGGGAGAATCGAGCTTCGTGAAGTTTCACTGGAAGCCGAAACTTGGATTGCAATCGGTGGCGTGGAACGAAGCGGTCAAGATCAACGGTGCCGATCCCGATTTCCATCGGCGTGATCTCTGGACTGCGATCCAGTCCGGCAATTTCCCGGAGTGGGAGTTGCAGGTGCAGCTTTTCGACCAGGATTTCGCCGACAGTTTCGATTTTGACGTTCTTGATCCCACCAAGATCATCCCCGAGGAGATATTGGCGCCCAAACCGGTCGGCCGGCTCGTCCTTGATCGTATGCCGGACAACTTTTTTGCCGAGACCGAACAGGTGGCGTTCATGACGCAGAACGTTCCGCCGGGCATCGATTTCAGCAATGATCCGCTGCTGCAGGGCAGGAATTTTTCCTATCTCGATACGCAGTTGAAGCGTCTCGGCGGGCCAAACTTCACACATCTGCCGATCAATGCGCCTAAGTGTCGTTTCGCGCATTTCCAGCAGGACGGCCATATGGCGGTGCGCAACCCGGACGGACGGGCCAATTATCAGCCGAATTCCTTCGGAGAGGGTCCAAGGGAATCGCCGATGCGTGGTTTCCAGCATTTCCCCGCTGAAGAGCAGGGACCCAAGGCGAGGCTGCGGCCGGAAAGTTTTGCCGATCATTACAGCCAGGCGCGCCAGTTCTACATTAGCCAAACGCCGCCTGAACAACGCCATATCGCATCGGCGCTCACCTTCGAACTCAGCAAGGTGGAAACGCCAGTCATTCGTGAGAGGATGGTCGCGCATCTTCTCAATATCGATGAAACGCTGGCTGCGACGGTAGCGCAGAAGCTCGGCCTGCAAGCCATGCCCAAGCCCGCGGATGCCGCCATGCCGACCCGTCAGGATCTTGAGCCTTCGCCGGCGCTCAGTATTGTTCAGCGTGGGCCCAAACGGTTCGAGGGTCGCAAGCTCGGTATTCTCATCACCGACGGTGTAGATGCAAAACTGCTGAAGGGGCTGACCAAGGCGGTAACAGCCGAAAAAGCCGTCTTCGAGTTGATCGCGCCCAAGGTTGGCGGCGTGACGGCGTCGGACGGTACCTTCATCGAGGCACATCACATGATCGATGGCGGTCCTTCAGTGCTTTTCGATGCGGTGGCGCTGCTGACATCGGCTACGGCCGTCGATGAACTGATCAAGGAAGCAACCGCGCGGGATTTCGTCGCCGACGCGTTCCAGCACTGCAAATTCATCGGTTACGACCAGTCGGCGCTGCCGCTTCTGAAAAAAGCGGGAATTGCGGACGCCGTGGATGAGGGGGTGCTGCCCTTGCCAGGCGAGGAGGGACTGGCGGCCTTCGTGTCCGAACTCGGCAAATTGCGGGTGTGGGCGCGCGAGCCGTCGGTGAAACTCGGCAAGGCCTCCGTTTCCGTTAATGAGGAATGACGAACATCTGATTTCCCACTCACCAACCAAAGCAACAGGAGACTAAAAATGGCTGAGAAGACATTGGAAGACCTTTTCCTCGATACGGTGAAGGACATTTATTTTGCCGAGCGCCAGATTCTCAAGGCGCTTCCGAAGATGGCGCGCGCTGCGCAATCGCCGGACTTGAAGGCGGCATTCGAAAAACACAGGGACGAGACAGAGGTCCATGTGGAGCGTTTGCAGAATGTCTTTGAACTGCTCGGCAAGCCGGCGCGCGGCAAGACCTGTGAGGCGATCCAGGGCATCATCGCGGAAGGCGAGGAAATCATGGAGGAATTCAAAGGCTCGTCCGCGCTTGATGCTGGGCTCATTTCTTCGGCGCAGGCCGTGGAGCATTACGAGATCACCCGCTACGGCACATTGAAGACGTGGGCGGTTGAACTCGGCATGAAGGAAGCGGCCAAACTGTTCGAACAGACGCTGGGCGAAGAAAGCGCGACGGACACGGCGCTCTCGTCGCTTGCCCAGGCCAGCGCAAACGTGAAGGCCAAATCCAAGGCGGCGTAAGCGGTCCGTCACCTGGGAGGTGCCGCTCAAACCGGCGGCACCTTCGATTTCGTAGTTGTCTCTTTCATGCGAGGCTGAACCATGAGGCTGTTTCGCGACAATGGATTGGCGATTGTCCTTGTCCTGACTTCCGTATTGACGATCGGTGGTATGCTGGCGACCGGTTGGGCGGTTTACAATGAGGAGCTGGCGCAACATCACGCCATGCCTCTCACGTTTTTTTCCTATGCAAAGAGCGGTCATTTTCTCTCCGCTTTGTTCGAAAACTGGGAGAGCGAATTCCTCCAGATGTCGGCTTACGTGATGCTGACCGCATTTCTTTTTCAAAGAGGCTCGTCGGAGTCCAAGGATCCTGACAAGACTGCCCCGCAGGATGAAGACCCTGCCCAAAAAGAAGATGATCCCAAGGCGCCCTGGCCGGTAAAACTTGGAGGATTTATCCGTGCCATTTATTCCTATTCCCTGGGTCTGGCGCTGTCCTTCCTTTTTATCGTCAGTTTTGTCCTGCATCTGAAATACAGTGCCGACACGGCGGCGTTGGAAGCCGCCATGCACGGCGAGCCCGAGACGACGCTGTTTGCGCATTTGGGAAGTGTAGAATTCTGGTTTGAATCGTTTCAGAACTGGCAATCGGAGTTTCTGTCGACTGCGGTCCTCGTCGTTCTTTCCATCTTCCTGCGCTTTCGCGGTTCGCCGGAATCGAAGCCGGTTGCCGCTCCTCACAGCGAGACCGGCGGGTAGGGAGGAGGCATGGTCAAATTTTCGGACGAGGGAGACTGGCGGCACCTGTGCGTCGATATGCAGCGCGTTTTCGCCGAGGATACGCCATGGCATGTCGAATGGATGGACCGCATCAGCGAGGAGGTGGAGGCCGTGGTTCGGGCGGATGCCGCCCGCTGTATCTTCACCTGTTTTATACCGCCTAAAACCGTAGAAGAGGCTCCCGGTGCGTGGCGCGCCTATTATGAAAAATGGCCGATGATGACGCAGCAGTCCCTGCCTCCCGAACTCATCGAGGTAATCCCCTCACTATCGCGCTATATCCCACCCGCCCGTATCTTCCGCAAAAGCGTCTATTCGCCGTGGCAACATGGGGGTCTCGGCGAAATCCTGCGGAAAGAGCATGTATCGACGATTGTGATAACAGGCGGAGAAACGGATGTCTGCGTTCTCGCCACCGTTCTGGGTGCGATAGACCAAGGTTTCCATGTCATTCTGGTAGAGGACGCGCTTTGCAGCGGAAGGGATGCGACACACGACGCAGCGTTAAAGCTGCTCTCCGGCCGTTATTCGACGCAGCTGCAGGTCTGCGATACGGCGACACTCCTCGGTACTCTTCCGTCGCAATCGGCTCGGCGGTCCGTAAGATTGTCGTGAGCCAGCGTCACTATTCATCATCACAGCAACGGAAGAAAGGGAACAAGCCTGGCCGAGCGCAGTTAGGCCGCCAATCTTCCCAGCAACGGAGGTCCAGCCGTGACCCAGAGAGTCGATCACGAAACAAGCAACAGCCTGAATATCGAGGCTGCGACCCCGAAGGTCATCAAGATCATTGTGGGCGAGCGTACCGTGCTTGAGGGCGTTCTGAACACCGGCAGCGTATTGACGGTGCAGACACGAGAGGGCGCCGAGCCACAATCCATCGAACTTCTGATCGAGGACCTGGCACGGTGAAAATTGCGATTGTCGATCGGATTAACCCCTGAAATCGCCCTCGTTGGTGTCCCGTTCATCGTAGTTCAAATCCCAGTCTTTTTCGGGTTTTTTGACCCCGGGCGGCAGCTTGTTGGCGGTTGCGTCGTCCGAGCCGGTGATAACCCTTGGCTTCGCGCTCGCGACGCCGTTGTTATCAGAGGTTTTTTTGCCGCGCGCAAATTGCGGCTCGCTGTCCTTATGGATCTGCTTGAGCTTGTCGTCCTTGTTCATGACATCCTCCTTGATACCTCCCTAACCATTTTCCGGCGACAGTGTTCCCTCAGGCCTTCATCACGCCGGAACATCCTTCAGGCTGCATGGTTAGAAAACTGCGGGGATAGCGGGTCCCTCATTTTGGAAACCACAAGCGGAGATGAAGCGATGAGCCTACCAGACGATGACGCCAAGCCAGAGCCCGGTACGGATGACGCCCGTGCTGGCAATAGCGATGAAAGCCGCAAAGACAGGGAACAGACGAGAGAAAACGCGGAACGCATGATTGAACAGCGGCATCGGAAACAATCACCCGGCAGTGCGAAAAGTGCCTGAAGCCACGTTGTCGGGACGCGAGCGTAGACGCGGTCCGGGTGTTCTCAATGAGACCTTTGGATCGTCGCGGATTTCGCTATTGTACGTTGGCGTACAGCAACCAAGCGTCTGCCGAGCCATTTGCCCATGGTGAAAGGATGGGAAAATGGCCAAGCACGCTGTGAGTGGAGTTTCCGGAAACACATTAAATGATTCGCAGCTGGAGGTGTTGCGTATCGGTATTGCAGATCTGGCGCCGGCCTTGACGGCTTTTGCCCGCCGCTTCGTCAGGAATGAAGAGGATGTCGACGATCTCGTTCAAGAGACGATGTTGCGAGGACTGCGGTCCCTGCACGGTTTTACGCCCGGCACGGCTTTGAAATCGTGGCTCTTCACCATTTTGCGCAACACGTTCTGTACCCGCTACAAGGTGTCTAAACGCGAATGTGTAGGCTTGCCCGTTGGTATCGAGCAGACCATGTCTACCCCTGCCAGCCAGGAATGGCGTGTGCAGCATCAGGAAGTCATGCGGGCTATACGGGATCTCGACAAGGATCAGAAAAAAGCTCTTCTGCTTGTCGCCGGAGGGACGAGTTACTCCGATGCCGCGGCCATTTGCGGCTGCCGGGTGGGCACCATCAAAAGCCGGGTGAACAGGGCAAGGGAATCGCTTCGGCGCAATCTTGACTAAAGTGTAATTTCTCACACTCGAGAGCGCCTTTCCGGCGGATCGCCGGAAATCATCTTTCGGTGAGTTGAACCGCTCGCGCAAGACATTGCCGCGGCCGTTTTGTTTCTTTGCTCCTGTCAGCGGTCACCGATCGCAAATTGCAGGGCATAATCGTCATAGCTCGTGCCCTCGATACTACCGTGCCGGAAAAAGGTTTCCCCCTGCACAGTCGGAAGACTGGTGAGGTTTGGCGAAAGGTTGGCGCGCATTTCCAGCCGTCCCGCGCTGAAATACCAGTCGATCGCCAGACACTGGGTTTCGCAGTCAAGGGAAACTCCCCTCTCGAAATCCGAGCACAGGAGCGGCCAGATGTACCGGCGCCGTTTCTCAAGCAACGCCTTCATCCTTTCCCTTGCCAGCTTCCCCTCGGTCGTTTCCGCCTCATCCCACTTCAGGGTCGAGATTTGCATCGTGTGCAGATCATTCGGATCCAGCACCACCTCTGGGGCCTCGGGAGGTAATTCGCCCTGGAAGCTTTCCGCCTGTTTCAGCCGATTCTTGATCTCCTGCTCCCGGTCGTTTTCAGGGTGGTCGGAGAAAAAGAAGAACGGGTTGGTCGAACCATGGTCGTCGCCCATGAACATCAGCGGCGTCTGGGGGGCGAGGAGGAGGATCGTCTCAAGCGTATCGAAAAGGGGAGGTTGTATCAGGGAGCGCAGCCGCTCCCCGCGCAGGCGGTTACCGGCCTGATCGTGGTTATGCAGAAAGTTTACAAACCGGTGGGGCGGGAGATGGCCGCTGGGTTCACCGCTTCCGGCAAAATTATGAGAAGGCCGCGGGTGGCCCTGATAGACAAAGCCGGTTGCGAGCGAGCGGCGGAGACCGTCATAGGGCTGGTTGGCGAAATCCTCGTAAATGCCGCCGTCCTCATGCGTGGTGGCAACATGAATCACGTGGTGAAAGTCGTCGTTCCACTCGGCATCGACACCGACGAGGCCATCAGACGAAGGTGTCATGGGTGAGGCTGCATTTCGCGCGTCTTCCGTAACGATATGGACATGCCTGCTCGTTATCGCCCGTTTCACGTGCCCCGCCATCTCGAACAGAAAATCGACGTCTCCGTCGCCGCCGGCGAGATGGTCGGCGGCATCGATCCGCAGCCCGTCAAACCGATATGTCTCTAGCCAGTAGAGCGCGTTCTGGAGAAAGAGCGACCGCACCTCGGCGCGGTTGAAGTCCGGCGCGGGTCCCCACGGCGTCCCGCCCTGCTTGAAGAATCTGGGAGCAAACGCCTCAATTGCGTTCCCCGTGGTGCCGAAGTGGTTATAGACGACATCCAGCAGCACCATGATGCCGTGGGCGTGGGCCCTATCGATAAAGGCCTTGAGGTCTTCGGGCGTTCCATAATCTCGCTGGGGCGCGAACTGCAGAACGCCGTCATAACCCCAGCCGCGACTGCCCGAGAAGGTAGCAAGCGGCATGAGTTCGACAACCGTCACACCGATGCCTGCGAGATATTCGAGCTTCTCCCCTGCGGCCGCAAATGTTCCTTCTTTTGTAAAAGTTCCGACATGAAGCTCATAGACGACCGCTTCGAGCCACGGCCGGCCTTTCCAGTCGGGGTTTTTCCAGTGGAAGTCATGGTTGACGATAAGGGAGGGGCCGAGCGGGCCTTCGTCCTGCTGGTTGGAAGCGGGATCCGCAATCCTTGTCCCGTCATCCAGTATGAAGCCGTAGCGATCGCCGGCGGAGGTGGTTTTTGTGGCATTATGCCAGCCGTTCCCGGCCGTTTGCATGTCGAATTCCGCGTCGTTCAGCCACAGTTTCACCGTTGCCGAGGCGGGTGCCCAGATGCTGAAATCCGTGTCGCCGGATTGATTGCGCTGCACACCCCATTTGCGATAATTCGCTGCATTCATCACCAGAGCCTCCTTTGCCAGTGGCCTAACCTGTTGGTGATCCTGGGGTTCCCGCCTGCCGCCTGTCAGCTCTTATCTTTGCAAAAGTCTCGGGTCTGAAGTCGGCGACCGCATTCTTTTTGCGCTTGCTGTTGCCAACAAGGCTCTCGAAAAGCGCCATATATTGTGCGGCACTCTTGTCCCAGGAAAAATTAGCCAGCATGGCCTGCCCCTGAAGCCGCCGGAAAAGTTCCCGGTCATTATAGGCGTTGATAGCGCGGTCCAGTGCTGCGCACAGATCGTCTGTATTCGCCGGCTCGAATTGAAAGCCTGTCGCCACGCCCGCTTCAATGGCCGCGTCATTCGCGTCGATAATGGTTTCCGCCAGCCCGCCCGTGCGGCTGACGATGGGCAGCGCGCCATATCGCAGCGCGTAGAGCTGCGTCAGCCCGCATGGTTCGAACCGCGAAGGCTGGATGATGAAATCCGAGCCGGCCTGGATCATGTGCGCCAGCCGTTCGTCATAGCCGATATGGGCGCAGACCAGTTCCGGATAACGCTTTGCCAGCGCCTGCAAGCCGTCTTCCAGTGTCGTATCCCCCTCTCCGTGAATGATCAGCCTGCCTTTCCTTTCAATTATAAGGGGTACGACGTGAGGGAGGAGATCGATCCCCTTTTGCCAGGTCAGGCGACTGACCACGCCGAAGACCGGGCCCTGAGTAGGTGCAAGACCAAGGGCCTGGAGCAAGGCATATTTGTTGAGGCTCCGTCTCGTAGCCGTGGCAGCCGTGAAATTGGCGAGAATGTAAGGGTCCGTCGCCGGATTCCAGACGTCCTGATCGACGCCGTTGACGATGCCGCGCAGGTTCTCGCGCCGCTTAGCAAGCACGCCCTGCATTCCCATTCCCATTTCCGGTGTGAGGATTTCTCTTGCGTAAGTGGGGCTTACCGTCGTCACGGCCGATGCGGTCGTCAGGCCACCCTTCAAAAACGACATGTCGCCATAATATTCGAGGCAATCCACCGTGCAGAGGTGGGGCGGCAATCCGAGAACGCCCGCCCGCTCCAGTGGATATTGTCCCTGAAACGAGAGATTGTGAAGGGTAAGGACGGAGGGCACCTGCGGCGTTGCCTCGGCGAGGTAGACGCAGCTTAAGGCCGCGTGCCAATCATGCGCGTGAACGAGATCGGGCTTCCAGCCGTCAATCGCACCGACTGCGATTTTCGCTGCAACCTTGGAAAGGACCGCAAAGCGCAGATCGTTGTCGGAAAAAGGCTCGCCTTTTATGCCATAGGGATGGCCGTCCCTGTCGAACAGGTCCGACGCTTCCAGAAGCAGCAGTTGTTGACCGTCTGAGATAACGGGATAAACCGATACCGGCTGCTCAAGAACAGTTGCACTCAGACATGGCTCCTTTCCGCGGATAAGTGGCGTGAGCCTGCGGTACAAAGGCAGCAATGTACGAACATCCGCCCCCTGTCTCGCCAGCGCCTCCGGCAGAGCACCTGCCGCATCGGCCAATCCGCCGGTTTTGACGAATGGAAACATTTCGGCCGTCACGGCAAGAATCCGCATTTGGCGCCTCCAGGAACCGCATTGATCTTAGATTGCGAGGAGCCCGGAAACAGGTTGGTGACAACCAAGCCGCCTGCCGGGAACAGGCGGGCATTACCTGTCCTGCCGGTGCCCTTGATGGGTCGAGTTAATCTTTATGTTTGCCTGCCGGCCCGTCTGGGTCGAAGCTTTCTGTTCCTGGGCAGATGAGGCGTCTTCCGTGCTCAGGCGGCCATTGTCACCGGGGCCCTGGTGGCTCCGGTTGTCTTCTGGAATAGGGAGAGTTTTCCGGGTCATTTGATAACCTCGTTCGGTATGAGTTCCTTGGAGCAACCCGAACCGTGCCTACGCAGGTTTGTTCCCGGTCCGCCGGCTGACTTTCATATCGTGATCGTGTCGTTTCACGGATCGATCGACGGTCGGAACACGGCAACGTTCTGCCCACCCGCATGGCGAGATGCAGGATAATCGGAAACCTCGGAGGTGAAAAACTAAGCTGAAATCGTGACAGGATGCCACCCGTCAGACCTGGATGTCAGCCGACACGCAATTTGGTTCGGAAATAGAGAGCGGCCAATTGCTGGAGTTTCGACGGATCGACGACGCCGCGATCATACATTTTCAGGACATAGCGGGCGACGTCTGCAGGGCATAGAGCCGGATCGCGTTCTGCAGACACGACATTTTCGTAGGCTGCCTTAACGATATTGATGTCTTCGTTCAGAAAAATTCCAGCACTCAGGTATTCGTGATTGGTTTGCATTTCACCTCCTTGAAACGCGCTCGGCGTTTCACAGCATGAGGGAAGATGCATTTATCTTATAGAGAAACGACCAAAGGTAAATGTCCGCAAGCGTACCAACGACAACTGAGAACGGCCGTCGGGCCTAGCGAACGCCCTCGCTCGCAACAGCAGTCAGGTCGTCAAGCGCGGAATCAGAGCTGTATTTGCGCATAAATCGGGCGAGCATTCGATTGTTTTCCTCCTCGGGCACGCCGTAGAGATCGCCGGCATAGGTCTCAAGCATCTCGCGGTTCTTGATCGTAATTCGTCCCCTTTCGGAGCGAATGAACCCAAGGCTTTCCAGCACGTGGAGAGCGTCCGTTACGCTCGCGCGTCTGACTGCCAGCATGGTTGACAGGAATTCGTGGGTCAGTTGCAGCTGATTGCTTTCCACCCGGTCGTGGCACATCAGGAGCCAGCGGGCGAGGCGCTCCGTTACGGACTGGGTGGCGTTCGAAGATGCCGTGAATTGTATCTGTGTTCTTGAGACGTGGAGGGCGCAGACGAGAATGTCGAAGAATACCCGATATTTTGAAATAAGCGCGTCAAACGACCTGATATCCATGAAAAGTGCTTCGCCCGGAGCCTGCATGACGATCTCGGTCAGGTTCGTTTCCGCGCCTGCTACGGCTCCCGCCGGCACGAACCCCTCTTTGCCGACAACTCCCGCCTCGGTTTTGCGCCCCGATTTGGTGACGACAACGACCGAAGCTATGCCGGATAACAGAAAGAAGACACCCTCGATGGCCCCGCCGGCGGGTATCAACATGTCACCCAGTGCGAGTTTGATGGGCCTGCACGCGTCTCCAACCTCAACCCGGACGTCATCAGGTAAATGAGAAAGCAGAATATTCGCTTCGCCATGGCTATCGGGTTGCTTCAGCATGACACGTGCCTCCCTTTAATGTCTGATGCCTCCTCCTTGCGCCATCAAGGCGGAAACAATGTTCTCAATGTCTTCCGAACGCCTGGAGAGGACAAAAGGTCCCGGCTCGCTATCGATGACCGCTTCGGGTACGAAAAAAAGATAGGGAATGGCTTCGCCATCCAACTGCTCGGTGAGGCGTAGCAGGATGTTTGCCTCGTAACGAACGTCGATAATCGCGGCGGTAAATTTCAGAGCGGCTTCACTCTCTATGAAACTTGCGGAATACGGTCCCTCGAGACCAATCTGAGCATGAAACCAAGCCATCCTGATTTCCGGTGTCACGGTATCAGTCATGCCAATGATTGCGATGGTGAGGCGTTTGACAGTCCGCATGCTTTACTCCTCGCATACCACTGCATGGGTGTGCCGTTCCACCTACCATAACGCCTGAGCAGGATGATTTCAGCCGCCCCGTAGTCCGAATTTATCAAATAAGCGCGAGAGGGCCGGCGCGGCGTTGGGCATCTCGTCCCGATGATGAAAACCCCTTGCGACGGTTTTCCTCGCCGTCGTCCCGCTTCGGGGGCGGAACAATTGCGGATGGGCGGGGGTGGGATGCCGCGCGCCCATGAGGAGGTATCGGATGCAGGCAAAAGACAATTACTAGGCTGATCCGCCACGGGAAAGCATCAGGCTTGAGCAGGATATAAACCCACCGGTAAGTGAAAGGCTCGATTCAAACTTTTCACCCATGACGGCGATTTTCGCGGCCGCAAACGCACCTGGAAAACCATGATGGTCTATACGCTTGTGATATTTGCGCTGGCGGCCGCCATTGCGCTCTATTTTTTAATCGCGACGCATCCCGGTCGCACCGCGTGAGCCGGCGCCGGCCCGTCATTTCGCCTAGACCTTACCCGCCTCCAGATTGCGACCATCAGTCGACGGTGGAACGCTGATTTCTGCGCTTCTGCGTCGCAGGGGAACATCCACCTGATGGGGCACCGCCACCATTACCTGAAGCGACCGCGACACCCGATTGGGGGCTGCGGTATCGGTCAGCGTCATATGGGTGGTTTGAGCGAAGCGTCTCGCCTCTTCGGTCCGCAGCATATCGTTCTCCAGCAGCTTTGCTGCCGCGAGCGCGAGATGTCGGCTGGGATAAACGCCTCTTATGATATCAGAGATGACGACGGCCCATCCATTTTCATGCGCCGTGATCTGGTATTCGATGTTCTTTTTCATGGTGTTCAAGCCTCCCTGTTTGGCAGCCCCTAACCACGATTGGAAGAGCTTGTTCCAGATATTGAAGGCGGATGCGGCGGATTGCTTTCGCTAAGTCGTCCCGGCAAGAATTTCGCCTATTCGGCCATTCCCCGATGCAGCAAGGGACCCTCCTGCAAATTCGTACGGAAACGTACTCACTGTTTTCATGCGATTTTCCGCTGTTAATATGACCGCGGCAATTGTTGTTTTCGAGCAAGGGGCGAACCGGGCGAACCGCTATGCTTGGATCTGATTTTTTTGTTTATAACCTGCTATTGAAAACCCTGGGCATGGACGGGATTTCACGGCTCGCGTCTCGAATGGAGCACGTCGATCTGCCGGCGGGGTATCAGCTCGTTGCGCCTGGCGTGCCTGTTTCCCATCTCTGTTTCATCGAAACCGGTCTGGCATCCACCGTCGTTCATAACGGTAGCGGTAAAAGCATAGAAACCGTGCTCGTCGGCCGGGAGGGGATCACCGGCTGGCCCGCTCTTCTGGGCGCGGAAACCACGCCGGATGAAACCGTCATGGGTGTCGGCGGCCGTGGCTTTCTGATCCCCGCCGTCGAACTGCGACAGGAGATGGAGAACGACGTGCGGCTGCGGGAGCTTTTGCTGGGCTATATCAATATCTGTCTGCTTCAGGTGGGCCAGCTTGTGCTGGCAAATGGGCAGTACAGTCTGCGCGAAAGGCTCGCGCGCTGGCTGCTGATGTGTCATGACCGGCTCGATACCGATGATCTGCCGATCACCCATGAGTTCCTCTCCACGGTTCTTGGCGTGCGGCGGCCGGGCATCACCAACGAGCTGCATGTTCTCGAAGGCATTCATGCCATCCGTGCCAGCCGAGGAAACGTCCGGATCGTCAATCGAAGCATATTGGAAGACGTCGCCGACACGACCTACGGCGTCCCGGAAAAAGAATATGAAAAACTGATAACTCGTATGCGGACGGACGTTGCAACGCCATCAGTCATTTCTGCCTAGCGCGTCGGCGAAGCGGACGACTTTCAATACTTCCTGCTGTTTATTCCGGATGATGATGCATCCTTCCGAGATGTCGCGCCCTTGCAGGACTGCCTCGCTCATCAGCGCCCGGGCATCTTGGAGCGCCTCCTCGATCGCCCGGTCGAGCGACGGCAGATCGCTGCCTTCCGGATCATCGAGGATGTTTTTGCCGCTGATCACGGTGAAGAAAAATCTTGGCATGTTGGTTCCTCAGGAAAGACATGGTCGCCGTAGGCGCACCGCGGCTTGTCCTCAGCCGAAGTGTCGCAAATATTGGGCTTGTTTCTCAAGCCGGGCGGCAAGTTCGGAAATGCTCATATTGTTCGCGCATAAATGAATAGCGCATTCCAGGAATTGCAGTGACGAGCGCCTGATAAAGTCCTGCTGCTGCTCATAAGCCATTCTGGAGATGCGATCGGATTTGCCGGATTTGTCCGTCATCGTCATGTTCCCTCAGATTGAATTTTCTCTCGCGCCTAACCGGGGCAACGCGAAATTGTTTCGAAAAAAGTTGCCCTGCTGTGTTGTTGTCTTCGCGGAACATCGTCGCCGCAAAGAGGTTGGGTGGGTTCGCAACCCAACCGGAGGCAATGATGACCAATAATTCTCCACGAGGTGGCGCTCCCGGCACCACCGACCAATCACCCCGTTGGGAGGGGCCGAAGGAAACCCGCCCCAGCGGCTACATGGAGCCCCTTGACGATCCCGAGCACGATCGGGAGGCTGTTGGGGAGAACGTCAAAAACCCACGTAAGAAGCGTGTTTCCGACGCAATGAAAACGCGCGACGAGAAGTAATGCGCGGCTCGTCCGTTGCGACCGGAGGAAGACATGTTCACTTCAACAAAAATACCGGCCAGCATCCGTCAGGGCGGGCCGGGTGCATCGCATGAAAACGCGAAGGCACCCTTGGAAATCAAGAAACCCGCCGCAGATAACGACAAGCGTTCGAAGAGCAGGGTTTCCGGAGGAGGTCGTGGGCGTGACAGTCACCATACCCATGACCCATACCGAAAATCATGATTCGCCGAGAGAGAAACAGTGAAAAAGGCGAAAAAGAAAAAGAAAAAGAAATGGTCGCAGAAGGTGACCAAGGAAAGCGACGCGCTCGATCTTGAGAAAGACGCCTCTCGTTGAGGAACTCTGTTTTCCTCTTGCCCGAAGCAAACGTCAGGATCGCGTCAGATCGCCGCGTAGTACGATCACCAGTTCCGCACCATCGGCACGAGATCAATGCGGTTTACCAGCGTGCGAAGCTTGTCGGCCGCCTGTGCCCTCGTCTCCTCGTTGCCAAGCTGGTCGTGAAGAGCAGCGATCTCCTCATGATAAAATTTTGCCAGATTGGGATGCCGCAGGGGAGGTGGCTCCTCCGCATTGCGGATTTCGGATTACATAGAGGTTTCCGATGACCATGACACGTTTTTCCTGCAGTGAAGTCGATCTTGACGTTAGCAAGGCAAAGAAAGCCGCCCAAGCGGGATCCGTGACGATCACCCATCGCGGCAGGCCATCTCATGTGTTGATGACGTAACGCGAGTTCGAGCGCCTCATCGGAAAGCGCCGCAACCTCGCCGACGACGCACGAGCACTAACGGCTGATAGCCACCAAATCTCGTCGCCATGTTCCGCACTATGAACTGGCAAATGCTCTGGTCTACAATGCTGGCGCGCAACGCTCCCGAAACACTCCTAAACCCGCGCTTCCAGAACCATGTTGAAAGGCCCGGTGAAGGCTCGCCTGACGCTGGAAAAGCCACCCGAACGAATGACCTCTGAGAGCTTAGCTTCGCCAGCTTGAGCTCCCAATCCTTCACCCACCTCCTGGTCAAGTGACGTTGGCACGCAAATCATGGTTGATGCATTGTAGTAAAGGCGGCCGACAGGATTCATATTGTCCGCCGGGCGGTCGCCCGAGATAGGTTCAACGATCATCCAGGTGCCGTCATTTTTGAGGATACGAGACATGTGCCCCGCACACCCACGCGGATCACCCATATCATGCAGACAGTCGAAACTTGTGATGAGATCGAAATCCGTATCCTTGATGTCTTTGGCCGTCGCCGCCACGAATTTCACCCGGTCGTCCACCCCATGGCTTCGGGCATGCTTGTTGGCCTCTTCTATGGATGGCTCGTGGAAGTCATAGCCTGTGAAGCTGGCGTTGGGGTACGCCTCGGCCATAAGAATTGTCGAGAAGCCGACGCCACAGCCGACATCGGCGACCCGGGCGCCCTTCACCAGTTTGTCCTCGACGCCATGAAGGGCGGGCAGCCACGATTGGACAATATTGTTCACATATCCCGGCCGAAAGAACGCGCCCGTTGCGCAGAACAGGCAAGCTGCAGTGTCACCCCATCGCACCCCGCCGCCGGTCCGGAAGCTGTGCTCAACCTTGGGCTCTCCCTCGATCATCGCCGCGACCAGATCGAAAGCCCCTTCGAGATAGACGGGGCTGTCCTCGTTGACGAACACCATCGCCTGCTCGGGTGAGAGACTAAACATCCCGGAACCGCTGTCGTAGTCGATGTAGCCGTTTGCCGCCTGTGCCAGCGCCCACTCCCTGACGTAGCGCTCCAACAGGTTACCGGAGGCTGCCGCAAGGCCTGTGGATGTTAGCGGTCCGGCGCGGTGCAACGTATCGAACAGCCCCAGTCTCAAGCCAATCCTAACAGTTGGAACACTGAAGGCTCCGCCTAGATCGCCCAGTATTCTGCCAATAAAAGAATTCAGTTTTGTTTCGTCGAGCTGTGTCATTTCATTCCCCCCAATTAATTGAGTTGGCGGGCAAAGGCTGACCGAAAATTTACGCGTCAGTGAATGCTCGTAGGCGAAGTAATATAGCCGAATACCCTGAATTTGTCACGCAAACCAATATCGCTCTATCGGTGGTCCGCTCCTGACTGGCGTTACCCGTAAGAGTGATGGACGATAGCGCGGGGAAGTCGTAAACTGGCTTGAAGACCAGGCAACGATATACTCCCGGGAGGAAGCAATGCCTATCTTCATGGACCGGCACGAGCTTGCGGGAGTTTCAGCGGCGGATATCGCCGCGGCACATCTTAAAGATCTCAACATTCAGGAGCAGTACGGCGTCAGGTTCCTGACCTACTGGTTTGATGAAAGGCGTGGTACGGCCTTTTGCCTTATCGATGCTCCAGACGTTGAAACTGCGCAGTGCGTACATCGGGAAGCCCACGGATTTGTCGCCAGTGAAGTTGTGGAAGTCGCTCTGTCCGCTGTGGAAGCATTTCTCGAGAGAATACAGGATCCCTTGTCGCTTGCTACCATCTCGAAAGATATGGATGCCGGCCACCGTGCGATCCTGTTCACTGATATTGTCGGTTCAACCGAGATGACGGCCCGCCTTGGCGATCGTATGGCGGCGGAACTCGTCCGCGCACACGATGCCCTGGTTCGTGGTTGTCTCGGGCGACGGTCGGGGCGAGAGGTCAAGCACACCGGCGATGGCATAATGGCTGTATTCTCGTCCGTACCGTTTGCCGTGGATTGCGCCATTGATATCCAGCGCGAGTTCCATCGCTACAACAGCGGCAACGGTGAGCCAATTCACATCCGCATTGGACTGGATTGTGGTGAGCCGGTCGAGGACAGCAATGATTTCTTCGGTGCGACCGTGCAACTGGCAGCCAGGCTCTGTGCCGCGGCCGAGAGCGACCAGATCCTGATATCGGACAAGACCTTCCAGGAATATGGCAGCGCCGATGTCCTCGTCCATGGCAATCAATACAGACTGAAAGGATTTGCCGAGCCGGTCATCGCCTATCGTTGCGAGTGGCTGCACTAGCGACGTGATTTGAAATCCGATGTAGAAATGACCATCAAATGGTAATCTGCGTTGAGCCACCGTGCGGTTTGTTCGGTCGGGCAACACCGGCCTGATGTCTGGCGGGGTGTGGACACTTGCACCACCGCTGGGCGGCCGCTCTGCGAAGCCGGAAAACTCTAGCCTCAGCTGGTCCAGAAACCTGGGGCGGTTCAAAATGGGCCGGACTCAAATTTATTCTGGAGGAAATTCTCAGTGGCAGGTCACGGTCACTTTGCAATTCAATGTCGCCTTGGTTGGGAGGATATTGATGAAAAGTGCGGCATTAGATAGAAAAACCACAGAATTCCATTTCAGGCACTGATTTCCATGGCTAATTTGGGAAATCTCTAAACGTTGCATGGCATCGGCCGCAAATAATGTACGTCGCGCCGCCAAGCGGTACGCTGCAATGGCGCTAGCAAGAGCGCGATCAAGGATCGATGGAATGGACTTGACGTATCGCCTCCCGGAGGAATTCTTCACAGAGCGGTTTCTAGTCAGGCGGGTTCAACCATCTGATGGCGACGCAATCTTTGCTGGTTGGGCAACTGATCGTGAAGTGACGAAATATCTCACTTGGCGTCCGCACACAGACCTTTCCCAGACGCAGGAAGCTGCGGAACGCTCCTATCTGGAGTGGGAAGGTGGCTCCACGTTTCCAGCGGTCATTTGCCGACGCGAAGTGCCGAGCGAACTTGTTGGAAGGATTGACGCGCGACTGGCGGGACCGCGAGTTTCCTACGGTTGGCTTGTCCGGAAGGATCACTGGGGACAGGGCGTTGCGACTGAAGTGGTAAAATGGGCGATCGAGCATGCCCTTACCCATCCGATGATCTATCGCACCGAGGCAGCTTGTGATGTCATGAACGTGGCCTCAGCACGTGTGATGGAAAAGGCTGGTATGACCCGGGAAGCGTTGCTTCGGCGGTATCTTTTCCATCCAAATTTGTCGAACGAACCAAGGGACGCTTTCCTGTATTCCAAAGTTCGCTGAGACCGTCCCGGGTTACCAATCCGGCTGTAGCTTCCCGCATAAACCAACTGGGTCTCTCACGAGCGACTCCTATGCGAAATCCAAGGCAAAAATCTGGATCATGTTCAGGATGATACGCATACAGCTCTAATCTCCCCGCGGCCTTCAGTCGCCGGACGGTGTCAACATCAGGATGCGCCCGCCCTAATCGTGGCGGTTCTTCACGAATGAATGAATCTCATGAAGCTGTTGGCTAATCGTGTGAACGAATGATATTTCGGTGAAGGGAGATTATCTGCGCGAGACGGATAAATCGTTGTTATAGCATGGTCGCAAAGAGGGGCGCCTGTTTGAACCCGCCTCAAGGCGTAGTCTTCGATTAGAATTGTTGGATAGCATCGCTAATTTCACTTCTCGCTCATGACGCCTCCGCCATCGCTGCATAGATGGCCCGACTGATATCGGTAGAAAACCGCCCGGCGCCAGACATGCCTTCAAATGCGGTATTGGTCAGGGCCACAACTGTCAGGCCGTTGCTTGGGTCAGTGAACCAGCTATGCCCGTAGGCCCCGCCCCAGCGCCAGGTGCCTGCCGGCTCGGCCACGCCTGCGGCCTGGCTGTCGCGCAGCACCGAAAAACCGAGACCATAGCCCCAGCCCGGCGATCCCTCGATGTCGATCCCGGCTATCTGGTCACGCGCCATCACGGAGGCATGATCGGCAGTCATCATATCACCGCCGCCCTGCCGTAACGCTTCTATCAGCTGCAACACATCGAACGCTGTGCCGACCATACCGGCGCCGCCTGAAGGAAAAGCCTTGGTATCAAACACCCGTGATGGATCCATCATGACGCTTGCCATACCGGGGAGCAATGGCAAGCAGTCCGGTTCGTGCATCCGGCGGGGACGTGGCGTGGCGTCCGCGTATGCAGCCGTAACCCGGGATGGATCGGAAAGCGCAAAACCGGTATCCTTAAGACGGAGCGGCTCGGTGACGAGCTTGCGGATGGATTCCGGCAAGGCGAGCCCTGTTGCCGCCTCAATCACCGCACCCACAACATCTATCCCCAACGAATAGCGGAATGCCGACCCCGGAGCGAAGGAGAGGGGGACGCCGGCAAGGCGCCGGATGTTGTCGGCAAGCGTCAGGTCGGAGCGGTCCATACCGTCCGACACGCCTGCTTGGGCGAGAGGCCCGCCTTCCGGCTCAAAAAAGCCGTAGCTGAGCCCTGCGCTGTGACTGAGTAGATGACGCAAGGTGATAAGAGCCGGTCGTCCCTCGAAGGTCGGCGTGAACGCCGGTAGCCATTCCGTGATTGGTCGATCGAGATCCAGTATCCCGCGACTGACCAGCGCTAGGGCAGCCGCAGCGGAGAAGAGTTTCGAGACGGAGGCCAGTCGGAAGATAGCGTCAGTTCGCATCTCCGTGCCGGCATCCCGGTCGGCGAGCCCTGCTGCGCGGCAATATATTGTTTTGCCGTCGAGCGCGACAAGGACGACAGCACCGACGATGCGTTCGGCTGCAATCGCGCCGTCTATCACAGCGTCCAGGCGCGATACGATCGAAGAATTTGAGGATGTCATGAGAATTTCCTTTGGATCAGGGATTGGCAGCCGGTGGGAAGGCATGATGGTGTGCAAGAAGTGTTGTGATGAATGCCGGGACGAGGAGGATAAGAATGGCTGGGGCGAAGCCGCCAACGCCACTCTGCTGCAGGATCAACCCGCCGACGATACCGCCACCGGCGATTGCCAGGTTCCAGGCGGTGACCAGCATGGATTGAGCAACATCGGCAGCATCGCCTGCGGTGTTCGAAAGAGCGGTCTGAAACAGCGTGGCAGTTCCGCCAAAAGCGAGGCCCCAGACCGCGATTGCACCGTAGACAACCGCTGGGTTCTCACCCCATAGCCCAAGCGCCAGCGCTGCAAGCCCGAACAAAGCGATGCTGGCGAGCGACAGGCTTCGCAGTTGACGGTCAATCAGGACACCGACGATCCAGATGGCTGCCAGTGCTGTCGTGCCGAAGACCAGAAGCACAAGATCGGTCCGCGCTGCCATGCCGGCCTCGACCAAGAACGGGGCGATATAGGTGTACAGGATGTTGTGAGCGAGGACGAAGGCAATGGTGACGAACAGGACCGGGCGCACGCCGGGCAGAGTAAACACCGTGCCGAGCCCGCGGCGACGCTCCATAGGCTGGCCTCCGAAGTCTGGCACCTTCGCGATAACCCAAACAACCAGTACCAGAGTCAAGCCGCTGATGAGGCCAAAACACGCCCTCCACCCGAGGAGGGTGCCCAGAAAAGTACCGGCCGGAATGCCAAGCGACAGCGCGAGCGGCGTGCCCACCATGGCCACCGCGATAGCCCGTCCCTTTAGTGCCTCGGGCACCATGCGTGCCGCATAGCCTGCGAGCAACGCCCAGAGCAACCCGGCCGAAACGCCGGCACAAAATCGTGCGACCATCGTCAGCAGATAGCTAGAGGAGACGGCTGTAACTGTATTGGCGATTGCGAAACCGGCGATGGCAGCGAGGAGTAACCGCCGCCGTCGTATGCCTTGCGTCGCCGCCGTCAGCGGGATCGCGGCGATGAGCGATCCAATCGCGTAGATCGTCACCATCTGGCCCACCAGTGCGTCCGACACGGCAAGGCCCGCGCCGATCTGCGGCAGCAAAGCTGCGGGCAACGCCTCGGTCAGAATGGTGATGAAGCCGGCCATGGCGAGTGCGAGCAGGCCCGAGAGCGGCAGACGACGAGGTTGGGGCGGGTCGACGGGGGACGCGGCGAATAAGTGCATGTTTGTCATGCCTTGACCATAAGCCGGTCTCCGCGATTGGAGAATTATGCTAGAGTTCTCATCATATCGGACATAGATGTCCGCAATAGGGACTAGTGGATGGAACATCTCGGCGCATTGAATGCCTTCGTTCAAACGGCAGATTGCGGTAGTTTTGCGGGTGCAGCCGCGAGGCTTGGCGTTTCTGGCTCGGCCATCGGCAAGGCGGTCGCGCGGCTGGAAGAGCGGCTTGCCGTTCGCCTCTTCCATCGCTCGACGCGCTCGTTGACGCTGACTGCGGAAGGAGCTCTGTTCCTCGATCGCTGCCGCCGCATATTCAGCGAGATCGAGGCCGCTGAACTGGAGCTGTCGCAAATCCGTCAGGCGCCGCGCGGACGTCTTCGTGTCAGCCTGCCACTAATCGGCATGCTGATGATGCCCGCAGTCATGGCCTTCATGCGTGCCTATCCCGAGATCGAGCTTGACCTCGACTTCACCGACCGGCTGGTGGATGTGATCGACGAAGGTTTCGATGCCGTGGTCCGCACCGGCGAAGCCCGGGACTCGCGATTGATGATGCGTCGGGCAGGGGCATTCTCGCACCGGATCGTCGGATCGCCCGATTATCTCGCGGCGCGTGGCGTGCCTTCGACGCCCGACGATCTGCTCGGTCACGCCTGCCATCATCACAAATATCCGTCCACCGGCAAGCTGGAGCGCTGGCCGATGGTGGCGGACGGCGCGGCCCTTGAACTTGTTCTTCCCGTGACATCGGTAGCAAGCACGCTCGAGCCGCAGATCTGCTTGGCCGAGGGAGGCTTCGGGCTTGCATGCCTGCCGCAATTCGCGATCCGGGAGCAGCTCCGGCGAGGTAGGCTGGTCAGCGTGCTTGAGGACTATATGCAAGAGGTCGGTGCCTTCCACATCCTCTGGCCGGCAAACCGGCATCCCTCGCCGAAGGTGTCCGCCTTCGTCTCCTTTATGGCTGAAAACCTTCTGCGTGAGCAACATAGGTGATTTGTCATTCGCGCGTTCGCACCACGCCTCGCGGCCTTAGGCCTCACTGGCGGCAACTGACGTTCGCTTGAAAGGATCAGGAGATCGTCCGCGCCTACGTGGCCAGCGCAAAGGCCAAGGCGCGCGACGATATTTCCGCCCATTCCGAAGGTCGCTCGCCAGCACTCGGCCAGCCGCCTGGGGCATGGCGTTCAGCGGTCGATTCGAGGCGGGTTTCGATCTTTTCGATCACCGATGCGCTTGCATACGGCATGATCGAACGTCAATGGGGTCGCATCATCACCATCGGTTCATCGGGCATCGAGCGGCCCATTGCCGGTTTCGCCCTGTCGAAAGCGGTTCGCGCCGCGGACGCCGGGCGGTCGAAAACGCTGTCGACGGAGCTCGCGCCTCACGGGGTCACGGTCAACATGATCCTGCTCTGCCGGAGTGACACCGACCGCGTGCGCGTGCTGGATGACATCAGGGCTAGAAACGCCGCGCTTGAGCTAGCTGCCGTGCTGGAAGCGTCGCGCGGGGACATCCCCGGCGGACGTTACGGCTGCGCAGAGGAGTTCGCTGCCGCCGCCATTTTTCTTGCCAGCCAGCAGGCGAGTTACATTACCGGGTCGATGGTGGCGCTATCCGCAGCCTGTGACGCCGCCGCCCGCCTCAGCCCTTCATGCGCAATTTCCCGACCATAAGCTTGTGCTTATTCACCTTGTCGTAGAATGTCTTTCTCGAAATCTTCAGGTGCTTCATCGCCTGTGTGGCGCTTCTACCTGTCGCCGTCAGCGTTGCGGCGATGAGGCGGGCCTCGTAAGCCGTCATCATCGTGGCGAGGCCGGTCATCTCGGCGGATCCGCCGGCGGCGGGAAGCTGCTGTGGGCCGAGCAGTTGCAGCTGGGCAAAACGCTGTAATTCACGTAGGTTGCCCGGCCAGTTATGCGTGAGCCTTGCATGGCTGACGGCGCTCATTTCAGGTAAGGGCGCGCAGTTATTGGCGCTGGCGTGGCGTAGGAAGAAGCGGAAACAGGGCAATATGTCCTCAGGTCTTTCCCGCAGCGGCAGCACGGAACAAACGGGTCCCTAATTCGGCACAACGAGGGGTCTCAGTCAGCAGCCAGATATTCAACCGAGCAAAAGTCTTCACTACGCAAATGCGCCAAGTCTTCATCCAGTTGGCTAAGTCGCATCATATGTGCGGTGATCTGTAGTGAGATGATGTGCCGGTCGTCTATAGAGAAACGTTCCCACCTCTTGAGGTTGTCGATGACCTCAATGAGGTCGAGACGTTCTTGTTCTAGTTTCTCCAAATTCCAGATCATCGCAGCCGGCCTCCCGATTTGACTTGCGTGAAACGTAGCATGGCCGGATCGGTTCAAACCGATAAGATTTAGCGTAAATTTTATCTAAATCGCAAGTTGCTCCAAGCTGCGGTTGGCGTGCTTAAGCAAATCCAGGGGATCCGTCAGCTAGCCACCGCGCTTGGTCGCGAAGAGTGTCGTCGTCGAACGCATGGAACAGGCTTGTACCGATCCAATGCCTCCAGGGAACACCCGCATCATCCGCGGAACCTTGCCGCGCGGCAACGGGAGCTCGAGGTGCGGCTGAAAGTGCTGCTTGGCACATGGATTCTCAACCAACTGCAAAAAGCCGGCGGATGGAATGGATGCGCAGATGCTGCTCCACTTACTGCGGTGTAAGCTGACGCAGATGGCGCTGCGTGATGCCGATCGTGCACTGCTTGGGGATTTGCTCAAAGGGGAAATCGTGGGTGAGGCTGGCTGATCGTTTGCTGGAGGGAGAAGGAGCATGTCCGGTCGCGTCCGGGTCCTGGTCGGCATGTTCAGTCATTGTGGTGGCATTGCAACTGGCCAACAGGTGGCCCGTACTTGCCCACCCCTGTTTGTCGCTTCCCGCCTTCGGAAAAGGGACAAGAAAAAAGCCCGGCACAATGGCCGGGCTTTTGCTGTTGCTGTCCGGGTGAATCAGAATTTTACGCCGAGGCCGACGCGTATTGCATGCTGGTCGACATCTGCATTGATTGCAGCGCCGCCGAAATCGAAATCCTTGTCGCCGAAGTCGGTGTAACGATACTCAACGCGTCCGAACACCATGTCGGTAAACGCGTAGTCGAGACCAACGCCGACGGTGTAGCCGTTGAACGTTTCCTTCACGTCGGCAATGCCCGGAACTTCCGCGTAGCCGCGAGCATAGGCCCAGCCTGCGGTACCATAGACCAGGGCACGGTCAAATGCGTAGCCGACCCGGCCACGAACCGAACCCTGCCAGTCAAACCCGTAGTCAAAGCCCGTGCCAAGGATAGTGGCTGAATCATCGCCCCAGTTCTTTTCGAAGTCTGCTTCGAGGCCAACGACCCAGCTGTTGCCAAGGTCGTAGTTGAAGCCGACGAAACCACCGGCAAGAGCACCATCGAAGTCTGCGGACGTTTGGCCGGGAAGGCCGACGATCGAAGCGTCATTGTTGTTCCAGCCGTAGCCGGCCTGGACACCGGCGGTAAACCCGGTCCAGCTGAACAGCGGCGCAACGTCTGCTGCCGGGGCTGCAGGAACTTCTGATACGGCATCGGCCGCCATTGCAGTCGATGCCGCAAGCACGAATGCGATAGTCGATACGATTTTCTTCATAGTCTCTGAACTCCCTTGTATGAGAGATCATTCATATGCTTTTTTCCTGAAATATGATGTAACCTTTGTGCAACGCCCGCGACCTCAGCAGCTGTCTGCATAAATTTGAGGCTGTCCGGCTTCAGTGAGCGTTTCGTGCAATCACACTCTTTCGGCACATTTTTCTGGCGCTGGCGGGCCACAGATACCTTCGCCGGGTGACGGCCGTCAGCCGAGCTGGCGCTCAATTGCGGCCTTGTCGATGACCGACCAGACCCTGCGGATTTTTGTCTGTTCGAAGTCGTAGAAAACATGCTCGCAGAACTGAACGCGCCTGCCATTGACCGGAAGGCCCATGAAGGTGGATTTGGGAGTGCAATCGAACGAAAGCCGGGCGCCGATCCGGGTCACGTCGCTGACAAGTATCTCTGCCTGGAACCGAAGGTCTGGAATATCAGCAAAGTCCTTGACCAGCATGTCGCGATAGCCCGACAGGCCTAACGTCCGGCCGTTGTGTTCAACAGTATCGTCGACGAATGCGCCGAGCTCATCGAAGGCCTGACGGTTGAGGCAGTCGAGATAAGCCAGGTAAATGACGTTAAGTGTATGCATGTGTTTCTCCCCTGTCGACATGGCGAATGATGTCCATGGCCCTTGGCTTTCTGGATCACGACCGTGCAGGTCAAACTGTGATGAGCTCGCACCTGCCATCATCTAGTCGGTAAAATCCATCCTGCGGAACGGGCAGTTCGAGCATCTCCAGCTTCGAAAGTCCGAGAAAAACACCCCGAAGAATCCGCCCGAACAGGCCATGGGAAATGGCGATCGTCGGATGCTGGAGATCCGAGATCCATGACGTCGCGCGCTTGCAGGCGTCATCAAAACTTTCGCCATCCGGTGCCCTGAAATACCAGTCGAATGCGTTGGATCCTTCAAGGCGCCCAGGAAATTCGGCATCAATCTCAAATCGCGTCATCCCGTCCCAGGATCCGGCGGTGACCTCAACGAGCCTGTCATCTTCGAGATACTGGAGCGTAACCTCGGCCAGGACCCGTTCTGCTGTCTGTCGCACGCGCCCGAGCGGACTGATTTGCATCCGGAAAGACTGCTCATCGTCGCAGAGAGCGTCACGGAGCAGGCGTGCGACTTGATCTGCCTGTTCGATACCGCGCGCGGTCAGCGGCGAATCCTGTTGCCCCTGAAACCGGCCAAGACAGTTCCAGACTGTTTCGCCGTGGCGAAGGAGATAGATTGTCGGGACAGCCACGCTTGCTTCACCTTTATGTTCGTAATCGATTGCCATCGCTCGTGGCATCAATACGGAAACGTGCCGATTGCAGTGCATTGATGACCGCGTGCAAGGCCTGATCCCTGTCCTTGCCCGACAACGATAGTACATTGTGCTCGAAAGCCCCGAGATTGGCGAACTGGGCATGAAGATCGGCCACGACCAGCGGATCGCGGAGGCTGTCGCCACCGCGAGCCTGACAGCGTTCGATTGCTTCTGTTACTGTCGTGCGCAGCACGATGTAGTGCAGCGGGCATGCAAGCGCCAGGAAGGCCGGGAGCCAGTCCGGTCGCACGACGCCATCGAGAATGACGAAATAACCCGCCTCGGCATAGCGACCTGCGACATCGGCGGCGATCTGCATGATCATGCAGTTTTGTTGATCGGATTCGGGAAGCCAGGGATCGATGCGGCCATGCTTGATGTATCCCCACAGATCATCGCTATGAAAATGAACCTTTGGCACGCCGCACAAGTGCGCAAGGGCTTCGGCGATTGTGGACTTGCCAGAGCCTGGGTGGCCGGAGAGAAGCAGGATATGGCCGTGAAGATCGTCTGTCATGGTCATACACTCACCCGGGGCAGGCATTCGGCGGCTGATTGTACGGTCATTGGCCAAAGTTGCCAGTCTGGCGTTTCTCGTCCTCGCCGGTAGACGGGTGAAAGAACCCGCCCTATCTGGCAAAGGTTGTCACCATGTATGCGGACGCCAGAAGCAGGCTGACGATTGTGAAGAATATCAGAGCCGCCGCCAGTTCATCAAACATGCCTTCGCGTTCATTGCGATTCCAGTCGTAAGCCAAAGCCAACCTCCATCGTTGCTGTGAGAGGAAGGTGGTCGCGTATGGTTAACGAAAACCTAAAATTAATAAGCTGAATTTCGCCGGTACGAAGTGCCATTGACGGTGGGAAGATGGCATATCGCGTCAACCGGAAGGTTCGGCGAAGCTGATTCCGGTTTCGCTGTCGAGGACGATATGCAGGTCCCGGATCATGCCGGCTGCCTGCAGCAGGGCGTTTCGCACGTCGTCATCGCTGCGCCATCCGTGTTCGATGGACAGGGCGACGGTGTGGATGTCGACGACACTGTCGCGACCGGGACCGGAGGGGATTCCGATCGTTTCGCGCATGTCGCGGATTGTCGTTACTGCCCGTTCAAGCATGCGGCGCTTCTGATAGTCGTCGAGGTTCTCGAGCCTGTTGGCGTCGCGGACGAGTTCGGCAATGAAACTGTTGGTCGGGGTCATGTTATGAGGTTGCCGGGTCGACCAGGCGGCGTCAACAGAGAACCGGCAGCGTGGGCTTCGGGATGCGGTTTTAAGGTGTTGCTGTGATGCCAGTGCATCAGGGCCGAACGCGCGGCGAAATGGATTATGCCGTATATTATTTTGATTTTTTATGGCTAAATATCATAGAAGTAAGTAGTTTTTCGGATGTAAAACATGAATACGATAGTAATGGCCGGTGTATCAATTTATCGGGCAATGATGACGAAACAGTAGGTCCGTGAGACGATGAAAAGACCTTACTCCTGTCGGGCTCAATCCGAAAGAGGTTCCCGATCAGGATGATCTGGCGCGATCAAGTGTAAGACTTACCGATCGGGAAGCGTTTCCATGATTCTTCGGAAAACTTCCTGTACGGTAAGTCAAGCTATGGAGGTTGACGATGTTCAGGTCTGCGCGTGATTTCGGCTCTGCTATTAAGTAGAGACGCAAAGCGCTTGGCTGGACGCAAACCGGGCTTGCTGCCCGTTCTGGAACGGGGGAACGCTTCATCGTCGAGCTTGAATCGGGCAAGCCGAGTTGCCAGCTCGAAAAAGCCCTGATCGTCGCACGCGCAGTTGGAATCGATTTTGGCGATCTCAAGACGGTTCAGACTTTGCAAGTCGCGCGGGACGATGACCTCGGCTTTCTGCCGATGTTTGGTGCTGATCAATGACAAACATCTACACGAGACCTTGCCTCTCGCCCATCTGACTTTTGAAGGCGAATGGAGGTTGGACTATGATCCGGGCTGGGAAGCACGCCGCCCGGCTTTTCCGGTGTCGCTTACCATGCCGCTGCGTTCCGGATCCGTGGGTGCAGCGAAGCTGCTTCCCTGGCTTGCCAATCTGCTTACGGAAACCCATCTTGCCAAGAGTTTTAGTGGTCCCGTGGCGTCATTAATGCGCATAATCAATGCAGCATTTACAGCATCTACAGCATTGCTGTATTTTATGGATTTCCTTTTTTGGCTGTGCTATCGTTGCGACGCAAGACGGGAGTATGATCGATGGCAAGCTCAGGTAATTCTTACACGACGAGTGATCTTTCCAGGAAGTCCGGTGATATCATCGCCGAGGCACTTCGCCATCCGGTGACGATCACCCAGCGCAACAAGCCTCGTCTGGTCCTTCTTAATATTGAGGATTATGAACGTTTGATGCGGCAGTCTGATCTGCGCGCGGTAGGCACTATCGATAATATGTCTGACGCTTTGTTGGACGAGTTTGAGGCGGCAGTCGAGGCTTATTCGGAAACGGAAGAGATGGTTCGGTGAGCGGTTTCGATGACATCGAGACTGCAGTCGTAATCCGCTACCCTTATCTGTGGAGCCGGGAGGCTTCGCTCGGTGAAACCGAAGGTCGGAAGGGTCGACCCGTTGTTGTTGGCGTGAGGCTCGCCCGTGCGGACGGCGACATGGTTCTGTTCTTTCCCATCACGACAAAGCAGCCGGAAACTGGTCGTTTTTCTATTGAGATCCCAGCGATTGAAAAGCGCCGGGCCGGTCTTGATGCAGATGTGCGGCTCTGGATCATTCTGGATGAGTATAACAGCGATATTATCGGACATTCTTTCTATCTGGAGCCGGAGCCTCCTGTGGGGCGGTTCAGCAAAGCTTTTTTTCTCCCCGTTCTTCGGGAGTTTATTGCGCGTCGTCGGTCATCCAGCGAGGTTTACCGCGCCCGATAAATAACCGGGCGATGTTCGCGCTACGGGCCTGGTGGGATTGCCATTTGAACCGCGGTCCCGTGCAGAAGCGAAATCCGGTGCACTACCGCCCATAGGATGGTGACGGTCAACGGGATAGCAACGCATCTGCGGTATCTATAACTAGCCAGCACCACCGGCTCGCAACGTGCGACGAGCAGGGCCAGGGCGAGGTCTGCAACGGGTGCATCAGAGGTGGCTCGGTTTGTTTGAACAGTTTCGGGCGTTTCACTAAGTGGATTTCCGCCTCGATTATGCAGCCACCATCATTGATGCCAGCGCGTTGAAGTAGGCCTGATCCGGCGTCTGCCGA
>NZ_KB906087.1:0-40247 GCF_000381165.1 Agrobacterium sp. 10MFCol1.1 | reverse complement strand
GTTACGGAGGTAAATCATACTCCCTTAGCAGGGGAGCGCCTTCGACCACTCGGCCACCTCTCCGGTAAGCGCCTGATACGGGCAAACCATCGCAGGATCAAGGGCTTTGTGCGATTTTTCGTAAAATATTCGCTTTGCGCTGCGTCTCTATCCTTGCAGTTAAAAGCAGAACGATTCCGGTACGTGTGACACGGCGTGACACGTACAAGACACACCGGAATCTGGTTATGTTCACCCGAACTGCTTCTTGGCCTTCTGGATCAGGAAGCCCGCGATAGGCCAACTTGCAAATCCCGTAATCCATGCCGCCGCAACGACGTGGTCAACGTCCTTATCCCACGCCATATAGTCGAGAACCACGAAATACAGGATCGATGCTGCGATGAAGGAAAAGGCGAATCGCATGATCGCATCGACAATGCTCTTGGGCTTTACGAAAAGCAGACCGGACGCGGCCCCAAGCAGCGCGCCGATGTACCGATAATCATCAGGGTCCACCATCACATCACTTTCTTGAACGGCTTCGACGCGTGCGTTTTCGCGTGGGCAACGTGCATAACCGAACCCAGATGACGACGATAAGAACGAGAAATATCAAATCCGCCATCTCTGAGCGTATCCCCGATGCCTATGCCCCCGATCAGCAGCAACGCCAATACATTCATGAATTCGAGGATTGAACCGTACATTGTGATGGAGAGCGGCGGCGGGTATCCGGTGAGGACGCCGAAGCACTGAAGCAGATCGATCGTGGCCGACACCATGAAGATTGTGCCGAGACCGCGCTTTTCCCACGCCTCTTCGTGTTTGTGGGTGATGATGAAATACACCAGCCCGTCGAATAGGAACGATACGCCAGCGTCAGGCGGATACCACCCGAGCAAATCGGGACGCGGCGCATGGAGGTAAAATACTGGGCCAAGATAGGCCACCAGTACGGCCACGATCCACAGCGAGGCGCGAGGCGTTCCCCTTGACACGAGAAACGCCACCGCAGCGATTGCGATAATGGTCAGGTGATACCACTGCATCTTAACGGCCGCCCCCGAACGGAGTGATCATGCCGGTATCGCGCCGAACGAAGTCAACGCCGCCGACAGACGAGACCGAGCCGAGATCGACATCGTTGTCCTTGGCAAGCTGCGTGCCAGACAGGTGCAGCACGGCGGCAAGTTCTGCAGCCTCGGCAATCTTGCCAGAGAGCGAGCGGGCCTGTGCAAGCATGCGCTTTGCTTCCAGCGGGTTGACGAAGAAGCCGTTTTTTACAGCCTCCTCTATGACCTGCGCATAGCGAATGCCGGCGCGATAGGACTTGGCGAGATATTTATCAAGCAGGGCCTGTGCGTCCACGCCGTTGGAAACGATTTCGGATTTCTTTTCTGTGGTCGTCATGCTGGTTCCTTTTCAGCTTTATGGATGTCAGGCGGCGTTTGCTTCGAGGATGACGCCGTTTAGGTAAACCGCCGTAGTGTTGCCCGTACCCCGGTTGATGGTCATTTCGACTTCCCCGGCAGTTGGAGCAAGTCCAGTGAAATCGGCAACGCTTATGAGATTGCCAAGAACGTTGACGGTTTGCGTAACGCCACCTATGACAAAGTCCTGAAGGCGAGAGCCTGTGCCAGCGCGAGAACCCATCGCCTTGATCCGGTAGCGCTCCGAAGCATCACCGTTTGTAAGTTTGACTGCCATGCTGTCCACGGTATCGGAAAGATAACCAAGCAGAACGCTGTCAGGGAATTCAGCGCCAGGAGCGGCACCTTGGGCGCCGAAGGCAAAGGCGCCATTGCCGGCTACGGAGATATTCCAGACGTAGGAGGTCTTGAAGCCGTCCTCCGTAATGATGTCCGTAATAGCAGCGCCGACGGTTGTTCTCGCGGTGTTAGTCCACGGTGCTGGCGGTGCGTTTGCGTCAGGTCCGTGGCTGATCTTCATGCGTGACGGCAACAGGCTCGTGACGGCATCAACACGGGCCTGAAGTGCTGTCTTCGTGCTGGATGCGGGGAGAGAGCTAACCGCGTATCCGGCCTCACGCTTCAGATGGTAAAGACGCTCGGCCTCAAGCCGCTTTACCAGCATCAGAGCATAGCTATCTGGCCATCTGGAATTGCGGACGCGGCCTTCCATCGTGCGCACCAACTCTTCACGATAGGTCGTGTAGTTGCTGTAATGGATCTGGTCTTGCAGCCAATTTCGATTGTACAGCGCCCAAGAGTATAGGTTGATGCGCGAGACACCTAGTGCTTTGTCGAAGCAATCAGGGTTATCCGCAAGGATGGCAGGCCACATGATTTGCTGGTTGTAAGGTAGTGATCCATTATCAGGGGCTGCCGGCGTTACCCCGGTATATTCGCGGAAAGTGATATCGGAAGTAAAAATTTTCCAGCCAGAGAACGCGGCTACGATCTGGTCAACAAGGCTTCTCATTGTGGTCAGACTTGCCGGAGAATCATCACTGATCGGCTGAGCGTTCGTGATGTCATTCCCGATCAGGTTGTCGAGATAGACGCGGGAAACGAAAGAGCTGAACGCCGATATGGCGGGAGAGCAGTTCGCCAAAATACCGGAGGCAGTTTCGCCCGCTTCGCCAAAGTTGAAGACAATCGGATCGGAGGATGGAAATGCGGCCCGTATTGCATCCTCATACACAAGCGACAGGAAGCCGTTCGTTGTCTGGGATGCTCCCATAATCAACTGCGCATCATTGCGAACCTTGCTGGCCTGCAGCTGGTTGATCAAGGGGTAAACAGAATAGACTGTCGAAGCTGCGGGATTGTTAATCACCAGCCTCACCCAGCGCCCAGATGCGGCGGCCGGCAACGGAATTGGTTGCCGGCGCCCTGTGTAGAATGCGGTCGGAGAAACCAGAGAATATGAGATTGCCGTCCACGTGCCGTTAGAACCATCGGTGCTATCGTCGCTGTACGCAGCCGACACAGTTGCACTTGCCCCCTCGAATACGAATGAAAGCAGGCCACCCGGAGCGGCGACGGCTCCCAGCTTCCAAGCCACGGTTCTGGTCGTGGTTGCGGCGATCGGATACGATGGCCGAGATTTGTCGGAGCCAGCGGCTACAAGAGCTGCAACGAGAACGCTATCACCAAGGCTGTCATAAGCAGCGAGAACGGGTACACGCCAACTGGTGACAGGAGCAATATTCGGCAGCTTACCCGGCTTACCAGACAATCCGAGAGATAGGCCAAGTCCAAGACCGATCATTGTGCAATTCTCCTATTGTAGTCATCGGCCCATGCCTGGCAGTCTCTGGCCAGCTGGTCGCGGTTGTCGGCGGCGACATTCCAGCGCCACGAATGAATTACCCACGGTTCGTCGCGGAGCCTGACGCGCTCCATAACGGCTGTGCAGGCGGCAGGGAGGACGAGGACGGGACGGCGGGCGTCAGTCTCGCCCTTGACGACGGATGCGGCCTTGAGGCGTTGTCCGGTCGTCTGGCATCCGGTAAAGCTCATGAGGAACAGCGCGGCGGCTGCAAGGATCAGCGCTCGGATAGCCATTTCTTGTCGCTTTCATTGGGGCGGGAGAGATTGGCGTCCTTGGCGGCTTCTTCGGCCAAGCGGTCGGCCTCTGCTTCTGCGGCCTCTCGTGCCTTCGTGGCTTCGTCAGCACGTTTCGTGGCGGCGGCTAATGATTGGTCAGCCGCCTCACGCAGAGAGCGCTCCTTGTCCAGTTGAGCCTGAAGCGCATCACGTTCCGACTGCTGCACGTATCCGGCCAAAGCCTGTCGCCGCACATAGGGATTGTCGATCGTCTCGTTGTAGAGGTGTGCGAGGGCCAGCATCGCCAGCGCGCCTACCGCCATGTAGATGTAGGTGAGGACTGACATCAGACACCCTCAAGGCAGATCTTCTGCTCTTCAGCCCGACGATTGACGAGACCCTTGACGACGCGACCGCCTGCGCGGTTCCATGCCGGGATAGCGTTGCAAGCGCCCTTCAGGTCACCCTCGTTTGCCTTACGGGCAACCGTCGAGCCACAGAATGCCCCGGTCCCGATATTGTAGGAGAGCGACAGAAACGCGGTGTACGGCTTGTCAGGAATCAAATCGGGGGCCTTGAGGCACTTGCGCATGTTCGTCTCGAACTCAACAAGGGCATCGCCAAGCATGGCGCGGCATTCGTCCATGGTGTAGCGATCACCCATCTTGACACCACGGGTTTCTCCAAAGCAGACCGTTGGCACGCCTACGATATCCTTATAGGCAACCGTCTTAACGCCTTCCCATGCGCCGACGAGGGCGACCGCGCCGGCCATGAGCGCGCCGGATTTCTTCAGCCTGCTTTTACTGGTGTCTATCGGCATCAAGGCCTCCTTGCGAGATAATGCGGAACAGAGGGGCGAGAACCAGAACCGCGACCGGAACCCACCACGGCAGGTAATCGGCGGCATACGGAACGGCGTTCTCAGCGATCTGGAGAGCCGTCGCTATGTAGACAGCCCAAAGGGATGACGCGCGCCAAAGCACGCGCCGCCAATTACGGATGAGCATGGGGGAAGCCTCTATTCAGGCGTAGATGAGAACGCCGTCAGGGCCGTCAGGCGAGGCGGTCGGATTAGCCTTGAAGGCCGTAATAAGCGGCTGAGACAGCGACGCCGTGGACTGGAGCGTAATTGCCCCGTCATAGGTCAGGACGCCGATCACCTGCGTTGCATTCGGGATCGTGTCCCAGCACCAAACCTTGTGGCCTGTTGGGCCGGGGTTAGTCTGGCCGGGGGCCGGAGGCTCATTCTTAAGGCGCTGGAAAGCAACCGCCGCCTCAAGGCCGGGAACGCATGTGATGATTTCGAGATTGGTAACGCCGTTGGCGGTGCGCTCAAGCACAAGTTTGCTCATGTCCATGACTCCGTGTCCTTAGAAGTTGTAGAGGGAGAATCCGAATGTTGGCGGCGTAATCAGATTTCCGCCGGCATGATCGCGAACTTCAAGAATGGCGTAATCGCCTCCCCACTCAGCGATCGAGACGCTGACGCCGTTATTGGGAACGACAAACGGAGAGGTTTCGCCAAGATTGTGGATGAATATTGCGAGGAATGTTCCGGTATCGACGTAGATCATGCCGCCGATACGGAAAACACCTAGAACGCCTGCCACTTCCTGATCCTGAATGATTACCTGCATTGCACAGGCAATCCTCTGAGGCTCCAGAGATCCGACTGGATCTTCTGGTGCGGGCGGAAGAGAGGACAAAAACTCTTCCTCTTCCTCCGGTGTCATGTCACGAGTGATACTCTCGCCCGTCAGGGCATTGTAGATTGATAAAGTCATCCACGGATCCCCTCGAACTGGAATTCACCATTAATGCCGCCGCCAGCCGACGAAATTATGCGCAAGGCGTTTCGCGCGGTCGTTCCGATGGTGCGTTGTGAGATGTTTCGCGAAATTCTGAGGGAACTCGTGTCAATCGATTGCGTGGATGTCGACTGACAGATGCGAGCTTTATTGAAGCTAACGATATTGATCACGCCCCCTGAAACCTCGTCCCCAAGAGAGAGGCCGGCGATGGCATTCGCATCACCAGCCACTGACGAGGTTGTGCCGTTCCATGCGGTTTGTGTGGAAATGTAGAAATAGTCTGCCGTCGAAGTTAGCCAGGATGAGCCATTGTTCGTCGAGAACTGGATCAGAACGCTCTGTGCTGTGACAATGTGGTAATAGGTGCAGCGGATCATCGAGTAAGCGGAAAGATCCGTTACGGCAAACGACGTTTGACCCGTTAGGGCCAACTTTCCAATTGGCTCCCATCCGCCAGAGAACTTGTTGATTGCGGTTGCGGTCTGGAATGAAACGGAGGCGTAAAACGCCGTTCCGGAGCAAATGACATCGACCGTCGAGCCATCCAGAACTGTCAACGTGGACGCGCCGTTGATCAGCTCTGATCCATTAGGATCGATTGTGATGTCTGCGCCTTCTGCGCGAACGGTAATGCGCCAGTTGGCGCCGAGTGTTGCGGCAGCTGTCAAAGACAGGGTGGCCGTGGCTGTAAATCGCAATGTCGCGCCATCATCACCCGCCAAAGCCGTGTAGTTGGCGCTCTTCGAGACAAGAGATGTCTTGTCATCGAGGGACGCAAAAAACTGAGTTCCGTCGCAGACGATTGTCGCGATCGCCCCTTGCGGGATAATCAGTGTATCAACGCCGTTGATGGTTTCGGCCGCATTGGGGTCAACCGTGATCGCGCCGCTTTCAGCGCTAACCTTTACATGCCAGTTAAGTCCGAGTGTCGCTGCTGCAGTGAGCGATAGAGTATACGGTCCACTGAACTTGATGAAAGCATTGTTGTCATTGAGGACGGCGGTATAATTGCCCGTTTTCGAGGCATAAACCTGCTTGTAGTCGAGGTCCTGCCGCATCTGCGCCATGAGTGTGCGAAAGGCATTGTCGAAGTTATTGACAGCGGATGTTCCCTGGATACCAATGCCGCCGATATCGGTGTTGCTGTCTGGCGTGGTGCTGTAGTCAAGAAGTGAGTTCTTCGCCATTAATGGCTCTCCTTACCAAAGGCCTGCTGAACCGCTATCAACGGCGTCACGGAAGTCCTTGCTTTCGTTGTAGGCGTCGCGCCCGTAGTCGTTCAGGCCGCCATAGCTGCGGTCATCTGTGCCATTCGGATTGAGACGTTCAGGGGCGGCAGGGTGATATCCGCTATTGGAGAAGCTCTTGCCGAGATAACCGCCGAGGAGGCCGCCAGCTGGGCCAAGCAGCGCGCCGCCAAGGATAGCGCCGCCGAGTGTCCCGAGAATGCTGCGGTTGCGCATGTCGCTCGTGGTCTGCGCGGCGATCTGTTGCTGACGTGCCGAAATCTGTGGGGCAGAGACGGCGCCCGTTGTCATCTGGGATATTGAGCGAGCAGGCGCAGCTTGCGCGACAGCCACGGATGGCTGAACGCCGACAGACGGCTGAACGGAAACCTTGGGGTCAACGTAAGCAGGAACTTCGGTAACGGCTGGCGGAATATTCGGCAAAATCCCGACTGACAGCTGTTGATCAAGCAGGCCACGCTGAAGAGCCGCCTTCCCTTGAGCTACAGCATTGGGAGATGCAAAGCGGGTAGCGTCGAACGTGGGTGAAGTCGGAGCAGGCCCGAAACGGCTCGCATCGAATGGAGACATGGCTACCTCTTGCAAGGGGGCGCGTTGAACGGAGGAGAGAGGCGCGGTGTAGGTAGGTTCGGGTCGAGCCGTGGGGGTCGGGATGCTGCGAATGTCGGGCGCTATTGCGTTTAGGAGGCCGACATCCTTGCCGTATGTTCCCTGAATGCTGTTCAGCTTCGACCCGTATTTGCTGTCTGTGGCATAGCCACCCGGCTTGCCTGCCCCGAGTGCAGAGACCGCTTCGGCAAAGGTTGGCGCAGACAGTGCGCTTGACCACTTGTTACCGACAGTAGAGGCCCAATCTCGAAGTGACTGGACGGGGCTGTCATAAGCGCGGAAGCGATCGGTGATGTTCTGCCTCTTGCCGCCTACCTCTTCCCATGTTCGGGCGTTTTTTGTAGGGCCAGTCCACGACGAACCGGCCTTGACGCCGAAATAGTTGTTGCCGGCCACACTGCGGCCGAAACCGGTTTCAAGCGACGCTTGAGACGCCGCGAGATGGGCGCGGGTGTCATCCAGCCCTGCGGCCTTCGCGTGGCCGTATACTTCGTTGTAAAATTCTTGGCGTCTGTCCATGGGGCATCCTTGAAGGAAGCTGAAACTTCGCGTATCCTAAGAAGTCTTTTCGAAAGGTCCGGGGATGAAGAAGCTTGTTGTTTTGGCAGCGATTGTTTTCGCGCCTCTGGCGGCCAATGCCGCAGATGGTTTTTCTACTGTCGATGAGTTTCAACCGGACTTTGACAAAGCAAAACCTTGCAAAGAGATCGACGGTCGCAAAGTTTGGAAGGGTGAGAAGGCTTTCTACATCCAGGCTTACGCATTCTCGACTGGCCAATCAAAAGCGCTAAGCGATGACGCCGCTTCTACCGTTGTCAAATCAGATCAATCCAAAGACGTGATCGACCTATACGAAAGGGCCTGCCGGTGAGAGCAGCATTTCTATCCTTGTTTGCAGTTGCTTTGCTACCAAGCTGCGCCGCTGAGCGGCCGGCTGTTGGCCCGGAACTTGCTTCAATCCGCAAGACCTGTGAAGGTTACGGATTTAAGGTTGGCTCCCAGCAGCACGCCAATTGCGTTTATCAGATGGATCAAGAGCGCATGGCCTCAAATCGGGACAGGCGTATACGATTTGCAAACTCAATGAGCATGATGGGTGCCGGCATTCAGGCGCAGAACAACATGAACGCGCTCAACAGGCCGATTAACACCACCTGCTCGCGCAATGGCTATTACACCAACTGCACGAGCTTTTGATGGAAAGACCGGACGCATGGACAATCATCGGTCATCTTCTAGCGGTAGCGCTTCTGATGCCTTTGGGCATATGGTTGAAAGCCAATTACGCTCAATCACTTGGCGCGTGGACTTTGTCCTGGTTCTATTGAGCCGACATTTGGGCGCCGAGAACAGCGCCGCTTCTTGACGGAACAGCGAGAGCGTTACTCAGTGCCTCGATAGCCTTCATGTATGCAGGCTGCCGCGCTGCTTGGCGAACGGCGACATTAAGAGCGCCGCGATTGTTGCTCGTCAAAAGCTTTGCAACCTGCTGCATAACGTTGTTATCCACGCGCTGCCCGAGATATCGCGCACCACGCATAGCCGCCGCTCCCGCCAGTGCGCCAGACCAGTCACCAGTAAGGAACGCGCCGCCACCCGCACCAATCCCGAGTTCGACAAGCTGCCGCGCCGTGGTGGAATTGCCCATAGCGCCACGCAGACGATCGGCTAGATCCTCCACGCGGACATAGGCTTCAACTTCTTTCATTCGCTGAGGGCCAAGCACCAATTCCATAGAGTCCCTAGCCGACTGGCTTTTGAAGACGGAATTGATAACGTTGGTGCGATCGCCGGAAGACCTGATCTTGTCGATCAACTCGGAGGCATAGCCGGTTGCGAATGCCTCACGCTCCGGCGCTTTCATAGACTCGAAGCCCTTCTTGGCCTCCGGTACAAGGCGTGGCGTATTGGCAAATTTCTTCCCAGCCTCAAGCGCGTCTTCCGCACCGAAGAAAGCAGCGGCACCAGCGCGCGCAGTCTTGTACTGCGGCACAATCCCGTCAAGTTCGTCAACAAGTGCCGACTTCAGCGCCGTTAGATCCGCAGCCAGTGCGTTCTTTCCTGCGCGCCGAGCGGTGCCAATGCCGTCATCAAGGTTGATTTTGACTTGGTTCCAGAACTCAAGAGACGGCGTTACCAGCGTTCCGTCTGCCTTTCTCGTCAAGACATATGCGCCGCTACTGTTCTTGGTGAACGGATTGCCTATCTCCTTGAAGCCCTGCGTTGCGGCACGGTCGGCTGATCGTTTCGGGACCTGATCGACGGCGCGGCGGAAAGATGGGGCCTGCATCAACTCTTGAATGCGAGGGGTGAACACCTGCTGAGCTTCAGGCGCCATAAAGGCTGCATTGTACGCTGGCCGGTTTACGATCGCCGCATTGCGCTTGAGCGTCTCCTGATATGTCAAATCATCGACCTGACCGCTCGTAATGCGCTTGATGAAGTCCATGGCGCGGTTCGACTGAGACCCGAACCGGTCAGAGGCAACGTTCTCGATTGCAGCGCGGGCTTCAGGTGACTGGTTAGCTACCGACCGTGCAAGCGCACGTGTGGTTTCTCCACCCCTGTCAGCGTTGATGATAGGCACGTTGTTGACCGCTGCGGCGGCCTCATCCGCGCTGCTGAGCAATGATCCTGGATTAGCCTGCGCATCGCGAGAGAGCGCCATACCGACGCGTCGGCTTGCTTCGTCGGCAGGGTTCAGGATGGCATTAACCGTGGGACGCACACGATCACCTATAGCGCGACCAGCGGCAGAGAGGCCAGCGCCAACAATCGGAACTGCGGCGCCAATACCGGCGCCTATCTGCGCGCTTCCAATCGCCCCATCAACACCCTGACCGCGAACAAGAGCGTCAGCGCCAGAAATTGCACCGCTGGAAAGACCAGACATGAGGGCGCGTTGCCCGAGACTTTTACCGGTGATGCCAAGCAAACGCGCTCCCGTGGCCGTTGCGCCAATTGGTGCCATTGCGCCAATATTCCCGACCACGGCGCCGGCCAGTCTGGAACCGGGGTTTTCCGCCTGCGCGGCTTCCGTCGCAACTCGACCCTGTTTCAGGTTGTTGGCATAACTATCACCATCAATAGCGGACGCAATGCCTGCGGCTGTACGTTGGGCGCCACCAAGCAACGCAGGCCCGACGATGGGGAGGTCTCCAATAGCGCCGGTCAGGAATGCACCAGCCTTGCCGCCAATACCCTGCTGCTCTTCTTTTGCAAGCTCAGCCTGTCCTTCCTCGAAAGAAAGATGGCGACCGCTGGGCGTGGGCTTTGCCGGCTCGTCATTCGGGCCTGCCTGTTTAGCGGGGCCAAGAGACGCAGCGATCTCGTCAACCGTCGCATTCTGCTCTTCCGGCGAGAGGGAAAGGAACGAATCGTCCACCTTCACCTTTTTGCCGTTGATGTTGAGTGTTACGCCCTTTGGCTTTCCCGCATACATACCTTCTTGCTGCGTGTGCAGACTTTCTGCGTACTTGGTAGCGTTTTCAGGGGTATCGAATATACCAAGGTTTTGGCCGGTCTGATGATACAGGTTCACGGCGTCATCATCTGAAAGGACACGACCATCCGGTGAAACTGTAGGGATCAGGATTTCCCGGCCATCTTCGTTAATCGACATGGATCGGACGGTGCTAATAGAGCCGTCAGGGTTTTTGACAACTGGTCGCTTTGAAAGATCAATGTTCCCCGGGGAAAGAAGACCAGAAGCGTTTTGTGTCGCCATGTTGAGTGTTGCCATCAGGGTTCAACGCTCCAGCTTACGCCCGAAGACGTGCGATTGCCTTTTGCCGCGCCACCAGACGGAGCGCCGCCACCAGCCTTTTGACGGGCGCGCGCAAGGCCTGTCTGAACGATAGTGCGGAGTTCTCCGAGAGCCTGGCGATAGTCCGCCTCACTCTGCGCCGTGTTAAGGCGCGCCATGGCTTCCGTCGCCTTCTTGCCTTCAACTTCGGTGATCTGGCCACCGCCGCGAAGAGCGTTATAAGCCTGAAGGAATGACTGGCCACCGATCTGGTCCATCTTTGACTGCACGCGGGCAGCATCGGAGGTCAAATTAGGCATGCGGCCCTGAACCGAACCAACCATGCTATCGAGATAAGGGTCGCTTGCAAGACTATCGATCGTAGACAGCATATTGTTGCCAGCTTCTTCGACCTGCGGCAGCGCGGCGCGCGCATCTCCCAAGGCCTTGCCACCGGCCTTCTGCTCTTCGGCGTCGGCAAGGTTCTTCGGGATCTGGCCAATAGGCTGTCGCGTGATTGGGTCAAGCAGAACCGTATGCGTGCCGGCGTCAATGCGAATAGGCTCTTTCGACAGCGTCACCCCTTCGGGGAGAGCCGTGCGCCGAGACGTGCCGCCCTTGCTCAACTGGATGATAACGGGATTGCCATTCGCATCCGTGCCATACTGAGGGTTCAGACCATATTCCTGGTCATCCGCGCCACCAACGCTAGCCGGAGGAGTAATCCACTGGCCATTGCTTGTATCGTAAAGAGCCTTACCCACTGCCATGTAGTTGTTTTTCGGCTTCTGTGCCTCAAGCTTCTGCTGATAGTAGAGCTTGTAGGCATCGCCGGCGCCAAGCGTTCCGCTTTCGACAGCCTGCGCAAGCTCTGGATTAGCCGCCTTCAGGAACTCAACCGTTTTGTTCAGTTTGCGCGCGTCGGAAAACCCCTTGAGGCCCATCGCTGCCTGCTCGTTCCCGGTTCGGCCAGAAAGAAGACCAAGACCAGACTGAAGCAGGGCATCGCTATTTCGCTGAACGCTGGGGAACAGGTTCGAGGCAAAATTATCAAAAAGTGCCATGTCGTATACCCCTTAGAACAGGCCACCAAGAAGGCCAAGACCTGACAACCCGTAGCCAGCAGCAGTCAAGAATGGGTTTTGGCCCGGCTGCGTTGTTGTCTGCGTGCCACCCATGGAACCGGCGCCCGTCGCAATAGCATTGAGGCGACCCAGCTGCTCCCACGGCTTGTTCTGGTTCTCGTTGAAGATGCGCAACTCGTCATTCTTGTAGCGGGTGGCGAGGTCTTCATTCATCGCGCCGACGTTCATCAGATCCTGATTTGGTGCATTGAGGCCGGTATAAGCGGCGCCCAGGTTGCCAAATCCCTGCTGACCCATGTTGAACAGGTTCGTGTTCGCGGAATCCCTGCGGCCCTGCCAGTTGCTATAATCGTTGAATATCGTGCTGTTGGTTAGATCGCCAATGTTCTTCGCAAGCAGGTTCTGGTTTGCACCAGAACCATACCGACCGGCGGCCGATGCGTTCAGATTGACGCTGTCACCGACCTTGGAGGCCTGCGCGTCGAGAACCTTCTGAAGCTCCGGCGAGACAGAATAGGAGGAGTTTGCGAGGTTCTGCGTGTTGCGCAGCGCGTCCTGCTGGGCAGCATTATAGCCACCGCTGTTAATGACACCCTGATACTGCCCAGAGAGGCCCGCACCGCCTGTGTTGGCGTTGGCATTGTTCTCAATGTTGCCCATGGCCTGCGTCGTCTGGGAGGCCCACGGAACGACCGTAGAGCCATCATAGACCTGCGAACCAATGCGCCCGTTGTACAGAGCCTGCGCGCCGCCAATAGCCTGATTGAGAGCGGGCTGCGCCCCGGACCAGGGTTCGGAGGATTGCGTCTGCGTTGTCTGCTTTCCGCCACCAACCATATTAAAGCTCCATCACGTAGGTTGAGCGAATTTTCTTCGGCTCATCAAAAATTCTGGCCCATCCGTCGCGACCTTCAGCGACAATTCGCCCCGCACCGTTGGACTTCGCCATGTCAGAAAGGAACGCTTTGACGGCAGCGCCCCACACATCCATCTTCTCGCCAACCAGAGACAGGACACGAAGAACCGCGCCGTTGCTCCAGCGTTCGAAGCGGACGATTGCAGCCATCAGCAAACCTGCCTCATCGCGCACAATCACAAGGAAGGCATGACCGGATCGGCACATTTGCCAAAGCTCACCGGTCGAAAGGTCGTCTCCATACTTCTCCATGATGGCATCAAACCGAGGGCCGACCGTCTGCCACAGCGCATCAACGTCAGCGATATTTGCGATGTAGATGTTCATGATACCTGATACGTCAGCACATAGATGAGCGTGACAGTCACCGAAGCGGCGCCGACTGCCTTTATCGAGTTGCCTGCATCAAGGCGAACAGGCAGATTGCTCTCAACCTGCGTATCGTTTGCTGCAACGGACTTTCTCCAGATAAGGCGGTCAGTTGTGCCGTCATTCCAGTATAGTTCGCAGTTTACCGCTGATCCGGTAGGGTTGACGAAAGACCACGACGCGAGCGTGTTCGTCCTGTCGTCTGCGACATCTCCGATAAGCGTTTTCGATGCGCCGGCAAGCGCTGTGCAAACCGGCTTCCGAATATTGCCGGAGTAACTGGCGTTGACGCTCATTGCTCACCTGCCTCTTCGAATGTCGCCTCGATGTCGGAGATGATTGACCAGTCGGTACCCGAAGGGATTGCGCACGAAAACTTGTGGAGGCGCCCATCCTGACGGAAACTCAACAATCCAGCGCGATTGACTGTCTGCGGGGCAGATGCAGTGCCGGTATCGCCGTGATACCCATAAACAGCGTCTGTAACGGAGAAACCAAGCGCATCAGTGATGACACGTGCTGATCGGCAGAACGTCCGTATGACCGGGTCCGTCTCGACAATAGCTGTTTCGAGTGTTGCACCCAGGTTCTCGCCCGAGAAGAATGCAAGCTTATTGTCTGAAGTGAATGTCGCCATTGTAGGACGGCCACCAAGGAAAAGGCGGCTGTCGAAAGGTTCGGTAACTGCGTCTATAGAAGAATACAGCGTGGCAAGGCCGTCCCATGTCACGCCGGGGGTGACCAGAGACATCATCTCGCCTACCTGCAAGTCAGTCGTGCACCAGCGATCAAGCTGCCAATCGTAACCAAGCCGGCGAAACGTGCCGTCTGTCTTCTGGTATTTCCACCAGATGATCTTTTCGAAAGGGTCTGCCGACCCCTGAACCTCACCAAGATAGGTCATATCGACCTGCGACAGAAACCACTTGTCAACCCGCTCTGCGCCAATTGGCTTTCGATCCGCGCCGGCAAAGAAACCATCTTCGGACAGGTAGAAGAACATTCCAGGACCGATAGAGACGATCGATCGGGGAGAAATAGCCCCCTGCTTCGGGTTCAGCGTCTGGCGAGTGAAGGTGTAGCCCGATGACGGAGAGAATACGAAGAAGTGCATGGCGCTGCGGTTGATGACATAGAAGCCATTCTGCTCACCGAAGCCGCCCATAATTTCCTCGCCTTCCGGCAAGACCTGCTCGTCGGCGCCCTTTTCGCCAATCGTCCAGAACTCAATATCGTTGACACCTGACCAGCGGATAGTCTTTTCGCCGTTGGCGCCGCCGAGATAACCAAGGACGAGAAAGTCACCCGAAACCCACGAGTATTTCGCCTGCGGCGGTGATCCAGCAAGATCCACGCAATTCGTGGCGGCCTCGATGTCGTATTCCTGTATCGGGTCCGAAATATTGTGGATCAGCAGCTTCGTGCCGAACACAGTGAACGTCCACGTGTCGACCAGATTGAGGTTGTACGGCGCCGATGGACCCGAAATGTCATCCCACGAATAATCCGTCGTGTTCAGCCGGTAAATGTTGGTCGCCGTGGCCGCTATGATGGAATAGTTGCCTGAACTGTCGCGAACATAGACCGCGCCACGGCATGCCGCTGGCAGCGCTGCCGAGATGATTGACAGTCCCGGCATAGGCCCCCAGCCGTTGGCAACGGGGAAGCAGTTTATGACGTTCCCACTGACGGCGGCGTTGAAAACGCTCTTGTCAGGCTCAAACGGGCCGAAAGCGAGCCTCATACTGCCGTATCCAGGTTAAAGCTGTAGGCTGTGCGGCGGCGAAGCATGGGATCAACCGTAAGGACACCGCGCTTGCTCTGGGCATAGGTGCTTTTTGCCTCCTGCAAGCCCTCTTCAAGAACCGTCTTCCACATCGCGCCGTCTTTGACGGACTTGGTGTAGAGGCAACCCCACACGATTGATGCAGCAAGGTAGACGTCGGGGTAGTTTGTCAGAAATTCATTCGTCGGAACCGCGTCGGAAAGCGCAAACCGTCCCTGATAGGTGAAGCGGAACGTGTAAGGCACATCGAGCGCGCGGTCGAAGCGGATATAGGAATAGCGGTTGGCTCCGTCGATAACCTCTTCAATGCACCACTGCGAAGGCGTGGCGGCTATATCGAAGTATGGGAAGGAACCCTGCGGCTTTGGAGTGATGGAAAACTCATGGATCACGCCGTCAACATAGAGCGAAACAGGCTCGATGATGTTCATGGCGGTGATGTCGATGTAATTCTGGTTGGCGACGCCGTTCAGAACGATTGTAGAGGCGATGGAATCGATCTGCCGGTTCAGCCGGGCCTCTGCGAGAGCAATAAACTCTGCCGCTTTGCCAGAGATATCATTGCGGGCCATATAGTCGGAAATGGCCGCCTGAAGCTCGGTGTAGTTTGTGATTGCCATCGTCGCACCTCGAAAAAATGGGGGCCATTACAGCCCCCACAGTTGGGGAGAAGGTTACGGGGTGCCAGAGAGGCGCGTGGCGAGACGCGGATCGATGGCCTTGACGCCGTAGAGAACATCGAGACGCCATTTGCTGATGTCGTTCGTGCCGTCGTAGTACGGGACAAGGCGCACGTTGATGCCCTTGTACGACTGGCGGGACACGTTGACGGCACCCTGCGGTGCTTCCATCGGAACCGTGACCAGAGCGAACGCGTTCTTGTGGAACACGAGGTTCTGACGGTAGCCAGCGCCACCCGTACCGAGAACGGTAATGGCGGCATTGTCGGCAGGCGCTGCGGAAACGGTCTGCTGGGCGCCGGACGTGATGATCGGAGGAGTGATCGTCAGCGTGGAGGGGCCAGTAGACGCGCCGGAGTCAGCATCGGCAACAACCGAGAACTGACGCAGGAAGGGCAGCGTTGCCTTCGTGACCGGGTTGACGGCAAAGACGTTGGCGATCGTGAACACGTCACCAGCCTTGAGAATGCCGGTGGTGGAGTTCGTCCAGCCATCGGTAATCAGGGACTGAGTGAATGTGTCTTTGACGCTGGTATATGTCACATTCTGGTTGGCGCCGTTGACCAGCGGCGTACCAGTCGCAACACCAACGGTGTGCGTCGGCACGTTCTGAGCTTCGAAGGTGTTGATACCACCGATGCGACCCAGAGAACCTTCGCGATATGCTTCTGACGCCGCCCCCTGAATGTATAGTGCGGTCTGGGAACCGAGCATGTTCCAGTTGTCCGCTGGAGACAGAATGGCAGAACGATCACTGGTTGGGACAGCCAACTCGCTAAGTCGTTCTGGAGCCTTGGAGAAGTCGGAATAGGAATTGACGACGTTGCCAGGAGTGCCAACCCAAGACGGGACACTCTTGTAAAGGCCCATCAGATCAACGTCGATCTGGTTCGCAAGCTGCACCATTGCGGGCTGGATGACGCGCTCGGACAGTTGGTTCATCGACAGGGCCAGTTCCTGAGAGGTGAACTGGAAGTCGATGCCCTTCTGCTTATTGACCACAATGGTGGTCGAGCCTTCTTCCACATCCTGGGTGGATGCGGTCGCCCCGTCACGAACAGTGAAGTCGGTCGGCTTGCGGATCGTGATCGTAGTTCCGATCTTGTAGCCGTTCGGGTTCCGACCATATTCTTCGTCGTAGCCGCGATGCACTTGCTTTGCCATGACGAGGTTGTTTTCGAGGATCATGACCGCCTCTTTGGCGATCATTGATACGGTTTTGACGCTATTTGCCATGAGAATGGTCCTCTAAAAAGGATGGGGTTAGAGCTTGGCTCCTTGAGCCTTGCGATAAGCCACGTACTCGTCCATGCTCATGTCCTCCGGGTTCTTCGAGACCGCTGGCGATGCCTTGGCGGTGACGGTCTTCAGAGGCTGGGCCGGTTTTGGTGCTGGCTTTGGTGCTGATTTCTGCTGCTGGAGGAGCTTTTCGCCCAACATTGCACGATGCAGGACTTTGTAGATCTGAGGCGTCATCGAGGCGCGGAGTTGTTCGGCGGTAAAGCCGAAGTCCGTCGCAAACTTCGTGACTTCCTGATCCACTTGCTGGTTCCAGCCGGGAATTTCTCTCTGCGCGAACTCGGCGGTTTGGTGCAGGCGGGTGGCAATGTCTTGCTCCGCTTTTGCACTACGTTCGGATTCGGCGTTTTGCAGGTATTGAGCGACCTGACCGCGCTGCTGCTGAAGCTGCTGGAATTGCCGCCAGTGCGACATCGCACCAACGGGGTCTTCCTGCTCAAGTCGGTTCCAGTCGAGGCCTTCATACTGCTTCAACTGGCTGTCGACGTTCATCATCACGGCGTTAGCCTCGATGAATTCCTTCGAACTCTGATAAACCTTGGCCGCTTCTTCGCGGACGGTCTCAGCCTCCTTGCGCATCTCTGCGACTTCCTGCGTCTTGCGGGTGTAATCCGCATTCATCATGAAGCCGGCCTTTAGCTTGGCAGGGACGTTGAACTTTTCCCCGTCAAACTCGATTTCCACCGTCTCAGGCTCTTGAGGCTCGGGGGTTTCTGCACCTTCTTCAGTGCTTTCACCGCCTTCCGTCTCAGCCGTGGTTTCTTCAGTCGGTTGTTCGGTATCAGTAATTTCAACAGGCTGTTCTTCCTGCTCCTGAACCGGTACAGCGGGCTGCGTGGCCTCGGTTGCTGGCGTGACCAGTCCTTCGCCGGGTGCTTCCGTCGTTACAACTTCCATTTAAGATCGACTCCTTAGCGGTTGGTCGTGGGTGGATTTTGGGGAGCGGCAGCGTCGATCAGCCTGAGGCCTGTATCGACTTGCTGCTGCTTAAGGTCGCCTTCGACTTTGAGGCGATTGGTTTCGGCGTCGAACGCCTTTATGTCGTGGCCCTGCTTGAGCGACTGGTTTTCGCTGGCCAGCTTCTGGATTGCCTGCTGCATCTCCTGCAATTGTTGCTGGATTTGCGGCGGTATCTGGTTTTGCTTGGCCGGGTTCATGGCCTCGAAGCGCTTGGCAATCTCGTCTGCGCCTGGCCAATCGAAGTTGCGAGCCATGATGTCGGCAACGAATGGAGCCGCCTGCGGGAATGCGCGGACAAGCTCCGTCATCTGTGCTGCCGCTTCTTCACGGCGTGTGGTGAAGCTCGGGCCAGTCGTAACCGTCAGATCGTACTTGCCGACAGTAAGATCATGCATGGCCATAATGACTTCGCCGCGTTCATCCTGCACAGGACGACCATCTGGCCCCATTGCTGGCTCTGGCGTCTTGCCGTTGACCTTCACTGTCTGCGCCGAGCCATCCTCGCCAATCACGCGAATGACACGCTCAGAGGTGTAAACGCGCGGGATGAGATCAATCAGAATGCGGCCGGTATGGCGGATTGCCCGAGACAGGTTGTCGATGAAATGGAATGTCGAAACATCCCCTTCCCTCTGACGCGCCATGATGGCCTTGCCGCTCGTCTCATTGGATCTTGCACCGAGCGAGGCATCATAGATGCCCATGATGGCCTTCATGTTGTCGGATTGTGCAAGAGACTGCGATATAGCGCCTACAGCCTGACCACCGTCGAGCGGCTGGCGCTGCGGCATCTCCCCGTCATACTCAAGAAAGGCATGGCTTTGCGTGTTAGCGGTTGCCCAGCGGGTTGCATCGCTATCGAAAGTGCCCTTGCGACCAATCCACGGCGTGCGCGGGGCGAGCGCCACAAGCTCGGTTGCTGTTGACTGCCAGTAGTTGAACATGCGCTGGCTGTCTTTGGCGTCATGGATGAGGCTGCGGAAGAAGCGCTTGCCCTCGACGATGATCTCGTCACCATAAACAGGAACGATTGGGATGTAGCGCCCCGGCCATTCGTTGACCTCCAGCACATCAGCGCCGGTCATGATGGTTTGCGTGACCTTGTGGACCTTGCGAACGCGCTTATCGACAACGGTAAGCTGACCCATGGCCAGGAGGGCACGGACAGCCTGCATGTTATCGTCGGTGCCAACGTCCTCGTACTTCTCTGCCTCTTCCTCGTCGCCCTGCTCTTTCTCGGACGGATAAAGCTCATCGGCGCAATAGACGTGACCATTGGAGAGCTTGACAATTTCCTCTTCGACCTCCTCGCGGCGCCACCACTCGGCAACCATGACGCCGTCGTCATTCACCCATGTGTTGTTGAGCGCGGCCCAAGAATCTGTATCCCAATCAACCGGCTGTGCGTCCTTGTCGAGATCGGTTGTAACCGCTTCGCCATTGATGTTTTTCGCGCCGTTGTACTTGAGCTTGAAGGCTTCCTTCGACATGCGATCGACGATGAAGCAGACATTCCAGTCGGAGGAATCTGCGCTCATGCTGTCGGGGTCGCCGTATACGGAAAACTGGTTGGCGACACGGTCTATGGAAATATCCATGTCAAACGTGTCTTCGTAGGCATAATCAAGCCCGATGCGCCAATAGCCAAAGCCACCGGATACGCTCTGCTCAATTGCGGTATCGTAGGCAACGTCAGAATTCGACGTGTATTCGATGTTGCGGATCAGGCCATTGATGACATCTGCCGTCTTGGGGTCCGCACCGCTATCGACGGGGTGTACCTTGATCTGCGGCTTATTCTGGCGAGAATCGTTCACAACCTGGCGAATGAATGCCTTCATCCGGTTGACAGTCAGAACAGGACGCTGCTCAAGCTCGCGCTGCTTTACGATGTCGGACGGCCACTGCTGCGACAGACGAGAGAACTTGATGTCGTCAAGCGATGTTTGACGGTTTTCTTTCTCGTAGTCGTTGCAGCGCTGGAACGCCTTCCTGCCGTTAGACAGAAGGTCGTCCATTTTGCCTTTGTCTTTTGCCATTACGCCATCCATGATTGAGACGAGTAATTGCGCGGGTCAGATCGCTTGCTCGTAACTGGTTCTTCGTAGACGACGCACATCAGGCCGAACGCATCTGCGCTGTGAGATGACCAATCGTGGTCAGGGCCAAGGCCAATGCCTCGCTGTTCGTCTTTCTTTTCGTGGTACCAGCCGAGGGCATCACGTCCGCCTTCTGTCGTGTCGGCATTGAACCAGATGCGCGGGAACAGCCGGCGGGCTTCCTCAATGCGGGCAGACGCTGCGCCCTTGCCTTGGTTTGGAACAGTCGTTGCCCTATACCCAGCAGCCTCCAACGCACTCTTGTAAGAGACATCGAAAACCTTATCGTGAGTGTCACCGTCGTGAGGCAACCAGAACTGCGCCTTGTTCGGCTCGTAGCCACGTTCGCGACACCAGTTGAGATGCGCTGCCAGCGGCTGGCCTTGCGCCTCGTAATGGTCGAGTACCCTGATTTCCTTGCCGATGAACTGCGCAACCCAGATCACGAAGTTGTCAGCCTTGGCACCAGTACCGCCGATGTCCACGAAGAGGCGTAGCGTCATCAGCGGGTCAGCGGCAACGCGGCTTATGCGACCTTCGTTCTTCGCTGTGGTGAGGTGGTTTGCAAAATAGGCGCCTTCGACAACTGTCACAAAATCACCTTCCCATATGTGATCGTAGCTGTCGGGGCGTTCAGCCTTATCCTTCAGGCGGACGCGCTCAAGAATGGAAGGGAACCACGGGTTATCACGCCAGTTAAGCTCTACGACCTTCATGCGAGGGTCTGACGATTCCCTAAACCGCTTGTGCGTTGGGCTGGTCTTGCGCTCAGGGTTCCACGTCACCCAAAGCTCGCTGTCCTCTTCGCGGAGTGTGGGAATAAGCTTCTGCCATGCCTCTTCGGTGACTGGTTCAGCTTCATCGACCCAGCAGAGGAGAATGCGAGCTTTCGACTTGATGCTGTCAACGTTTCGATCAAGACCAGCGAACGAGTAATAAACGCGGCTGCTTCTGGTCCTGATGTATTTCTCGCCTATGTCGAAATGCTCAAGCAGCCAAGGCTCTGAGCGAATGGCGGCCTTGATCTCCTCAAGAGATGAATCAGCCAGCGAGTTCATGAACTGGCGACCGCAGAGGATTTGCCCCTCCCTGCCTGCCATGTCCCACATATAAGCGCGGATAGCGGTCATCTTGGCGAAAGAGCGTGTCTTCGCTGAACCGCGCCCGCCGTACGCTCCTCTTATGTCCGCCGAGCCGGTGAATACCTGAACAAGCTTTGGCGGCAGACGAACATCAACCGCCGACAAGCCTGATCTCGGTTATGGTCTTGATGGGGTTATCCTCGTCGCCGGCAATCTGCGTAGGGAGAACCTTGCCGAGAAGGGCCATAAACGGTCCGGGGTTCAATCGCGCTTGCTGCGTGAGGTATTCCACCATGTCGCCATCGCCAGCATTTGTTGCCGCCTGGATGATTGCATCCTTGATGAGCGTGGTAGTTTTGTTCGGTATGCCTTTAGGGCGACCCGGGCCGGCCTTGCCTTTGCCGATCTGGTTTTTTCCCGTTTCTTTAACGTCCATGTAGCACTCCCGAAGGTTGGTGCCGGAATATGTGTTACGCCAGCGCGATGATGTTTGTTGCGGTGGTTCCGGTGGAGAGAATGCGCTTGGTACGCACAGGCAGGACAGTGCCGGCGACGAGGCCAGAGAATGTCACATTGGCAAGCTTCTGCGTCGTGGGGTCGAATGCCTCACATGCAACGTTGCCATCACCGCCGATGTAGATTGCGCGGGTGTGCTTGACGAGATCTGCTCCGTCAGCTGGCGTGATTGACCACGCATAACCGGCAGGGGATATTTCTTCGAATGAACTAGGCATCGTTCTCTTCCCTATCTGGGGTTATCCTGGTCTTGCTTATGCCCCGCCATCAATAGCAAAGCGTGCTGCGACAAGAGCTTCATTAAGCTTATCCTCAAGGTCGCGCTTAGCGTCGCTGTCGGGCAGCAGTTCGAGTGCGGCAATAGCGTCGCGGATATATGTGATGATCGGGTGTTCTATCTTCGCCACGGTTGCCTCAGCGTTGTTTTCATAGCGTGATCATACACGGTCTTTATGCTTAAAGTGCCGGCCTTGCTCACTTGCGCCGAAATATGAAGGATGCAGGAACACATCCCCGGAGCGGCGGCGAGGTTCTTAGCCACGAGTGAAGCCTTGTTGCCTCGCGACCGGCTGTCGAAGTTAGGTAATCCGCTCCCATGAAATTTTTAGATGCGCCGCGAAGGTGCCTTCACCCTGTGGCGCTCTTTTAACCTGATAAAGCCGCAGGGATGATCAAATCGCTCTGGGGCTTCAATCTGCATTGTCATAACTGGTGAGGCTGGCGGGATGTCGTAATCGTCCCACCATGCCCTCTCCCGCTCTTGCTCGGTGGTGGTCATGGGGTGGGCTCCCGAAGGTCATCAAAGCTTTTGACACGCGGCTCCTGATCGTGAGGGCCGGCAGCGAAGACAACTAGGTCATCATCAGAAATCTCGCGCTGCGCTCTCAAGTCCCATCCGCGATGGATGAAATGCGGCGGGCCGAATGCCTTGATGGCCGAGTGGTATTCCTCACCCTTAAAACCGACGAAGTGGACGCATCGGTTCATCGCTCTCTCCATGTGGGCTGGTGAATGGGCTTAGGCGGCTGAGGGACGGCTCCACTCGCGCCATACCACTTCGCCGTGGTGGCGGAGAATAAAACCCTCTGGATACTCACAAAGGACTATCTTCCCGCCCTCTGATGTATCGCCTCTGAATCGAACCATGTCTTCTTCGATTTTCACCGGCTTAAACCGTTTATCGAACTCCGATTTGCCAAGATAGTATAGCGTTTCTCGCCCTTCGAGCTTAAAGGTTACCCCGTCATCGCTATGAGAAATCACCTCGTAAACCTTCCCATCGGCGGAATTTAGGAACTTCATCGGCTTCTGTTGCGCGGCTTCCTCGTAGGTCGCCTCGAAAATTTCAGCAGCAACGTTCCACTGCTCTCCCGCTGGGCCTGTGCAGATGTAATCACCATCGCGAACGAAATGCCGCCCTTCTTTGGTATCAAGAACCCAAGAGCAATCCGGTCGCTTGCGCGGATCGCCGTGGCCGTCCGAGTAGACACCCTTAGGTATTTGTCCAGTTGCGGGCAGGAATTGCTCAGCCATAACCAAAGCTGTCTTGCGATATGCCTTAAGCGCCACGGAACGTTTCCTTTCGGGCCTTCAAACCTGCGGGGGTCCATTCCAGAGGCCAAGAGCAGATAAACCCGGCGTCGATGAATAGAGCGATGAGGCGAGGCCCAAGCTTGCTTTCATGAAGCGCTGTGACCTTCATTGCTCATCTCCTGAAACGTATTCAGCCCCACCTTGTTACGGGCGGGGCTGGTGAAATGCAGGCGACCGCTGGGCCGCTTATAGATGTTTGGTTCCAACTGCGCTGCTATCCCAGAACAGCACCGAACATCATCGCCTGATTTGCTGCGAGGGCCACACGCTACCGTGGCTCCGGTTTGTAAGCTGCTGCTTTTCGCCATAGACCGGACTCGCCGCCGTAGCGGTTTCCCACCTCTAAGTGCGCTTCTGGCTTTCAGCGCCGCCTCGCATTCCGTTGCCCTGTTGGGCGAATTGGAAGGGCCGATATTCCGCGAGGCCTAAGCTACCAACACGTACTGATCGGTTTCGCGTCCCTCGTGGCATCTAGGCGTCTCTACTAGGCTAGGCCCAGCAACTACCACTCTGCCACCACGCTCCGAGAATCTTGAAACCAAGGCGCTATCGGAAGCGCGCAACCTTGGAGTTCTTCGGCCAATCGACCGAAACTGATTCGGCGGCTGCGATGCGCAAATCGCCATCTAAATAATCAATAACCTACAGCTTATAAGTTGGCAAGTCCTAAGCGCGCCGTTTATGCTGCCGGTTGCGATATCCCCAATGTTCTGCGAGGTCTTCGAGAGCATTGCGCAAATAGTCTGCAAGCGTTGTTTTCTCGCGGTGAGAGGTACCAAGCTCGGAGATGTTGCGCCCTTCGCCGGCCACCTTTTCGACAATGGCAAAGGCTCGATGACCTATAACCATTTGCGCAGACTTGAGCTGGAATCCTGCGTCTATCTGGTTATCGGTGATAGGCTCTCTTGGGCCTCCCCCGTCAACTGGTTCGCGGGCGTAGTCGAACGATCCTGCGCCAGCTCCACCTAAAACTTCCCAGAGGCGGCGGAATTTGATTGCCGCCTGTACCTGGTGATCTTGAAGGTGGCCCTTTGCTGCCATCATGGCGATCGGGCTTTCACGCAGATTGAGTGCGGCTGTGATTGTCTTCGGGTTCCCCGGTGACCCTGCATGCACACGGCTGTAATGCGGGTTGTCGATCTCTATTGTCCGCATTTCGGAATGCCGGTTGCCGAGACCGTCAAACTCCATCGGCATTTCTGTCTTTCGTGACTTCCTCTTGATCCTCATGCCCGCCGCCCCTTCTATTATTCAGCGCCGCCGCTCGGTCGCTTTAGAACGAGTATCGTGCTCGTTTTCTCCGATCCTTCTCTGAAATAACCTGCCTGATTTTTGTAGAATTGCCCGCGTTTGACCGTCAACTCTCTCTTCTCGATCGAGAACATGAGGCCAAGTATGGCGGTTTCTCTGTCGTCCTCTGGTGTAAGGACGATCTGATCACCACCCTCTTCCATGCACAGTGCTACTTTCATATCTTTCCCCTTACTTCCTGCCGAGAATGCGCTTGATTTCGTCCATGCAGGCCGACGCGCCGCGTCCTTGCAGGTATTGGTCTATGATGCGGTGAATGGCTGTTTCTCGCTTCTTGCGATCAGAGCCGGCCGCCTTGGCTGTGGTGATTGGCTTAGGAATGATGTTCATTCGACCCACCCATTGCGAACTGATCGAGCAATGAAGCCGTGAAGCGTGTAATCGCCGGTCTTCTCTCTCGCCGTAATCATTCGCCGTGAAACCGTCATCAGGTGGCAACCGAGTATTTCAGCTGTCTCACCCATGGTCTTTCCCATCGCTAGCCACTTGGTGACGGACTTCTCTTTTTCAGATAGCGGGCAAGGCTGCGGATGATCTGCGAGGTGCATATTCATCTCCAACTCCTCGCTGCCCGCTCCTGTTCGCGGCGCTGGTACTCTTCCCGGCTTTCCGACATGCGGGCGACGGGCGATACACTGTATGTTCCGAATGGCGGCGGTCGATCGGTCCCGGCATGGGGGAGCTTGGCGCGAGCGTTCGTGAACCAGTCAGAGCGGAAACCCTGCCAGCCGTGCAGGATCTGCATTTCTGCGGCTTCCTGTGGGCTTCCGGTCTTCTCGTATTCCTTGACGAGGAGCTTGGCAGCATATGCGGTCAGAGGCTTCTTCACCGTCTTCTTGCGATGCTCGATGAGGGCGACTGCAAGGTCTTCGCCAACGCAGACGGACAGAATTGTCTTGATTTCTTCGGTCACTTTACCACCTCCAGTTTCCGCTTCGACGGCGCTTTCCTTGGGCCGTGGCCAGATCCCAGCCAGTGGTCGTCATTCTTGTGGCCAATTGGATCGTCGGCCAGTTGAGCGCGGACCTTTTCAACGCCAACCTCAACATCCATCTGATAAACCCGGTCATCAGGGCAATGATCGTTGATGAGGTAAAATTCGATTGGCTCGTCGCTGTAGATCGTGAAGCAGCCTTGCTCATCCATGTTGAGAATAACTCTGTTCATGCTGCGACCTCCTGTGCCGCTTCTGTGACTGTCACAATGCATGGTGCTTGCAGGCCAGAGGCCCACGTCATCACCAAGCGCTGGCATTTGCTGTCGTCCTGAATGACCCCGTGCATGACGAGGAAATCACTGATGGTTTTCATGCGGTCACCTCTGCCCTCTTGGCCGAAACCACGCGTTTGCACTCTCGGCACTCTCGGCCAACCCCGAGTTTGTTATGTTTGGATTTGTGGAAGCTATCCAATGGGAACACGCCCCCGCAATGGGAACACACCCGAGCGTCAAAGCAGTCTTCTTGTCCTATTTTTACGTAGATGTATGGTTCTTTTTTCTTCACTTCCCAATCAACCATGTCGATTGAGAACCATCGATCATCTACATCCAAGGCCACTTTTATGGCGTCACAAAGGGTGTCGACAACGTTCACAGCGTCAGACTTGTGATCGTTCTTTTGAACAAAAAAGCTGAGCCAGACCTTGTTGTTAAAAATAGTTTGGTCCTTCATAGCCTTTTTGGTTTCGCTGATGACTAGGGCCGTATAGTTAAGAACGTGCTCTGGAATGTAGACCCCACCGCCATTCGCGATCTGAGCCCAACGTCGGTTCTTTGACGACGAGTTTGCAAACGGAATTTTGAACGTCACGAACCACTGATAGTCTGGTCGCTTAAATGCTCCAGGCAACGGCCTGCTATTGTCAACCGACCTCTGCCTAAGTTCATCGAAAGCTGCAGACTTAGCAGTCCTATGCTTCTTGATAGACTGGAGGTTAACGGTGCTTCGGCGCTCGCCCTGACAGGGTGCGCAGTAAATCTGCCTTGCCCATAGCGCCAAGAACTCCTTGCCGCATCCGCAGCATGTTTTAATCTTGGCTTTTTGAAATGGCCCAGACATTAGCGCCCTCCATTGGCGTATATCGCGTTGACAGAGACAGGGAATGGGAGGTGGAGGGTTACGGTCATTGGAGACGCCTGCATATCGAGCTTCAAGTTGTTAATGACATTTTTAGCGATCTGCATTGACATCACTCATCATCCTTCAATTCGGGGCAGACCCACTCAGAGAACCACGTCGCCCAATCACGCGCCCACATCGCCAGAGCGTGCCGACGCTCGAAGCTCAGCCAGCGCACGAAGGCGGGCGGTCTTTTCGATGTATTCTGCATGTTCTTGCCGAGCCTTCCTCAGTTGCTCCGCAGTGTCGTAAAGCTCCATCATCTGGAAATGCCGCACGACATTGCTTTCGTTGTTCCACCACCCGCGAAGGCGGCGCTCTGTCCATTTGTTTTCGGGGTCGGCCTTATGAGGGTAGCGCTTGCTAAGCTCCCGAAAGGCCGTGTAGAGCATTTCCGAGACGCGGCGCTTTCCACCGATCTCCTCGACCAGAAAATTTGCTGTCGCTACGTCAGACATTTGCTTGCATTTTCCCTGCTTTAGCATTTCCGCATATTCGGGTGATTCTCCCGGCATATTCCGGTTCTCCTGTGGTTATCTCGCTCTCGTACAGGAGAGACGCAGATGGGCCACAGGCATGAAAATGATGGGATCGCAGGCAAAGCTTGCAACGATGTCCGCGATCCCGGCCCGCCGCATCAGACGAACCTAATTCCGTTTCCAAAGAGCAATCCGCCGCCCCGCTCTTTGGATGCTGATGGCGAGCCGCACTTGCCATCAGCTCATTTCGTTGAACTCGGGGAAGCCACTCAAGCCGTTGTAATGAGACTGGCGAAAGGCTTTCCCCGCGTGAAGGTGATGCGGGCTGATACCTGGGAGGGGGAGGATACCAGCCCGCTTTGAGCGTCTGTTTCAGGGGCGCTCAAAACTCTCGAAGAATCCAGCCCACGACTACGCCAAGCGAGTAAACTATGAACCGCGACCATATGCTTTCCGGATTGTAGCTGACGCCATACAGGTCGTAGACAACAGCAGCACCAACTGAAAGCAGAAAGGCTCCAAGCCAAATCACCGCCCCAAAGGCTATGATTTTTGCTACTGCTTTCATCTCTCTGCATTCTCTCGGTTAATGCGGGCTACCTCTGCCATTAGCTCGGCTTGTAGGGACTGCATGTTGATGGGTTTTGGCTTAGGAGGGCGAGTGGTCATGCGGACACCTGTTCTTTCGACGGGGTCAGCATCGCCTTGAAGATCGAAATATCAGTGCTGCGAGTTTTCACTGGTCGGAAACGGCGCGGGTCATATCCAGATTCATAATATTCACCCTTGTATCTGGAGTTTCCTCGCCTAACCTCTTCGAGCCTCACCAGAACGCATTCCCACAACTCATCCCAGAAAACGCTGCGAATGGTGTATGTTTTGCCCTCAACGATTTCACCAAGAGTTGTGTTAACGACCCTTGCCCCATTACGTGGCGCTTCAAATCGTACATCCGCATCAACGCACACAACCTTCTGCCCAACGACGAAATTGCACTCCATCAATCCCACTCCTCGTTATCCGGGTCTTCTCTGTTGATTACACAGGCGACGTAAAAGAGGAACGCACCAGCGGTGGCGATAAGACCAGCAGCGCACAGGAGGCCGGTTTTGACGATCTCGAAAATCACGATGCACTCTCCTCTTGCTTTGCGAGTTCGAACGGATGAATGGGCTTGACGTAGGGTTGCCAAGCGATTGGCGGCTCATGTGGGTTCGTGTCTACGAAATCACCGCCGTACCAGTACGACTTACGCACCCGCCCACACGGCAGGGCCAGCCACACGTAATCGCCCGTCTTGGCTTCGGTGATGTTGGTGTTCCATGTCATGCTGCGGCCCTGCGATTTCGAGCCGCGTACTCGGCATTTGTTTCCACAACCGAAAGCGGCTTTCCTTGAATCTCGGCCTTAAGTTTTTTGAATTTCTTCTCGGCCAAAGCCTTGATCTGGTTGTCCAGTTCGAGGGCCTTTTCGTATGCGGCCTGTGCTTCCTCAGCCGTCTCGAACAACCCAATGTGGCGCTGGCGACCACCTACGTTGCAATAGGCTCGGTATCGTCTAGTTCTACCCTTGATCGCTATCGCAACACCGATAGGAAGGTCAGCGACCTTTGTTGCGGCGGAGAGGTTTTCGACACCTTCACCGATGAAGACGTTACCGACCTCATAGCATCCCTGATCCCCGATCCGGCACATATGCCAGCCGCGCCCCAAACCTCGATCGGCCCAATGCCCGGACTTTTCCCAAATGTCCCACCACTCCATGAGTGTCAGTCGAAACTCAATTCCGCGCTTGACCTCGGCTGCAAACTTCTGGTGCTGGTACGCTCGGAGAGGTGTTGCGTCTTTCGATTGTCCCTCAGCAACCATCTTCAGACCCAAATCGCGAAGGCCTCTCCATTGCTCAACAGTGCAGGAGTACATATCAAGCACACGCTTGGGCGGGTTTTGGTGAAGCCCAGTCATTGTGCGCGCTCCGGGGTACCGAAAACGTCTGGCCGAAGTTCATGCCGTGAAATCCCGGTAATGCGCTCGACATCAAGCACACGCTCGGCTGGAACTTTCTTCCACTGGGACACGGCTTGGGGAGTAACGCTCCCCAGAGCCTTCGCGAGGGCAGCTGGGCCACCTACAGAGTCTTTGGCTTTTTCGCAGATGTTTTCCATACATGTATGAAAGCATATCTTTCACATAAGCGCAAGCATCTCTTTCGATGAAAGTTCGCCTTTCTTGTTGCATATTCCGCTAATGAAAAAAGAGCCCAAAATAGATTTGAGTCGCGGCGCCCGCATCCGTGAGGTGCGTGAGCAGGTTTTGCGCGTTGATTCTCAGGAAGATCTTTCCGAGACGTTAGGCGTTTCCCGAGGCGCCGTGGGGAACTGGGAGCAAGGCAAAGGGGTCAAGATGGAGAACCTCAGCAAGCTTGCGAAGCTCGCTGACGTGCGTCTGGAGTGGCTGGCTTATGGAACTGGTGAGCGGTCAATGACGGCACCAGCGCAGCCGGATGCGGCTACACCAAAGCGACCACAGCCCAACGCTAGTTTCCCCCCTCGTTGGCAAGCATTCCCGGGAGACGTATCTATCCCGTTGAGAGGTCAAATTTCAGCTGGTCCAAACGGCCGCTTCATCATGAACGGACAGGACATAGCCAGGGTATTTTGCCCACCCGGCCTTGAAGATGTTGAGGGCGCCTATGCGGTCCAGATACAAGGGACATCAGGAGAGCCGCGATTTTACAACGGCGAAACGGCATGGGCCAACCCACACGCCCGATATCGCAAGGGTGATGACGTGATTGTTCAAATCCTTGGGGATTTTGAAGATGATGAGGTTTCGAGCTATATAAAACGCTTTGAGAGCCAAAGCGGCGACGTTCTACGTCTCTACCAGTATAACCCCGGTCCAGATGAAACTCATGAACTGGAGTTTCCGGCATCCAAGGTTTTCAGCATCCACAAGGTCGTTTTTCACGCAATGCTGTGATCTGATCCCGCGCGCCAAGTTGGACGTATCGTGAGATTTCTCAGCGCCGGCAGCTTTTTAGGACACTCACTGCACCTTATTTTCCGGCATAATTGCATGTAGTTATGCACCCCGAGGTCGCCAGCTTTTCTTAAGTTGTCAAGGCCAAGAATTCGAGAATGACCGCAGTCGTCGCAAGCGACATAAAGACTTGATATTTCAACAACAAGTCTCATCGCATCCGGATGATCGACTGGCGGCCTCTTCATTTCTCTCTCCCGTTTGTTCCTATTCCGTTCACGCTAAAAAAGCACCTTCTAACGGAAGAGTCGAGTCGTTTTGATTCGCTTTCGGGAAAATAAAATCTCGCATGAGTTTCATCGCTCACACACGTATATCCTACTACCTATTCAACTCTCTGTTCTATCTCTGAAATCTTGATCTTGAACTTGATGAGAGGGAGGGAGACAGCAAAGCTCCCCCTACCCCTCAGAACCGAAACCGATCCCAAAAGGCAGGGAGAGCGTTTGCTCGACTTGAACCGTCAGGTCGGTCGGTCGATTTGCAGGATGCCTCTCGGCTAATCCGTCCTCATTTTCTGGCAGCACAGTAGGACTTACGCTCCCCGCGCCTCGGGCTTCACCAGCTCGGGAGTTGCACCCGGTCGCCCATCTGTGCCGCAAGATACGCTTTCACTTTTCGGAAAGCAATGCTTTCTTTTCGCTTGCGCATGAATGAAAGATATGCTTTCATAAGTCATCAGCAGCGACGAAGACGCCTCACCCGCCGATCTCGCTGCCACCACAAGAACCGGAGATACGACGATGGCCTCAACAGCCACTTACCAGTGCAAGGAATGCAAAAAGCCTTTCGAGGCTCGTACTGCAGACCGCGCTCGTGGTTGGGCGTTGTTCTGCTCCAAGTCCTGCAAAGCGGTGAAGCAGACCAAGCGGCGCAGCAGGAAGTCGTCCTATCCGCGCCATGACGGCCGGTCGCCTATGAAGTTCAAGGTTTGCGGGTGCTGCGGCGAGGCTGCCGTCAATGGCGTCCACACGATCACCGGCATCGAATGGCTTTGCCAGCATCACATGGATGACAACGAACACCCATTCAGCGGAGACGGCCTCGGTCAGTGGTGACCGGGCGGATCTCCAATTCGATCTCAACCACTGAGGATGAGCAAATGGAAAAGCACATCGAAGCATTGAAAGCCGCGCTGGATGCGGAATCTGCCGGGATGAACCCGAGCCGGTCTTTCAAGGCCAATTCCGAAGCATTCAAGGCAGCATCGATTGCGTTCCATGATTTCCTCCTCAAGAGCATCAAGGCTTGCGGCGGTGACATCGACTACATGCCGGACGCGAGTGTCCTGTCGCTGGATATCGACCACGCATTTCAGGCTGGCGAAGACGCTGCCGATGCCAAGGTTCCTCTGGTCCCTGAGTACGACACCATGAACCACCGCACTCTCGGACTCGTTCGCGGCGCAAATCTGCAGGCTGCGGAGTGATGACGATGAGCAACAAATACCGCGCAGAACAGTACATCTCGATCAGCGCCAGCGAGAGCGGGACAGAGATTGAATTGCAGATGGTGGTGGACTTCACGGTCCATCCCGGCAGCAAGGCAACGCTGGTTGATCCGGCAGAAATGCCTATGGCCGAAGTCAGCAAGGTTCAGTTCTTCAAGATGCAGGGCCTCAAGGCGTTGCCTGACCCTGTGTCGATACCAGACTGGATCGAAGAGCATTTCACGACCGGCGACGACTTCCACACTTGGATGCTCACGGAAGCCGATCAGCAACACCAGTCTGCCAAGGAAGACGCCGCCGACCATCGTCGCGAGATGATGCAGGAGGAACGCCTGTGAGCACGATAACCTGCGAAGAAGTTGGATACGAAGTTGGTCAGGTATGTGGTCGGGAAGGATGCCTTGGCCTTCTGGAAGAACACGATACGGACCAGAGCTGCAGTTGCCATATCAACGCTCCGTGCAGCAAGTGCACCACACCACGCGAGTATTGCCCGGTTTGCAAGTGGGAAGCCGAAGACGATCTCGTCGTTGAGGCTGAAGGAACCATCTACTTCGCTCCTATACCGTTTGTCGAGAAAGTCCGCCGTGTGCTGGACCCATCGAAGATTGACTACACAATCAGCATGCACAGCAACTCATCGCAGAAAGTCGAGGGCGTATATCCGGCCGGCACGACGCGAGAGGACGTTATAGCGCGGGTGCAAGGCACCTTTGGCGGTCGTTTCGAACGCTTCGGCGGCGGCAAGTTCACCTACATCGCCTACACGGACTAACCGCGACAGCCGCCCCGCCAAGGGCTTCAGACAAGGGATAGGGAAATGAAGACCAACGACAGATCACAGCGCAAACGGATCATTGTTCGACAGGTTCGCGAAACGGTTTGCGACGCACTTGCCGATTGGATCGAAGACCAGTTCGAAAGTGGTCACGAGATCGATGAAGTTTGGGCGATGCTCGAAGCTGCCCGTGACGAAATCAAAACGCAGGTGCGCCCGTCATGAGCGCAAAAACAAACCCCAATCACAAGGCGAGATTTATAGTCGTCATCGAGTGCGAATGCTCTTGCGGGTGGAAGGGTGCCGGATGGTGCAACAAGGGGGCGAAAGCCAACGCGGCCGCAGAGTGGCGCGGCCATCGCGAGAAGTGTGAAGCGGTAGAAGGGGCGAGCCAATGATGGGTAACCGTTGGGTTCAATCGTCAATCCTTTTCGGCGTGGCGATAGGCATTTGGGTCGGCGGGTGGCTTCCACTGGTCTGGCCACAAACTCCCGTTCATCTGGTCCTGCCGATACCGTTCGGTCTTCTGTCCATGTGGATCGGCGCAAAAGCACGCGGCACAGACGGATGGGGCGGACCTTGGAACGGCCCCACCAAGTAACCACAGCAAAGCGGGAGAAGAAGATGAGCAAGCATACTCCGTGGGGCGTCAATCGCCTATCCAGCATGTTTCCGCAGTCGGGTCAGGTTTCGACACAACGGAATGGCAGGTGGGTCAGAGCAGTTGCGACCCCTTATCGCAAGAACATTTTCGAAGCCATTCGTGCCGCATGGTGGGTTTTCACCGGGAAAGCAGAGGCTGTTGTTTGGCCCGAAGCTGGCGATCTGGAAGACGCAATAGACCCCCGAAACATGCGCAAGGCCTAACCAACCCACCGGCTTTGTCAGAGTAACAACACACCACCCAGCGGGCTTTGTCAGCGTACCCGCGCATTAAAGGGCAGGAACAATGGCAGATATCATTACCATAGCAGAAGTTGTCGCCAGAGCGCCTAAGGAATGGGAAAGGCAGTATAAGGGTATCTTTGGAGACCGGTGGGCTAAACATCGGGAAATTACGAAAAAGCTCCTTGCTTTGCCTGAAGGATTCACTGCTGCCGACGTCGACGCGATAACTGGCAACGGGAGTTGGACGTCTCTGACATGCGATGAGTGCGGTCAGGAAGTCGAGGCTGTGGCCTGCTTCGGCCGCTCCGAATACGATGCGCCGTCTTGCTGCGTCTGCGAAGTTTGCATCCGCAGGGCTGCCATTGCAGTACGCGTCTCCCGGAAGGCTGGTGCGTGATGCCCCATTTCTCCACCACCAACACACAAGAAGCGGATGACGCGGAGATTGTCGCGTTCGGTGAGGCAAAGGCCGCAACGCGCCGGGCGGCCGAGATTAACGTGTCTCTGCAACGGACTTTCACAAAGCTCCGCATCGGCACGGAATGGGCAATCCTCATTCACGTACTGCTTTTCATAGCAACCGGCGCAGCGATGATCAAGGCCAACGAATATTACCGGCAGCAGGCAATCATCCATCAGGAGGATCCTAAATGGTAGACCCATACGCAGATCACCTAAAGGGCGCACGCATGGCACGCCGTCTTGCAGCAGAATACCGCGCTGACGCTGAGAAGCCAGATACGCCCGACTACCTCCGAACCAAATGGCTTTCCGAAGCCGATAAATGCGACGAGCGCGCTGATTGGTACGAGACACGCGCAGCCTGGTACGCGCCGCCGGCAGAAATGGAAGCGGCAGCATGACCCCGACCTTTTGCACCGACTGCGAATTCGTCGTCGCGGAATCTCGCAAACGTAGCCCGACCGGATGGCTTTGCCTGAAACACAAGCGGCTTGAGGGCCAAGGCTTCGTAGACCCGAAGTTTTGGTCAAACGAGGAGCCTTACCTTCGCTGCAAGGATGTGAATGCGGGTGCGTGCCCGCTCTTTGAAAAACGCAGGGAGAATGAAAATGGCTGAGCCGCTTCCCCACAAGAACATTCACCAGCGCCTTGCTGAAGCTATGCGGGCTGTGTCCTACATCCAGAAAGAGCGCAAGCAGGGCATGAATTACACCATCGTCTCGCATGACGCTGTGACGGCCAAGGTTCGCCCTGCTCTTCTTGAAGCAGGTATCGTATACTATCCGGTCCGATGCGATCACGTCCACAATGGCAACCGCGCCGAATGCTCGATGACCGTTCGTTTCGTAAATGTGGATGATCCGAAAGATTTCTTCGAAGTGCCGACGTTCGGCTATGGCATAGATCCCCAGGACAAAGGCCCAGGCAAGGCAATGTCCTATGCCGTCAAGTATGCGCTCTTGAAAGCGCTCGGGCTTGAGACTGGTGACGACGCCGACAACGAGAGCGTCAATTTCTCGGATCAGGACGCGCACGTTCCGCCGTTCAATGCCAAGGCGGCCGCCGACAGGATTACGGTAAAACTCAACCGTGCGGCAGATTTCGCAACACTCTCGAAATTCTGGGCAGAGGAAAAAAGCATCGTGGACAAGATCGGTGCTGAAAACCGCGATCTTGGCGCATCGCTCTACGCCCTTCGGGACACTCTCAAAGTAAAATTAACACCTTCGGAGGCCGCATAAATGCAGATGCTCATCATCGCCGGCAATGTCGGTAAAGACGCCGTTCTACGTCGCACGAACGAAGGGGAGCCGGTTCTAGGCTTCTCAATCGCCGTAGATAACGGCAAGGACAAGAGCGGCAACGACCGTCCATCGACATGGTTTGACTGCGCGTTATGGGGTAAGCGCGCCGAAGGTTTGGCGAAGCACATCGTCAAGGGTTCGAAGCTCACCGTTTCCGGCCGCCCTACGGCTCGCGCCCATGACGGTAAAGCCTATCTCGGCATCAACGTCGACAATCTCACGTTCATGGGAGGCCCCAAGCCTGCACAGCGGCCGAACGACGAGCCGGAACGCGATAGCTACGGCAACCAGCAGCCGGCCAACTTCGGGGATATGGACGACCAGATTCCATTCGCTGCGGAGTTCCGCTGATGAAATCCGAAAACGCTCCTGTTTATTGTTTGAGGCGTGGCGACACCCTCATAGGTGAAATGGAAGCCGACCGCGAGTGGATCCGCCAGCAGCCGCACGACATGCGGATCAAGGTGGAACTTCGCACCGGTCGCTCTCCGCAGCGCTTGCGCTTCTATTGGGCCTTTCTCGGTAAGGTCGTGAAGGCCACCGAGTGTGCGCCGACAGCCGAAAGCCTGCACGCGCTCGTCAAGATGGAAACCGGCTTCACCACGCCGATCAAGGTAAAAGGCTACACAGTTTTAGTGCCAGCCAGCGTTTCATTCGGCTCCATGAGCGAGCCGCAATTTGAACAGTTCCTTGAAAACGCTATCCGCTTCATTGCCGAGACGTTCGGCGTGACGCCAGAGCAAGCATTCTCGGAGGCAGCATGAGTACCCTTGTTTCGATAGCTCTTTACTTCGCTTCAGCATTCTTTGCTCTCTGCCTTGGCATAGTTTCTGAGAAATGCAAATCAGGTGACGCTACAGAAAACGACGCTAGGACTGCCGTCCTCTTAACGGCTGCGGCTCTAACGATTGCAGTAACTTTGCAGGTGTTCCCATGACCCGCATCGTATCCGCCACACCCGAGAAAATCATCATCGAGTTTGAAAAGCGGCTGGAGCTGCATGACGGCCACAAGCTGGTCAGGGTCTCGCTTCCAAACCTTCTCATCTATCAAAGAGCATTGGAGGCGAAATGAACAGCATCCATCAGCATTTGAAGCGCTATCCCCATGCTCGCCCGTCAACGCTGGCCTACATCACCAAACGCGACGAGACCACCAAGCGTCTCCAGCGCGAGATTAACACACGCCTGCCTTGGTGGAAGCGCCTGTCCCGCGCGCTGGGAGGGTAGAGGTGATGGTCACCACTATCTCAATCGCCCTGTATGCCGTCTCTATGTGCTTTGCAGCCATGTTCGGCACGATGGCTGAAATGGATAAACGCGGCAAAGTCATCAAGTTTCACGGCCGGTGCGTCGCCAGCTTAACGGCAATCTTTTTCGTGATGGCAGCTACCTTACAGGTGGTGTCATGAGCCGGACCGAGTTCACTCGCAAAACCAAGCAGGAAGCGTTGCAGCGATCCGGCATTCGCTGCGAGGCCACAGGCACCCGCTACGGCTTCGAGGAAGGCCAGCAGTGCAATTGCAGCCTGTCGCTCGGCGTCCAGTACGATCACGCTGTGCCGGATGCGCTGGGAGGCGATAACAGCCTGGAGAACTGCCTCGCCATCTGCGTTCAGTGTCACCGCTTTAAAACCCGCAACGACGTGAAGCAGATCGCTAAGTCGAATCGTCAGAGGGACAAGGCGTCGGGCGTCATCCGTCCGGCTGGCAAAATCAAATCTCCCGGCTTTCCAAAGATCGAAAAGCCTAAAAAGGCCGTCGTCTACCGGCCCGTCACGTTCTATCGCGAGGATACGCCATGACCGAGAAACCCGAAGACGCCTGCCCCGTATGCGCTATGGCATTCAAGTCCAACGACATTTGCGCGACGGATATCGAGCTTGGCATTTGCCATACGGAATGTCTCGAAGAAACGCCAGTCGTTGATCTCAGCACAGGCGAACCAAGCGACGGGCCTATCGACACTTGCCGTTATGACAGCCTCGATGAGGTGAAGTCATGACCGCATTGGAACAGATCAAGAAGGGGCTGGAAGGCGTGACGCCAGTAGCATGGGCTTGGAAAGGCCCAAAGGGCGGTTTCCTTGCTGACGACAAAAAGCCTTCATGGGATTGCGAGCCGCTTTACTCAGCGTCCACCCTCGAAAGCTTGCAGCGCGAGAACGCCATCCTGCAAGAGCGCACGGCTGACTATCCTACGATATCGGCAAGGCTTCATGACCGCGAAAAAGCGCGAGATGCAGAACAGAAAGCCTGCCGCGAAGTTATAGCCCGCGCCGAGGCAGCAGAGGCCGAGGTGAAGCGGCTTCGTGAGGCTTTGGAACGGTTTCTCCCATATCACGACGCAGAATACGTGCCGAACACCTTGTTCGACATTGCCCGCACAGCCCTCGCCAGCACAGGAGGCGAACACAATGGTAACTGATGAGATGGTCGAAAAGGCCGTGAACGCCGCGCTCAAAGCTGACATCATTCCTGCTGATGATCCGAAACATTCAGGTGTTCGGATAAACGAATATCTTTCGTACACACCTGCTGAGGCTGTCGAGTTGGGCGTTCAGCTCACTCAAAAGACAGAGGACGGAAAACCACGCTGGCACGGGTTCACGGATATCATGGGCGATGAGTATGACGACACAAATCGCGCGATCCTGCGACCCGTGGTCCGCGCCGCCCTCGAAGCCGCCCTGTCCGCTGCGGAGCCGGTGGACGCGTCATCCGTGTCCGCTAAGGCTTGGACGCAAAAGGATATGGAACGCGAGTACTTGGCGTTTAAGCAATGGTTTAAAGAACAGGTGTACCCCAAATTCCCTCAGGAATACCCATTGATTGCCGAGAATGCGATGCATGCGGCTTGGCAGATGTCCGCCGAACGCTCCGCCCTCTCCGCACAGGTGCAGGACGAAAGCGAGATCGTTGATTGCCTGTTGGCAGGAAACCCCTTCGTGTTCGACCCGGCAACCAACTTCTGCCACGCAGATGACGGTGGCGCTCCAGAGCACGGCATCAAATACGTTCCCGCCGCACAGGTGCAGGACGTGGCGGGGTGGCAGCTCGTGCCGAAGGAGGCAACGCGAGAACAGTTGAGCATTGTCTACGAGCAGGTTCAGAACGGAGAGGTTGACGATAGGTCATGGGCCGAACTGTATGCAGCATTCATCGCCGCAGCACCCGCAAAGCAGGAAGGCTGACGATGGCCGATACAAAATACGAAAAGGTCTGGGTGCAAAACATCAAGGGGATGTTGCGCGGCGTTCAGTTCACAGACGAAATGAAGGTCGCATGCCTCAGAGAGTTTGAGGCGTTCATATCCGCAGCAGAGAAGCGCGAGAAGGAGGCAAAAACCGGATGGGCATTTGATGAAGGCGATCTGGTCCGCAAGAAATCCGGCTCATGGTGGGAAGGCCGCGTAGTCGGCACATATACGACCGAACAGACCCCACGCGGATATGCCGTCCAGTTGGATAAGCCCTTCGGACCTGTCCAGATTTACCCGGAATCGGCTCTTGAGAGCGCCCTGCAATCGGAGGAGCGGTGATGGCTATCTCAAAATTTGAGCAATCTATCCTTGAGGCTCTGTCACGGGTTCCAGATGGATATTCGCAGAGATTGGACGGGCTAAAATGCGAGCGAGGCGTTATTGAGAACAATTATAGCTTCATTACGCTTCGCCTATTTGTGATGCAGAGGAAGGGATTAATTGGCAAGAAGAACATTCATCACTCAATATTCCCGAGCGTTAATGTCCTGCCTTTTCTTTTCATCACCGACGCCGGCCGAGCGGCGCTTGAAAGGAGCGAGGGATGACGAGCCTGTTAGACCAAGCCATATCGCCATCGGTCGCCGTTGAAAAAATGGCCGCTTGCGGTATCCACCTCTCCGAACGAACATTGAGGGAGCGCGCGCGCCAGCTGGGCGCATGCCGTGTCATCGGCAAAGCCATGTTCCTCATGCCGTCCGATATCGAGACAATCATCAATTCCGCACGACCGGAGCCTAACGAATGCCAGACCTCTACAAGCGAAAAGGCAGCGACGTCTGGCAGTATGAATTTACGGTGGACGGACGCAGAACACGCCGCTCTGCGAAAACGACTGATAGAAGGCTCGCGGAAGACATCGCCATCAAAGACGAAGCAGCGCAACGTCGTGCCGCTGTCCACGGCCCGGAAGCCGTCCTAGAATTCCGCCATGCGGTTGCCCTCTACGCCGATGACGGTCGAGACCTTCGCTTCACCGTGAAGCTTCTCGATCACTTCGGGAAAACGCTTATCAAGGACATCACCGGTCCCGAAATCCGCAAAGCCGCAAAACTCCTCTACCCCAACGCAACGCCGGCAACCTGGAATCGTCAGGTGGTTACGCCCATGCGCGCCATCATCAACCATGCTGCGGACGCCAAGGGGCTGACGAAGATCAGCGTTAAGCGGTTTCGTGAGGAGAAGAAGTCGCGGCCGGCGGGCAGCAAGGAATGGATTGACGCGTTTTGCAAGGCGGCCAAAAAGATGGATATGCCGGAGACGGCAGCTATCGCTCGGTTCATGTTCGAGACAGCAACGCGCGTTTCGGAAGCGTGCCGCCTGAAATGGGACGATGTAAACCTCCAGCTCGGAACCGCATATCTGGAAAAAACCAAGACGACGCCGCGCAAGGTGTTTTTGACCCGTGCTATGGTGATTGATCTAGCCAATATCCGAAGCGTTCACCCCTATCTCGTTTTTGCCGCCGCCAATCGCTCGACGGTGAAAAAAAGAGTTGACAAGGTTATTGCGGAAGCTGGCTTGACGAGGCTGACCAGCCACGAATTTGGGCGGCATGGGTTTGCAACGGAGATGATCGTCAGAAACGATGTGGATGTGGCAACCACCGCAGACCATGGCGGATGGAAGTCGCGCAGATTGCTGATTGAGACGTATGTGGAGGGTGATGCCAACCGGGAAGTTATCGACCGTGTTTTTGGAAAAAAAGAGCGCCGTTGACACAAATCTGGCACACGACGATTTTGATAATAAAAATATTGACCGAATTAAATAATGAAATCAGTAGTTTGAAAATGGTTACGGAGGTAAATCATACTCCCTTAGCAGGGGAGCGCCTTCGACCACTCGGCCACCTCTCCGGT
>NZ_KB906086.1:0-66935 GCF_000381165.1 Agrobacterium sp. 10MFCol1.1 | reverse complement strand
ACATTACATAAAAGCCTGACTTTTAATCAGTAGGTCCAGGGTTCGAATCCCTGCGCTCTCACCACCTAACCACCTAAAATCATTGATAAAACCGGCACATTAGTGATCGCTTGCGTACGTCGCGGTTTGCGTAGTTTGCTGCCAGTTTGCAAAAGTCGTTCTGCGGACGTTCCGGTGGTGCAACTTATGCGAGGCAAAGAAAAACCCCGCCGTGGTTAGTGGCGGAGTTTTCTATATGTCTTGATCACGATGATCCTGAGATGGCTTCATTCCTTTTCTGCCGGCCTCTTCGCTTCTTCTCAATCATGGCAGCTTCCCACTTTGAGTAGTCCCGACGGAGCAGGTTTGTTCGTGCAGTAGTTATAAGGCGGTAATTGTAATCAAAATCTCGCTCGAAAGATGTCGCGGCAACGAGATCGTGTATCAGATCGGACATGCTTTCAATGAGTTGGAGCTTGAATTTGATCGAGAGAGCGTTTTCCTGCCTCATCTGCGCTATCAATGTGCCAGATATGTCAGTCTCATCGCTATTCAGCGGTCTTTCCCACTGCCCGTGCGCAAGCGTATTTCGTAGTCCGATTAGCGGTGCCAAATCATCAAGGATGAGCTTTTGAATGGCTTCATACCTAAACCAGGGGGTCCCTGGCAAAGTGGAACCCGACAACACGGCCCGTCTGACGTTGTACCTTTTTCGGTAGCCGATCTCCAACGCCTTTTTCCATCGCTCAAATTGAGTGCGTTCTCCTCCAATGATCGCGCGGTCAGTCGATGAAAATCCACCGTCCTCATAAATCAGTTTTTTGAGACGGCATTCTGCCCAAGCTCCAGCAAGGAATAGATAGATTCGCTTATGAGTCTCGGCGAGAGCGGCGTTTTCTTCGGCTATCGCGCGATTAAGGTCGCGATCAATCTGACTGATGGCCGTATCGACTGCTCGCAGATTTTGCACATGAGCTTTGTATAGCTCGGAATCGCTGGCAGCCATTTCCACCTAACACATGTATAATACCAAACCGCCAAAGCGCATCTGCCACATGCACTTTGGCGGCCAGGAATCGAACCCGGCTAGACTCCTAACGTTGTGTTTCCATTACACCATCGCCCAAGTTGAAATTCTCACAGCTCTCTGGAGGCGTCAAGATTAATGTGCTTCATAACCCTTGGTCTCGCGTCCAAAAACAGCATCGTCAAGCCGCCACCTTCAACCGCTCAATAGCTTCACTTGCCGACGCACACTTTGGCCGGTCGTCAATCAAGGTGCCTGCCGCCTTTGCATCCAGAAGAATCCCCATGCAGGCCCGAACATGCGCCAAGTGAGACGCGCCACTCTCCGAATCGATGTCCTGCCCCGAGAACCATTGCAGCAAATGGCGGATCGCCGCGCTGTAATACGTGGTGGCGTCGACCGGATCATCCTGCCAATTGAATGCACCGTATTTCGCAGCGCCGAGAGCCATCACGACGCTTTCCTCGATGATTGCCACCGGTGGCACGAATTGCGCCGACGGCTTCTTCACTCCGAATGCGCGCTTCGGATTTGACGATGGAAGTTTACCGATCGCTTCGGCCAGAGGTTCGAGCTCTACCGGAACCACAGCGTTATCATTCGCCGGTACAGCCGTAAGGCAGCCGGTGTCTTTGGATGTGATGGTTTCGCCGAGCGTGAAGTTTCTACGAAAGTCTTCCATGGCAGCCTCGTAAACAATTGACGATTTCGCGATTACCGCGTTCATTCGGTTGATCAGGTCGCTCATACCGTCTCCTCAATATTTTTCTTGTTCTCCACCGAACGGTTCACAACCGGCCTGAACCGCCGCGCCGCAAAGGGTGGATCCTCTTCGCCGAATTGCGGGCAGATGCCGCGGTTCACTGCTGCCAGCCTGATGCCCGCATAGTCGCCACCGAGGTATGTGCGGCACATGCCTACCCACGTTGCGCGGTAAACCTCCCCGGCACGGATGCCGAGGTATTGCTCTGGAAGGGTGGTGTCGTCGATGCAGACGACTTCGTCGCCGGGTTTGATGGTCATGCCGCCCTCCCCGCCATCAGCGCTTCAAACGTTGCCAGGAACTCCGTTTCAGCCTCCTCCGGCGACCAGTATCGCAGCTTCACGCCCAGCGGCTTGTCATGCTTGGCGTGCCACGGCATCTCGCGCAGGTTGACTAGCTCGTCGGCGATGATGCGGTTGTCCGCGTCATGAACCTCGCGCGGCAACTCCTTCGGCAAACCAAACCGCGCCGCGATAGCCAGCCAGTTGTCTTGCTCGATCGCACGGTAGTTCGTCAGGTACGGCTTGAGCGGGCGCGGAATGTCCACGCAGTAAGCCTCAGGCGCATCATGCAGAAGGCCAGCCAAAGCGACCTCAGGCGCGCGTATCGCCGCGAGGTGACGTGCGATGAGGACAGAGTGCTCGGCGACGCTGTAGAATTTGATGCAGTGACCTGCGTAGCGGCATTGCAGGCTCAGCGAGTGCGCGATGTCCTCAATGTAGATTTCGCGCGGGTGCGGGTCCATCGGCCAATACTGACGGCCGGTGTATGTCTGCATGAACGAACCTGTGCGGGGCGGTTCGGCAGGCTGGTTGCGTGTCAGGCCTATGTACTGGCCGCGCTCGTTGTCATTAGCCGCAACGTACTTGTCGGCTGGCTCGTAACGGTGATGCCATGTCGGTAGGGCGCTTTTATCCATGGTCAAAACGCCTTCCCACCAGCCATAAGCCGGTTCTCAATCTTATGGTCAGGTCGGTTGGCATTGAATGCCATCTTCTCGACGATGGCGCCACCAAGGTCGTACCCAAGGAACGATGCCAGATCGCCGATCCGGATCATCGCGTCGGCAAGCTCGACCTCAGCCATCGGCCGGTGCGGCAGCTTGTCGTCCATCATAACCTTGCCAGGCTTCGACTTGCGATAGCCTTCCATCGCTTCGCTGATCTCGCTGTGGATCAGGCAAAGCATCTCAGGCACGTTGCGGTCCAGCGCCTTGCCTGTGGCGAGGTCTGTGTACCAGCCTGCTCTGCGGCTCGCTGCGTGGCAGTCGGCTGCAAATAGGTTGATGGCTGCGGCGTGGTTGTGAGGTTTGTTGTCGTTGGCTGCGACAGATGCGTGACCTTCCGCCCACGTTTCCACCTTGTAAGCGCTAAAGCGCGTCCGGAACTCATCGCCTTCCTCGCTCATAATTGTGCGGGTGGTGATCCATTCGCCATCAAGGAACCGACCTTTGGTATCGCCGTAAACTTGCCCATACAGACAAGGTGCGCGATGATCTTGGCTCTTCGACAATCTCTGCGCATTTCGAAGTGTTCCTACAATTTCCATTTCTGTCTCCTCAGTGGTGCGGTGATTCGATGCCAATTGGTGATTGGCGTCGGTTGGGGATTGCTGGGGAAGGCACTGTATAAATGCTCAAGAAATCCCAATTTTCCGGTTGTTTCGGTGGTTATCCCCCATTGGCAATTGACCTTCGGCCCGTAGGGAGTCCTTATTGCCATTGTGGTGCCAGCGATTCTAATCCTGGAGCACCAAATGAATACCTTCCTTAAGTTCAGGCACGGTAAAACCGAGGGTGAAGCAAACAACACTCTTGGAATGTTGCTGCTTACGATCATCGCCGTGACCTACAGGCTTGCACCGTTCATCGCGCTGGGCGCTGGCGGATACTGGTATGTTCGCTAGGGCGTCACGCCGCCGCCTTCACCGGCTCATTGTCATTCGCAGCCGAATACCGACCAGCAACCATCTCCGGCCGCAACGTCGCCCGAGCCACTTCGCCATATCGGCGCGAATACGTGATGACCTTGGCAGATCGACCGGACAGCCATCCACCGCCAGCAGCGTAAGCATCAGGAGCGGCAAGCGTCTCATGGCGCTCGACATACATCAGCGCCGACTTGCGGCCTTCATCGCTGTGCAGGTGGCCCACATGAGCGAAGGCGTATTTCGAGGCGCCGAACATCTCGCGGAACGTGCCTGCGAGCGTAGCGTCGACCTGGGCCACGCCGCGCTTATGGCCGTGGTGATAGAACAGCGCTGTGTCTCCCCACTTGTAGGCATAATACAGCATCGGGCTGGTATCGACCGTCACGCGCGGCTCGTTCTCATAAATCGTCGCAAGAAGCTCTCGAACCCAAACAGATGAGGCAGGATCGTGATTGCCAGACGCCATCACGACGTGAACGTGCTTGTGCTTCTGTAGCAGCATGTCGACGACGCGCCGTAGTGTTCTGATGACGACGCGGACCACCTTATGAAGGCGGGAATCGGCATCGAGGACGTGCTTATGTGCAGGCGTGACGCTCTCGAGGGCGTCGTGGTGTAAAAGGTCTCCGAGCTGTGCAAGAACGGCTGTGTGCGCCTGCGGAGCACCTGCCACGGCGGCGGCAAACCAATCTAGCAGCAACTGCTCGGCCAGACGAAGATCGTAGTCAGCGCCTGTCTCCTCGCGGTGAGCGAGCATTCCGAAATGGCTGTCTGTCACAACGAACTGGTTGAGCAAATCTTCTTCGACGTGCTGCGGCGCGGGCATGATCGTGATACGGGGAAGATCTTCCTTGAGGCCGTCGACCATTGCTTGAAAGGCGGCAAGCTGGCCTTCTGCCTCCACCGCCGTCTTCTGCCATTGTTGGATAACTCGCCCGTTAGCATCGACGAGGGCAGACACGCCTTTGACAACATGGCCAGCTGGCACTTCGAAACGCTCACCACGCTCGGGCGCTTGCTGGATGAACGTGCCGCTCGGCGTGTTGCTGATGCGGCTGATGCGGAATCCTGGCAAGACAGGCTCAGTGCCAAGCATGCCAGCCTCAGCAGCGCGCTTCACGCTCTCAGCAAGCGCAGACTTGCCGATGCCAAGGGCAGCAGCTGCTTTGATAAGCGTGCCGTGTTCACGGTAAGCGTCGACTCTTCGGCGGAGTTCTTCGGTAGGTAGCATGCGCTCTCCTCGAGGTGGTGGTTGAGGCCGCTTGGTGGGCGGCCTGATGATTTTACTTCCGCGCCAACAACTCACAAACAGCAGTCGAAGGCACGACATACCCATATCCAACCAGCGAGCCTGAGAAGCCAATAGGCGCCGCCATGACGCCGACGGTGATGCCGATCAGGTCGCCCTTGTCCGTAAAGACAGGCCCGCCTGATTGCCCCATCACGGTCGTGATGTCGGTCACATAGACAGCGTTCCACGGACCTGTTTTGCGAGGCTCGCCGGCAATCTTGCCGTACGCGGCAACGAATTCGATTTGCAGGGGATTGCCGTAGGCAACGATAGGATCGCCAGCATTCACCGAGCGGCAGGAAAGGTGAGCAATCCCTAAGCCGTCCGACGACGTGCGCAGCAGTGCGATGTCGTTGGCCTTATTGACCCAAAGGACGTCCGCCTTGCGGAACTCGGCGTCCTTCGCCTTCATCTGGACCTCTTTAGCGTCGCCGACGACGTGTGCAGCAGTGACGATAAAGCCGTCGCCTATGTGGACGCCGGAGCCGTGGGCGTCGTTGACTTGGATTTTGACGGTGGCGCTCTCGGTCGCCGGCAAATTGGGCGGAGGAAGGAGCGCGTACGCGGCCGCAGAGGTAGCGGCGACGACGAGGAATAAAGCAACGAGGAATGCTGTCGGCGAACGCCGCAATAATGCACGCAGGAATCGTCTGAGCATGATATCCCCTCTTTCTGGCGTCTTGCGCCAATGTGGTGGTCCCGGTTGGTTGCCGAGCGGCTGGTTAGGCCGATATTCACGCTATACTCTTTTTACAAATTTGTCAAGAATCAACGAGTAATGTATGGGTATGCGACTTGCTGTTTATGTACAAAGATACCGCACGAAAAATTCCAGCCGAGTGTTTCATGTGCTAACACGCAATTCCCACTAGCGAAAGGAAGCTCGGTGAAGACGGAATACTGTACTCGGACGCAGTCAAGCGATTCAGCACCAAAGCCAAAAGTTGGAGAGATTCGTGCGCTGACTGGCCTGCGAGGCGTTGCGGCTACAGATGTTGCGCTGCTCCATATCGGAGGCGTTGCACCGTTAAGTTTATTTGCATTCCACAATCAGGCCGTTGATATCTTCTTTTGTTTAAGCGGTTTCACGCTATCTCTCGCCTATCGTATAGAATCGGCTCGGCAATTGAATTGGAAAGCTTTTTTGGCTGCTAGGTTTGCGAGGGTCTATCCGCTTTGTGCAATAGCGCTGATTTTATGTACAATTTATAGCGCTTTTTGGAACTTAAACAATTTTTCGGCCTATGGGCCAATAGAATTCATTGGTGACTTCGTGCGCCAACTGCTCATGATAAATGCCCTTCCTGTAATCGGTTCCAGCGTTCACTGGATAGCGCCGATGTGGTCGCTCTCAATTGAGGCATTTTGCTATGTTGCAATTTTCCCCATCTTGTTCGCCATAACAATGCCAGCTGGATCTTTAAGCCCAAAATGGCGTTTGGCAATTATTCTTGTGCTCAGCGGTTTCACCTACGCATTCTATGTACTTTTCATGAATCCGGGGGTTTATTCACATCTTGTTCCGCCGGCAACAGGGCCCTGGATACATTGGGTCGCGATAGTGCGGGGAATCTGCATGTTCACCTGTGGATGGCTGGTTTATACCCTCTATACCAATGCACCCGCAATTTTGAATGGCGCAATCGAGATGGTTGACATTGTAGTGCTTGTCGCTGCGCTTATTCTAGTTGGCCGGATGTTTGGTGTGGTTGATGTCGCCCTCATCGTACCCTTAGCGCCCTTTTTAGTTCTTGGCATTTCCAGCGGAGATTCCCTGACATCCCGAATTCTATCAGGTAAAACACTGCATTATCTCGGGAAAATTTCCTATTCTCTCTACATCCTGCACTGGCCTGTAAAAGAATTATACGACTTGCTAGGTGGCAGCTCGCAGCCAGAAATAAGGCTCGCCGCAATTTTTATCGCATCGTTGGCCTTATCTGGCTTATCATATTCATATTTAGAAACACCAATGCGAATGTATTTGTTTAAAAAAATCACGCAAAAACTTAGCAAGCATGGCTAAGCCACGCACGTTTCCAACTACACGCCGCCCTGTATAGTCCGATGCAAGACTCCGCTTGACTCCTCTCTAAAATGAGAACATTTGTAGAACAAACGAGGAGTACGCGAGATGGCCGATGAAGAAAAAATCATCGTAGTGCAGTTTAAAAAAGGCCGCGCGGGCATTGTGCCTGGCGAAATGAGACCCGCCTCTAACGCCGCATCCGCGGAAAAAATGGCCGGCGCAATGGCATCGCGCCACATCGGCGTGGCGGCGTACGCTGTCACTGTGGATGATGAAAGCGGGTCGATGGGCAACCCGCGCCTGCTGGTTTCACATGGGCAGATCTCGGACTTGATGCCAGACTGATTTACCGGCGCGGGGGCGCGCGCCTTTTTCATGACAAGGGAAGTTTTTGCGGCTCTGAAGAAGGAGAATGAGAACGTGCGCCCAGAAAGACGAGAACCCGAAGCAGATCCGGTGGACCACATCATTGCATGGCACGATGGAGATAGCCGAGCCGCCATTGAGACGCTCATGGAGGACATTCTGCATCTGAGGATGCAACTCGCTCTGGCGACGGCTGCGATGGGCACAGGATTTACGAGAGGATGGAAGCCGGACGCTGATCGAGATGCCAGGTAAAGGAGCTTATGTGCTGTCCGAATATGGCGGCGAGCCTGTCGGAGTTTTATGCGAGGATTGCGAGCTTCTCAAATTCATCTGCTCGGGAGAGCTTATGATCGAATATGGCGACCATTCAATGCCATCCCTGCTCAGCAAGATAGCGAAAGATATAATCAAATGCCCCCGCCCCTTCGAAGGATTTTCGGATCGATGCAGACTTAGATACCACGCCCGCGCAGGCAGCCTCATCGAAACATTGAAACAAGCGCCGCCGACGGCCGTTAAGGTCAAGGAAATCCGGAACTGGGAGATTATCGTTGCCAAGTGCAACTACTGCGGTCACGTTTCAAATATCCAGCATTGGCAACTGAACCGCGTGGCTAAAACCGATATTACCGTCGACGACATTGCCAAGCGGCTAAAGTGCAAAAGGTGCAACACCAAGGGTGACGTCAAAATCACCATAGCCAAGATGCCGAGGTGAGCATGTGTAATCTGTACCGTGTGAAGACCAATCAGGAATCTATCCGCGACATCGTGGGTACCATGCAGGAGCGGCTTAATCTGGAGCCAGACGTTGAGGTCTATCCAGATCGGCCGGCACCAGTGGTGCGGAACGGTGAAACCGGCAGGGAGTTGGTCGGCCTAACGTGGGGTATGCCCTCGCCGCAGTTCGTCACACAAGGCAAGCCTGACACCGGCGTCACCAACATCCGCAACGTCACTTCACCTCACTGGCGGCGCTGGCTTCGACCAGAGAACCGCTGCGTGGTTCCGTGGACGACCTTTTGCGAATGGGAAGATACCAAACCCCGGAAGACGAAGCGCTGGTTTGCGATCAACGAAGAAACACCCCTCGCCTTCTTCGCCGGCATTTGGACGGACTGGCATGGTGTTCGGGGATCGATGAAGAACCCGCGCGAAGGCGATCATCAGCTTTTTGCGTTCATGACGACCGACCCGAACGGCATTGTTAAACCGATCCACCCGAAGGCCATGCCGGTAATCCTGACAAACAAAGATGAAATTGAGACATGGCTTACGGCGCCATGGGAGGAAGCGAAAGTACTTCAGCGGCCATTGCCTGACGACGGCCTCGTGCTGCTACCAGTTGAGGAAGAAAGGCCGCAACAGGATCTATTTGGATAGGAGGCAAACATGCGCATTCGTCCATACCTGCTTGAAAAACATGGCGTATACGCAAAATTCCCGCCGAATGAAGGCGACTTCGTGGGCGCAACGAAAGCCAGCCACGACGACCTTGATCCGCGCATCCTCGATGAAGTCGACCGTGATTCTGACCTTACAGCCTTCACCGGTTACGTTGCCACAGAATTACTCGCTGACGATGACGACATACCGACAGGAGCAAGAACGGAGATTTTGTTCAGCCAGCGTAAGGGGATCGCTGCCATCCTATACGACCACCCTAACATTTCAGACGCATTCATCGAATGGGTCTTTTGTTCCTCCGCTGAGGATGCTTTGGACAAATGGAAAAAGAAAGTTCGCTGGCCGTTGATTGAACCATCTAACGAGCCCATAGACATCACTGGAACCACCACCATATGAGCGACCAATCCAAAAACAGCGACGGCATTCACGAGGATCACTATTGCGAGCATCCTGGCTGCAAGAAATGGGGCGGCTTCGGGTATTCTCGATCAAAGGCCGAGAAATCCACCTGGCATTGCTGGGCGCATTATCCGCAGCGGGATATGATTGAGAACCTTAGAACGGCATGATATTTCAGGTGCTGCCCCAATAGAAAGAATGACGCGCGTGAAAAAGTGGATAAGTCCAATATTACCGAGAGGAGCCTCAAAGTATTTTGACGAAAAAGTTTTCAGGTTGATAAAATACTTTAATTTATTCTTTATGCCTGCGCTATGTCTTCTCTACTTTACGGACATATCAGTTGTAGCTCTGAATACGATTGAGCCGCCCACTACAGTCCCTAATGTCTTTTCTTTCATGCTCGAAAGATATCGAGATTTTGAGACTGTTAAACCCGGCAAAGGGTCGTTCTTTGTCGTAGCCAATATCGTCATGCTCGTTGCCACTATAGCGGTGCTCGTTGCCATTTCATCGAGATTTATTATCTTCAAGGAGCGTGTTCCGGCAAATTTTACAAAAAGTAATATCGCGACGCCCTTTGTAGCCACGATCTTTATATTCTTGTCATTTAGATTCTTATTTTTTTCAGATGTGACGTGCAACACATGCGGCACCATAGCGTCCCGCTCTCTCAATTCCCCACTGATTATAATCATCATCCCCGCGATTTACACCGTCGTGATCGAGTCATTCATTCAGATATTTAGCGCTGTATCAGTCGCGTTCAGAGCGAAAGAATACGAAAATCGGCTTTGAATATCGCACAAACGAAGAGTGCGAGCATATGGCGATTTCCACGCCGGAGGGTTTCTTTTTTCCAGCCCTTTACCAGCCGTTTACGCTGCTATGGCACGCTGAAACCAAGCGCGAAATGTATTCAGTACGCGCGGCTTTTCCCAACTAGCCCGCCACACTCGGCGGGTTTTGTTTTGCTCATCGCGGTAAACGACTTATTCACCAGAACGAGGTAACCTTCGCCATAGAGGGTCTTTTTATGCCTTACCGGTTTCTGATCAATGCCGCCGTGCTTTTTGCGATACCACTATGCGGCCTGGTTGTTTTTGCTGCTGTTGCCGTTTCACACAACGCCAACAAGACTGTTGACGCGGATTATGTAACGACGAGCTCGATCAAAAGATGACGCGTCGGGCCGGAGTTCCTCTTATTATCGCAACAAAAAACCCGCTTACCTCTCGGCAAGCGGGCTAAATCAGGAAGCCCGCGTCGCGCGCGGCTTTGATTGATTTTCGACGATGCGATCCACGCGCAAGGTCATCTTGTCGACGGCATCCTTCACGGCGCCGATAGCGCCCATGATCTGCTCAGTCTGTTCGCGAAGGCCGGACTTTGAGACGTAGGTTTCCGCCACATGCAGGCGGTGAGCCGCGAGCTCTTCCCTCGCAAGGGACGCCATTGCCGAAGCCGCAGAGGCGGCGCCAGACGCCTCCATCTTGGCGGCGCTGATCTTCGCATCGACGTATTTCCAGAGGCCGAAGAGAAAGCCGAAAACCGTGATGATGAAGACGGCGACAGCCATGATCTCGGGGCCGGTCATGGCTTCACCCCGCAAAGCTTTTGCAGCTTCTCATTCTCGGTGAGGATTTGCCGCTTCGTTTCGCTCGTGAGGCTATCCTCGAAGGAGGGCCGCACCGGTCGCGCGATGTCGCAGTAATTACCGCTTGTCGCGCATCCACTGAGTAAGACGACGATCAACATCATCGTCGCCAAGATTTTTGATTTCATGCTCGACGTCCCCGGCCTTCTTGATAGCCTTGGCATTCGCCGCAGCCTGCTCGTCCTTCGCCGCGGTGCGCCCTGCCCGCTGGCCATACAAAAAGACGCCCGCAAGGATCGCGAGCGCCGTGCCGATTGCGGCTAGGTAGCCTTTAAGCTTGGCGATGATCATCAAACCACCACCTCCTTGCCGCGCCAGCTATTCCACCGGCGTGCGATCACATCGCGGTTGCGGTAAGCCACGTAGCCGACAACCGCCACAAGCACACCTGCGGCTATCCAGCCCCATGGGAGGCCTGCAGTGAAGGCGAGCAATCCAGAACCAGCCGCAGAGCTTGCGCCTTTTGTAACTACGTCCTTGGCCGCGCCTGCGTCGCGACGAAGCTGTGCGATGGTGGCAGGACCGATGATGCCGTCAGCGATGAGGTGCGGGTGAGCCTTCTGGTATGCGATCACGGCAGCCTTGGTCTTCTCGCCCATCCAGCCGTCGATAGCGCCTGGATTGAGGCCAGCAGTCGTGAGCAGCTCCTGCGCTTCCTTCACAACTGGATCTGGCTTGACTGGTGGCTCAGCGGTGGCCTCCTTCGTCACGCCAACCCCGGTATAGATGCCTCTCTCGAATAGAAGAGCCTCTTCCTTGCGACGGCGCACGAGGCCAGGCAGTTTCTTGCCTTTCGCAGTGTTGTAGTTGCTTGCGAGATGAGCGGCGGCCTTCTGGATCTGGCCTTTGCGCCAGAGATCAGCCCACGTCCAATTCATCGCGCCGACGCCGAGGTTGAACGTCACGGATGCAGCAGCGTCCAGCTCATGCTGTTTGCGATTCTCGGGCGAACCGGCAACGACGGCAGGTACGTACTCGGCAGCGAGAACAGCGTCGAGGATGACATCGCTCTGCGATGCGGTGATCTTGGTCTTACCTGGGACAAGCTTCGTGATGCCGATCTTGGCGAGTTCGCGGCGAACTGAACCGCTGCGCATCGTGAAGCCCGTACCGATCGTCGGAATACCGACAGGGTCGAGGTAGCAGGTAAGTGGATTGCCCTCGTGCAGACGCACGAAAGCCCTCCCCTGTGTGGAGATTTTAGTGATTGGCATTTGGGATTCCTGATTTTTACGGGTCGCTTCTCGCCCCAGAGCAGAGGCGAGTCGTTCATCTGCGGTTCATGCGGCCGAGGCCACCTTGCGCGTGGTCGCTCCGCCCAGCGACCTGACAGAGGCCCGCAGCAGACCCCAGCCGCTGCGGGCCTCTTTTTTTTGCTTCTGCGCCTGATTGTGGGTTATCGGTACCGTGTTAGTTGTGTCATCTACGCGCAGTGGTTGACATCAGCCGGTTATACCGATTTTAGTTTTTCTGGTTTTTTGAACGAGACGAGCCGAATCCGGTTCAACTGACAAAGCTGAAACTGGAGCGCAGATGAAACTTATTTCGCGTCTAATCAGGAAAGTTTCCATGGCCCCCAAAAAAGGGCTCGATGAGCAGAAATGGCCATCAGACTTTTCTTCGATCATCCCGCATCGCTATTCCGTCAACGTTCATCGTTATGAGAAATTTGAGAAGAGCCTCAACCTAGCCGCTCTAACTGATGGGTTCTTTCATAATGAAGATAACAACAAGGGAGATATGGGCCGTTTCTTCACTTTTACCCTTATCTATGACCAAATAAGGAAAGAGAACATCCAAGGAGATTTGGCTGAACTCGGGGTTTATAGGGGCAATACAGCTTACATTCTGGCCAGCTTTGCGCGGATTCTTGATCGGACCGCTTACTTGTTTGACACGTTTGAGGGCTTCGACCCCAAAGACCTGAAGGGGATTGATGAAGCGATCCCACACCAATTTTCCGACACATCGCTTGAAACCGTCCGGAATTTTGTGGGTGAGGAAAACGTTGTGTACGTAAAGGGTTACTTCCCAGAATCGGCGGCGCAAATTCCCGACGACAGGAGGTTTGCAGCGGTTCATCTGGATTGTGACTTGTACAGTCCTATGATGAGCGCGCTGGAATATTTCTACCCGCGGATGTCGGAGGGCGGATTTATAATCATCCATGATTACTCCAGCCTCCATTGGGATGGGGCAGAGAGCGCGGCCGATGAGTTCTTTTCCGACAAGCCAGAATGTCTTATGCCAATTGCGGACGCAGGTGGCAGCGCAATAGTTCGGAAGGCGCGCACATCATCCGACCAATTCAACAATTGGCGAATGGGACGGCTTCATGAGTTGTCCGTTGGGTCTTGGGTACCGCCCCATATTCTGAAAACTTACCTCAAAGAAGGGTGGGCTGACATCGAGGACTGGGGAGTATGGGGCCTCGGTGAAAGCCACACCTTATCACTGGTAATTCCTTTTGTACCTCAATCGGAAATCAGCTTGAGTTTTGATGTCGATGCTCTTCTGCTCGGCAAACAAGCAGCCCAGAGAGTTGCCGTTTCTGTGGAAGGAATACCAATTGCCGATTGGACGTTCACAAATGAAGATAAACGCGGACAGAGGGAGTTGACTATCCCGCTGGAGATAATCCAACAAAAAGTGAATGATAAAGCTCCACCGACGATCCTATTCGAATTCAGGCCAAAATTCCATTCGGCTCCGAACTCCTTGGAGCCCTCCAGTACTGACACGAGGCCTCTTGGTCTTGCACTGCACAGTTTCAAAATTTGCCCGGGTATCCCTATGGCCAAGCGATAGGCGAGATCTCGGCAAGGAACTGGTCGACAGTAGGTTGTGGTCGCTGGCCTGCCTGAACTTTCGCAAGCTCACCGTTAGCGTAAAACCAGACGTTATCGCGCCATGCGACAAAGGCCTGGGCTTCTGCCGCCCACTTCGGTTTGGTAGACGCCGTGTAGGAAGCCAACGTCACACCATCGCGGAACTGACGCTCACGAGCGCTGCTGTCAACGAGTTCTTGGATGGCGTTTTCATAGTCGGTGATGGTGGGAGGAATTGGTTCAGGGGGAATCCCAATTTCGGCGATCTCGTCGTCGGTCATCGGGCGTTCAGTTGCTTCGCCTGTTTCGGCGTTGAATATCGCAATATTCATCCGCGAATTCCTTCAATGTGAATCAAACCGGATTGAACAGTTGAAGAATTTAATGAAAATCGAATAGCATTTTGTGCAGTTGCACGTTTGTGTGCTGAACCGATCACGCGAACATATCTGTCAGTGTTCGTGTTAATTCTACTATTGACAAACACTCCTGTGTTTCTCGCTTGATTGAATTCATATATGACGCATTCCGCTAAAGCGGGCCAACCGGTATCGCCGCCATGATATAAAAAGAGGACACCAGAACTAGCGCCGTCTTCCGTTTGTCCGACTGGTGTTGAGCCTGATGTCGGCGCTCTGGTTCCTACAAACGTGTATCTGAATTCATCACTATCGGCGCCAAATGCACTTCCGTTATTTTCAGAAAAACGAATACTCATGTCAGTATTTGCATTAAAAACGGCTGAAGCGTTTATTCTAAGAGTTCTGTACGCCCCGAGATTGGTGACATCCAAAGCACTCAGTCCTGCAAGACTGTATGAACCGATGAATTCCCACCCACCCAAAACCTGACGTGCCTGCGCCGGAGTCAAATCCTCCACATTGCCAGTGCCCGCCGTCAGCCGTCCTTTGATTGCAGGCGCGGTGAGCTGTGACAAAAGCGCATTGCCGACGACGTTGTTTGGTGCCTTCTTGAGGAGCTTGCCAGTATTGTCAGCAAAGACCGCCAAGTCATTGATCGCAACACCGCCGGCAGGCCCAACAACATCACCCGTACCCGATCCATCCGTCCCCTTCCGAGCCAGCAAGCGCCAGTAGGCATCATTTTCGGTCGGCAACGTCGGAGGCGCATTGCCCGTGGTCGGCTGAAGCGCAAGCCATGTCGAGCCGTTGTTGAGAACGATGTCATTCGCGTCATAGGCCGTCGCGCCGCTATAGGTTCCACGATCGACTACGCCAGCAGTCCCAGAGCGAGCGAACAGAATCCACTGTGTGTTTTCCGTGGTTGGTAACGTCGGAGGCGCATTGCCAGTCGTGGCAACCTTCGCGTACCAAGTTGAGCCCCCGAATTGAACGATGTCACGGACGACATAGGCCGTTCCAGCGCTGTAGTTACCACGCCACGTCACGCCCGTTGGACCTACAGGACCGGTCACATAGGACGGCGCACTCCAATCCCCCGACGTTACCGAGTTCTTGAAATAGAGCGCCGATCTGCCATCGCCGATATCGATAACGAGAACGGCGAAGCCAGCAGCAGCACCGTTATAAGCCGCCCTGCCCGCAAGGTTCGGTACGAATGCGTCGTATTCGACGCCTTGAACCAGCGCGGCCTTGTTGATCGTGCTAAAGACGCCGGGACCGATACCGATCGGGATATCATCAGTGCCGACGGTGATCTCGGACAGGCTGTCCAGATTGCCGTTCGACAGCGAAGCAAGCAGCCGCCGCATAGCCTCCACCGCCGCAATAGTAGGCGATGTCAGTTCAATCTTATAGGGCGCATTCGTTTGTGCTGGTCCGGGCCAATTATCGGCAAGCGTCAACTGCGTATCGCTATCGATGGATTCAATTACGATCGGGCGACCGACGTGAATGCCGTACTTATCACCGGCCTTGATCGGGGTCAGGCCGGCGACTTCCGTCAGCCAGCCTGTGTCAGTACCCGTCACCGTGCGGGAGCCGACAGCGACGGTTGCCGTGCCGTCGCCGTACCAGGTGGTGTTCGCCATTATTGGGATGCTCCGTCGTTGGTCTCGCCTTCACCGCGAGCGAGGCGCAGATCGGCTTCAAGGCCGTTGATCTTGTCGAGAAGGATCTCGTTTTCTTGTTTCTGCATCGAAAGATGCTGGGATAACAGCAGAGTGCGCTGCTTCAAAAAGCCTTCGCGCACTTCTGCTTCATGCAAGGCGACGAGAGCGTCGACCTGCATCGTGTTGCCGGTAGTCATGGGATTTCCTCAGCGCTTGAAGGTGGATGCGATCAAAATGGTTCTATCGACCGATCCGATGAACGGTCCGCCAGACACGGTTACTCGAAACGTTGTCTGAGACTGATTGGGCAAGGGAGTGTAGAGAACAATGTCGCTGCCAACGTAGCGGAATCCGCTGGCATCATCCGTCGAGTTGAAGATGCAGAAGTTGCTCACTTCGCCACCGTTGGTGATATTTTGGGTAACAATCTGAGACTTCCCGTTGACCGTTCCGCCAGATATCAGCTTGCTTACGATATCGAGACGCACAGTCGGTGATCCTTGGCCGTGGCTCACGGTGACATCAAACGTACCAGTGTCAGTTCTCGCATTGGCGTCGACCCGCGTGATTGCGCCTGGCTCGATGTTAGAGGTACCAACCTGAAGGTTGCCAATGTAGGCTTCCTCAATGTTGACGTTCCCGAGCACGGAGGTAAATGCCGATAGCTTGTTGACCCTGATGTCGTTGGCGTAGAGCACACCGCCCTGAACTACGAACGGCTGCTTGATTACCGACATATCGCCGCTGGCTATGACAAATTGGTCAGCGAAGCCGACCAGGCGCGTCGGGCTCAGCGGGTTTGCTGGTACATCCAACAATAGCGCCGCAGAACGATACTGACCGTCGTTGACAGCCGCCGTCACGCCATACCGAGCCGCGTAGCCTGCCGGTGTGGCTAAAGCCGCCCAGGCAATATTAACGAACGCGGAGCTGCCGCCTAGTGCCGCCGTCAACGTCTCCACCTTACCAGCGACGGCCATGGTTTCGTTAACGGCAAGCTGGATATCCTCGCGATATTCGGCGCGCGCCGCTCCCAGCTCCACGGAAAGCTCTCTGGCGAGATTGCGGGTGTCTTTGTAGGCAACCGTCGCCAATTCCATCTGCGCTGCAATCAGCCCGTCAATGGCGTCCTGAGCGGTTCTGGTGCTGTTGCGGAGCCAGCCTAGAGCTTCTTCAACGCCGGAAAGATCGACGTCAACGAACACATCCTTGTCGGAGAGAAGTACGTTCGGTGTAATGACCGGGATAAATCCAGACCACAACACAGGCCTGTCGCCACCGGGAATGTAGCGGCCACGAACGACGTAGCTCTCATTCGGCAGCAGCCCCTGCGAGATGAGCATTGAGCCGACCTGCGGTTGGTCTGTTCGGCCCTCGCTTACCTTTTCAAGCGTGGCTTGAAGCCGGACCTCGTACTCAATACCAATGACGTCATCGAGGCGTCCATCGGTGTTGTCCCAAGTCAGGCGGATGGCAGGTCGCCTATCGTCACCCGCTGCGTCTTTGATTGTGGCGGGTTCAGCGAACCAATCAACAATCGCTTGTGGTGATGGGCGAATTACCCCGAGCTGTCCATCAACCGGAGGTTTGAAGTCTGTATCCGTACTCCAATCGTAGTCGGCTGGATCAACTTCGGTGATGTCGACCATGACATCGAGATTGGCGCGATCCGCCACGCCGTCGAGGCGCATCAGCTTCGCGATATAACCGTTACGCTCTGACGTCCATGAAAACACCGTACCTGGTGTCGCATAGGCCCAGAATTTCGGAGGCAGAACAATCGTGTGCCTGCGGAAGCGTCGGGCCTCTTCTAGCGCCGACCGCATCAGCCGCTGCACCTGCTCCGCATACGGAACAAAGTTCAGATCAACGTCGGCCATCAGACGGCGATTGCCGTCGATCGCTTCAAGATCAGTTCGATAGAGCGGCGGCGCAGTCTTTGATACCCAGCCGTCTTGCGGAGAAGGATAGTTTGCCGACACACCGTTGATGGTATCCGCCAATCCAAGGAACGGCGTGAACTCCTGCTCTTCAGTCGACAAGATATCGTCGTCGGTGAATGCGATAACCGGAGCATCCGGAGCGCCAGAATGCAGGTAATAGACGCCACCAACTTCCGAGATCTTGCCTTGGCAGGCCGTGAGCAATGCCTCAACGGCAGACGTCAGCGGAGCCTCGACCTGAACTTCCCCACCGCTCCGATAGGTGTTGACCCAGCCTGTCGATTCCAGCGTGCCTGCGCGGTGCTTCTCGATCTGCGCAATCCACGCCAAAGCAGGGAGGCGGGCCGCCGCCATGTTCTGCAGGCCGTAAAACCACTGACCGTTGTAGCTGATGCCGCGCAGCAGATTGTAGATCTGTACCGCCGGCAGAAAGTCGCCGTCGCCGCCCCACGTCGCCGGATCGGCATAACGATGGGTGCCGACACCGCCTTGCGTGCTGTCCCGCGAGATATCGTAGAGGCGCATGCCTTCAAGGACGAACTTGAATGACGGCACGCCGGAGAACATGTTCTTGGAAACGCGAGCTGTCACGATCGCGTAAGCAACACCCCTACCGATACGGTCAGGATTCCACCATCTGTTGCCGTTCGATACCGACGTGAACAGGAAGCTGTCGGCAGTCGTCTGGGTGCCATCGTAGAACTTGACCCAGAGGCTGTCCGGATACTCGTTGACGGCATATCCGCGATCAGTCAGGCCACCGAGTGTTACACGCTCGCCGTTGACCCAGACTTCAGCAAGACCCCGGATCGGCATGTCAGATAGAGCGATAACCTGCGTCAGATAGGCGTTCGGTGTGTCTCCATCCTGCCCCCACGTATTGACGAACACGAGAGAGCCAGCAGTCGCAGTACGACCGATGATAAAGGAGCGCGAGATATCGCCGCCGCCTTGCAGTGTGCCGTTGATGGAGAATGTCGGATCTTTGGGCTTGCCGGCGAGCGACTGGGCGAGCAGGCTTATGCCAACGCCTACGGCCGTTTTCAGCAGGAAAGAGCCAACGACGCCGAGGCCACCAATAAAACTGGAGACAGCCGAGATCGCGCCGGAAATCGCGGTCGCGATACCAGAAAAAATAGCCATCGATTTTCCTTGGGATGCGCTGCGCTATCCGCGCGCTTAGCCGCTAGAGCGGCTTCATGAAGTGTGTTTCGACAGCGCTGTAGCCGCGCCTCTCGTAGAGGATGGAGACGTCATTGGTTGCCAGTGATGCCATACCGGCAGAGACGCAGCCGACTGATCGCGCCCATGTCTCGTAAGCGTCGAGCATCTTGATCGCGCCCCGGCCGCGCGCCTCTGGCGACACGAACCAGACCGTTTCCTTGGCAATGCGGCCAGCACCGAACGGATGCTCAAAAGCAGCGGCCATCAGAACGCCCTGCGCACGATCGCCTGCGACCAACACACAAGCCATCGGAGAAAGCATGTGCTGCTGAAACAGCTGGTCCGCGTAAGCTGCCTGAAACGGAAATGTGAAACCAGCTGCGTCATGGCTTTCGCGCAACAATGCGACCACGCGGTCGCGGTCCTCGGCAGTAGCAAATCGAACATCCATCAGAAGATCCCAAGAAATTTCTTGCGCTTTGGCTGCGTCGCGACCTTGCCCTTTTCAGAACCCCAGAAGAATTCCCATTCAGATGAAGTGTCCGCATCCTGATAGAATGCGTCACCAGCTTGGCGGAGAACCTGGGTGGCGTGACTGCGTGTGGCCGGATTGGATCGCGTCATTTCCTGTGTGTGGCTTGCGCACACCATCGTCACGCTGCCCTCTTCGTTTTCACTCGGCGTCGTGATCGTGATGGTGTCGACGAAACCGACGAAACGACATTCGGCAGGCGCCACCATCTGGCGGCTATCCGGATCGAACAAGCCGCGGTAGATCTCGACGCGAGCCTGTTTACAGTCGTAAAGGCGGACAAGCGTCTGAACGTGTTCGCTCACCTGCGACAGGCGAATGTTGACGTTTTGCACCGAGAGGTTGGCTACCAATGGAATGTCATCGATCTGCACCAGCGTGCCGGAGCCGTACCAGTCACGGGTGACTGGCAAGCCTGTATCCGGGTGGATAATTGCAGCCGTAACGTTACCGACGTCCGACCACATGCCATCAGTGACGGGCGCACCAGTCGCTCGATCGCGCGCAACAAACCAGAGGAAGTCACGCGCTACCAGTTGCCGCGCCCCAAGCGCAGCAAGGTTTTCTGCTGAGATGTTTCTCATTGATTTCCCGTTGGGATCTGACACCAAAAAGCCACCTGAGGTGGCCTAGACACAGACTTAAAGTTGAGCATTAATCCCGCCGTCACTGGGGGATTTCATGAAGTACTTTTTTCTAGCCATTGCGGCTTTGACGCTCACCGCATGCCAGACCCAAACGCCTACGGAATGGAAAGCGCAGAGGGCCATTGAAGACGGCGCCGATCGCTACTGCCGCACCACGAAAGGGAAGGAGCAGTTTGCTACGTGTTACGAGCGAGAAGTTCGCGGCCGTAAAAAATTCTATGACGGCATCATGGCTCGTTACGCACACGTGCAACCGCGTTGAGATTTTGCTCCGGAGATTTCATGAAGTACTTAATCGTCGCGCTATTGGCCGCGTGCCTGACTGCCTGCCAACAAGGCCCCATCGTAAAGTCAGAGCCGTTCGATTGGAAAAAAGCGGTCCACAGGAATGCCGAGCGCGCCTGCCGCGACAAGAAGGGTTCCGATCTCTACGCGAAATGCTTTGATCGTGAAGTTGCCAAGGGCACGCGTGAATCGAAGATGATCGCCGCGCATTTCGGGGTGAAGATTCAATGACTACCGGGCTTCAATCGCCTGAAAGCTGACTACAGCCCGTCCAGTGTCTTTGTCGGCGGTGGTCGAAACCGTTCCCGGCAACAAGGTCATGATGCAGGAAGGCTTAACGAGCGTGGCAGCGACCGGCGCCACCACTCCCGGCCAAAGATGCGGGCGCACCTCAAGCTGCGTTGTCACGCCGCCAGCGCTGGCCGTCATAGGCTCCATCACCATATGCAGGTCTTTGTCGCCAATCTGGATGTAATCGCCGATTGAGACCTTGTAGCCAGCGGGTAAGCCCGATAGCGAAATGGCCTTGCGGTTTGAGGCGATGGTAGCGACTTGCGCAACGCCGTCGAACGCGCCTCCCGTCGGCCAGCTTCCATTCGGATAGGCAACAGGGAAACAGCGAGATTTCGGAAAAGCCAGAAAGGTCTTTAGGACACCTTCTAGACTCATTATTCTAGCTCTCCAGTAATCCACCTCGTTAGGTCGGAGCGACTTTGATTGAGCCGTCATCTTCCAAAGCGGAGAACCGAAATCCTTGCCGATCGTCTGGCCGCCGGTCGTTCGTGAATATTCTTGCCGCCAAAGCGGCTCAAACTCGGTCGACCAGCCTGGGAACTCATCGAAGAAGGAAGTTGGGAGCGGGTACGTGATTGTCATTGTGGATTCCGCCTCTTGCGGGGACTCGACTCCCGATTGTGTTCGTGTTTTTTTGCGGTGGGTTCACGAGGCAACGCATGACAACAACGCTCATCGTCAGGACGAACCGATGACATGGGGGCTACAGTGAAACGAACTGCATTGCTTATAGCGTTAGTGGCTTTGGCTGGATGTCAGACTGCGGAGCAAAAAGAGCTTCCAATTGACACTCAAAAGGCGATCTTGAAGAAGGCAGAGCGTACGTGCCAAGCCTATAAATGAAGGCAGATTTACTCCACTTGTCTTACTATAGAAGGCCGGCGAGACATCTATCTGGCGTCCGAAAAACTAAATGCATCGCACTCTGGGAAGCGATGAAGCCGATGATGCAAAACACCGATGGCATGCAGAACCGCATATGATACAGGCGGCGTAAGCCGCCTAACTCGCTGTTTTCAATATGTCACCCCTAAAGCGACAACCGTGTCTCCGACACAAGCGCGTATCCGTTCGCACCATTAGGTTTGTAACGACGTACCCAATCGGCAACCACACCGGTTTCTAGAATACTCGCGTACCGTTCAAAAGCATTTGCTTGGTTGTCTGGAAGAATTGAGGCAATGGCCCTTCCAACATCAGTTAGCACGTAAACTGGGATTTTTGGTTTGGTACTTTCGATTCGCAGGCAAGCAGATTCCTCGTATTCGACTTTAGGTCTAACCGCTAAAGGAAGGCCGATCATGCCCCATTCTGTGGCAAATCCCCAAATTTTCCCCACATCTGGCGTGTCCACTTCCTGCAACCCTAAACCCTGCCCCAAACCTGGTTCTAACATTAGACCAGCTGTTGTTAGGGAAGCGGCAGCGAGGAATGGCAGAGCTCCGGAGACGCACCGGATGACTAAGTTATCTATCCTAGATTTGCAGACTTCTTCAAAGATTTGTGCTGTAGCAGTGTCCATCTCATCGATTACGCGTAGTACTTTTCCTGAGAAGGTTCCCGGCTTTCGCACTTCAGACGCCAAAACGCGCCCCCATCGCTGACGCAACTCATCAGTTGTGGCAGTCGAGGAGTATTCTTCAAACCGGTCCATGAACGCTTCGGACAGCTCCTCAGTCTGGTCTAGGTCGTCGGCCGCCGGCGGGTTTAGTTCGAGATCGGCTTTTGCCTCAAGGAGGACATAGTCAATGTTCTCTTGCTGTGACAAAACCTTACGGAAATGTCGTTGGAAGGCTCTCTCCGCGGTTTGCGGGTTGGCACCAAGCTGAGCTACACCGTAGTCGGTAATGGCCTCGATCAACCTGACCTCCCCTCTCGTTTTTGCGCGCCGCTTTTCGGCGTACGACTCTATCGCAGCATTCGCGGAATCCACAACGCTTCCACCTAGTCTGTCGATCGCTGCAATAAATCTGCTTTTCGCGCCGGCTTTGATGCTGTTGTCGCTGTAAGCGACGGAAACCGATATTTCTTTATCCAAGTGATCTGAATTTTCGGTCATGATTCCCCGCCCCCGTTTACAGAGGCATTGAAATCAAAAAATCACTCTTAACGCGAGTCCTATGATCGACTCTTGCGTGTGGGTGTGCTTATTTTCGCATCTGGGCAATCATGTAGATTTCCACCGAAGCTATCCCTGACGCAAAGCCTGAACCGAGACCGTAATTCGATGTCCACTGCCTCAGCGCCCAAACAAATTTCGGCAGCCCAACATAACGAACAGGCGAAATTTATAGCTAACTCATTTGATCGAGCTTCGACTGCCTGCATAACATCAGGCATCCTGACGCCGGCCCTTGCGTTACTCTATGGCTTGGAATGGAGGCTGGAAAGTTTGGCGTTCATCAGCATTGGTGCTATATTTTGTATGTCGATGGCATTTTTCCTCCACCTGCAAGGTCGAAAATACCTGATGGAGATCATTTGATGTACGCCCTCATAGGTCTTAGCCTTTTTTTAGTCCCCGCAGTCTTAGGGGCCGGGGCATGGTTGCTATCTAGGCGCGATATCAAAACGTTGCGGATGCAACGGGAAGAAATTCTGGCGCGAATGAACGAGGTTGAGGCTACGGCTACAGATGTCCAAGCATTAGATCCGGCCAAGTCCCCAATTGCGGATGCTGATACTGATACTGATACCGACGCACTTGAAGAAGACGTTGAACGTAACGCGTTTAGAAAATCTGGACGCAGGTTACATAATCAGCCCTCGACCCTTCGAATCGCTACGATGATAGGTGATGAACTTCATTTCTTTGATGAAAATGGCCATGAGGTCGGCGGGGTCGGCGAAGAAAGTTTTCTTTATTTTGAGACGATACCGGAGCCGCCGCCTTCCGAGGTGGAACATCTTTTCACTGAGGGGCGTATCGTGAAAAGCGCGCCCGTGAGGCATCATGGCATCATCAGCTATCCTGCGGAAATGCTCAAATTCAGTAAGGTAATAGCCAAGGAAAGTATATCGGGTCGGGTTTTCACTCAGGGCGGCATCAAGGCTAGAGGTCGAAAGAAAACCGTCTTTATCCCAACAAAAGACGAGAAAGCCTCAGGCTAACCCGCCACCCTCGCTTTTCACTGCGTCGCCCTACCCCAACTTCACGTTTCGTTTTTGAGCCGATCGCACAGCCGCCTCGACGCGGCCCTGCATTTCGGCGCCATGCTTTGCGACTACCCTCTCAAGTCGGGCCACAGCCTCAGCATCAGCCCCGCGCGCGTCAATGACAGGCGCGTAGTTGATCTTTACGGCATTGTCGTTTGCCGGGCGCAGCGACGGGATTGACGGAACCGAAATCCCGACAGGGCCACCGTTGGCGTAGCCTTTGAGATTGCGCCGCATTGCCTCCATCGCGGCGGGGCCGCCGGCAGCTTGAACCGCAGCCTTGTCAAAGACGTACTCGCCTTTATGAACGACGCCGGCCGGCTGGTATTTGCCACCGTCGCCGGTATAGCCGCCATCTGAGAAGCCGGGTCTTGCGGTAGGAACCGGCCCCGTCATTGGAAGAGAAGCAAACCCGCCGCCGCCAAACAGGCCGAGGAAGCTACTCAGGAGGCCGCCACTGCCGCCAGCTGCACTGTTTACCTTGAACAAGCTGGCGAGCACGTCGTCGAGTAGTGCGTCGCCGATCCGACTGAGTGCGCCAGCAAACGCGTCCGCGGCACTCTCGCCATGAATCAGATCGTCGATAAAGCCGCGCGTTGCATCTCTCGCGACGTTGTTCCACTCATTCAGCTTCTGCTGTTCCTCTTGCGCTTTCCTAAGCGCCTCAGATTGCCGAGCATATGCAGCAGACTCCTGCTCGATCGCGGCAATCTTGTCGGGCGAAAGCGTAATGCTTTCCAAGTCTTTTTCGCCCTTCTTGCGCGCCTCTTCGCGAAGGTCAGCGAGTGCCTTTTGCTCTAGGTCAAGGGCTGTACGGCGCTTGACTTGAGCCTCATTGGACAAGCCAATAAGGTTCATTTCTTGGCGCAACGCTTCGGTTCGATCGCGAACTGCCTGAAGGTCTTCCGCGAAGCGGTCGGATGCGGTCTTTTGCGGAGTTCTCGCCCGCTTGGGTGTGCCGAAACCCCTGTTTTTGTCTGTGTCCAGATCGGACGGGCGTCGATCTGGTGTCGGGCCGTTATCCGGTAGGGGAAACTGAGTTCCTTGGATTGTGGCGTCTGCGCCGAATTGTGAATCCTGCTGGCCTGCTCCGCGCCACGTCCTCGGATCATTGATCCTGGAGGTTGCTACAGACGTTGCGTCGTTGACTTTCTGGACGCTGTCAGCGGCCGACAGCGCAGCTGCCGATAGCGTGGAAAAGTATTTGGCGAACTCAGCGAGTGCAGGAATGCCGGTGCTGTTTATCGCCGCACTGAGGGCCGACTGCACACGGTCCACATCTTCAGTCTGCGCCTTGCCTTCTTCGGCAGCCTTCGCGAAGTCGTTGAATGCTGACTGGAGGTTCTTGATAACGTCAGCTTCTTCACCTGCAGACTGAAGTTGCGAGACCAGATCAGCAATAGTGGCGCGTGTGCTCTCGACCTCTTTGCGGACGTCAGCAAGCGTGTTGGTATTTACAATGTCAGCGCCCTTGCTGAGGTCGGCATTGTCCTGCGCACGCTTCAGCTGGTCAGCGTAGTCGCGTAAAGCGGGGACGGCATCGCCCCAGCGTTCGGCGACAGCAGCAATCAGCGCAGCCTGCTCTTTGAGCACTTCGGCGGACTTATCGCCTTCGCTCATTATCGTCGAAAAGTACTGAAATGCCGCTGTGCCTGCGGCGATGACGCCGATCGTTACCAGCGACAACGGAGAAATTACCGACGCAAATGCAGCCGCAAGACCTTGGCCGACACCCTGCCCGCTATCTTTAATCTGCTGCAGGACGGCCGAAAGCTGGGTGCCCTGCTGCAGGGCGATCTGGATGGGTGACATCCCCATCGCTGCCGTCACGCCGATGTCCTGGAACTGAGCGGCAATGTTTGCGGTATTGAAGCTGTTGCCGCTACTCGTTGTAACTGTTGCCTTCAGTGCGGCGTTACGGCCCTTGATGGCCGCAGTCGAAGCAAGGGCGGCCTGTCGCTCCCGTTGAATTGCCGAGGCCATCTCATTAGCAGAAATGGCGCCGGCAGCATGTGCCTGCCGGATCTCGGCGACGGCGTTCCTATAATTAGAAATTGTAGCGAACAACGGGCTGTATTTGGCGCGGAGGCGATCAAGCTCTTTCTGCTGATCAGCGAGAACCCCGTTCCATTCTTTTGCTGCCGTCGTCCCAATACCCACCATACTGTTGATGCGATCCTGCATCGACGTGGTGAGCGAATTGTTGATCGACTTCCCAGTCGCGGCAAAACGTTTCTCAATGCCACTGGATGCCGCGCCTACGTCCGACACCAGCCTGTTTAGGGCACGCTTTACGGTTGCAAGGTCGGTGCTGATTGAGATAATCAGATCATCATTATTATTACCGGCCAAGTCGGTGTCCTAACGTGAAAAGGCCCGCCAGGAGCGAGCCGAAAGGGATGGATATGCCCAAGTGCAAACGGTGCGGTTCGGACTATTATCTGGGCGGTAAGGACGGTCACTGCGTTGACTGCGAGGAAGTGCTCGCGAAGAGCGATGGCGACGCAAAAAAGCAGTCAATTATCATGACGACGTCAATCGACGTGCCAAATCGGCAGGTTGAGAGCGTCATATCGATAGTAGCGTCGGAAGCCGCATTGGGCATGAGCATTTACAAAGACGTGGCCAACAATTGGCGGGACTTTGTGGGTGGTCGGGCAAACGCTTCCCAAGCCTCACTAAAAGAGGCACGTCTCGCATGTTTGGATGGCCTTAGGTCAGAAGCCTATGAGGTCGGAGCGGACGCCGTCATCTCTGTTGACCTGGATTACAATCAACTGACGACCGGCGGCACCGGAGGCATACTCTTTGTCGCGGCGACGGGTACGGCTGTTAAGCTAAAGCCAGCATAATATCTTTGGGGGGTACCATGAAAAAAGCGATGGCAATGGCGGCCTCAATGGCCGCAGTCCTTACGGGCTGCACCAAAATGGAGCAGTACTATCCAAACGGGCAAGTCGTCGAGATTGACGGCATCGAATTCTCAGTCTCCCCCATGGGCAACAAGGCTGGCTCCTACAAGGCGATGCCGAACAATCCAAAAGACCAGTCATTCCTGATGCTCGATCCGATGGTTTGGGTTCGGAACACTAAAGCGATCGAAAAGGCTACCGGATGCAGCGTCTACCGCGAAAGCGTGAAGAATCATGAGAACACGACCTTCGCCGCGGTCGACTGCTCAGCTAAGCCGAACCCGGCTTAGCCTAACCACCATACTTCTTGATCAACTCGTCCATCTCGGCGTCTGACGGGGGAGCCACGGCTTTCTTGCCGCCGTTCGCTTCGGCCTTGCCCTTCACCGCAAGGGTGAACTCGGTCAGGCTGGACGACCAGAATATTCCTGGGGTCCAGCCGAGGCCGCCGAATGCGATCTTTTGCCAGTCGCGCCAGGGGAAAGGTTCTTCTATGCCGCCTTTTGAGCGGCTTCCCCGTTTCCCTCGTCGTCCTCATCGAAATGATGAGACAGCGCCTCGGAAATCGCCTTGGCCACGGCGCCGAAGTGCTTCAGCTTCAGCGCGCCGATGGCCGCGATCTTGTCGCCACGCACGGTAAGCAGATCTAAAGCTGCCACGGTAGCGGCCGGTTCAACGCCCGAAAGACGAAGAAACAAATCGGACATGCTCTTGCAGGAAAGGCGCGAAGACACAGCGGCAAGACCGCCCATCTCCGCAACGATAACCAGCGGCACCTTGCCAACGAACAGGCCGACTTCGCCTCGCGCACCATTCACTTCAAGCGGGAACGGCTTTTCAGCATCGGCCAAATTACACCTCCGCAACGAATGTCAGAACGCCAGCAGCAACGAACGTGGCCGTGAATTCCATGTTGCCCTCCATCTCGCCGCTGAACTCGAATTCAGAAACGAACCAAGGGCCGGTGTAAGTACCAAGACCGGGAACGATCACCTTAGCAGTGAACTTCGTGGCGTCGTTGACGTGGACCATGAACGCAGTGTTCGAAGTACTTTTCACGAACTTGCCTGAACCGGAAAACGTGCGGTTCTTGATGCCGGGCTCTGCCGTTTTCTGCGGAGTATTCGCCGGATTGACGCAGTCCGTGATAGTCGTATCGACCTCGTTGGCGGACATATTGAAACTGCGGGTCGTGAGACCGCACAGGTTCGAAAAGACTTCAGGAGTTTCGCCGTCACCGATCTGGATGAGCAGCGTACGACCAATCTGTTGACCGTCGGCCATGAGTAAACCTCAAAATTTAGGGGTTAATGGCCAATCAGGCCGGTGTCTCGACGCGCGCGACAAATTCGACGACGCCATGCGTCGTAACTTCATCCGGGTCTTTGAAATGACGGGTGCCTTGCCGCGTAATCGATATCAATCGATGTGAGGGCAGCACTAAGGGTGCTTCATCCAACGCCTCGACGACCTCGTGAATGATTTCCTTCAGCTCCTTAAAGCCTCCGGAATATTGCGACCAAACGTGGATCGTCACGTAGATGAGGTTCGACTTCAGACAGCCGACGTCATCTCTAATCACTTGGCTTTCGCCGTATTCGACGTACGGAAACGGAGTGTTGGTGGGAGGCCTGTCGTAAACCCTTTGAGCCACCTTCGCCGTCAGACCGGCTCGCGCCTTTAGTCTAGCAACGATGGCGCCCTGGAGTTCGAGATCTGGGTTAGCCATTACTTTTTCATGGCCTCCCTCACGCCTCGCCAGACGGCATCATTGATACGTTTTTTCGCCATGGCCCTAAACGCGCGCCATGTCGGGAAAATATGCGGTTGCGCCCTCGTGCCAGGGTGCATCTTTGCGCCGGCCGCCTGCTTCTTGCCTGCAACCGTACCGCCACCCTTTGCAACGTTGTGCGGCCGCGTACCAAATTCCAAAAAATGCCAAATCCACGCAGCGAAAACTCCGGTCGCGTCCGGATCCTTGCTGGCTGTTGCTCCGACGAGGGCCTTTGCGCTCGGTCTGTCAGAAATCTTGCCGCCCTGTATCGAGGCGGCGTAATCACCAGCCGTTGCGCTGTTACTTATCGGCGCCCGGTCGGAGATTTTATCGGCGGCCTCGGTAGCGATCTGTAGCTTCGCTTCGGCGGCGTATTTGTTGGCGAGCGGAGCGACCTGATTGAGCTTTTTCGTTAGCGCCTCGCGGCCCAGAACCTTTGCTTTAATCACGAAGCTTCCCCCTGCACCACCAGCAGTTCAATCCACTGATTGCGCTCGTCGATGTTGACCGCAGCCTTGATTGCGTAGACCACGCCAGACCGCTTATTCCGCGCCTGCCACGCGGGCGTGATGGTGCGCGTGCGTTCGTTGCTACGGACGGTCATGGTGTAGGGCTGCAAGCCCTGAAGGCGGCTTGCGATGACAGGCTCGCTGCCGACGCGCGGCTCAAGACGTGCGGGCTCTACGAATTGCTCCGCGAAGCCGACGACAACGCCACCATACCCGTCATCACCCTCGACCTCGGCCTCAAAAACGATGCGCTCACTGAGCGATCCCGCTCCGGATCTCTTGCGTTTTGGCATTCGGTCGATCCTTGGTGGGTTCAGCGGCCTTAGCCGCTATCGCAGCCGCGGCGCATTTGCGCGTGACGTTGTAGAGGCCAGGCGGATAGGCGATGGTGAAGCCTGGCTGGCGCCAGTCGAACGGTTCATGGAATCGGAGCCACATAGTCGTCCGCAACTGTTCGCCAGACACGCCACGGAGCCAGAAGCATCCGTACCGCTCGCGGAAGAACCGCGTCGCCCGCTGCCTTCGGGTCTGGCTCGCGCACCTCGTAGAGATCGCCGGTCACGAGAAGGATTGCCGACACGATTGCCGGCGCTGCAGCGATGCCGTCGGCGGCCGTGGGTGTTTCGCCTGCGGCTACGACTTCGCGATCAAGATGCTGCGTAACGATGCTTTCAGCGGCGTCGCGATAGAGGCCGATCTCCATATCTTCATCTTCATGAAAGACACGGAGATGCTTTTTGACGGTTTCGAGATCGACAATGGCCATATCAGGCCGCCACTACTGCGGCAGTCGGCGCGCTTGTGACAGGCACGCTGCCCTTGGCATTCGTGGCGGTTACGCGAACCGTGATGGCCTTGCCGACGTCACCCACGACCGGAACATAGGTCGCCGCCGTCGCTCCAGCGATTGCGACGCCCGCCGCGAACCACTGCCGTGCATAGGTCGGCGAGCCGGTCCACGTGCCGGCGGTAGACGTTAGCGTCTGTCCAACCTGCGCCGTGCCCGTGATTGCAGGCGCGATAGAATTCACCGGCGAGCCGATACCGTTGACGATACCGGCGCCGATATAGGATGCGACCCTGCGCTTACGAACCTTCGTTGACAGCATCGGGTTTGTCCTTCTTCTTCGTCGAGCGAGCAGAGGAGATCACCGGCTTGTCAGCGGCTTCATCCGCGGCGTCGTCTTCAACAGAGGCGTCAGCCTTAACCTCGCCGATGATGTCTACCAAGCCCAGCTCTTCGAGCTGCTTCGCCTCGCCCGCCTCGACCTTGAATGGATCGCTCTTTTTGCTCTTTAGCTCTTTGCCAACGGCAAACGTGCGCTTGGCTTTCACTTCTAGAAAATCGGTCATGTTCACTCCCTTTCAAGGAAGGGGAGCCGAAGCTCCCCTCAGATTAATCAGGCGCCTTCGACATCGCCAGTCACGAAGGACTCGGGGCGATAGACTGCGAACGCCAGACGCTCTTCAGCGCGGATGGTGAACATGTTCTTCTCGAAGTCGTCGACGTTCTCGCTGGAAAGCAGAACCTCGATTTCCATGCGGTCGAAGATCTGGGCTGCGAAGCTGAACGCACCGGTGAGGAACTCGCCTGCGGCCATGGCCTGCGTCGAAACAACCGGTAGGTTCCAGAGCGTCGGAGTGAGCGAGCCCTGCGGGTTGCCGATGATGTAGTTGCCGCCGGCGTCCTTGGTCAGCTCAATCTTCGCCCAGTCGATCGGGTTCAGAACGAACGCGGTTGCCGGATACTCAGCGAGAACGACCTGCAGAACAGCCAGACGGAGACGGTCGATGCCGGTTTCGTCTGCGGCAGCGAACGCCGGGTTGAACGCGGTAGCCTGCGGAACCAGGCCATGGATGTTCTGGCCGGTGCCAGAGCCATTCAGCAGCTGATTTTCTTCGGCGAAGCGCAAACCGTAGCGAGCGCGGCCGTCGATGTAGGAGCGAAGCGCTGGCGCGTCGTCCAGGATCTGGCGGGAGGCCTTAAACAGGTGCGCGATCGTACGAACCGGCGCGGACGTCATGTCGAACGTCAGATCCGAATAAGGCTTCGCAGTCGTTTCAGCGACCGGTGCAGCGTTGTTCGTGTAGCCGGTTTCCTTGACGTATTCGATCGAACTCGAAGCAGTCTGGCCGGGCAAAACCAGGTCGCGGATCGTCAGCTGGCGCTCAGGCAGACCAAAGATGCCAGGAACACGCGCGCCGGGAACCAGAGACGTACCCTGAGAGCGGCCGGCGCCGACGGTGGTATTGGCAGAGGTGATGGCAGCGCGGTCGGCCTTCACGCGAATCGAGCCACGAGATGCGCCGGTGAGCATTCCGGCCTTGAACTCGGCAGAATCGATGACGAGGTCACCTAGCGACTTCTGCTCGTTTTCGCCGATCTCGTTTTCTCGAGCGGCTCGCTTCTCCATCTCGCCGAGGCGGGTCGTAACGTCGCCAAGTTCAGACAGAGCCTTGTCAGTCTTTTCCTTCAGCTCCGCCGAAACTTCGCCGTTGGCGGCAAGCTTCGTGGTAAAGTCGGTTGCGAGGTTGCCCACCTGCTCCTTGATGGACGCAAGCGAAGTACCGAGCTCGCCGATCTTATCGGCAAGTTGATTATCAGCCATGAGTGGCTCCTTTATCGAATGAGTGGTGATTTTGCTTCGGCGATAAGCCGTTCAATGGCTGCCAAAGCAGCAGCATCCGTCTCGACGTCAGGAGCCCCCTGACCATCTTTGAGGTAGAGCCGAGCGGCCCGCTCTGCCTCAGAGCCCGACAACCCCATCAGTCCCCTGATGCCGTTTTCGAACTCGCGCTTTGTGATTTGCTCGCCAGCGGACATCTTCTCGACCAGCGTCTGCGCTGCCTCAGCCTTCGCAGCGTTGGCGGCTTTGATGCGCCTCACTGGCGCAGGTTCAACGTCGGCGCCGTAGCGGGCCAAAGTCTCGTCAAGCGTCGCAACACGGTCGACCATGCCGCGGTCCATGAGGGCTTCTGCGTAGAAAACGCGCCCCTGACCGTAGCCATCCTCAACCTTGCTGACCGTCACGCCGCGCCCTTCGGCGACAGCTGCAACGAAGCGATTGTACGAGCGGTTCACACCGTCCTGCACGTGGGCCAGCGTGTCCTTGCCGAGCGGCTCGGTCTCGTTACCCTCAACCTTGTGCTTGCCGGCTGAAATGTAGGTGCGCTTGATGCCGCGCTGATCAAGGGCAGCCGACAGGTCATCATGGGCGGTATAAACGCCGATCGAACCAGCACGGCCGGAAGGTGTGACGACAATTTCGTCGGCCGACGCCGCAATCCAGTAAGCAGCGCTTGCCGCAAGGCTGTTGACCTGCGCAATGATCGGCTTTTCGCCACCGCGTAGCTTGCGAATTTCGGTTGCGAGCTCGTCAGTGCCGGGCACCGTGCCGCCGGGGCTGTCGATGTCGAGCACGACAGCCTTGATATCCTCGTTCGAAAGCGCTTTGTGCAGCGCTTTCTTGATGCCGGCATAGGACGTGCCGCCGCTCATCGCGGAAAACAGGTCCATTTTATCGGCCAGAACCCCATAAACCGGGATTATGGCGACGCTGCCGGTCGATTCCGCGATTTCCTTCGCTCGGGCCTCGTCGATTGAGGCGGCGAACTCGGACGAAAACAGCTTCTCACCTTCGGCCCGCGCCACCAAAACATCAGCCAAAACGCCCAGTTTTTCGCGCTGAATAGCCCAAGGCTCGGCCAAAAAGACCGAAATCAGGTGTTCAAACTTCATGATTTTCCCTTATGCAGCGCGCGCTGCTGGCGTTGGCGCCGGAGTTTCGGTCTTCCCAAGCGTATCGAGGCGCGTCATCGTGCCGTTCACGATGGCCTTGTTGCCGCCGTCCACTGGCGCCTTGTCTTCGTAAGAGCGAGCCTCATCGACGAGGTAGATGCCGTTCGTGACCATCTTCGACAGGAATTCTGCTCGCGCCGTGCTGTCGCCGCGCAAGAGTTCTTCCATGTTGAACTTCACCTTCGTGGTCTTCCTCGTCTTTGCGTCCAGCAAGTCACGATAAATTGCCGCTTCGATGCGCTTGAGCATCGGCCGCATGCAGGTTTTAGTGAATTGGAGGATCAGCTGCTCAATGCCGCTGCCCCAGGTCGTGGTGCCATTTGCCGCGTGACCAATCATCACGGGAGGAACGCCGAAAATGCGGCAGATCTGCTCGACGCTGTACTGCCTCGCCTCAAGGAATTGAGCATCCTTTGGGTTGATCGACATCGGATACGGCTTGAAGCCAGCCTCCAATACCGTCACCCCACCAGCCTTCTCGGCACCGGCGAATTGCGTCAGCGTGTCGGATATCTGCTTGCGCTGCTCAGGCTTCAGAATCTGATCCGAGCTAACGATGAGCGAAGAAAGCAGGCCGTTCTTGAACATGCGGCCGGCGACCTTCTCGCCCGCCAATGCACTCCCGACCGTATTGCGCACCACGCCGATCGGCGACATGCCGCGATCACAGCCAGGCAAACGGACGCCGCGGACGTGAAACATCTTGCCCTCTGGCACTCGGCGCTTTTTGCCGTCTTCCGTCACCTCGTAGTAGCGCGTGTTCCGCCCATCTTTGGAGCGACACACATCCACGTTCAAAGGGTGAAGCGGATTAAGTGCAACGAGGCGCTCGCCGTTCATCTTCTTTTCGGCGAAGAAATTGCCGTCGAGCAGCAGGCACATCGCCGCCATCGACCAGAACTCTGGCGCAGTGTCGTCCATGTTCGGCATGTCGTGCAGAAGCTCGTAAAGCGCAGCGTTCTTGTCGACAGTCACGCCGTCCTCGCCGTAAACGATGCAAGGAAGGGTACCGGCCGCGTTCTGCACGAGGTTGACGCATGCCCAGACCGCATCGAGCGAAAGGGCGCTCTCAATCGTGACTGTCTCCCCAGACGTGGTGCCAAGGCCAAAGAAGCCTCTCCAGAACTCGCCGTCGGTGAGCTTGATAGGCCTTCCGACCCATCTCTCAAAAAAGCCCATCAGGCCTCACCACTAGGTTGCCCGTCACCAGGTGACAGAGATGATATTGTTGACGAAGTCGTCCAAGTCGCCGCTATCGCCGACCTCGTAGGTTCCGGCCATCGCCGTTGCCATTGCCAAGGCGACTGCGCCGTCGATGCGGCGTTCGCGGTTATGTTTGACGAGCTTTCGATTGCCGGCAGGATCCGCTTTGATGGTGGCATTCATCATGCACATCGTCAGCACTGGATGGTCGCCGTGGGCAAGGTTGCCGTTGAGGATGATGCTTTCGAGCTCGCGGAGAGCTGGCGACATCGACTGGAATCCCTGCCCAAACGGCTGGAATACAGCATCATCGCCCTCAAGCTGATCGTCGGTGAAGCCAGCCTTTTGCAGCCATGGCTTCAGATGTCGGAAGTTCCACCGGTCGAACGCAATCTTGCGGATGTCCATCTCTTCGAAGCGGTCGCGCAGGTAATGCGCGACGAACTCGTAGTCGACGGTTCTGCCTGGGGCGGCTTCGAGATGCCCATCCTTATGCCACACATCGTACGGCACGCGGTCGGCCTTTGCCTTCGCGCGTATCCCGTCGCCGGGCAGCCAGAACGTCGGCTTTACGTGCCAGGTGGTCTTTCCGTCCTGCTCTTTCGGCGCCATGAGCACCAGAGCAGTCAAGTCGCTCACCTCAGAAAGATCGAGCCCACCAAACACAGGGAGACCATCAAAGTCCACAACTCGAGCGTTACACGCTCGCCAAATAGCCGGAGACACAAACGGTGCATTGGCATCGATCCTTTGGTTGAGATGGAGCCAACGGAAGCTGGCCTCCTCAGTCGGCATACGAGCCGCGCGCTCAGCGTCGTCGCGAACCGATGAAACGGACTTGAACTTGCCAAGCGCAGGGTTCGCGGCCTGCCACGCTTCCTCGTCGAGGACGTCGCAATCAGCCGGAGCCGTGTAAAGGTGCGAAACCGTTCGTGGTACTTTTGATGTCTCGGCATCATCCAGCCATCGCGAGAAAAGGTCGCCGTCAGTCGCTGCCTGCGTCGAGATAGCGAAGATCATCGCCTTGTCGCCGTATGCGCCTTGCGACGTGACGATCGCTTCGACAAAGTCGTCGTGCGGGCCCTTGATCTGGCCAACCTCGTCGAGGATGGCGACCAGTGGCGAACCGCCGTGCGCGCTCTTGGCTTCCGCCGAACTGGCGCGGTAGACGACGTTCTTGCGCAAGCCGACAATCATCTTGCCGGATGGGACGATGCGATACAGCCCCTTCAGGCGCGGCGACATCATCAGCATCTTGCTGGCGTAGTTAAAGACTTCAGCAGCCTGGTCGCGGGATCGCGCGCCGGACATGATACGGCTGTTCGGAAACGCCTCTGGGCCAATCACGTGGCCGAGCAAGAGGCAAGCAATGGTAGCCGTCTTTGAATTCTTACGTGCGATCGACAAATACGCTCGCGACGTGCCGTTCGGGTTGTCATAGACTGACAGGATGAAGGCCACCTGGAAGTTCAGCAGCCTTATCGGCTGCCCGACGAGAGCGCCCTCTGGCACGACCAAATATTCTTCGATGAAGCGGCACATCTTCTCGCCGCGCGTTAGCTCCGACGTCGGCAGTCCGCGCCAGTCGCGCAGAACCGGGATCGGGCCGCACTTGATGGCGCCGACCACGGCCTCAGAAAGCATTCACAACCTCGATTAGGCTAGGAGTTCGTCATCCACGCTCGCGCCTGCCTCGATCTCCTTGGCTTGGTCTCGCCGCTTGGCCGCGTCCCTCGCCTCGCCTTGTACGGCGCGCGCATGCAGCGCCAGTGATCGGCGAAACGAAAGGATGGAAGAAGCGTGCATCTGGACTACGGATTTCCGTGGGTTGGCTACGGGCGTCCCTTTTTCAGTGACTGCGACCGAGCCCTCAGTGCGAAGCAGGTCTTGCTCCCTCACTAGGTCTGCCATCGTGCGGGCAAGCATCGCGGCAATTTCAAGCTGGTGCGCCGACCAATCGGCGCGGGCATATTCGGCAATGACATTCTTGAAAAATGGGACGTCGCCGTCGTCGAGCGGCACGTTTTCAGGAAACTGGATATCCTCAGAAGCCGCAGAGGCAATCCTCACGGCCTCATCAACGCTGTCGACACGGCTTTTCTTTTCAGACATGCGGAATCCCCTCGCGCACGCGCACTTGCGCACGCGCTAGGCAAAAATCTGTGTTTGCACTTGAATTGCGTTACCCCGGCGGTCCTGCGGTGGTCGGTCGGCCACTTTCGAGGCACCCCCTACCCACCGACCTCGACGGGATATCCATCAACACCAATGACCACGGCCTGTTGGCCTCGCTCGATGCGAGCCTTCAGCTTGTCGTGGCATGGAGCGCAAAGTGATTGCAGGTTGTTCGGGTCGTAGAACAAAGCCTCGTCGCCCTTGTGCGGCTTGACGTGGTCACACGTAGTTGCCTCGGTGACATCCTCGACAGCCAGGCAGAACCGGCATAGCGGCTCGGCAGCAAGCTGCGCCAAACGTAAGCGCTGCCATCGTGCCGTCTTGTACATTCGACGGTAGAGCGCAGCTTCGGCCGAGCGGCCGTAGGGTTTGGGCATTGGTGTGCCAGCATAAAAAGAAGTTCGCGGCTCTCGACAAACACATCATCGAGTGCAATTCTTATTTTATCTGCTATAGTTCAGGGGGAACTGATGGTCAGCACTCGTATTTTCACGTCGATAGGCTTTGCGGTTGGGTGTTCGTTACTTTTGCCGTCGATCGGCTTAACACAGGTTCCAGGCCAGCAGACTTGTCCGCAAGTTGATATAATTAAGTTACGTGAAGACTTTGCAGCGATTAACCTAGACGGATACACGGTCGGCCACATTCGCGCACCAAGCATCGCCGAACAGTTTCTGCCCCAGCGACCCAACGCAAAGGTGATAGCGATAAAGCCTATGTTTCCGACAGAGCCGTCGGCACCATTAGAACCAAATACGCCAAGCATTCCGCATTGTCCGGACATCGTTTTTAGCGCCGACAATAAAACTTTAAATCTTGGCCGCGATCTGGTTGCCAAGTTTGAAAGCTACACACCCACCGAAGAAGTTCTAGAGCGTATTAGAGATCGACATGGCTCTGTATCTGGTCGCCGTATCAAGTTCGATTTTCCGCGCCAAGGAGAAATGACAGCCAGAGTGGAAAGTGGGCCTGATCGGCCGCAGCCTACCGATGGCGGTGGCGGCGGCACCGACATTCCGATTCCAGATGATCTGCAGAGACCTGGTAGGCCTGACACTAGGCCGTAAGGAACCGCCAACAATTAAGAAAAACAAAAGCGGCCCGCTCTACCAATTAAGGGAACGGGCCGCACGATCACCATGCAAGCGGAGGAGAACGCGCATGGGATGGGGAAGCAGGCCGCATTGTGCGGTTCGGTTATCAGGGCTTACGCGTCCACGGCCTGTCCTGCTGACTGGTTGCGGAGGTGAGATTTGAACTCACGGCCTCCAGCTTATGAGGCTGGCGAGCTACCGGGCTGCTCTACTCCACGTGATAGTTACCCAAAGCTCAGAGGATGCAACGAGTGCAGCATGGCGATGGGCCCGACGCATAGCGCTCGGAGTGCAGTGGGGTTCGCAACTTAGTTGCGCCCCCTTCACCCTACTCTCTCCGAGATCGCGGAAAGGGACGCTATGATGATGCCTTTCGCAGCGCAGCCATCAGATTATCATTGGCTGCAATCAATCGTCGCTTGCCTTGGCGTTCAGCCTGCTTGCCTTGATGCCCAGCCTTCGCCCCGAGTTCCGCCATGTTCTTGGCAGTCCTTGCCGCTTCCAGCGTCGCCCTGTCCTCGTCCTTTAGCTCGTCAACCGCATCGAACCACTCCTTGCGATCAGCCATCGCAGTGACGATGTCCTGCCACATCATTGAGCCGCCGCCAGCGCATGTGGTCTTTTGCATTCCCAGAAAGCTATCGGCAATCTTGGCGGAGCCGCATGGCAGCCCGTCAGGGCAGCGGGTGAAAGTAACTTTGCTCATGTCGGTGTTGGCGTAAGCCCTGGCCAACTGCGCCTTGGCTTCGTCGTGGTTGAGATTGATGCGAATGCCCTTGTGCCTGTGCCCTGTGACGTATCTGGGCTTCTTGGTGTCCAGCATCTCGGCGAAGTAGTTGTTGCTTTCGATCACCTCACGTGGGTTTTCGTCACCGCCAAGCGCAACGTCAACCTTGTCGCGTGAACCAAGCATCGCACCTGCTGGCATCCTTGCGGCATATTCCTCAACGCCTCCGTCGATCGTAAGCCTGAACGCTCTTTCGGTCTGGTTCCCGTCACTGAAACGAAGTCGACCGATGCGAATCGTCTGTCCTTCTTCGTTTTTCTCCACTTCACCTGATGCAACGTTCTTCATGATTTCCGCTACCGACGGAGTGACCAGCCTTTTGCGGTCATGCTTGAGACCCTCGACATCATCCGGATTGTTGTCGTTCGCGGCAACAACCGACCAGTTCGTCTGTAGCGGCTCGGGTTCATGGTCTGGTGTCGTTACATAACGGCGAACTGCTGCAAGCTGTTCTGCAAGTGATCCATGTCTGGCCATACTCGTCTCCCCTGTGGTGCTGGCGCTTGGTAGGCGCCGGTTACTGCTGCTTGGTGTTGTCGTTGTCAGCAAGCCACTGGCGCACCAGCGATACGGCCTTGCTTGCCGCTTCACCTGTGGACGTGAAGCGCACCACTTCAACCGGGTGCCCCAGTCTGACGAGTGATGCGTGGCGCGCGACCTGTGCCGGAGACAGCCGACCTTTGCCGACCTTGTTCTCGATCATCCGCAGCACACCGCCCTTGAGGTAGATCCGCAGGTCAGCTTCGCCAGGCGTCATGCCAGTCGCGATAGCGTCAGCCTGGGCACGTGGACCGCGCTTGGCACTGTTCATGTCACCCGCGAGCAGGAACTGGCGGCCGTACTCCGGCAGCGACCGCAGGGCGCGGACCTGAGCCGCCTGCCCTTCGCTTTCCTTGATGGGTGCGTCTGCGAAAGTGACAGTGCCTTTTGGCGAAGTACGGATGATGACGCGCTTGCCATTGATGCGGGTGGTTTGCTGCATGCTGGCCTCCTCGTGTGGTGTTGTCGTGGTGGCGACACACATACTTTCCGAGATAGGAGTGAAAACGGGTAGTCAATTTGTGAAATATTTTTTGGCCAAAAGAAAAGACCGGCTGAACGCCGGTCGTTTTTTAGTGCTCGTCACCGCGGTGCGGACATCGCTTCATCAGCTTCTTGATCGTCCGTCGATCTCCGCCAAAGCGATCCATGACCTCGACGGCCTTTGGCAGGCTGACCGAATATTCCTGTTGCAGTTGCTCGACGGTGTACGGCTGCGTTTCGTTGTCTGGCATGGTGCCCTCCTTCTAACACGCAAATGCGACCACCTTGATTCGAGTTCCAGTCGAAATGCAGGTTGCATCACGACCGCCCTTCTGCCCGCTGCTCGTTGCCCGAATAAATCATCATGAGAACCGTGCGCGCGGCACACCGCCCTGCACGGTTGCACGTGTAGGGGTATATATAAATATATACCCTACTAAACGTGCACCAACCGGGCAGCGCTGTGCGGGTGTCTCCGCCCGTATGTGCACAGTTAGTGCACGGATAAATAATGCGCTATGCGTGCAGCATTAGAAGTTGTATTTGCTATTTTTCGAGTTGCATGGAGGGAAGCGATGCGCCAGCGTTGTTTGCGATTTTTGCCACAGCGCCGCCGCTCTTGAGCTTACGGATGTCGCGAACAATTTCGCCAACGGTAATTGCGCACAGCTTATAAAGCTGATCGGCCGAAAGGGTATCGAGGGTGTCCCTCGGATGCATCAGAGGATTTCGATCTAATTCCCGCATCCTGTCGAGCATCGCGGCGACCTTTGGAGACGGTTTCGAATTTGCCTTGTCATCATCGATCAGTTTTTTCGCGGCCTGAATATACATATTCCAACTTCTCAGCCGCTTCGTATTGACGCCAAACGCAGCCAGGTATGCGTCCATAACGAGTTCCAGCCCTCTCAACGCATGAAAACCGCAGGATGTCGGCAAGTCGAATGCTAAACATTTGCCAGCATTGTCGAACTCAGCGAGCGCCTCTGCTGGTATGTCACTATGGTACTCTTCTGGAATTATCTTTGCGCCGTTCGAAACGAGGGTCTGCGTTTTATAAATTGATATTTGGCCAAGTGAATAAACATCAACGCCATGGCACTCGGCCTCAAATACTGTGCGGAACGCCTCAACCTTCTTTCTTAGTTGAGCCCACTCCCACGGATCAATCTTCTTATCAAATCTTTCACTCGAAAAGCCTCCACCCGGGAAGACTTTCTCATCAATCCACCCGCTTACCCCTGCCAAAAGTTCCGATGCAGCATGCTTAGAAGCAGAGAACCCGTTGTCGTCACTAAGAAATGTATTCAGTCGCGGTAGCAATCCGGAGATCGAAAAATAGATCGAGGCAACCTCAGTTGAAGAATTCGTGCTCAGCCCGGACTTTGCAGACATCACACTTTCTGCCAACTCAAAATATTCAAGAAGGTTCACTCTCTTCATTGCCGATTCCTTCTCAATTCGCTCAATACATATTTAGCTCCTAAGGCAACAAAATAAAAGTTGAATGACGGGAAAGATACAACCAGACCCACAAAAAAGGCCAGCGCATCTCTGCACCGACCTTTCTTTTGCTTCTCTGCGCCGCCAGTACATCCGTGGTCGACGATAAAGCCGCTGCGCTAACGCGCTGCCATGACCTATCTAACTGCCCGGCGCGCTTAAGGTTCCAGCATTACCAACCCTGACGACCATACCAGTCGTCGATGTCTTTCTTGGTCTGGTCCTTCGCATAGCCATAGCGCTCCTGGATTTTGCCTTCCAGCTGCTCACGCTTGCCATTGATGACATCAAGGTCGTCGTCGGTGAGTTTTCCCCACTGCTCCTTAACCTTTCCCTTCATCTGTTTCCAGTTACCTTCTACGCGGTTCCAATCCATTGATATGTCTCCTCTTTGTTGTTTGAGGAGAAAACGCAAGGTGGCGCAAATGGTTCCCCGATAAGTGAGAACGGCGATAATCTCCCGTCGTATAAGAGACAAAAAAAGCCGCCAGCCCTGTAAGGCAGACGGCTTTATTTTTTACCACCAAAATGGTGGTTTTCGCTTGCGCGACCACCAAAATGGTGGCATAAAGAAATCACCGAAGCAAACCCGCTTCGGCAACCCGACTGGAGGATACCATGAGCATCAAGCTCACCGTCCAAGTCCGGTTCGGCAAGTGGAGAGTAACGATCTCCATCGGCCGTTAAACTGGGGCCGGAGAGGCTGCAACCTCTCCGGTTCCCAAAATAGCAAAAGGGAGTGTGGAATTCAATGTCGGCTGAAGAACTGAAGGCGTTGCGTCAATCTACCTGTATGTCCCAGAAAGATTTTTCGATAGCGATGGGACTTCCTCTACGGACATACGAAAATTTAGAGAGCGGACGAGTAGATGTTCGGCAAGTCCACATGAATGCGGCGAAATGGGCGATAGTCGAGATACTGGCACAAAACCACCCAGGACTGATCCATGCGCCAGATGAGATCGTTCTGACAGTTCAACGTGCCGCAGGAAATATTGAGTGAAACTAATTATTTCGGCCAGTCTTTCGGACGGTATCCCTCGTCGTACGCTCGCATAAGGCGTGCCAACACGTCTGGGATTGGCTTAGGATTGGTCGCGCGCTCAAACTCTGAGATACGAACGTGCGAACCATAATCAAAAAATGCGGCGAGTTCCGCTTGAGTGAAGCCAAGCTTCTCTCTGATGCTGCGGAACTCTGCGTTGGTCATTTGGGCCTTTGGCATGTGGTCCATGAGCGACGATTCTTTCATGACGTCAAGGACCGTCAAAAAAACCATCCGTGCGGGCCATCATCGTTTTTTGCTCCATGGATGAGCATTCCAGCGAACAGGATAGCAGCAAATACCCAAAACGCGATGAAGTATTGAAGCTCAGGGGCCATTCCAAGGACCTCCCCATCCGTCCGTTCCTCGGGCATTAGCACCAACCCACATTGCCCACAGCCCGATTGGCACAGGAACGATAAGATGGAATGGCTGTGTCGGCCATAAGAGCGCGATCCACCCGCCAATCCAGATACCGACAGCCAAACCGAAGATGATGGAAGCCTGAACCCACTTGTTGCCCATCATAGAGTTGCACTCTCATATTCAGAGCCATCAAACTCTTCCACATCACTCGACTCATCAACTGAATATGTCGGCGGCTGAGGCGTATCAAACCACTGGCTCGGTTTCTTCCTGACGATAGCAAGCGCCAGTTCCCTTGCCTCTGCCTCGTCGTCGGCATCCACAACCACGTCGGCGTAGTCTTCGTCTGTGTCCCGCAGGATGCGGACCATGAACTGTGTCACTTGTCTTCCTCCTTCACCGCTTCACACTTCTCCCGGTGATAGCGCCATTCTCCGGCGGCGCTGTACTTCGCGCCTTTCCCGAACCATGTGGCGGAAGTCCACCCACATGAGCACGAGCACATAACGCCAAAAGAAAACCTCGCCTTGTGATCTGGATTGGTCTTGCTCATCGGACGAACTCCCGAAACTTGGGGAGTTCGAACCAGTGAAATCGAGCGCTGTCCCAGCTCTGAACCATAGGGTCTTTCTTGCACCACGTTTGACCCCGATTGGTTTCTTTTATCCAGCGCTCGTAAACCCTGCGCTCCTCTGCGGCCCACTTAGGCCATATTTCCTCGCGCTCACCGGAGGGCATATCCATTCCGGCGATAAGAAATTTTGCGAATTCTTGAAGCATGTAGGTCTCCTCAATGTGGTGTGGTTTGGTTTGGTTTGGTGACCTGCATATAACGCTTTTACGTTAGTAACGCAATAGCGTTACAAAGAAAAAGGGGCGAAGCTCCTCTTTTTTTTCAAGCCGCCCTAACAAACACCGCCAACTCGCGCCTGACCGGATCTCGCTCCTCTCGCTCGACAAGCGCTCCTTCACGCATCAGCGCACTCACAAGGCTGGACGCGCGCTTGCGCTGCACGTTGTCGTCCAAATCCAGCCCCACAGCGTACGCCACAGCGGCTCCAACCCAGTTCTTGGCCTTCGGTGACTTCTTGTAGTCGGACGCGCTCACAGCCGCCAGAATGGACGCACGCTGGTCGTCTGTGAGGTCTCCCGCCACATCCTCGGCGCTCGGCCAATGCCACTCTGTAACTACCGGCGCGAAGTCTTGCGGCTGGGCAAGACCTGTCCCGTTTCCAAGCGGCGTCGACACCAGATGGCGCCACTCCGCCTTGTGCGACAACGGCGTTAGGTTCGACTTTCCGTAGGTGGTGTAGAAGTACCCGAAGCGGTCCTCCTTGTTGATACCCGCCTCGCCTGCCTGCTCTTCCGACATGCGGTTGAGGACTCGCACCGAGCGCGCCGCGCCGATCAGCGATACTGCACCTCGAGCGTCTTCGACGGTGGCCTCTCGGTCCGCCACCTTGCGCAGATGGTGCACGATATCGATCGAGCAGTTGGTGTAGTCGGCGATCTGCGCCCAAAGCTTAGCGACCTTGTCGATCGCGCCGTTGTCGTTCTCGTTGACGCCATGCGTGGAAACGAACGGGTCGACAATCATCACGTCAATACCGTTGCGCTCGATCTGCTCAACCACCGCTTCGACAATCGGCTGCTGGATGCGCACGCCTGCCTTCTTGTCGTCGATGGCGACGACCAGCTCCTGTTCGCGACCACTGTCCAGGAACAGATGTCCCTCGAGATCGGCGGGCTTCAGCTTGTAGTGGATGCAAGCAGCCATGATGCGCCGCTCCATCTCGTCGCGCGGGTCTTCGGCATTGAATATCCATGTGCGCAGCCGCTTGGGTGGCTTGATGCCGAGCAGTGCCCTACCCGACACCATGGCAAGACCCTCAGCGATGCTGGCCGACGTCTTACCAAGGCCGCCAGGAGATACCGTGACCGATACGTATTTGCGAATGAAGTGCGATCCGTAAGCGAACTCACGGCGCGGCAATGTCTTTGGGTCTATCCACTTGAACGCAGTGGCCGTGATTGGCGATTGCGGTGTGTTATCGTTTGCTGGCTCCATATCACCGTCTGGTGATGCAGATTCCCGCTCGGGAATATCCGTGCCGTTGTGCAGCACTTCTTCCTGTACAGTAACGTCTGCATCGACCCTTGCCGCTTGCTCGCGCAGCCTGCCTTTCTCGAGACCGCGCTGGATCATCCGCGTGATGTCCACCAGACGCGTGTTGTCGTGCGCCGGGAAGTCAGGCTCTGGAATATGGCGAGGGTTTTGGATGCCAGCCTTGAGGCCGTTCTCGATCGTCTTGCAGCAACGTGACCAGTCCCTGCCCCAGCCACGAGCCACATCCTGAAGCAAGGCGCGCGCCTCCGCTTCACCGAGCGCACCCGCTCCGACGATAGTGCCGATGGAAAAAGCAGCATCGTTCAGTGCGTTGTTACGGCTGCCCATCGGCGCACCAGCAAGGTCCGCCAGTTCACGGTCGACGGCGGCATCGACGTAAGCGTTGTTCGTCGCAGCCGACAGGCTGTACTGCGTATGGGCCGGCGCCGACTTTGGCAGCAGCAGGTCCAACAACCATGCCGGCGCGTCGGCTATCTCGCGGGTGTCAGTGTCCCACTTGTAGGAGCGGCCATTGGCCATCGTGCTGCCGGCGGCGAGCACGTATCCACCTTCAGAGCGGATATCGACGCCAGCGCCCAGAGCGCCGCGGTTGCGCGTGCCCACGACGTACTTGAAGTAGATATGCAGCCCGCCGTTCGGGCTCGTCACGCGTGCTGTGTCTGGCAGCGGACCATGCTCGGCTTCCATCTCCGACAGCCAGTCGAAGCCATTGGCGCCGCCCGGCTTGTTGTCGATGTCGAGCGCGAAGAAGCCTGTCTTCTCGCCCGTGGGCAGGCCAACGGCGGCATTTGGCCAGTCCGACCACCATCTTTCAATAATGCGCGGAAAGCGCGTTGCGCCTTTGAAGCCATTGGGCGTCAAAGGCGTCTTTTCTCCGAGAGTGATGATCTCGCCGGTTGCCTGGTCGACGTGCTCCTCGGCGTGCGAACGGCAGGGAAATACCGGCCAGCCTTGGCCGACGTAATGTTGCGCTAGTTCAAGCGGCGTTTGCAAAGGGGGTCTCCTTGGCTTGATAAGGCGAGCCAGCGGCTGCTACACAACGCAGGCACGCATTTTGGCTAGGGGTGGCTATGTCCTGGGGATTCGATAAAGGTCGCATTTACAACAGACGCGCGAGCATTCACGCGCCGTTCGGCGGTCAGCAGCAGGGTGGTATCATCACCCCTAAGAAACATAATCTGGTGATTATCGTGACGGGCGAAGAAGGTCACGAACATGGCTACAATGACACGTGGTCCCCAGATGGAAGGTTCGATTACTTTGGCGAGGGCCAAGTCGGCGACATGAAGATGGAAAAGGGCAATCTCGGTATTGCCAGCCATTCGGCCCGCGGCAAAAGCCTCTTGCTCTTCACTAAACTGAAGGCAGGCCTAAGGTTCGAAGGCGAGATGGTTTATGAGGGCCACAAGATCGTCAGAGCTCCCGATCGCCTGGGGAATATTCGTGACGCCATAGTGTTCACCCTTCGCCCGATCGACACGGTGTTCGAGCACGTCGAAAATATGCCTGTCGCTTCTCCACAGACAGCCAAGTCCCTTGATGAACTCAAGAAGCGTGCCTTTGCCGCATCTGTCCAGAAACCGGCTAAAAATCAGGTGACTACGAGCGTCTTTGACAGAAGTCGTGACGTGCGAGATTACGTGGTTGCTCGCTCTCTCGGCAAATGCGAGGGCTGTGGGAAAGACGCTCCCTTTACGCGGCCGAATGGTGTGCCCTACCTCGAGCCCCATCACATCCGCCGCCTTACTGACGGTGGGCCAGACGACCCGAGATTTGTGATCGCGCTCTGCCCCAACTGTCATCGACGCGTTCATTCCGGAGGTGATGGTGCCGATTACAACGGCACCCTCCTCCGAAAGATGAAGACTATCGAGCTGGGCGTGCCCAATTAGCCGGCTCAAAACGGCGCCTCACTCAGCGCTGCCCTCAGACCCCGCGCGCAGCCCTCCCATGCGGCCTTCACCATCATGCGCTGCATAAGCTCGTCGAAGTGCGAGAGGTCCGTCACACCATGCTCGGCGATGTACTCGCCGACGGCATCAACGCCGGCGTCCAAAGCGCGCAGCTCGTAGTCGTCGAGGCGATCGATCCTCTTGTAATTGTCGATGCCCACGGCGCACCTCCGGCAGATGTAGTGAGGGTCTTTGTCGCGCCCGTTGGCGTTCACGCCGATACCGAAGGCGTGCATGCCGCAGACAAAGCAAGTGGTGGGGTTATGGTCGGCGTCGACCGTCGGCGTGTGCTGGCGTGGGGTTGTTGGGAGTTTGGTCATGCCTGCCTCTCCTAGAACGAAATTTTAAAAGTTTTTCGCCACGTATCCTTCAACCTATGATGGAGGAATAACATGCGAGACTTGCTTATTCAGGTGCTACAGCTTCAGCTCGAGTACTCACACGAAAACACTGATCCAATGTCGACCCGAGGCGTTGTTATCAGGCAGCGCATTCCCAGATGGATCAGGCTCCATCAACCACAGCTCGCCCCTCGTCTCGGCGAGTTCGCAGACCAATTCGATGTTGCGGGAAAAGATGGTACAGGCAGGAAAACGCTGGTGCCGTGGGTCAGAATCTTTGCGGATGGAATGTCTCCAAACCCGCAAAACGGGTGGTATGTGGTTTACCTTTTCCACCCTGACGGAGGTGCAGTCTCGCTCTGTATCAGCCATGGCTCTACAACCTGGGACGGCCTCACTTTTCAACCTCGCCCTGCTGAAGAGGCACAAGAACTCATGGATTGGTCCCGAGGGGAGATCGGAGATGCAGCTAGGCGCCTGAATTTTACCCCAGGAGTTCGGCTTGGAAGCACCGCCCAGCTTCCAAGGGCATACGAGCGGACAACGGCATTCTCCAAAACATATCCCGTCGCGGCGATTCCAGACGAACAGGTTCTGCTCGCTGATCTGGGCGACGCTATCGAACTCCTTCGGGCGTTGTATGATGCCGCAGCTGCTGGGCGGCAACCGCGAGCTTTTCAGCGCGATGTCGTAGAGTTGAATGCCGAAATCAATGAGCTTATCAACCCGAACCGACGACGGCGCGGACAGGGCTTTGGATTGAATGCTGTTCAACGAAGAGCGGTTGATGCCCGGGCAATGCTCGTCGCCAGGGAATGGCTTGCGGCAAATGCTTTTACGCGAATTCGTGACGTCAGCTTGAGAGAACCTTGCGACTACAGAGCGCAGTTTTATGGTGTGGAAAAAGTAGTCGAAGTTAAAGGCACGACTGGCGGTCCCTTCACCATCCTGCTGACTAAAGGCGAAGTCGACCTTCACCGCCAGGCGTTTCCTAACAACCTCCTTCTGATAGTGCATGGAATTCAGCTGAACGGCGATGTCGCGAACGGCGGCGAAGTTGAGGCGCATAACCCTTGGCAAGTATTTGAAGAAGCCCTCACAGCAACGGCGTTTCGTTACACTTTCCCGGAGTGACGAATTTTTTGGGGTGGTCATGCTGCCACCCCAAACAAATCCGCCTGAACCGGCGACACATTGTCATTTGCCGCCTCAATGAGACACGCTTCGTCCGGTCGCTCAAATTCGACGCACACGATCTCGCACATGGGCGAAACACCTTTCCAATCGTTGATGTAGAAAGCCGTGTCGATCCCGCAGCCAGCCTCGAAGTGAAGGCCGGTGAGCTCTTGAAATTTGACCGCCTTGCCGTCCTTCTGTTGCTCGTAGGAAGGCCGACCGCTGTAGTTGAAGCCAGCGGACATCTGCGGCACGATGAACGCGCCAGAGTCAGCCAGATGAGCGGCTATATCGATCACATGGAATTCGAACTCCGCTCCTGTGTAGCGAGGAGCGCCGCCGTCGCGTTTGATCTTACCAAAGGGCGGATTGCTGATGGCAACGTCAAACCTGCCCAGCCCCATGTCCAGCACGTCCAGCACGTCAGCGAGAATCCACTCCGCCTCCGGTAGTATCTTCTGACCAACCGCGAGATAGTCGGGATTCCGCTCCACGCAGGTGATGCGAGCCTTATGATGGCTTCGGTGCCAGCACGCGTAGGACAGCATGCCGATGCCAGCGCACAGATCGATGATCCGCCCGCCGTATCCGCCTTGCCCGATGGCATCGATGGTGAAATCGAACGCCATATCGTACGGTGTGAAAAACGCGCCAGCAGCGCCGTTAACGTGGTTCGCGCCCTCGTTCCAGTTCTTGAGGACGAAGTCCTTGTCGTCTTCGGTCAGCACGGCTTTGGTGAGGATGTCGCAGGCCTGCGCATGGGCCTTTGCTTGAGCTTTGGTGAGCTTAGCCATTACGCTGCCTTCGAAAACAAGTCAGCAGGACGGTTGTCATTCACCGGTACCGCAGCGAGTTCGTCATCCTTGCTCACCACACCGATAGCCCACGCAATCCGGGCCGTAGCGATCGGCATGTATTCGTCCTCACGCTCGCAGCCGATGAACTGAAAGCCCTCGAGAACAGCCGCCTTGCCTGTGCTTCCTGAGCCCATGAAAGGATCAAGAATTACGCCGCCGGGAGGCGTGATAAGGCGGCAAAGCCACTGCATGAGGGTTGTTGGCTTAACGGTTGGGTGAGTGTTGGCGCGCGGTTCAGGCTTGTAGCCTTCATCGCGACGGGTCATGTGCTGACCGCTGGTGTTTGACACCATGCCGCCTGCTTTCTTCGGCAGGTGATCCAGACCAGCATCACGGTCCGCGCGACTCGCCTTGGCGCAGTAGAAGAAGCGGGCGGCTGACGTCTCCGCCTCGACGCGAGGATGGCTATCAGGCCTCGCGCCAAAGTCACCATAGATACCCTTGCTTGGCCGCTCGCCGTGTTTCGGCCCAACATAGCCCTGCTGGCCCTTTGCGTCTGGGAACGCCGACAGCACTTCTTCGCTGCCGTCGTGGATAAGGTTGGCGGGCCAGCGGCCTCGTGGATCGCCGCCACGGATGCCCGGCACCAGCGAAAAGCTGGTACCGCCAACGTCGGTATAAATGCGTGATGCGCTCGGCTCACCCTCTCGATAATGCGACCAAAGTTTTCCAGCTCCATCGCGAAGTTCTTCATCCGTCTCCACCCTGCAGCCATCCACATTGATCGCACCCACGCCCCACTCAGCAAGGTTAGCAGCGACGGTGCCAGTCAAAGGTTTGCGCACCAGAGCAATAGGCTCCCATGCTGGCTTGAGCGCGGTACCCCAACCCTCCCAATCGCCATGCTGGTTGTGCGACTTCGGGAAGCCAGAACCAAACACCCAGCCCAGTTGATCACGGATCTCTAATCCAGCATCTTCGATAGCAACGGCCATGCGGTGATAGGTGCGCGTGCCAGAGAACGCGACGACATGGCCACCCGGCTTCAAGACGCGCAGCACTTCGGCCCAGAACTCTTCGGAGAATGCTACTTCTCCGGTGTCCCACTGCTTGCCCATAAAGCCGGCTGCTCCGCGACCATAAACGTCCTTGGCCGGGACGGAGCCCGGCTTTCCGAAACGCTTCTGGATAGAGACCAGCGCATAAGGAGGGTCCGTAACGACGCTGTCGATCGAGCTGTCGGCAAGACCGCGCAACACGTCGCGGCAATCGTTTTGATGCAGCACGACTCTTCCGTCGTGCATCGAGGTGATGCTCACTTTGGTATGTCTCCTCAGACTGTGGTGTTCCCGCCGAAGCGGAAGCCGCGTTGGTGGCGCGGCGGGTGTTGGTTAGTTGTGGATACCTTTCAACTTATTAGTGAGAAAGAAATGGGAAATGCTAGTGTGTGCCCCAAGAAGGGGGCTGCATATGGAAAATAAACCCGTTAGAGACTGGCCCAAAATCACCGAAAAAGACTGGTACGTCATCTCCATTTCACTTGTTCTAATAGGCTTGACTTGCTTTTTATTCGCAAGTTCGTGGGTGTTATCTGCTCCCGATCTCAAAGCCATGAAGGAACGCGTCGATATTTCTTCCCCCTTTGCAACAATCTTCCTAGCACTCGTTACATTTAGCACAGTCGCGTGGCGCGGACTTGTTGGAGCGAGACAAGCGGACCAACAGAAAGCCCAAAACGACGCGAACGATGATGCGAATTACGCGAAGTTACTGCAAGAGGGCGCAAAATTGCTGGGGGATCCCAACAAGCATCAGGACCAACTTGCGGGGCTGGCGACGCTGGAGGTCGTGATTAACGAACCGAAACGTCGCTTCTCTCGTCAAGCACTGAACGTTGTAGCAAACTTTTACGCATCAATGCACAACGACGTCAGCAAGGACGCGGCGCGCGCCTACCAAACAAATTCATCAGCTCGTCTCGCGCATTCAGTCATATTCAACGCAAACTCGAGCGGCATGAAGAGCACGATCCGTGCCAAATTTTCTGCCCAGACCCCCGATATGCGATGGCCTGGTATAGCTGGCTTCGAGCATCAGTCTTACTCAGGCGGCACGCTTACGAAAAATGCCTTGGAGGTAATTTCACTTGATTCATTTTCGGTACGAAACGCCGTGATTCATCGCGGTAACTACCCAGTAAAAAATGGCACTTATGACGCGTGCACCTTCCAAATGTCCGAAGTGTCAAGAATCAGCGAAATGGACTATCATTTTGACAACCATCGTTTCGAGCGTTGCAATTTTTCAGGGTGCAAATTTCACGACGATCCTGCTGATATCGATGAAGTTCTAAATTTGCGCAAACAGAAAAATTGGTACGATGTGGATAATCCGCCACAATTCGAGAGAGAGGTCGAATGGAACCGCTTCCTTATCCCGAGGCGACGGCGGCCGGACGGGTATTTCGAGAACGTGGACGCAACTAGCGACATTCTTGTTTAGGCCTCCCGTTTAAGCCACCCTCACCGACAACAGCTCACCCGCCTCGCCCATCTTTGCACCACGGACCTTCTTGCCAGCCTGCAGAGCTTCCTTGATGGCGGTCTTGTCCGGCGACGTCGAAACACGAACGTAGGCCTTCGGCAACAGAGCCTCGTCGACGATCTCAACAGATGCAGCCTTCCTGCCGATCGAGATCGTAGCCTCAGCCAGAGGTACGCGCGGCACGCCGGCAGCTTTCAGCAATTTGAACATCAGACTGCGCATTGCTTCCTTGCGGCGCTCAGCGCGCGACTTGCGTGCTTGCAGATCTGAGATGCGCCCTGCTACGGCCTTTGCCAGACTGTCGGCGTCGCGCTCGCCGTTGACGAGACGCGTCAGGACGGCGTGGAAGTTGGTCTCGCCTTCCAGCATATCAGCGCGAAGCTCTTCGTCGGCTTCGAGCTCGGGATAAGCGGCCAGCATGTCGGCGAAAAGCGCTTCAAGGTTGGCGACGTCGGCAGCCAAATAGTTGTCGTTGGCTGGTTTGGTCATGCTGCGGCTCCGACGTTGAGGATGATCGACTGCAGGATTTCGAGACTATCTCGCTGCTTCTTCATCTGTTCCTCAAACTCAGCAGTCCGCTGCTGAACAGCCGGCAGAACTTCGTCGGTCAGAAATTGTGCAAACTTCTCGCGGACATGCGGCGGTAGTCTTCTGGCCATGTTCAGCATTGCGACACGATCAAATTGGTTGATGCTGGACCCATTTGCGTCGCGGGACTCAAAGTCCACGAGCCACAAGAATGACAGGCCGGCTGGGTCGTTGGCCTCGATGCGAACGCCAGTTGGGCCATTGAGACGATACCCACCGCCAGCCTTTACGCTCGTCACCTTATCCCATGGAAGGTGTGGGTCGTTCTCGTCGAGCCATATCTCGCGCCGGTCAATTGCCAAGTAGTGTTCTGCCAGAGCGCAGGCGCGCCTGTACGTCGTTCTGCTCATATCTATCTCCTCAACGTGGTGACGCCATTGGTGTGGCGCAGTATTCAAAACTAAACCGTTTTTACAAATTTGTCAACATTCTATAGTCTGTCACCATTTTTTTTGATCACTTTCCAGACCTTTAGGGGCACATAATGGGGGAAATCGATCATGCTGTGTTGGCCAGACCCCCGTCGCACTAATCCTCTATGTATCAATGTTGCTGTGACTGGGCTGGTTAGGCTGGTCGTGTAGTGAGATTGGTTATTCTCCAAAAGACTGCGAATGAACCGCCTCTCGTCCACCGAAAGGGAATCCAGTTGATCGACGACATTTCGTGAAAAAGTGATTTCGTGTCGTAACCAGAGGATAACATCACGAAGCCACCTCACGATCCAAACCACAGTGAGGGCGCCAAAGAAAAAGATGCCTATGTTGGCTACCACAACGAAAGCCAAGGGCATGAAAGACAAAAGAAATATTTCATTTTCATACCCGTAACTGACGCCTGCGCAGGTGGCAAAACATGCCAACACAGTAGGTCCAGAAAGATCAAATATCTTTAGCCAACCCGAATCCATTCTATTCCCCCAGCGTAACTAAACCTAGAATGGAATATCATCTTCAACTAACACCCGCCAATCCTCTGCTTCCGGCGCATTGTCATTGGCCGGTGACACGTGATTGTCGTTCGCAGCACCAACCATGTGGCCCACAACATCCCAATACTTCTGGCGCGGCTTCACTGTGATCTCGACCGTTTCGGCCAGTTCTGACTGACGCTCGATCCATTCCAGAACGGTCTTTGGAAACGGCATTTTGCCGCCATGCGCGCGCCAGTAGCGGTCGGCCTTTGACTTCGGGAATCCGCTATGTTGCGGGCAAATCCACTCATTGATCGCCGTCATGCCGGACATGTAGCTGACCTTCACCGACGGCGGTTTATCCCCCTTGCCCTCATGGTAATAGAAGCTGCGCGACGTGACGGTGCGGGGTTCTGGTGCCTGGGTCGATATAATGGGCGCATCGGTGGGCTTCGATTGCAGCTTTGGTGTCTCGTCGAATACAAACTCATGACCACAGCACCAGCAGACGCGGATTGACGCGTGAAGTTGCTCCTCGCACTGAGGGCAGACCTTAATTGGCGCCGTGCCGTCGCCCTTTGACGGCTTAGTTGGAACAATCATGTCCACAGGCCCGTGTTCGCCGACGTTTCCCGCAAAGTCCATGTATCGGCAGTTTGGTTTATCGCCCCCAAATATTGCGGCACGGCGCTCTTCTGCACTCGCTGCTTCAGGGTCAAATCCACGCGGATAAATCACACGAGTACCTCGACCCACGCGCTGCACATATCGGCTTGCCGACTTTGTCTTGGCCGCGTCGACGATGAGATCGATACGAGGAACGTTAGTGCCCGTTGACATCACATTGTCATTGCAAATGCCCCAAATCTCGCCGCGCTTGTATGCCTCGATAATCTTTCGACGCTCACCTTTTGGTGTTGTACCCATGATGATTTCGCAGGATCTTCCCGCCGACCGTATGACGTCGCGCATGTTCGTCGCGTGCTTTTCTCCCGCGCAGAAGAATAGCGCCGTTTTGCGGTGAGGCTCTGTATCAAAAACCTCCTCGACGATACGCTTGTTGAGCCAGTCGTGGTCGACTGCTTTTTGAAGGGCGCCTTTCGCCAGATCATTTCCTCGCAAGGGAACGGTAGACGTGTCCTGCTTCGTAGACGTTGGTTTCGAAGTGATCGGCGTCAAATAGCCATCATCGATGCCCTCGCGAATGCCGTAGCTGTAAACCGTTCGATCAAATAGCCGATCCTCACCCTCATCCAACCGACCACTATCGAGTCGGTAAAGGGTGGCCGAAAGACCAACAATTTTCATTTCCGGGTTGATGGCCAAAAGCGCCTGGATAAAGACGCGGTACATTGTGTTCTCGTCGTCGGGCACAAGGTGCACTTCGTCGATCGCCAACACGTCAACGTGCCCAATTTCTTTCGCCTTGTTCCAGACCGTTTGCAGTTGGGCAAAGAGGATCTGCGCGCGCGCGTCGCGGCGACCCAACGCAGCAGCGTAAAGGCCGACCGGGGCGAACGGCGCAATGCCGATCATTTCCTTGAAGTTTGACTCTACGAGTTCTTGAACGTGAACGGCATTCAAGAGGCGCATGTCAGGCCAGCCAGTGATCATCTCATGGAAAAGCGTGGCCAATGTCATGCTTTTGCCTGTGCCCGTAGCCATATCGATGAGCGGATGTCCGGCCTCTTCGCGCCAGTAATCGAACGTCGCGTCGACAGCCTCACGCTGGTAATACCGTAGTGCCATCAAGCCGCCTCCCGCAGCAGCCCGAGCACCCTCGCCCGCTCCTTGATGACAACCTGGCGAACACGTTCTTTCGTGAGGCCGTGGTCGTTGCCAATGGCTTCCAGCGTCTCGCCCATCGCTCGGCGCATTAGCATCGCGCCATTGCGGCCTTCGAGCAGGGAAACAACACGCGATAGGTCGGTGCCATCCTCCTGATGCGGATCGGTAGCGCCCGGCATCTCGTCGAACGCCGAGAGACTGCAGACCTCAGCGGACCGCGATTTGGTGGAATTGGTGCGAACGAATTCCTGCGCCGTTCCGCGAACGCAAAGGGTGGCCCACGTCCAGAAGGTCTCAAGGCGGCATTCGCGATGCCGGCGCAACATGACGACCATCGCCGACTGAAACAGTTCGTCGGCGGCGTCTTCGTTCCTGGTGATTTTGCGCGCCAGTCGTCGCAAAGCAGGCTCGTAGGCCAAAAGCTTGCGGTCGAACTCGGGGCGGCGCGGATTATTATCGTTGGCAGCGACAAGCGCCGTGCGTGCTACAAGCGGCATGGTGGTCTCCTCATGTGGTGGCTCAGGCGTTGGTGGCGCCTTCAAATTTATGTTGTCATTTCATTAACTATCAGCGATCCTATCCATTACGTATCCGCATACATGGGGAGCTATAGATTTTGAGAAAGAGGTATCGAAGTTCGAACATCAGTATAACGAACCATTTTTACCCTTCCCCCACAGTGAACGTTGGTAACAAAAGACCAACGCTTGCAGACATTGCAAACCTCGCGACTGTCGCTACATTTTGTTATCCGATATTAGTTGTTCTCTCACTTAGCATACTAACTGTACTCCCCGGCGACGAAGTCAGGTCTTCCACTGGCAAACCAGCAAGCACCCGTGTTGACATCAGCGCTTCGGAAAACCAGACGGGCAGTCGTTTCACCCCTTCCTTCCCTTTTCTTAAACAAGAAAATCCCCAACCTCTGACACCAAACTCGCTGGAGTACCCATCCAGAATTTTGCGTGCGAAGGAGACATCAAGATTGAATTTCGCGTCACCTGGCAGAAAAAAGCAGATGCCCAGATGCACAGGTACCGACTTAATGCAATTCGAACGCTCAGAGGACGCAATTTACTCCAACCACATTTCCGGCGTCACCGTGTCCGTTGCAAGACGTAGCAGAATAGTTGGTGGTTTTGACGTCGTCAGGAAAGGCCCTCGCATTGCGCAGTCTGCGTTCGCAGACAATCAAACTTTTACGTGTTGGATTGGATCTCCTCCACCATCCACCCAATGATTTCCGTCCCGCAGCACGTAAGTGATCGTCTCAGCTTCCTCGTCGCAATCCGTCTGTTCGCCTGGCACGAGAGCCGGGATGGTGAGATGCGTGGGACAGCCTTCCTTTTGCTCGTCGAACGAGATCGGCTTTGCCCATCGCGCGCACGACCAATGACCATCGCCGCCCATCTCCGGTGAAGAGTGGATGCAGGACCGGCACGTCACGCGGGGCCAAGCGCCCTCCTTGCAGACAGGCTTGTGCTTGCAGAACATGCATTCGAACCAGTCCTGTGCCTCGTTGATGCGTGAAGGCGGCTCCGGCGAGTTGATGATACGTTCTAGCCGCGCCAGCAGACGCAGGCAGAACTCCGGATCGTATTCGATGCGCTCAGCGTAGAGCGTGTCGTCATCTTTGCAGCTGACGAGATAGAGGCAGCGCGATAGCCCGAAGGCATGCATTCCGAGCTGGCACTGGCCGTAGTGAAGTGGTTTTGCCTCCTTACAGCCCTTCTTAATGATCTCCTTCATGCCCTTAGCGTTGCTCGACTTGAATTCGAGCAGGTGCTCGGTCTTTGGCGCCTCGACGACACCCATGGCCTTGCCATCGCACTTGCCGCGCACGTGGCCCTGTACCAGCCTGATTTTGTCCTGCTGGCCATAGACATCGACGCCGATGCGTTCGAGGTCGGCAACTAGCCGGTCTTCCTCGATGTTGCCGGTTTCAAACAGGCGCAGCTGGCGACCGTGGTGCTTTTCGAGCGGCGAGGCCCAGCGGAAGGCGTACCAGAGTGCGCGGTCGCACGGATTGTTGGCCTCGCCGACGGATATGCCGAGGCTGTCCCATGACGAGGCTGCGGCTTCGTAGGCTGCATAGATGGCGCGGACTGTACTGGATTCTGGTTTGGGTAGTGGGGCCATTATGACCCCACCCCAGAAGCGAAGATTACAAGAGCCACCATCAGCTGACCCTCATAGGCATGCAAACGAGAGTCAGCCCCTCAAAGCCATCGGACGTAATCAGTCCCGGCGTGCCACCATCTTGCAAGGCCAGCTTGACCGGTCCAGACGGAAGCACATTCAGCACGTCGCGGACGTATGCCGCATTGAAACCGATATCCATCGGCTCGCCGCTGTATTCCGCCTCAACTTCGTCATTTGCCGACGCCTCGCCAGCTGCAACAGCGAGCGCGATGCTGCCGGGCGCGATGCTGAACTTCACGGCGCGGCCACGCTCAGACGACACCGTCGACACACGATCGGACGCCTTCATCAGTGCATCGCGATCGACAGTCACGACGCGTTCGTTGCTTTTCGGAATGACGCGTTCGTAATCTGGGAACGTGCCATCGATCAGCTTTGAGGTAATGCGCACATCGTCCGAAACAATGCGGATTTTCTGCTGGCTCACAGCCACCTGCACCTTGCCTTTTGGCAACAGGCCAACGGTCTTGCGCGGCACGATAATGCCGTCGAAGGCTGGCAGCTCTGGACCGTAGTGGCGGCCGAGACGGTGGCCGTCTGTCGCAACTGCTTCGGACTTGCCGCCCTTGAAGAACACGCCGTTTAGATAATAGCGAGTTTCCTCGGTCGAAATGGCGAACGAGACTGGCGCGAACAGTCCTGCCAGATCAATCTCGAATTCAGCGTCGAACTTGTCGTCGCCGAGCGTTGGGAAGTCATCTGCTGACAGCGTGGCAAGAGAAAAGCGCGACCGTCCGGACTTCACCAGAAGTTTGTCACCATCCAGCGTCATGGTGATGTCGCCGGTTGCCTTGCGCGCGATGTCGTTGAGCAGCTTCGCGCTGACGCAGATGTTGCCTGGCTTGCTGACCTCAGCAGGTACGCCTGCGGTGGCAATAATATCGAGGTCGGTTGCCGTGATAGCAAGGCCTTCACCTGCGGCAGCAACTTGAACGCTCGACAGGATGTGAATGGTGGATCTTGCCTCGACGACTTTCGTCGTGGCGGCAAGCGCACGCGTCAGGTCTTCCTTGTGGATGACAAGGTGCATGGGTGTCTCCTCGGTGATTGTGGTGGCGCCTGCCGTGGTGAGCGGCAGGCGGGTGGTGGTTAGTTGTCGAAGAAGAATGTCGCTCGCACGTTGTCCGCGCCGCCGGCATCGTGAGAGACCTTGAGCAAGCGCGGGATGGTGCGGCTGAAGAACTCGCCGTTGATGGCCTCGAAATACGGTTCAGTCCAAGACACTAATGTGTATGGCGAGCCGCCGAGAATCTCCCTGAAGCGCTTCAGGTCACCCGCATCTTCTTGATGACGGTTCAAGTGCGCAGACGCGTAGCGCTGCTCGGGATAGCCTTGTTCTTGGCGCACCTTCTGCCAAGCTGCCTCGAATTCCTGGTTGCTGAGATGGCGAACGTTGCCGCCGCCTACATCGCCGCTCCAGCCGTTAGGCTTCCCGTAGTCGCGCCACCGAGCCCACTCAATCGGGTTGACCCAGCCCTGTTGTTGCGTGACTTGCGTCCAATCGTAAGCCAGCAACTCTGCGAGGGTGAAATACGAGTGCGAGTGCCCATCGCAACCATAGTCCTCCATCATCTGCCGATATTCAGAGCAGCAATCGTCGGGCACTCCGCGCGGAGCGGCGATCGGGTTAAACCCTTCTCCTGTCTTCACCCCTGCAAATCCGCGACCGTTGCGGACGTCGGCTAGGATGGCAAACAGATTGTACGATCTGCCGCTGTAGAACTGCTTCTTGTAGTCTACGGTCTTTCGACCCTCGTCGTATTTGTCGTCTTCCCATTCGTCAGCAGTGACCCACTGGTCGCCGATTTTCTTTTCAACATAGAAATGAATATCGCATCCCATGCGCAAATCTCCTCTTGTGGTGAAATAGCGGGCCGCTGGTGAGACAGCCCGCGTTGACGGTTACTTGCTGCCCCACGGCCGGCGCGTCGTACCAGCGGCCGCAGCGGCGGGCTTGTTGTCGTTGCTGGCGGCAGTGCGGCGGTTGTCGTTGGCTGCGGCTGGCGCAGCATCAACCTTCGGCTCAGGCAGGTTGCCCTCATCTGGGTAGTAGTACTTCTTCAACTCGTTGCGGGCCGCGTACTTCGGGGTACCGTCGGCGTTTTTCTCCTTGCTGTCCTTGCCCATTCCGATGCGGGCAAAGAACGAGATGAAATGCAATTCATCAGAATCTTCAGGTGCCTCATTGAGGCCGAGTGAGCGCAGGAGGCAGGCAAACTGGCGCTGGCCGATCTCCTGCGTCTGAGAATTTGGATGCTGCAGATTGTAGTTGTTGAAGACCTTGCGGCCTTTGAGTTCCTCGGGAGCAAGGACGTCGATTGTCACGCTCAGATTGATGGCGTGGTCGCGGGTATCCTTGTTCTTTTCCTTGATCTCGGACGCGCTGATCTCAAGCTGGTAGTCGCCATTCGGCAGGTTGGTGAAATCGCGCTGCTGGGTGTTCTCTTCGGTCGCTTCAACTCTGACGCCAATCTTGGCCATGCGTAGTCTCCTTGTGGTGTGGTGGGGTGCTTAGCGGAGGTAGTAGCGGAAAGGCCCGCTACCGAATTGCGTCGATGCCTGGTCGCGCCAGACATAAGTGAGCCAGACCCAGATCAACTGGCCGGAGCGAGTGCGCGCCTTTACGGGGTGCCACGCGAACCACGACTCGCCGCGGAACATGGTCATGCGGCCACTCCCGTCGGCGCCGGGAAGTGCTTCGCCAGTTCGGCATAGCCCTGCCCTTTTCGGTAAGGCACGGCATCAGGCATGCTGTAGCGGTTCTTCGCGTTGAAGCCGGCGCCTTCCGACAGATGCACCTGACGCTCTTTGCCGCCCTCAGCGTGTGAGACTTTGGTTTGCCGCGCGACTTCCTTCTCCTTGATAGAGATGCGATAGTTCATAAACGCGACGATGTCGGACTTCTCGCGCACCAAGGCATTGGCGCGCTTGTGCAGCTTCGGTTGATAGCGGCTGTACGGGTCGGTGACAGGGCTGTCGAAGCGGACGATTTCAGGGTGAGCAAGCATGACCACGCAGATGCCGCGTTGAGCGAGGGCAGATACAGCCGCCATGAGCTCATTCCATTCGCTGTCGGCTTCAACGTAACCCTTGCCGAAGCCAGCCTCCTCGATCGAAGCCACACCGATACGACGGCATGTCGCGGCCCATACCAACGGCTCCAGACCGTCGAGGCTGTCAATTATAACTGTCTTGCGGTCGTGCTCATCAGTTAGCAGTTCGCCGAACACGTCGAGCAGCTCGTCGAAGCTTTCAATGGTGCCGGGCGTGACAAGCTCGATATCGGACGGTGTGCGCTCGCCTTCCGTGGGCAGATAGAGCGCGTCAGGAAATTCGGCGGCAAGGCTGGTTTTGCCGATACCGTCGACGCCGTAGAGTAGGATGACTGGCGGGTCAGCTCTCTTCGTCGACTTCAAGCTGCTAAGTGAAATAGCCATAAGGCCTCCTCAGTGTGGTGGTGTGGTGAAAACAATGGCTGCGATGTAGGCAGCGGCTGCAAAGACGATCAGCCACTGCCAGTTTGGGATCAGCGAGCGTAGAGGAGGCAAAACAGCCACCAGAATGCGCCGAGCACGGCGATAGCCACGATCGCCAACGGGAACAGCATAACGAGGCCAATGGCCACTACCGCTGTCAGGGCGGCGAATGCACCGCGCTTCAATCCGCGAAGGACATACTTGCGCGGCGTTGGTGTGACCGGCACGTAGTCGATGGGTGGCGTGGTGGATTCGGTGTACCAAGGGGACGTCATTAGAACGCTCCCAACCAAACGCCGATGCCGTGGATGATGCCGACAGGCGCGACGACGCACCCGAAGGCTAGCAGGATCCATGCACTGGCCTGAATACACACATAGACGTGCGTCACCCAAGCAGCGACGGCAGCGCTGAGCGGCACAAGCGTGATGAGCGTCGCGACGAGGATTGCGAATGCATCCTTCATAATTGTCTCCTCAATGATGTGGTGAAGTGCGGCTGGTTGGTAGCCAGCCGCTGGCGCCGGTTAGGCGGCGTTCTCGTATTCGATCCACGCCTCGACGGCGTCTTTGGCACCCTTCAAAGTAAGGCCGGCAACAGCTCGCAGTTCCTTGATCGCGTCGATCTTGAGGCCCAGAGCCGCCATGTTCTGCCACTTGTGGTCATAGACCGGTGCGGCTTCTTCATGCGTGGTGGTCAGCGTGAACACGCCGAACTGCTGGCCCTTGTATTTGGCCGCAAGGCGCTTGGCTTCCTTCTCGGCCGCGCCGGCGGAAGTGTGGACGTGCGGTGTCGACGATGGCTTGGGCTGGCCGCTCTCGATGAGGGCGACGATGGAGGTGGGTGTGGGTGCCGGAGTAACCAGCTCGAATTCATACCCGCGCCAGGTATCGATACTACCTGGTCCGCCGACCAGCCATTCGACGCTATAACGCTCGCCCTCGACTTTGGTGATGCGAAGTCGCTGGTGAGGCATGAAACCATTCGAACGCTTCACGATGTCGCCGACCTTGAACTTCGGCTTCGCGTTGTCGTTGCTGGGCTTGGCGACGGGCTCGTCGATCCATTCGGCGACAATATCGTTGTCTTTGAGGCTCAATTTGTCCTCACGGCTCGACGATCGACCGTCATCCGACCAAACAGCGCTAGCATAGTTGCTTGCGTTGCCGAACGTAGCGATGTTTCCAGAGATGAAGGCGGGCCCGGCTTTCCGTCCGTCGCGCGTCTTGTAGAACTTGCCAGCCTCGATCTTGATAGTGGCGGGCTGTTCGGGCGTGGCGGCTGTGATGATGGGCTCGATGTTCTCGATATATTTCGCACCCCCGGTCATGATGCCATCGACAATCGCTTTGTCCCATTTGACAGTGACGAGATTGCCATCCAATCCGGTGACCTGCCCTTCAATGCCAATCAGCTCCTTCTCGCTGTAGACTGTGCTCCTTCCGCCGTAACGCACCCGCTCGCCGACGCGCGGCTGCCATGGTTCGAAGCGCTTGGCAAACATTCCGGGCTTTTTATTCGAGAAGACTAGATCGTCGCGCACGGCGCTGATTTGGCAAACGTCGCCATTCTTATAGTCCATCGGCGCACCGCGATTGTCTTTAACGCGCACAAAATCACCCTTCTTAAACTCACCCATCACGCCGCTCCTTCCGTTGTTGTTTCGGCGGTCATCGCGCGCCGTTGTGTGAAGTCCACCTTGACGACGTTGGTGTCGTCGTCCTCTTTCGCTGGCGGTTCGCCATCCGGATCGTGCTCGATCTCGAAGCCGTGCCACCAGATCGTCGTCGCGCCGTCAGCAAGGCGCACCTGGTACTCGCTGCCCCAGTTGCGATCGCCGATGACGACGCCAGTGAGATGAGGGTTTTGTCGATTGCGGACTGGATCGCCGAAATTGAAGAAATCGCAGTCGCAAGTCATGCCGCCACCCCACGCAGCGCGTAGTCGTTGACCGCCTGCCCGGCTGCCAGATCGTCAGCATTGTCGTTTGCGGCTGCAAGAACGCGCGGCAGCGAAACCGGCAAAAGGCCGGAAAGCGTGGAGCAGCCGCCGTTGTGCGGCGCCAAGTGCGTCGTGCGGTCTGGGGCGTTATCGTTGGCCGGGATGAAGGCGCGCTGCTTGTGCAGGCCGTATGTGCGCCGCAGCCGCTGGTATGCAGCCATTGGCTTGACGTTGTGTCTGGCGGCGATATCTGCGACGCTCTCACCGTTTTCACGGCGCGCGTGCATATCCGCCAGCATAGTGCTGGTGATAAGCGTCATGTCGTCTCCTCTGCGTGGTGGCCGCCTTGTGGTTGACAAAGCAGCAGGGCTATGAAACTAAACTATTTTTACAAATTTGTCAAGATTTCACCAAGGTGAATGCATGCCTGAAGTTAAGTCGCGCCTCCTGCAGTCGATACTGAAAGAACAGAAGCGGAGAGCCGTAAAGGATCGCGCTGTGTACGAAGAGCTAGGCGTGCCTCAGCAGACCTACAGCACCTGGAAGGCTGGCGTCATTCCAAGACCTAGGCAATTCCCGGCGATTGCCGCCTTCCTGGGTGTCTCCGAAGATCACGTGGCAGAGATGGCTCGCGAGGCGGCAGAAACCGCTCCTTCCATCACGCCTATTACGGTTGCCCGCACCTACGGCAAGATCTCCGACCGCAAAGCCGGAAAATTCAAATTCGAGCCCATCAACGACGGCCGCAAACGTATCCCCGAAGGCCGGTACGCGATCGTCATCGACACGAAAGTGATGGAGCCCGTCTTCCACGTCGGCGTGAAAGCGTGGCTTGACCCTTCCCGCTGGCCAGCCGTTGGTGACGACGTGCTCGCTCATTCGGGCGGATTCGCTTGGATCGGGCGATTTGAAGGAATGAGCAACGGCGCTGTTCAGCTTAGCCGCTACGATGGCTCGCAGGTTGAAGTGAAGAACGTGGAAGCTGTTCATGTCATCGTCCTTTCGGAGCGGGTGGTGGCGGCATAGCAGGTTGGCAACCTGCATTGCCACTTGACAATTCCTACAAATTTGTGTAGGAATTGGCTGTCCGATGTGGTGTCGGATATGGAACACGCGCTTTGATCCCGCCTTACGGCGAAGGTCTCCTCGGCGTGTTAGTACGGAGAAGGGGCGGAGTTACGGGTGGTGCCGGCTCATTACGCCCCTTTTCGTTTTATGCTGCATGCACGACAACGCCGGCAGAGCTTCATGCTCCACCGGCGCTAAGTTTTCGAAGTCATTTTTTGCGGTCTTTCTCATAGTCGTCTCCCCTTCTGGCATTATTGGTTTTGTTATCGCCAGTCGGTTTCTGGCGTTTACGGCGGCCCGGTCACTGGCCGCCATCTTCTTCTGCGGTCGGGAGCTTCATGCTCCCATCTTCTTCTCGCCATCATGGCGCTCATGCCGATCAGCGCTTGGGTCGTCGATCGTCTTCTTTCGCAATCCTTAAACATGCGCATTCCCTTTCATGCTGCAGGTTCGTCTTGGGGTCTTTTGCCCTGTCGGCTTCTTGTGTGGCCGCTGTTGATTTTGGTTCTACCGCTTTACCGGTTTAGTGTCAACTCTAAACCGGTTTTATTTTCCGATATTTTTCCGTTATACCGGTACGCATGGCAAAGCTGAGCGACATCATAAGGTCTAAGCGCAAGGAAATGGGCTTAACGCAGAAGGCGTTCGGCAACCTTTTTGGTGCGCAGCAGACCACCGTCTCCGATTGGGAGAAGGGGAAGATATCGATGATGCGCAACTGGCAGAAGCTCGCCGTGTCTCTTGGCCTGCGCGAATCGGAATTTCTCGACCTCATGGCCGAGGCAACGACAGAATCGGAAAAGACAGAGCGGATGATCCCTGCTCTGCGTCAGGCAACTGCGCCTCAAATCAGTACTGGCAGCATTATTGCCGCTCCTAAACCGCCGTCCGGGGAGCGTGACGTACCCGTGCTGGGTAGGTCAAAAGGAGGGTCAGACGGTGAGTTTGAGTTTAATGGGCAGGTCATGGGCTGGGAGTGGAGGCCGCCACACCTGGCGGGAGTCGTCGAGGCTTACGCAACGTACGTCGACGGCGAAAGCATGTACCCTAGGTATAAGCCGGGCGAAACCGTCTGGACAAATCCACCCAAGCCAATAGCGCGTGGCGACGATATCATCGTTCAGTTAGCCCCAAATGAAGAGGATGGCATTCCTCGAGGCTTCATCAAGGAGTTTGTAAGGTGGGAGCCGAGCTATCTGGTGGTTTGTCAATTCAATCCGCCGATGGAAATAAAGTATCCACGCGATGACGTGGTATCCATCCACAAGATCGATTACGCCCAAAAATAACGGTTTACCGGTTTAACGGTTGACGCCATTCCAATATCGATCTATATCTCCTCTTGCAACCAGCAAACCAAGCTGGCCACCACAAGAGGAGACTACCAATGTACAGACCACGTCCCGAAGAGTTTGACGACGTCGCCGTTGCCGCCCAGTCCGATGAGCCCATGAAGCGCCCGGACCACAAATCCAAGAAGCACGGTAAGCCCAAGACGAAATATGAGTACATGCGCCGCTTCCCCAAGAAGCCGCGTAACGGCGAGGAAGTCGGCGGCGGCCATTTCGTATTCCGCCGTGGCGATAGCACTGGACGCATCCGTCCCTGCATGTGGCCCTTCGAGCATCCCTCCTACGATTCTGCGTTGGTCGAAGCCGCACGCCTGCACTCTGAGCACGGCGGCACTTACGATGTCCTCTCCGTTTGCGGTCAGGTCAGCACGACGCCGGATGCCGGCGAATGAGTGCGGCTGTCATCGAGAAGCCGACTACCGTCCAGCAGATCATCCTTACCCAGCATGCAGACCTGATGAAGGACATCGCCGGTTTTCTGGCGCTGTCGCTCTTCATCGCTGCTCTGCTCATCTGGGCCTACTGACCACCAACCCACCACCACACCCGAGGAGACCGACATGAGAAGATTTCACGTTCTGTCCGCAGAGCAGTTCATCGCGCAAGGCACCAGCCCTGGCGCCATCCTTTCCATCGCGTCCACTCAGAAAGACCGGGCGCTGCGCAGCCAGCTTGAAGACGCAGCGCGTATCGTGGCTCTCGAGACTGGCCTGCCACTGCAAATCCCCGGCGCCGCGAGCGATGCGCGTCATCGTGGGGCGAATGACAATAAGCGCAGCCGGAGGGCTGCGTAATGTCTGAGGACGTCAAGAAGCCCGTATCTGCTGCGGAGCCGGTGAAGACGCCGTTCGAAGTCGCTTCAAAACACATTCCAGAAGGCCGCGCCTCACTGCTTTCCAGAGCAATTCGCCAAGGCTTGAACGATTACGGATGGAAGAACTTCGGAACTCTCCCCGAGGTTTTGATGGGCTACATCGTTCAGGCAGAGAAGGCCGAGGCAGATGCGCACCCGCAAAAACCGCGAGACTGCGGTCATGATGGTGGCGACCTGTCTGAACGCCGGGACAATATCGGTAGCGCATACACCCGCTCAGCCCTCTTCGCACAGGTGCAGGACGTGGCGGTGCGAAAGCTAGAAATAGCTGAAAACGCGATGCGATCAACCATCATGTCTGGCAGCATCTGGAAGCTTGAGGAAGCTCTGGAGGAAATGGAAATCATCGACCTTTCCGACGCAGCACCCGTAAAGCAGGACGGCGGCAATGTCACCAGCCAATGACAACTCCCCTCGCCTCATTGGTCGCAGGGAGGCTGCAGAATATCTTGGCATAGCCGAGTCCACGTTCTCGATGTGGGTGGCCACTCTCAAGATGCCGCAGCCGATCGCCGGCACCAGAAGATGGGACAAGAAGGCGATCGATGCGCGCCTTGACGAACTGAGCGGCTTGTCAGCCAATGACAACGAAGACCCGTATGAGAAATGGATGAGGGAAAATGCGAGTTAAGCTCAAAGGGCTGATGAAGGTCAAAAAGACCCTCGCGAGCGGCAAGACCATCTATTACTGCTACGCCTGGCGCGGCGGTCCGCTTCTCAAAACAAAGAGCGGCGAGCCAATGCAGCCGGGCGATCCCATGTTGATCAAGGCGTTTTCGGACGCGACGAAGGATCGCCACGTTGACCCAAGCGAAACGTTGGGAGCCCTCATCACCGAATATAGGGCGTCTACCGAGTTCCTATCGAAAGCCGACAAGACGCGGCGCGAGTATGACCGGTACCTCGATCTAATTCGAGAGAAGTTCGGCAAGGTACCATTCTTCATGCTCCAAGACCCTCGCTACCGAGGCGAGTTCAAGAAGTGGCGCGACAGCATGGCGGACAAGCCTCGGACAGCGGATTATGCGTGGACCACCCTTGCCCGCATCCTTTCCTTCGGCAAGGACCGCGGCAGGCTGTCGGTGAACATTGCGGAGAAAGGCGGCCGCCTTTATTCCGCCGACCGCACCGAAAACATCTGGACAGAAGAGCACTTGCAGAAGCTGTTCGCCGTTGCGACGACGGAGATAAAGGCTGCAGTTGTCTTCGCCCTGTGGACTGGCCAGCGCAAAGGCGACCTGCTGGTTGCCCCATGGAGCGACTACGACGGAAAAACCATCAAGGTGAAGCAGAGCAAGACCGGCGCGCGCGTTAAAATCCCTTGCGGCAACGAACTGAAACAGATTTTGGACGCGATGCCGCGACGGTCGACGGTGATTCTCACCAACACGAAAAAGAAGATCCCTTGGACGTCGGATGGCTTCGACACGTCGTTCCAGAAAACGAAAGCAAAGGCTGGCATCGATGACCTAACGTTCCACGATCTACGCGGAACCGCGGTCACGCGTCTGGCCATGGCGGGCTGCAACAACAGCCAAATAGCATCCATCACCGGCCACAGCCTGCGCGACGTCGACGCTATCCTTGACGCTCACTATCTGGGCGGACGAGCTGAACTCGCTGAACAAGCCATTGCCAAGCTGGAGGATTATCAGGGCCAAAAGAAGTAGCTTGACGCAACCCTGAATGTAAAACTACTGTAAGGCGACTGAAAAATTCAGTCGCTTTTTCAGTTTGCAGACTTACTGTAAGTCATTGAAACTCGATGTACGTTATAAGATGTAGTTTGAAATTAAGCGGTTTAAAAACATTACATAAAAGCCTGACTTTTAATCAGTAGGTCCAGGGTTCGAATCCCTGCGCTCTCACCA
>NZ_KB906085.1:0-93579 GCF_000381165.1 Agrobacterium sp. 10MFCol1.1 | reverse complement strand
CGACGGGCGACCAATTGCCTTGTGTCTGATCGAGGCAGCGCCGGTAGCCTCAATACGACCAATCAGTCTCTGAACATGCCGGGCGCTGATTGCCAGCACATGCGCCGCTGCGACGATGGTCATGCGGCCATCAACGACCTTCGACAAAACCTCGATCCGCTGCAAATCGCGCTCGCTCATCATGATCAATCCCATCCGCAATCTCCCCGGTATCATTCAGGTCCGGGGAGTGTGACATTCCAACTTTGCAGAAACAGGACACTTTAACTTTGCGGCTACATACGATAATCGCATAACATATATTATGGAACTCGATTTGTCGAATAGGCGATGTTCTTTCAATCCTGACTGGACCTAAGCGATACGCGCAGGTGCAAACGATGAGTGGTTCTATAGGCCGTCACCTTGGGCATTCTCCCGATCCAGACTATCGAAGCGCTTTCAGGACGAGCAGTTATGAAAGGTTTTCTCCGTAAAAAAGCATCATTACAGTGAAGACGAGAACACCAAAGCCTGCCAGGCCGAAAGCGCGAAAAGAGGAAGCTCGGCCTTTCTTAAGCAGCGCTGCAACAAAAGCGCACAGAGACCAGAGTGCCGTGAAAATTATCAATAACCAGGAATACACAAACGGACCAAGGTCGTAGCCTCCGCCGCCGATTGATGGTGTAGAACTTGTATCGACTTGAGCTGCTATCAGAACCGACACAGGGACAGCTAGTATCAGCAGCCAAATATAGAGCGACTTGTGTTTCATACGGTTTACAATCGCCTTCTTTTGGAGGTCGATCCGCCAGTTCTGGCGTATATGTTTGACCCGGTGTGGCTCGTCAATATCGTGATACTTGCTCTACTAGACTGCGCGGCGAACGCCAAGAGAGCTTTCCATCCCCGGGAGGAACAACCGAATATCACATCCTTAACCGATCCCCTGAGACGACCCCATCCCCGAAAGGTCGAAGAGTTGGAAGCTCATCCGTTACTCCTAGCGCGCTATGGTTTGCTGGATGCTTGCAACATCGCGCTTCATGATTGGATCCGTCTGAAGACAGAAATACTGGGCAGCTTTATCGAGGCTGTTCGTCTGCCATGACCAGCGTCCCGGCTATCTTTCCGGCCTGGCGAATTCCTGTCTCAATAAACGCTCTCAAAAATCAAGTCAGCCTAAGCGGCTGCCGCTTCGACACCCTGTTCGAAGTCGTGCAGATGAAGAGCGATTTCGAAACCGCGACGTTGCAGCCAATGCGCCACGACCCTGACGCGTGCGCCAAGCAGGTCGTCCACGAGAATGACCCGCGCTCCGCGCACGGCAATTGTGCGATAGGCAACACCGAGAAGCTGCCCGCCTTCCGACGAAATCGAACCTTGCAGATGGGACGCCGCGAACTCTTCCGGCGTTCGAACGTCGAGAAAATAAGTCGTTCGGGTCGTGTCACGCCGCCACGTTTCGGCTGTTGCCCGATCGATAAACAGCAGTTCGTCATTGTGGGAGAGTGTTTCCAGGCGCGCCCTTGCGGCATCTTTCGCGTTGTCACTGGCAAGCGCATAGATCCGTGAACGCCCCTTTTCCAGTTCAAACCCGTCATCTGTCCAGCCGCGCGTCCCATCGTGCAAATAGCTGACATCGTTTTCGACACCGGCGTCGATCAATGTCTGTGCGCCGAGAATTGCGCGCGGAAGGCCCGCGCAGGAAACGACAACCCTTGTGTCGGGTGATGGCACGAGGTCGGAAAAACGCAGCAGAAGTTCGGCACCGGGTACGCCGATGGCGCCCGGCACGTGCGCCTTTTCATATTCCGCTATTGTGCGGGTGTCGATGACGACAACATCCTCGCCGGCTTCCTGCCACGCCTTCAGTTCACGGGCGAAAACCACTGGCGTTTTCTTTTCACTTCTCACCTTTTGGGCGAAAGGAACGCCGGGAATATCGAATGTCGGCAGGGCGTCAAGGCCGCCCTCGTTCCACGCCGGGATTCCACCACGGAGAAAATGAATATCGCTCCATCCTTTGGCGGCAAGCCGTTCCGCCGCCCGCTCGGCACTGCCCTCCCCGTCATCAACAAGAACCGTCCGCACGGCAGGGCGCGGAATGAAGCGGTCGATTTCGGTATCCAGGCTTTCACCCGGAAGGTTGGTCGCAAACAGCGGCGAAGCATACCCCACCTCCCCTGCGGAGCGAATGTCGAGAACGGCAAGTTCCTTGCCATCTCTCAGCCACTCGATGAGGCGGTCTTTGGTTACAGCATGTACGGACATTGCATATCCTCCTGACAAATTCTGGTTTTTCGCATCTGGTTTCAAGCGGTCGGATCGAGCCATAGGTCGCCGAAACTCCAGTTCAGCCCTTGCGCGCCGGTGACGTAGTTCCTGACCCGCTTGTGCGCCACGATCTGGCTTCCCGCCGCTACGAGATCGACGGAGGCGACGTCGTCATGGATGAGATGCTGGAACTTGCTCCAGGTTACCCAGCGGTTCTTGGGATCCGGTTCGATGGCGGCCGCCTCAAGAAGCGCATCCGCCTCCGGATTGGCGTAGTTTGCCGCATTGGAAAATGGCAGTCCGATCTTGAAATTCTTGCTCCAATAGGCACGCTGTATGCCGAGCGACGGGTCGAAGGTGTTGGAGAGGGATTCCACCACCAGATCGAAGGCACGGTCCGTGTAGACAGTTTTCAGATAGGTCGGCAGGTCGTATTTGCGGATTTCGACGGCAATTCCGATCTTTTCGAGCTGGCTGCGAAGAACATCGGCAAAGCCGGGCGTCAGATACGAATTGTAGGTCAACCGCACGGGAAAACGCTTGCCGTCCTCCTTACGCGGATACCCCGCAGCATCGAGTAACTTTTCCGCTTCTTTCGGGTCGTAGGCATATGCCTTGACCGATGCATCATACCAGTTGGGAAGGGCCGTGCTGACGGGGCTGGGTGATATCTGCGCATAACCGAAGAGCGCCACATTGACGATTTCATCGAGGCTGATCGCCTTCGCAATGGCGAGACGCACATCTTTCTTGCGGAAGATTTCGTTATCGTAATTGAAGAACAACTGTTGCTGCGGACCCGCATAGGCATAGGTGTTCGTATCCAGAACGAGATCGGGGTTCTGCTTCAGCCGTTCGAGATCCGCCAGCGGCACGGGGTTGTCGCCAAGATCGACTTCACCCGTTTCCAGCGCCACGGCCCGTGCGGCCGGGTCGGTGATGATGCGAAGGATGATACGGTCGAGATAAGGTTTGCCCGGATCCCAATAATCGGGATTTCGATCGAAGATCAGATGGCTCCCCGGCGTCCATTCAGTCAGTTTGAAGGGGCCGGTGCCGACAGCGGTCTGAAGCGTCTGGCCATCGGCGGGCTTCAGCTTTTCGAAAATATGCTTCGGCACGATAGGCGATTCCGAACTCGATTGCGCAGCAATCAGAAACGGTGCCGGTTTGGACAGAACGATAATTGCAGTGAGGGGATCCGGTGTCTCCACCGCCTGAACGTTCTGGTACGTGATGCGGCCTCGCGGATGCGCCTCCTTGAGGCGGAAAATCGAAAAGGCAACGTCTTCCGATGTAAAATCTTTGCCGTCATGCCATTTCACGTTGGGCCTGAGTTTGAACGTATAGCGCAGATGATCGTCGGAAACGGACCATTCCGTTGCCAGCAACGGCTGCGGATTGAGGTCGAAATCGAATGTCAGAAGACCTTCAACGATCTTCGGGCCGATCGCCTGCCCAGTGCCTGACGATGTGTTGATGGCGAAAAGTGCGTTGCCGGGATCGACACGATAGAGCAGCTTAAGCGTGCCGCCGGAGACGGGCCGGCTCGCATCGCCACTTGCGGCGAATACCGAACCCGGCAGGGCCGTTCCTGCCGTTGCCAGAAGAAGCATTTTGTTGAACTGGCGGCGTCCTATCGTCATGAAAATCCCCGTTTGAAAACGTCGTTTCGATGAGGAAAGCATCAGGGCAAAGCAGCGCATTACTAAGAAGAAAATTCTTCCTGTCGCCCAAAGAAATCGTTACTTGCGGAATTTTATTCCGATACATAGGGAACGGGGCACCAAAACTTGCGCTGGCTTACGGCATTGATCTGGATCTTCGTTGCGTCTCTGGAACCCATGGTGAAATGCGAATAAATCTTGCCGACGGTCGTTTCAGACCTCCTGCAGAAATGTTGTTTCATCGAAAAATCGCAAATGAGAAGGACATTGCTCGGCAGATACCTTGGCGAGGCATATTAAATGGCGAGTATTTCGCAGCTCTTCTAATCCGCACCTCGAGCCCATCCTCCCGCGCCCAACTTTATGGAGTTTCACCCGATGACCCTGTCCAGACCGATCGCCAAACCGGAAATCCCACAGCAGCGCGTCGAGGCCCGTTACGGAACGCAGGCCGATTTTTCTCCGCCTTTCTGGAATGATACGATCGACGCCTTGCTGAACCACCGTACCGCTCGCGCCTATTTGCCGAAGGCTCTGCCGGAGGGCAGCCTGGAACTTCTGGTCGCAGCCGCGCAATCTGCCCCGACATCATCCAATCTTCAGGCGTGGAGTGTGGTGGCGGTGCAGGACAAGGAGCGCAAGGCACGACTGGCGGGTTTCACGGGCGGCAACGCCCATATTAAGGATGCACCTGTTTTCCTCGTCTGGCTAATAGACCTCAAGCGGCTGCGAACGGTCGCTTCAAACCATGGCAACAACGCAGAAGGGTTGGATTACCTGGAAAGCTTCCTAATCGGTGCCATCGATGCGGCACTGGCTGCGCAGAACGCTGTTGCCGCTATCGATTCACTCGGTCTTGGTTCCTGCTACGTTGGCGGTATTCGCAACAGACCGGAAGACATATCCCGCGAACTGAACCTGCCCGCCGAGACGGTTGCTGTCTTTGGCCTTACCGTGGGCTATCCCGACCCGAACGTGAAGACTGACGTCAAACCGCGCCTGCCACAATCTTCCATCCTGTTTCATGAAACCTATTCGGATGCCGCACGGGATGATCTCGATTCCTATGACGCGGTGCTTAAGACGTTTCAGGAAAAACAGGGCCTGCCACAAAACGGCTGGACAGCGCCCATTGCACAGCGCGTCAAGGACACCGATGCCCTGAAGGGTCGCGCGGAACTGAGCCAGACATTGCGTCGCCTGGGGTTCGGCATCAAATAATGTCCGACGAGATTGCTTCCGACTGGGTGTCGCCCCCACGATCCCTTGTTAGCCGTCGCGGTCGAAGACGCGGCCTGCCGATTTTTGCGCGTGTCTTAGGTGCGGTTATGGTTCTGGACGACGAAGCCAGTGCGCATTTCGTAGCGGCAATCGCGAGCCGAGCTCGCAAGCGCCCGGCAGAATGACGCGAAGCCCTCGCGGCTTATCGGGCGCGCAAGACCCCGGACTGTTAGACGCCCGGCCTTGGTCGGGCGTACAGAATGTCAGCTGAAGTCGGCAACAGGCAATCAGCGCTTGATGAAGACACCAGCCTTCATGATCATTGGCATATAAGCGCCCTGATGGGTCAGCAATGTGAGATCCTCGAGAGGGTTGCCGTCGACCACAATCAGGTCGGCATAAGCCCCCGGCGAAACTGCGCCGATTTTGCCTTCCATGCGCAACAGGCGGGCTGCGATATGCGTTGCCGATGCGATAACCTCTACTGCTGGCAGGACACGCCCGCGAATAACGAATTCTTCCGACTGATAAACATGCATGCCGCCAAGCAGATCGCTGCCATAGGCCATTTGCAGCCCGGCCTCACGCATGATGGTCAGCGATTCCATGCCTGCCAGACGCACGTCATCTACCTTTGCGATGGAGGCGGTAGGCAGCCCCATGGCGGCGCCTTCGCTGGACAATTTGTCATAGGTAACAAGCGTCGGGACGGCGAAAGCACCTTTTTCGGCGGCAAATTTTGCCGTTTCGCTGCCGATGAGGTTGCAATGTTCGAGCGAGTGAACACCGCACTCCACCGCGCGGCGAATGGCCTGGTCAGTATAAAGATGGGCCGAAACATAGGTTCCGGCATTTTCAGCTTCCTCAACGACGGCAAGGATTTCTTCGCGGGAAAAACCGAGGAAATGAATGGGATCCGTGGGCGAAGATACGCCACCATTGGCCATGATCTTGATGAAGTTCGCGCCGCTCTTCAGTTCTTCGCGCGCCGCTTTTCGCACGTCCGGCACGCCGTCACAGATGCGGCCCAACGCACCGAGCGCAAAGCCGCGTGTGCGCGTCTGGTCGTCATTATAGGGACCGCGATAATCACAGTGGCCCCCCGTCTGGGCCAGCGCCTTCCCGGAAATGTTCAGGCGTGGTGTGGGCCATGCGGCCTCAAGGGTTGCGGCCACGAGACCGGAGGTTGCACCGCCAACATCGCGAACGGTAGTAAACCCACGCGCCAGCATCTCGCCCATGATTTTGAAGGCGCGCACCGTCACCAGCGCATCTGGCAGCATACCATTCTGGCCGAGATCGGCGGTTGAGGCAACGACGTGAACGTGAGCATCGATCAGGCCTGGCATCAGCGTCTTGCCTGAAAGGTCGATGCGCTGCGCCGAGGCAGAGGCAATGTTCTTTTCCACCTCGCGGATGGAACCGCCCTCAACTAGAACCTGAACGGGTTCGGACGGGCGGTCGGCGGTGCCATCGACGATGCGGGCATTTTCGAAAATAATAGCAGTCATAGGTTCATTCCTGGGAAAGTTTCAGCGACGACGCGCTTCCAGATAGGCGGGGATGAGAAGCGGCGCCACGGCCTGCGCCTGGCGCAGATGCTCCTGCGTGTAAGCGCCACTTTTGTCGAGCAGGTTCATGGTGCCGATTGTCTCGCCATCGTAAACGACGGGAATATTGATGACCGCGCCAAGTCCGAGGCTGAAAATCAGGTCGTGATCGTAAAAGGCCCAGATGATGGCTTCTCTGTCGGGACCCAGAAATGCCTCCTGGCGATCTATTACCTTTTCACCCCAAGGCGTTGGCCCCATCTGTTTGCGGCCGAAGACTGGGTAAGCCTCTTCGTTGGTCGAATAAACACGGGCGACCTCCTGACCGTCCCGGTAGAGGAGAGTGAAGAGGCCAAAGCCGATGGTTTCCGAGAGGTGTTTTTCCAGCGCCCTATACAGCGTTTGCGGCTGTCCGGGGCTTGAAAGAGCCGCGAGAAGATTGGTCAAGGTGATGTCTCCGTTTTGGGTGCGGGGGCGATACGTTCGGGCAAAAGACCCTGCGGGCGAAGATGCAGCACGCCCAGAAGCGCCAGTCCGACGAGAATTTCGCGCACCGCGGCGACTTGTCCAGGCTGGAGGCCGGGAAAGATTTCTCCAAGGAAGCGTGTCGCCTCAAGGAAGAATACGACGAGGTAAGCGCCGGCCAGCGCGCCGAGCGGCCGGCCGACACCGCCTGCGGTGACAGCCAGAAAGATGTAAATGGTAATCAGCGGCTGGAAGTGGTCGGGCGAGATATAAGTCTGGAAATGTCCGTAGAGTGCGCCCGCAAGTCCGGCGATCGCCGCGGAAAGCGCGAAGGTCTGGATCTTGAAGCGGGTAACATATTTGCCCGCGAATGTCGCCAGTTCCTGGTCCTCGCGAATAGCTTTGAGAACACGCCCGAAGGGCGATCCATCGATGCGTCGCATGGCGAAGAAGACGATGAGAACGATGACGCTGACGAGCGCGAGATAGAACAGGTTGAAACCGTCTATGCCGAGTTCGGCCCGGAAGGGTGCCGGAATGCCGGAAATGCCGTCGGAACCGCGGGTAAGCCAGCGTTCGTTCAGCGCGACCATGCGCACCACTTCCGCAAAGCCGAGCGTGACGATGGCGAGGTAGTCGCCGCGCAGGCGAATGGTTGCAAAGGTGGCGATGACACCTGCCAGCGCGCCGATGACGCAGGCGAGCAGCATTGCCAGCGGCAGCGGAACCCCCGCTATCGCCACCAGTGCCGAAACATACGCACCCACGGCGAAAAAGCCGGCAAGCCCCAGATTGACCATGCCCACGCCACCCCAGATGAGATTGAGGCTGAGCGCCAGCAGACCGTAAATGCCGCCGAGCGTGAGCGTGAAAAGCAGATATGACAGCATCAGGTGTTCCTTTCACCCAGTATTCCCGCAGGCCGCAGCGACAGGATAAGCAGGATTGTCGCGAAACCGACGGCGGAACGATAGGTGGCGGGCAGCACGAGAACGGCCAGTTCCTCGCCGATGCCGATCATCACCGCGCCGACGACGGCGCCGGGGATCGAGCCGAGCCCGCCCAGCACGGCGGCGGCGAAGATGGACAAGAGCAGGCGCGAGCCGGTCATCGGATCGATGGCCGTATCGAGGCCGAGCAGCACACCGCCAACGCCCGCCAGCCCTGCACCGAGAGCAACGGTGATCATGGCGATGCGCGAGGGATCCATGCCCAGCAATCTGCCGAGATCGGGATTATCTGCCACTGCCCGCATGGCTTTGCCGAAGCGTGTGAACCGCAGGAAGAGAAACACCGCCGCCATGATTGCAATGGCGATCGCCGCCGTCTGCAGCTGCTGCGGGCCGAGGCGCAGGCCGGAAAAACGCCAGTCGCGTGCGACAGGCAGATCGAAGCCCTGAAGATCATTGCCGAAAATGAAGCGGATGACATTTTCGAGAATGAGATTGACGGCAATTGAGGCGATGGCCACGGCCAGTGCGCCCGATGGCCGAAGCCTTGCGAGCGCCGTCTGCTCTGCCACGAGACCGACGATCCCGCCCGCCACGAAGGCGACGAGCGCCGATGGGAACACACCTAGCCCCAGCCTGGTATTGACATACCAGGCTGCAAAAGCGCCAACCGTGGCATAGGCCCCTATGGCAAAGTTGACATAACGCAGCACGGCAAAGATCGCCGTGAGGCCAAGGGCGGGAATAGCGATGAGCATTCCCGTCATCATCCCGTTGAGTATCGCCTGAGCGAGGGTTGTCATCAATGCCTCACGCGATTTTCAGCAGCTTGAGCTTGCCGTCTTCCACCTGTTCGTAGCGGAACTGGCTGTCGGAAATGTCGCCGGTGTCGGTAAAGTCACAGGGGCCGGAGGCGCCCTCGTAATTGACGGCCTTGCCGGCGGCGATCAGCTTTAGGCCATCGAGCGCGTTATCCACGATTTCGCCGTCCTTGCCCTGGGAGACCGAACGGATGGCGTCGCGAATGGATTTTCCGTCCGCTGCACCAGCCTTAGCCATCGCCATGATGACGAGATTGGTCTGGTCATAGACCTGCGTTGTGTAGGGATCGGGATTTTCGACGCCGATCAGCGACACAAGCCGCTTGTAAGCGGTGGACGACTGCGCGGGTGAAGGCGCAATTGTGTAGATGCCTTCCACTATTTCCGCCGGGACACTGTCGATCAGCTTCTGGTTCACCGAATAGGCGAAGGCGATTTTTTTGCCTTCGTAGCCGGAGCGGTAGATGTCCTTCAGCAGAACGGTCGTATCGGCTGCGTAACCGCCAAGCACGATGACGTCAGGCTCATAGGCGAGCATCTCGTCGACCTCACTGCGATAGGAGGGCTTCTTGTCGTCATAGATCATCGATTTGGTTTCACCGCCCGCAGCTGTCACGGCGGCGGTTATGTTGTTAAACTGGCTTTCGGCAAACGGCGTCTGTGGCGAGAAGAAGAATAGCTTCTTCACGCCCTGTTCGACGGCGAATTCGCCGAATTTGCGGCCCTGAAGAATGGTCGTCGGCTGGGTGCGGATGATGTAACCCTGGTGCGGCAGCGCGGTGATGGCGTCGGCACCCGATACGGTGGCAAGCAATGTACCGGATTCCCAGCAGATCGGCGCAACGGCTGTGGTGACGGAGGATGCCCATGTGCCGAGGATCGCCGAAACCTTGTCGACATCCACCAGTTTGCGGGCGGCGCGCACCCCCGCCTCGGGGTTGGTCTGGTCGTCTTCGGAAATGATTTCGATCTGACGACCGAGGACACCGCCTGCATTGTTGACCTCGGCGGCAACAGCCTGGATGGCCTTGACCATGACCGGGCCGTATGGACCGCCGGAACCGGTCAACGGCGTCAGCGCGCCAAGCCGGATCGGGCCTGTCTGCGCCAGAACGCCCTGCGGCAACAGGCCGGTTGCGGCCAGACCAGCGACGCTGACCATGAAACCACGACGATTGATTTTAAAGCTGCTCATGCGTTGTTCCCTTTTTTTTAATAATGAATGTCAGGCAATTCGATGTCAGCCACCCAGAAACAGGCGACGGATTTCGGGGTCGGCGGCGAGTTCCGGGCCGCCGCCGGTGGCGGCGTTGCGACCGGTGACGATGACGTAGCCGCGTGTGGATATTTCGAGCGCCTCAAGCGCGTGCTGCTCGACCATCAGCACGGGCAGGCCGGACTGGTTCAGTTCGATGATAGCGTGAAACAGCTCTTCAGCCGCCTTCGGGGAAAGCCCGGCCGTCGGCTCGTCCAGCAGCAAAAGCTTCGGCTCGGTCATCAGGCCCATTCCCATTGCCAGCAATTGCCGCTGGCCACCGGACAGTGTACGCGCAAGCGCTTTGCGCTTGTCAGCAAGGATGGGATAACGACCATAGACGCTCTCGCGCCTTTGCGACATGCCGGAAGGATTACCGAAGCTGGCGATCTCGAGATTTTCCGCCACCGACATGGTACCAAAGACGTTTTTTTCCTGCATCACAAAGGCGAGGCCGGCTTTCGATCTGCCCAACGCATCTTTTCTGGTCAAATCCGCACCATTCATCACCACGCTGCCGCCTTTCAGCGGAACCAGCCCGGCGATCGCCTTTAGCAGGGTTGATTTCCCCGCGCCGTTGGGGCCGATGATTGTAACGATCTCGCCCGCATGCACCTCGACCGATGCGCCTTTGAGAATTTCCTCGGCGGCCCCGTAACCGGCCACCAGGCCTTCTGCCTTCAACATCGTCAATGCCTTCCGCCCAGATATGCTTCCTGAACCCGCTCGTCGGCGACGACGGTATCGAAACTGCCCTCGGTCAATTTGCGCCCTTCCGCCATGACGATGACCGGGTCGCAAAGGCTGCCAATCAGCTTCATGTCATGTTCGATGAGGCAGATTGTGACACCCTCGGCATTGAGGCTGCGCAAGTGATCGGCAATCTCCGCCGTCAACGTCGGGTTGACGCCCGCCATCGGCTCGTCAAGCAGCACGAGCCGGGGCTTCGCCATCAGCGCACGGCCTATTTCCACCAGTTTTTTCTGCCCGCCCGACAGGGCAGTGACCGGATTGTCCAGAACGTGGGTGAGGCGCAACCGGCGGGCAATCGAGATGGCTTCCTCGGCAAGCTGCTCCTCGCGCCGCTTGCCGGCCGCGCTGCCGGTGATGCTGGCAAACAGGCCTTCGCCCGGATGATCCTGACCATAAAGCATCAGGTGCTGGAAAACGCTGAGTTTGGGAAAACCACGGGCAAGCTGAAAAGTGCGCACCAGGCCCGTCGATACTCTTTCCTGCGGGCTGAGGCGGGTTATGTCGACGCCTGCAAAGCTCACGGAGCCGCTGTCAGGCATGTAGAGACCTGAAATGCAATTAAAAAACGTCGATTTCCCGGCACCATTCGGCCCGATCAGCCCGGTAATCGACCCGTCGATCACCTCGATGTCGACGCCGTTCAGAACCCGCACTCCGTAAAAAGCGCGCTCGAGATTTTTTACCTGAAGAAGAGGCTTCATGGCTGGCGCTCCGCATCGTCGGCAAGCGTTGCAAAATAAGCCCTCACCTGTTGTTTCCAGAACGTCAGAAGGTTTTCGTAATAGGTCGGGTCCGCTGGTCGCAGCACCGTCTGGGCAATCATGCCGCGGATCAGGCACATGGTTGCGTTCATGACGATGCGCACGCTGGCCGGATCGACGTTGCGATAAGTCGCAAGCGCCGTCCAGATATCGTCCAGCCTGTCATGGAACTCCTGCACGAGCGGAATGAGTCCGTTGCGAAAACCGGTATTGTGGCGCGCTTCCGGAAGGTATTCGAGCGTGACATAGAACAGTCTGTCGAACATCGTCTTCCAGAGATAATCGACGATCTCGTCGGTCGAGCCGCTACCGGATCCGAACGCCTCAGCAAAGTCTGCCAGCCGCCTATTGACGCTGGTCAGGTCATCGGCAACAGCGCCGATGACAAGGTCTTCCTTGCTGCTAAAATGATGGGTCAGCGCGCCGCGAGACACACCCGCCCTGCGGGCAATTTCGGGAGTGGACGTCTTGTTGAAACCCGTTTTGTACAGGAGGTTAATCGTCGCATCGAAAATGGCCTTCCGCGTATCCTCAGACCGCTCACTTTGCGTGCGTTTACGCCGAGCCGGCTGCTGCAGCTCCTTCCCAGTTACCATCAGTTCCCTCGTGTCGTTCCGACTACTTTTTGTGCATTTGTTTTTGCTGCCGCATTCCGGGCATAACTCAAATCTGCATTAAACTTACAAACAATCAAGCCTGTTTTTAAAGTGCGCGATTTCTTATTTGAAGGCATTGGGAATTGGCGACAGATCATCGGGTTCTGGTGGGGCTGAAATCTGCATAGCGTCAGCGCCAGTCCGTTTTGACGCCGCAACACAGACGGCCTCGTTGGCAGGGACGAGGCGTTCTATTTTACGCAGGATCGCAAGGAGTTATGTCTTGTCACGACTGCTCGTTTACATGAAAAGATCTTTGGCTTTTGCCGCATAAGGGAGCGGGACGGCCAGGATTTTTCCTTTGGATTTGACGCGCTTTAGATCTGATTTTTTGCGCTCTACGAGCAGATCAAGTTCATTTTAGCTCAATGGCGCGGGACAAACATGCCGGTGCTTGAAACCTAACGCGAGACGTCGACTCGAGTTCGGGCGAGGGTATCCTCCCCGATAGGCGGGTTTCTCTGCTATGTAACTTTGCCTTGTTTGGCCAGGAAATCAAGAAGAGCGCGCACTCTGGAAGGCAGCGGGCCACCCTGCCCTATATGAATGGCATGAAACTCCTCCCGGTCCCCAGGATTATACTCGTCGAGCACCGGCACCAGTCGGCCGGCCCTCAAATCATCGCGCATCGTGAAGTTGGCGAGGCGGGCAATTCCATTTCCAGCGAGTACCAGCTGGCGCAGCGCCTCGCCGTCATTGGCCTGGACACGGGCGACGACTGGGGCAAAAATCGTCGCGCCTGCCGATATTAACGGCCAGCCATCCATCGAGCGGGTGTAACCAAGGCCCAGCCTGTCATGCCTTTCAAGCTCCTCGATAGTCCGGGGCAGGCCACGCCGGTCGACATAGGAGGGAGCAGCGACGATCGTCATTGCAGTATCGCCAAGCCTGCGCGCGACGAGGCTCGAACTTTTAAGCGGGCCTGCTCGAACCGCAACGTCCATTCGCTCCTCAAGCAGATCGACGACAAGGTCGCTTTGTACGATATCGACGGTAATTTCAGGATATCGCTCCAGGAATTCCGGGAGTATGCTGGCGAGGACATGGGTGGCATAGGAGGCGCTGGTGCTCAGGCGGAGGCGGCCACTGGGCACCTCTCCCGCACTGGCGATCCGCTCGGCATCTTCGATGTCTGCCAGGATACGCGTAGCGCGCTCGAAAAAGACGCAGCCTTCCGAAGTCAACTTGAACACGCGCGTCGAGCGATTGATGAGACGGGTACCCAGCCGCGCCTCCAGTCTCGCGACCAGTTTACTCACCGCCGACGGTGTCATTCCGACGCTGCGAGCAGCTGACGAGAAGCCACCGCGCTCGACAACCTGCACGAAGACTTCCATTTCTCCGGATCGATTGACTTCCGCTCGAGCCATCTGGTCCCTGATTTCACAAATGTTGTTCCCGCCCGCAATCTATATCACGAAAGCCGGATCTCCTATCTCTTCCCCATCAGGTGGCGCAAGTCGCTTCCATTTCTCAAGAAAGGAAGACCAGATGGAATACCGTTCTCTTGGCCGATCAGGCCTCAAAGTCTCGGTCCTGAGCTTCGGAGCAGGCACGTTTGGAGGGGCAGGTCCCCTTTTCAGTGCGTGGGGCACGACCGATGTCACCGAGGCAAGGCGACTTATCGATATCTGCGTTGAAGCAGGCGTTAATCTGTTCGATACCGCAGATGTCTACTCGAACGGTGCATCGGAGGAGGTGCTGGGTGCAGCGCTGGAAGGTCGTCGCGAGACCGTGCTGATATCGACGAAGACCAGCCTGCCTATGGGAGATGGGCCGAACGATGCGGGTTCCTCCAGGTTTCGCTTGATCAGATCGGTCGAAGACGCACTTCGCCGGCTTCGGACGGACTATATAGACATCCTGCAACTTCATGCCTACGACGCCCGGACGCCCGTCGAAGAAGTCTTGTCGACCCTTGATACGCTCGTTCGGGCGGGAAAGGTCCGCTACGTCGGCATTTCGAATTTTTCGGGATGGGAAATCATGAAGTCGCTGGCGGTTGCCGATGCGTACGGATGGCCTCGCTACATTGCCAATCAGGTGTACTATTCCCTTCTCGGCCGAGACTACGAGTGGGATCTGATGCCACTGGGTATGGATCAAGGCCTTGGAGCACTCGTCTGGAGTCCGCTTGGCTGGGGGCGGCTCACGGGAAAGATTAGGCGCGGCGCTCCCCTGCCGGAGAGCAGTCGTCTTCACGAAACCGCAAGCTTTGGTCCTCCGGTCGATGAGGAGCATCTCTACCGCGTCGTTGACGCCCTTGAAGACGTCGCAAGACAGGTCGACAAAACAGTTGCGCAGGTGGCGCTCAACTGGCTTACAGGCCGGCCCACGGTGTCTTCCATTATCATGGGAGCGCGAAACGAAGAGCAGCTCCGGCAGAACCTCGGAGCGGTCGGTTGGCATCTCACCGATGATCAGATTGCTCTCCTGGACAATGCGAGCGTCTTGACGCCGCCATATCCGCATTTCCCCTATCATCGTCAGGAGGGCTTTGCCCGTCTTAATCCGCCGATGGCAGGTTCCAAGATGCGTGGATGTTGAGTGTAATGTGGCGATTAATGTGGTGGCAGATCCGGCTGCAAAAGTTATGCAAGAAAGACCAACCCACAACAGCTGTCAGAATACCAGCGCTATTGGCGCTGCGTTACTTTGTCGGCTGAGATCGTGCGCTCAGTTTATGTCCGTCCGGATCACGAAGATAAGCGACGAAGGCCCCGTTCGGGCGCTCATTCGGCGGGCTCTCGATCGATGTGCCGCCGTGCATAACACCGGCGTCGTGCCACGCCAGAACATGCTCGCGGCTCAGGGCGGCGATTCCGATTGTCCCGCCATTGGCAACGGTCGCCGCCTTGCCGTCGATCGGTTTCGTGATCATCAGCCGTCCGCCTTCGTGGACATAAATCAGTCTGCCTCTCGCATCCATCTCGCCGGGCCTGCCGCCCAATGCAGCGAACGTGGCGTCGTAGAAGTTTCTTGACCGCTCCAGATCATTACTTCCGATCATGATGTGCGTGAACATGGTCTCATCTCCCGTAAGGCAGCGCGCTGGCAGCAGGGGGCGAGCTCCCCCTGAGCCAGGAGCTCGTTTGTATGCTTTCACCGTACACCGTCCTGAGGGCCTCGCAAAGCATGGCGAATTTGATGGAATTATCGTCCCAAGGCTTTCTCAAAGAGTGGAGGAAATGTATTCAAGAAACAGCGGGCCGTCAGCCTTCCACCGTCTGGCCCGTGCGATGCGAAATCCCACATTCATCGATCAGGTCGCGAATACGCTGCGCGACGAAGATTGCATGCTCGGTAACCTGCGGCAGCCCCATCAGTTCTCCGAAAGTGCCGCGTGCAAGCGGCCCGGCAATAAAGAGTGAAGTCGTGCTCTCGCCTGAAGCCGATACGGGATTAGACTTGGCATCAACCAAGATGCCAAGCCCGGTCGGGCAGGGTTGCAACAGGCCCGCCTGCTCAAGTTCTCGAAGCATGGCTTGGCTTTGAAGAATGCCGCCATGCGCCGGGCCCGTGGTGACGACGATCGCATCGACATCAAGCGTTTCGAGAGACTTGGCGCGCTGGGGTCGCAACGTCACCCTGTAGCCGGCGTCTATCCGTGTCACGGAAGAAAGCGAGGCAGCCCGGACATCCATTTGGCCGCTCGCGATCGCCTGCTCCACAGCAGCCTCGACTTGCGGCGCGATGCGAAAGCGATGCACATCCCAGACCGGCCGCAAGTGTCGGGCAACGCGCCGTCTCTCAATGACAGGCAGATTTCCCCATATGTCCCTCCCCTGCGCCCTCAGCGCATCCACGACGCTATGCCACGTCATTCCCCGTTCCTCTGCTTCTCGCAGCGTTTGGCGAACCTTATGGAGCAACTTGCTTGCAGAGGTGAACGGTTCAGACAGGAAATCGCCGAAAGGCTCCTGCCCGACGGGGCCATGGCCGCGAGACCGCAAGCCCCTGCGAGAGAAAGACGTTATCTGGCCGACATGGCCCCGTCTCTTGAGCGAGGCAACCACATCGGCGGAGGTCAAGCCATTTCCGACGATGAGAACACGATCTCCAGTCTCGACGGCCTCGATCGCATCGGTCACGGTGACATCCGCAATTAGCTTGGGATCATCTTTGAAGGGCTGAAGCACCCGAGGCAAAGAAGGTGGTGGATGGCTGACGGCCAGCACGACTATATCCGCAATGAGCGCTGTACCGTCAGCCCCCGCAATCTCATAGCGGTTTCCTTTTTGTGACACCGAGATCGCTTTGGTCCGCCAGTGTCTGATATGGCCGTCATCCAAAAACGGTTGAATCCGTGCCGAGACGTATTCGCCGAAGACAGACCGCTTGGGATAAGGCAAGCCATCGTGTCCTATGAGCTCGGCATCGTCTCGGGTCGGAATACCGCCAACATAACGCTCGAAATCATCGGGAATATCCGGAAACAACGTCATTCTTGCAGCGGGAACGTTGACCCGATGCGCCGGATCGGTTGCGCTATAGGCCAAGCCACGGCCCAACTCCGATCGAGGTTCGATGACCACAACGGATGTATCAGTCGGGTATCCGTTGCCGGCTACCAGATGCATTGCCATTGCCGCGCCGGTGAAGCCACCGCCGACAACTGCCACGGTCAGGCGGGCAGAAGCTATGGGAACAAGAGAATTCATTGCCTCTAGGTTCTCCCCAAGGAGATCTGTGCCCTGCACGATTGGAAGGCCCTAAAAAGCGTTTTCCGCTTCCTGCGCATAAGGCTCATCGTCACCACTATTCTATGTTCCCGAGGTTTCCGGCAAAGCTCCTCGTTACGGGGCGCTTGATTGGAAACGCGCTTGAGGGGCACCGTCTCATCACGTCACTATATCTCATTACTGCTGGCGGATGTAGCAAGGTCAATTGCCAACCGGGGCGCCTTGCGCGCCCCGGGCTCCAGAGTTTTGTCAGCTCCAGGCGTGAAGTGGCGGCTTCTCGCCATTGAGGAAGTACTTGCCGAGGATGGAATATTTCCACCGGACCGGATCGTGCAGCGTGTGGGTACGGGCATTGCGCCAATGGCGATCGAGGTGATGCTCTGCAAGCGTGGAGCGGGTGCCCGCAAGTTCGAACAGCTTGTTGGTCGCCGTAATGGCAATCTCTGTCGAGAGAATTTTCGCCTCGGCCGTCACGATCTGCGCTTCGGCGACCGTGTCAGCATTCGGGTTCCGGATGGCGCGATCGATGGCATAACCGGCTTTTTCAAGCAGCGCCTGGGCCGCATGCAGTCGCAGCGTCAGATCGCCGACAGCCTGGATCGTGTAGGGGTCATCCCAGGCATGATCTACGCCGCTATCCACCCATGCACGGCTCTTGGTGCGCACGAAGGAGATGGTTTCATCGATTGCCGCCTGCGCTATACCCGTATCCACCGCGACCTGGATAATCTGGAAAATCGCACCATCCGCAGTGGGTTCCGCATAACCCTTATAGCCGGGAACCAGATGGGTTTTCGGCACTTTGACATTGTTCAGGATCACCGTACCGGACAGCGTCGTGCGCTGCCCGAAGGATGACCAGTCGTCGATGACGGTCAATCCGGGTGCATCCCGCTCGGCAATCGCATACCAGGCGCGGCCTTCTTCATCGAGCGCAACGATGGGCACGAGATGGGCGAGAAGTGCGCCGGAGGAGTAGAATTTCTGGCCGTTGACGATCACATGGTCGCCCGCATCGACGAACTTCGTTTCGAAGTCCGCCGCCCGCTTGGAACCGAATTCGGAGAAGGCATTGCCGAAGCGTGTGCCGCGCAGCACTTCTGCGAAAAGCAGCGTCTGCTGAGCCTCATCGGACACCGTCCGGATCGCGGCAACGACGCCGAGATGGTTTTGCGCGATCTGGCCAATCGAGGAATCGGCCGCGGAGACGATCTCGATCACCTTGGCGAGCGTCGCATAGGAGACTTCAGGACCGCCGAACTTCTTCGGCACGTTGATCGACCAGAGCCCGCTTTGCGAGAAGGCATCGAGTTCCTTTACCGGCCAGATGCGATCGCGATCGCGAATGGCTGCGCCGGGGGCAATTTCGGCGGCGAGTTTTTTCGCGACTTCGATCGCTTCGGCATCGCTCTTGATGATGTGTGCCGGCTCACTCGGCCGCGGCACGGCGGGAACGCCTTGAGCCGCATCTTTCGTCTTCACGTTGGAAATGGTCATGCCATGTCTCCTCTTTCCTTTGATTTTCAGTGAATATGCGTGACGAGCGCGGCTGGCTTCTGGCCCAGATAGAAGGCTTTCACGTCATCGCGCGCCTTGAGTTCGGCGGCCGTGCCTGACAGCACGCTCACGCCGTTTTCCAGAATGATGGCCCGGTCGGCATAGGTCAGCGCGACTGCTGAGTTTTGTTCAGCGACCAGGATCGAAAGCCCTTCTTCGCGATTAAGGCGCTTCAGCGTGCGGAAAATATCCTGCACGATGAGAGGCGCCAGCCCCATTGACGGTTCGTCGAGGACAAGCAGCCGCGGCCGCGACATCAGTGCCCGGCCGATGGCCGTCATCTGCTGCTCGCCGCCCGAAGTGAGGCCGGAAAGCACCCGGCGCTTTTCCTTAAGTCTTGGGAAATGCGTGTAAATTTTCTCAAGGTCGGTCGCGATTTCAGTGCGCGTGGCGGATCGGCCAAGGCCCCCGGAGACCAGGTTTTCCTCGACCGTCAGTGTCTTGAAGCAATGGCGACCTTCGAGCACCTGCACGAGACCGAGACGGACAAGGCTTGCCGGGGTTTCGCGCGTGACATCACGACCGTCAAACAGGACATGACCGGCGAGCACCTGCCCCCGTTCGGTCGGAAGGAGGTTGGAAACCGCCTTCAGCGTCGTCGTCTTGCCAGCGCCGTTCGCACCGAGAACGGCAAGGATCTCCCCCCGTCCGAGCGAAAAAGTGACCCCATGCAATGCGGTGATGGCATGATTGTAGGTTGCGTGGAGCCCCTCCACGGCAAGCAGCCTGTTCCCATCGGTCATCACGATCTCCTTGGCGCTTTTCGGGATATTGTGGCCGGACACGGGGAGACCCTTGTCCGACCACGCAAACATCAGTTCGTCACGGAATTCGCATCTTCCGACGTGCGAAGCTTGATGCCCTTTTCAGCCGCATAGGCCTCGGACGACTTCTCGATGATCGGGCGCAGCAGTGCCCAGTCCGGTGCGATCCAATCGGAAACCACGTTCCACTTCTTGCCGTCCCACTGCTGGAACGTCACGTAGCCGTTACCCTCATGGTTATCCCAGGTGACATTGATCGAGTGGAAGAGATCCTTGGCGCCCAATGCCTCGACACGGGCTGGATCAAGCTGCAGATGCTCGAAGCCCCAGCGAACTTCGTCGCCTGTCAGGGTGCGCTTGCCGAATTTCTCCTGGGCGATCCGCACCGCCTCGACATTAAGGATACCGTTGACGATACCGAGATTGTGATAGACGGAGCCGATGCGGCTCTTGTCATCAAGGTTGCCCTTGCCGGCGTCATAGACGGTTTTCACTATTTCCTTGACCACCGGATATTCGGCACCGGATGCCTGGGTGGTGATGGCGGTATAGCCTTTGGCAGCGTCGCCGGCGGGAATAACGTCCTCTTCCGAGTTGGACCAGACATTGCCGATGATGTGATCCACCGGGAAACCGGTCTTCGCCGCGGTCTTCAACGCCACCGGGTTCATGACGCCCCAGCCGCGCAGCACGACGTAATCCGGCTTGGCACGGCGGATCGTCAGCCACTGAGACTGCTGCTCGTTGCCCGGATGCGGGACTTCGATCTGCTGAAGGTCGAAGCCATACTTCTTGGCCAGCAGGTCATAGATCGGGATCGTTTCCTTGCCATAGGGAGAGCCGTGGTAGAGCACGACGATCTTCTTGCCCTTCAGTCCTCCAACCCCGCCTTCCTTGGATGCAATGTAGTTCACGATGCCGGAGGTCTCGCTGTAGGGATTGAGCAGCAGCGGGAAAACATACGGAAAAACACGGCCATCGGTCGAATCCGTGCGGCCGTGGTTGATGGTAATGAGCGGTACCTTGTCTTGGGTGATGCGGTCGATCATGGCATAGGCTATGCCGACCGACAGCGGGTTCCAGGCCGCAACGCCGGGATTGCTCTTCAGGCGCTCATAAGCTTCGACCCCTCGCTCAACTTCGTACTGGGTTTCGGCTTCGGACCATGTCAGCTTGACGCCATTGATACCGCCGTCCCTGATGTTGATGAGATTGAGATAATCGATGAATCCGCCGAAAAAGCCCGTGCCACCGGCTGCATAAGGCCCGACGCGGTAGCTCTGCAGGGGGAAGTACTGCTCGTCGGCCATGGCCGGGGAGGCGATGGCGGCGAGGCTGATGCCGGCAGCAAAGGCTGCTGCTTTGATTTTCGTGTAGAAGGTCATATCTGGACACACTCCGTCTGTCGGCTGGCGCTCGGCCATCCGTGTTGGCTTCAGGAATTCATTGCTGATAAGCTTTTCTTGTTGGAAGCCTTTGCCTGTCAGGGCCGGCTTCGAGGGGTTCACGCCCGCCTGACGGCAGCCGTAATGCGTAACTTCAAGCGATCCCACAATGACACGAGGCCGTCAGGTTCCAGGATCAGAAACAGAATGATCAAGGCGCCGAGAACGATGCGCTGCGTCATATCGAGCACTCCGGAATTAAAGACATCGCCCAATAGCAAAGAGCCAAGCCGTGAGAGGACGAGCGGAAAGACGACGATCAAAGCCGCGCCGAAGAAGGCACCCCGGATCGAGGCAAGCCCGCCAATGATGACGATGAAGAGTATTTGGAACGAGCGGTCTAGATTGAAGCCGGCCGGCTCCACCGTGCGAAGATAGGCAAAAGCCCAGATTACCCCGGCAATCCCGACGATGAAGGACGAGATTGCAAAGGCGAGAAGTTTCGTGCGCAGCACCGGAATGCCAATGATGCGTGCGGCGGTCTCGTTGTCGCGCACGGCGATAAAGTTGCGGCCGGTCTGCGACGACACCAGGCGGTAGGCGAGGAACGTGAGGACGGCGACAATGGTCAGCGCGAAGAGATAACGCCCGATCGGCCCTTCGAAAGAAATCCCGGCCAGCGATAGCGCTGGCGCATCGATCACGCCGGATGCGGATTCGTTCGAGAACCAGCTGAATTTCGTCAACGCCCATTGCACGAAGAACTGCGCCGCAAGAGTCGAAACGGCGAGGTAGAAACCGCGCAGTCGCAGGCTCGGCAGGCCAAAAACTATGCCGATTGCTGCGGCGGAAAGACCGGCAAGTACAATCGAAACGATAAGCGGCAGCGCATCGATACGCAGATTGAAATTGTATGCCGCGAAGGCACCGACGGCCATGAATGCGGCCGAACCAAGCGAGACCTGACCCGCATAGCCAGTCAAAAGGTTGAGACCAACCCCGGCAAGGCTGAGCGCAAGAAACGGCAGCAGGATTGCCTCGAAGAGGTAACTGGTGCCGACGAACGGCACGACGAGATAAGCAACGCCGAGCACTGCGACCGTGCCGGCATGGCGCGGCAGGGAGAACGACGATGAAAGATCGGCTGTAACGGCGGACATATTAGACCCTTTCCACGAGCTTTTGACCGAAGAGCCCGGACGGGCGGATCAGCAGGAAGGCAAGGGCCACGACATAGGCAAACCACCCCTCGATGCCGCCGCCGAAGTACTCACCGATATAGACCTCGGCGAGCTTTTCCGACGCGCCGACAATCAGACCACCGATGATCGCGCCTAGAATGGAATCGAAGCCGCCGAGAACGAGCACCGGCAGAGCCTTCAGCACTACCAGCGACAGCGAGAACTGCACCCCGAGCCGCGCACCCCAGAGCAGCCCGGCGACCAGGGCAACGAGGCCTGCCGCCGCCCAAACGCTCGCCCATATCCAGGGCAGCTTGAGACCGACGGCAAGCGCCGCGAACTGGTCATCCGCGACGGCGCGGAAGCCGAGGCCGATGCGGGTGTAGCGGAAGAAGGCCGAGAGAGCCGCCACCATGCCGGCCGCGACGACTGCGGCAAAGATGTCGAACTGGCTGATGAAAACGCCACCAACATCAAAGGGAATGTCCTCGATACCGAGATCAAGCCCATGAACCTGCGTACCCCAGAGGAGTTGGGCCGCTCCCTCGATGATGTAGGAGAGGCCAAGCGTCGCCATGAACAGCGTGATCGGTGGCTTGTTGGTGAGCGGCCGAAGCACCGTACGCTCGATCGCAACACCGATGACGACCATGATGGCAAAGGTAATGGCAAAGGCAGCCACAAAAGGCACCCCACGCTCGACAAGGCTTACAAAGGTCAGCGCCGCGAACAGGAGAAGCGCGCCCTGCGAAAAGTTTAGGACACCCGATGTCTTGTAGATCAGCACGAACCCGATGGCGACGAGGGAATACATGATCCCGGAGAGCAACCCGCCGACCAGGACCTCGGTAAAGAACAACCAATCAAACGCAGCCATCAGATACCCTCCCCGTCTTCGTTTTCCGGCGCAGCGCCGAGATAGGCATCGATGACACGTTGATCGCTGGCAATTTCCGCAGGCGTGCCATCGGCGATCTTGCGCCCGTAGTCGAGCACCGCGATGCGGTCGGAAAGACCCATCACCACGCCAATGTCATGCTCGATCAGAACGACGGTGACCGCATATTCGTCACGCGCGAGACGCACATAGTCGGCAAGTTCGTTCTTCTCCGTCGCCGTCATGCCAGCCATGGGCTCGTCAAGCAGCAGAATGCGTGGCTCGGCGGCAAGCGCACGAGCGAGTTCCACCCGCTTCTGCAATCCATAGGGCAGCGTGCCGGCAAGCCGGTCAACATGGGGCGTTAGATGCAGAAAATCGATGATCCGCCCTGCCCGCTCGCGGGCATCGGCCTGCTCGCGACGAGCGCTCGGTAGACCGGCTATCTGGCTCAGGAAATTTGCCCGCTCGGCGTAAGCCCGCCCCGTAGCAACATTATCGAGAACACTGAGACCCTTGAACAAGGCGAGGTTCTGGAACGTCCGCGCCACGCCGAGACTGGCGAGCTTCTCAGTGGGCACTGGACGATAGGCTTTGCCATTAATCGCTACATGGCCACGATCCGGGCGGTAGACGCCTGAGATAACATTAATCAGCGAACTCTTGCCGGCGCCGTTCGGCCCGATAATACCCAGGATTTCGCCATGCTGCACGGCCAGGTCGATATTCTCCAGAGCGACGACGCCTCCAAAGGAGAGGTCAATACTGCGAAGCTCCAGCACAAGTTCTTTGGCGGCGTCCACCGCGCGGCGTTCTTGCCCGACATGCTCGCTGGGCAAGGCAATGTTTTGGCGAATGTCCGTTGGGATCGCCACCTCCGCGCCAAGGCTTGCAACCAGAAAACTCGATGCTGACATCGTTCAGTCCATGCTCCGCCCAATGGGCACAGGTTTCCAATCACGGAGGCGGTCCCCCGTGGTGCAGGCGGCGGCCAAAGGCCGCTGCCGTCTGATTTGCGCCATTACTCCGCAGCGATTGCTGCGCTGATTTCCGCCTGTTCCAGTTCGCGCACGAGCGGGATGACATGCTTGCCGAAATACTCGACTTCTTCCTGAAAATGCAGGAAGCCCAGCAGGATAAGGTCGGCGCCGGCGCGTTTGAGGTTCACCACGCGTTCGGCAACCTGCCGCGGAGTGCCGATCAGGTTTGAGCGGAAGCCGTCATTATACTGAACGAGGTCTTCGAAGCTGGACTTCGCCCAGTTGCCCTCGCCTTCGGGAGAAGACTTGCCGGCATTTTTTACCTCATGGCCGAAGGCATTGACCGCTTCCGGATTGGCCTTTTCGATGATCTCGGCAAGCACGGCTCTCGCCTCTTCCTCGGTCTCGCGCACGATGGCGAAAGCGTTCACGCCGACTTTGACCGCGTGGTTGTTTTCCTTGGCCTTGACGCGAATGTCATTCACCTGCTTGGCGATTTCCTCCGGCGTGTTGCCGTTGGTGAAGTACCAGTCGGATACGCGGGCCGCCATATCGCGAGCCGCACGCGACGAACCGCCCTGGAAGATTTCCGGCTGCGGATCAATCGGCTTCGGCTTGAGGGAGTAGTTGTTGAAGCGGTAGAAATCGCCGCGGAAGGTGAAATTGTCTTCCGTCCAGATGCCGCGCAGAGCCCGGATGAATTCTTCCGAACGGCGGTAGCGTTCGTCGTGATCGAGCCAAGGCTCGCCGATGGCGTGAAACTCGCCGCGGAACCAGCCGCTGACGATGTTAACGGCAACGCGACCGTTGGTGAGGTGATTGATCGTGGCAATCTGTTTGGCGGCAAGCGCGGGGTTCCACGGACCAGGCAGAATGGCGGCGATGACCTTCAGCGTCGTCGTCGATTCCAGCAAAGCGTGACTGAACGACACGGATTCATGTTGGAATTCGGCACCGTAGCCGGCGGTGAAGCGGATCTGGCTTAGCGCGTAATCGAAGCCGCTCGCTTCGGCGATCTGCGCGAGCTTGCGGTTGTAGTCAATTGTCCAGCTGGTGCGCTGCTCGATGTTCGAGATGACGAGGCCGCCGGACACATTCGGCACCCAATAGGCAAATTTCACGGGCTCGGCGTGGTGTTCAGTCATGGAAATCTCCTCTTTTCTGATGTCAGTTGGCGACCGCGTCGTGTGAAACGAGGCGAAGGGCCGAGCGGTGATCGTCGGCGACAAGGTTTCTGGCCGGCAGTAGATCGATCAATTCGGCGACGGCACGCTCGATGCGCGCCTCAACCACGGGGTTCGAGAGCGTGTATCCGGTGAAATCCGCCTCAACGGCGTAGACCGTCGTTGGCACTGTAACGGCGCCAAAGAAGCCGAACAGCGGCCTGAACTGATGCTCCAGCATGAGGCCATGCAGTGCTGTACCGCCCGTTGCCGCAAGGATCACGCGCTTGCCTTGAAGCGCACGGAAATCGACGAGATCGAAGAGATGCTTTAACGCGCCGGTGTAGGATGCGCGGTAGACAGGCGAACCGACGACAAGTACGTCGGCACCTTCCACAGCATCAATAATCCTGCGGCCGGCCTCATCCAGTTGATCTGCGCGAAGAGCCCTGAACAGGATCGGCGCCGCCACAGCCAGATCGACCGTGTCCACAGAGACGCTTGCCCGTCTCTCGATCGAGTTCAGGATGTCCGAGACAATGCGTGCCGTGCGTGACGGTTGTTTAACGCTGCCGCTTATTCCAAGTACGTTCATTGTTCGCCTCACTCCTGTTACCTTTAATTTCTATAGTTTTGATAGATAATCAAAGATGCAAATTCCAAAGTGAGGGCATTTTGAGGAAACCAATCTTGTGCATTCGCCCTCTGGCGCAAAGGATTAAGCAGGCAGTGCCAGTGAGCAGCGAAGCGTTTAGGAGCCACGTCGCTCGTTTGTCGTGACCGACATACTAAAACAGTCGCGTTCTCCCTCACCAGAATTGAATGAGGGTGTCGCTCATTTCACTGTATTAATTGTATGCCAGCCATCGAACCGCCCCGCTTCGATTGGTGAATGACTGACGAGCGATCTACGTCGATAAAATGCACACTTCGGTAGCGCCCAGGTCAGCGCATGTGCGCAGGATAGGTGTCATCGACTGCGTGCGGTCTTTCCGGCATGGCATTTTGCGTGTCGCCGCCATGCCGCGCCTTACCATCAAACCGATTGGGCGACGAAACCAGCCGAAAACGGAGCATTTACCGGATCTCTCTGCACAGAGAAGCCAAACCTCCGGCATGTATGGCGTCGACTGCGTTTTAGCGACAATCAGCATTCGAGGTCTTGTTGGAGGCACGCGACCGACTGAGAGCAAGAAATTCAATGGTCTTGGTCGCGGTTCCGATATAGTCGGTTATCGTAGACCTAATCTGCAGGGCGTTGCATGGACCAGATACTCGCCATACGAACATTCGTTCGCGTCGCCGAAGCCGGATCTTTTACCAAGGCAGCGGACACAATGAATCTCCCACGGTCGTCAGTTAGCAAGCTCGTGCAGGATCTTGAAGCACATCTCGGGACAAAACTCGTTGAGCGGACCACCCGGTCGGTGACAATGACCACGGAAGGTATTGCCTATCACCAGCGCGCCCTTCGCCTGCTTGCGGATCTGGACGACATGGACGGCACCGTCGCTGGCGCCCGCAGCGCGCCCAAAGGAAGGCTTCGGATTGATATTGGTTCTGTCCTGGCGAACCGGATCCTCATCCCGTCCCTTTGGGACTTCCAGCGCCAGTATCCGCAGATAGACCTGCTTCTCGGCGTCAGTGATCGATCTGTCGACCTTATTGGCGAAGGGATCGATTGCGTCATTCGTGGTGGTTCACTTGGCGATTCATCCCTCAGGGCGAGGAAGCTATGCGAACTCGACTATGTGCTCTGCGCAGCTCCAGTTTATCTTGCCGGAAAAGACCTGCCGATGCATCCAGACGACATTCAGGCGCATCGTGTCGTCAGTTATTTTTCGGCGTCATCCGGTAAACGGTTCCCGCTGCGCTTCCAGCGCGGCAACGAGCAGACCGAGTATATGCCGATGTCAAGCGGCATTTCCCTCAACGAAAGCACGGCGCATTTGAATGCGTTACTAGCCGGGTTGGGTATCGGCCAAAGTTTCGGTTTCCTGGCAAGACCTAATATCGACAAGGGTTTGCTGATCGAACTGCTTCCTGACTGGAAGCCTGAAAACCATGTTTTGCACCTGGTCTATCCCGCGGACAGATTTTCAAACCCGCGGCTGCGGGCATTCTCGGACTGGGCGGCGAAAGTGTTTGAAGGCGTCGACGCAAGGCGCGGCGCGGCGATGGAGACTGTCCATACAGATGGATAATGTCTCCATACGAACTGGCTTCACCCTGCAGGGCTGAGGAATTACGTTCTGCACATCGGACGGCGACGACAGGCCCAAGGCCGGCGCCACCTCCCGCATAGCTTTAGACCGTCAACAGGCCGCGAATTCGGGCTGACCCTTTCGCGCGCCCAGCCTTAGGAGAATAAAATGACCAAGAGACTAGCAAATAAGATTGCAATCGTGACCGGTGCAACGAGCGGCATTGGCCTGTCGACCGCCAGGCTTTTCGCAACCGAAGGAGCCCGGGTCTACATTACAGGTCGCCGCAAGGACGCTCTGGATAAGGCCGTCGCAGCGATCGGCCACGGCGCCGTCGGCATACAGGCGGACTCGGCAAAGAACGACGAACTCGACGACGTCTTCGCCCAGGTGAAGTCGCAACAGGGACGCCTTGATGTCCTGGTCGTCAACGCCGGCGGCGGCAGCATGCTTCCCCTCGGCGAAATCACCGAAGAGCAGGTTGACAACACGTTCGCCCGCAATGTGAAGGCGGTCATCTTCACTGTTCAAAAGGCTCTGCCACTGATGGGTCAGGGTTCGTCGATCGTTCTAACGGGTTCGACCGCCGGCACAGAAGGCACGGCCGCATTCTCGGTCTACTCAGCCTCCAAAGCGGCCGTCCGCAACCTCGCCCGCTCTTGGGCTCTCGATCTCAAGGGCACTGGCATACGCGTGAACGTCGTTTCCCCCGGAGCAACGCGCACGCCCGGACTTGTGGAGCTTGCTGGTGATGACAAGGAGCAGCAGCAGGGTCTGATCGACTACCTAGCTTCCCGTATTCCGCTCGGTCGCGTCGGTGAGCCCGACGAAATCGCCAAGGCGACCCTCTTCCTCGCCTCCGACGATGCGAGCTTCGTAAACGGCGCCGAACTGTTTGCCGATGGTGGCCAAGCCCAGGTCTAAATCCTTGGACGGGAGCGGGCCGCGCCCGCTCTTTTTTCTCCTGGGGCACCAGCGTTCACAGACCCATCAGAATGCACCAATCTGTTTCGATGAAGTCGCTCTGGTTCAAACAGCCTCCAAAAAGCAACGTTGAATCGCTGACTGGTCAGGACTTCAATGAATGAGATACGTTGGCTTCGTTTATCGCGGAAGACGATGATAAACTTATTCTGATGATTGAGAGAAAATATGGAAATTGAATCCAATATCGACATCGTATCCAATGAGTTGGAATCTTTTACCATTACTCGGGTTGAGGCCAAGAACCCAAAGTGGATTGCTTTGTTCGCAGTCGGTCGTGGCGGTAATCCGTCACGCCACCGTCATTTGCTGCAGACCTTGGCGAACGGGAATTGCACGGTCATCGCACCACACTTTGAAATGCTGACCTCAATCGCCCCGACCAAGGCCGAGTTGGACATGCGCATCCGCAGGCTCGAAGCATCTATAGACGATTGCACCTCTAGCAATCTCCCCATCGTGGGTATCGGGCATTCCATTGGAGCTACGGCCATGCTCGCCCTTCAAGGTGCCGAGGGCGAAACCCTTGATGGGCAGCAACTGATTAGAGGCTCCACGCCACGCCTCGAGCGACTGGCCGTCTTGGCTCCGCCAACGGACTTCTTCCGCCGTCCAGGTGCGCTTGACCGTATCAAGATGCCGATGAAAATCTGGGTGGGAGACAAGGACACAATCACGCCCCCGGCCCAGTCTCGTTTTCTCATGGATGTACTAACCGCCCAGGCATCTGTGGCGCTCCAAGTTGATCCCGATGCCGGCCATTTCACATACATGGACGAATTGCCACCAAATGTCCCGGAACCTCATCCAGATCGACACACTTTTCTCGCTGGCTTGGCCGATGAAGTAACCGCGTTCTTAGTCGGATAGCGGCTAATGCGGTTAGCAGATAACCGTCATGCCGCGACCGTGGGACAAGTATTGCTTTTAAAACACCCGGTAGGTCCGCATGCTGTCAGCGATTTGTCCACGCGCCCTGGCAGACAGCTTTGGACAGGTCGTTGACGCGTCAATCGACGCCAACGTCTTTCCACTTGGTCTATTGGTCGAGGCAAGTGGCTCGCTGCGTTGCCTCAATGCTCGCTGATAGTGCGGCGAGTTGCGAGGGCCGGCCACCAGTCGCGCTCAGATCCGCATGGGCAAAATGATCGAACAGGCCGTGATTGAATAAACTGTTAGCTCTCACGGAGCCGAGAGCTCGATCCACTGATGTGGAATATCGGGCACGTCAGTTTCAGCTTTAAGGCCAGCTCGGCCACCCTGGCACAGAGAAAGGAGAAAAAGCCAATCCCTCAACCAAACCCTGATCAGAAAATCGTACTCGGAGGTGGCGCACTTCTCCTTGGAAATCGGCTCAGTTCCTCATTGAAACCGATGTCCAGGGGTCAGGCACGGTCGTAAGTGAAGGACGTCAGCAATGTCGTCACGAAGTTGCTCGCCCTTTCCTTTACAAGCACTTCAGTCCACTCGTCGGTTCCTCGGAGTCGCAGATCGGAGTGGATGCTGTCGACCGCAGCTTCTTCAATACGTTTTATATGGGCCTTGAAATTCGCTTCTCCACCGTCATGGTACATGTCGCGAATGACCATGCGCAGGATTTCCTGGATAGCGATTTGCCACGACGTGTTGATTGCCTGGAGCTCGTTATTATCCGGTGCCATGGGGCTGCTTTCGTTAGAGTGTCACCAGCATGACGCCGTCATGTTGTGGGGTCGGCGTGCAAGGGCAAGGTTAGGCTTGTCTTGCCTTGCGGTTAGCGTAGCGCCGGTCGCGTTCAGCCTTTCGCATCGTCTCATCTTCAATGACCCGGGCTATACGTGCCTTTTCGGCACTCTCCCGCGCTTCGATTTCTGCGACTGCGACCGCCTCAATCGCTGCCTGGCGCTCCAAAGCGTCGGTCTCGATACGCTGCTGTTCCTCAAGCTTCGTGCGCTCGCGTTGAAGACGTCGCTCTTCTCGAGCTGTGGCAATGGCTGCTCGTTCTGCCTGTCTTGCCAGCCTGGAAGGTTCTAATGCGGTCTTTGCCGCGCGGTACGCATTGAGCAGAGCAGCTTTGGCTTCGGTAGATGCGGCGCGACGGTCGGCGACGTCATTGTTTCGGGCGTTCTTCATGGATATCCTGATAATGAGTGGAAGAGAGATCATCGCGTTTTGGCGCGTTTTATGACCAGACTGATGGAGCAGTGGCCCTGCCTTCTTGGCAAGACGTGCCGCTGGCAGCCATTCGGTCTACGGGGCGTGGGCGCCGTATTCCGACACTACCGCAAGGTTGCTTTTGACAGAAAATAACATCTGGATGCCGGTGAAGCAGATCGTCGTCTGCAAGGCGGATCCACTTTGTTTTTCTGCTCTTGCAATCTCAATTGGTTCGGCTTGAAACCGAAACGAAAAAGGCCAGGCAAAACGCCTGACCTTAATGAAGCAGCTTCCGACAGTGCCAGTACATCCGTGGTCAAAGGGAAGCAAATCTTGATTTATGCGGCCTGCAGATTGGTAGCAGACATCTTGCCCGACTTGTTGTCGCGCTCGAGTTCGAAGCCGATCTTCTGGCCTTCAACGAGCTCGCGCATTCCGGCGCGCTCGACAGCGGAGATATGAACGAACGCATCAGCGCCGCCATTGTCAGGCTGGATGAAGCCGAAGCCTTTAGTGGAATTAAACCATTTTACTGTGCCAGTGGTCATGTTGGACCCTTTCAAAGCATAGAGTGTAGGACCGCGAAGCTGATGCTGCGCAGCGAGGAAACCGACTATTTTTGAAATGGAAGTTCGCTTAAAGCGCGGTGCCAATCGCGCGGTAGACAAAGCTCGGCAAGCAAAAGATCGATGATTTATGTATAACGGACCGAAGTCGTCGCGTCAACGATTAGTTTTCAAATAATGCAAACTCACCTTTAAATTGTGCAGCGCGCGCTACGCAGGGTGCCAAGTCCTGCCCGCGTGGTGCCGGTTTTTCTATGCGTGGCAACGGTCTGTTGGTATCTCTGAACCCCAGGTTTTCTCCAGGGGCCGTGCAGCCGAAAAGGGCATTAGCCTTATGTGAGAGACCGGGCGGGCGTTTCCATATCAATAAAAAAATGCCGGCCGCGGCGGCGGCCGGCTCATTTTGGCGATATCTGCCTCACCTTGCTCAATTCAAGGGGAAACGCTCAGGTCGGAAGGTTGCGAGCATGGGATGTTCGGTGCCTGTCGCAACCTCGAACGCGAGCAGTTCGCCCACGATGAGGCCGAGTGTAGCACCGCTGTGGCTGAAGGCCACGTAGTAACCGGAAATACTCTTGATGGCTCCAAGCACCGGCTCTCCATCGCCGGGGATCGGTTTGCCACCAACGCCGATGGAAGCCACCTCGAGTTTCGGATTGCCTTCCATCACCCGCGCAGCCTCAACCAAAAGCTCTGAAACAACGCTATCGTCTATATCATAGCTGCCGTCTGCGCGCACTGTCACACCCTCATCGGCCGCCCAGTCGGCATCCAGGGAGAATGTGCGGCCCGGCGCCGGGCGAACGGCGACGCGCGGTGTATTGAGAACAGCGCGCAGGGGATGGGCGAGCGGCCTCGTCTGCACGAGAAGGGCGATCGGTGTCCCGTCGGCAATGGTCTGTCCGCTTTCCGCAGCCATCTTCGGGACGGCCGGACCGGTGGCAAGCACGACGGCATCCGCCCGATGGAGAACAGCATTTGCAGTTTGCGCGCCAACGACACGACCACCCTCGATCACCACCCGTGCAGCACCCTGGTCCGTTACCAGAACGCCACCGAGTGCGAAAAACTCCTCAAGCAGCACACCAATCAGCGTCGGCAAATCGACCCAGCCTTCGCCGGGATTGTAGATTGCGCCCTGTGGAGTGATTGCGCCGGCGTCGACACCAGGCACGACGCGGGCGACTTCGGCTGCTGAAAGGCGCTGCGCATCATAGGCAAGCGAAACTTCGTGGCGATAGGCCGCGTCGATCTCGTTGCGCTCGTCATCCGCGTCCCAGGTCAACCCGCCATCAAAGCGAAGCCATTCTGCGCCGGGATTCTGCGCCGCGAGTGTGCGATACCGGTCGATGCCGGCCATACGCAGCCGATGATAGGGCTCAGAGCGCATGCGTGCCGAGTTCAGCCAGGACAGCGAGCGGCCGGAGGCACCATTGGCCGGCGGGCCGTCATTGAGAATCGTCACCTTAATGCCGCGCCGCGCAAGCTGTACGCCAGTGGAAACGCCGAAGATACCGGCGCCGATGATGACGGCCGAAGAGATGGTGTTGTCGGTCATGGAATTGGCTTTCAATCAATTGTCATACGGATGGGGATAAGGCATCGGGGACCTCCCAGCGACCGCTGGCTGCGGAGCGGAACAGCGCGTCAATCGCCGTCATATTCGCGATTGCGTCGTCAAGCCCCGTCTCGAGTGGTCCGCCGGAGAGGACAGCCCCGGCGAATGCATCGGCCTGTTCGCGATACTGGTCGACAGGCCCGATCGCGATCTCCTCGCGGCCGCCGCCGGCAAGATCGCGACCATCATCAAAGACAAGAATGGTCGGCTCATCAGCCGGTGCATTGAAGGGAATGGGGATTTCCAGACGCCCGCGCGTTCCAAGCACCGTGACCTTCTGCGTGAGGCAGAGTTGTGTCGAACAGGTGAAGGCAAGCTGCCTTCCCTCTGGAAACGCCAGCAGCCCGCTCGTCAGCCGGTCCGTGCCGAAGACGGGATCGCGCTCCATGAGCGCGATCGCCCGTACCGGTTCCGCGTCGAACAGGAGCCGCGCCGTGTTGATGGCGTAACAACCAACGTCGAACAGACCGCCGCCGCCAATATCAGCCTGGTTGCGTACATTCCCGGGGTCGTCGAGATAATAGGAAAAGATCGTCTGGATGGCCCTCACCTCGCCGAGGCGCCCCTCGGCAATCAACGCGCGCGCCTTTTTCCATTGCGGATGGTGGCGCACCATGAAGGCTTCTGCGACCGGCAGGCTTGCCGCCTTTTGTGCCGCTGCCAGTACCCTCGCCTGCTCGGCATCAAGCGCGATCGGTTTCTCGCAGAGTACGGGTTTGCCCTGCGCCAGTGCCTTTATCGTCAGTGGCACGTGCAGATGATTGGGCAAAGGGTTGTAGATTGCGTCTATTTCCGGATCGGCAAGCAGTTCCTCGTAGCTGCCATAGGCTTTGGCGATGCCGAAGCGGGCCGCCATCTCCTTCGCCTTCGCGGCATCGCGCGAGGCGATTGCCGCAACGCGCCCCAGGCGGCTGGACTGGATGGCGGGAATGACCGCCTTGGCAGCAATGCCTGCGCAACCGAGCACACCCCATCGTATCGTTTGTGTCATTGGTTTCTCCTCCCGGCGCTCAGAGCACTTCCGCTAGGAAGCGCTGGAGACGCGGGCTTTGCGGGTTGTCGAATATTGCCTCTGGCGTGCCGGCTTCAACGACGCGCCCCTCGTCCATGAAGACGACCTGATCGGCCACCCGGCGGGCAAATCCCATTTCGTGCGTGACGACGACCATGGTCATGCCACGCGTGCCGAGCTCGGCCATGAGGTTGAGCACGCCCTTGACCAATTCCGGATCGAGCGCACTCGTCACCTCGTCGAAGAGGATAACCTCCGGTTCCATGGCAAGCGCACGGGCAATGGCAACGCGCTGCTGCTGCCCGCCGGAAAGACCGCCCGGACGGTGGTGCTGGCGGCTCGCAAGGCCGACATCGGCAAGCCTTGCCTTGGCGATGCACTCGGCCTCGGCTGCGGGCAGGCCCTTGATCTTCGTAAGCGACAGCATGACGTTTTCCAGCGCCGTGTGGTCGGGAAAGAGGTTGAAATGCTGGAATACCATGCCGACCCGGCGGCGCAGCGTTTCCGGCTTGATTGCGAGAATGCTTTCGCCATCGATAAGAATATCGCCGCTCTTCGGCTCGACCAGACGGTTGAGCCCACGCAGCAAAGTCGATTTTCCGGATCCGGACGGGCCGATGATGCAGGTGACGCTGCCTGGCTTGACTAAAAGATCGACACCCCTCAGCACATCAAGATCGCCATAGGCCATACCGAGACGGCGCACATCAAGGCTGCCGCCCTTGAACGAGACGCCAGTCGCGCGAGCTGCACTGTCGAGTTCACTGACTTCCTCCAGTCCGCTGGTGATGACGGAGGGGCGCTGCTTGCCAACCCGCAGACGATTGTCGATCGCATTGACGACATGGGTAAGCGGCACGGTGACGACGAGATAAAATACGCCTGCCAGCAGGAGCGGTGACAGATTGCCGGTCACCACCGCCTGGTCCTGTCCCACGCGAAAGATCTCACGCTCTGAGGCCAGAAGCCCGAGGAAATAGACCAGGCTCGAATCCTTGACGTTGCCGATGAACTGGTTGACGAGGGCCGGCAGAACGCGGCGCACGCCTTGCGGCACGACGATAAGGCGCATGCCCTGGCCATAGCTCATCGACAATGCCCGGCAGGCCTCCATCTGCCCACGGTCGACGCTCTGGATACCAGAGCGGAAAATCTCGCCGATATAGGCACCGGCAATCAGGCTGAGTGCCAGAATGCCGAGCGGATAAGGCGATGGACCGAAGAGCTCGCGGCCAATTCGGGCAAAACCCTGGCCAATCAGGAGAATTGTGACGATGGCCGGCAGGCCGCGGAAAATATCGGTATAAAGACGAGCGGGAATGCGCAGCCAGGGCGAGCGGGAAATGCCCATGATCGCGAGCATCATGCCGATGGCCACGCCAAGCACAGTCGAGGTCGCAGCCAGGATCAGCGTATTCTTGAGACCAACGGTGATCATGGTCGGCAGCACTTCGGCCATGGCATTCCAGTCGAGGAAGCTACGGCGCAGGTTTTCAAGCCAGTTCATCAGGATATCCCTTGAAAGAAAGGCCGGTCCGACCGGTAAAGGCCGGACCGGAAGGTGGCATCACTGCTTGGGAAGATATGCCTGCGGCATCGGCGTGCCGGGGAACCATTTTTCGTGCAGCTTTTTCCAGGTGCCGTCCTGCATGGCCTCTTTCAGGCCCTTGTTAAGCGCCTCGCGCAATGCATCGTTACCCTTGCGGATGACGAAGCCGGCGGGCGCGTCGAAGCTCGGAATGTTGACTGCGACTTTTAGCGCCGGATAACGGGCGGAATAGTCCTTTGCAGCCTCGAAATCGAGGAAATGTGCATCGACCGTCCCGTTGTTGAGTGCGGAAACGGCAGAATTGTTGTCCGGGAACTTCACGAGATCGGTGCCGACAAAATTCTTCTCGGCATAGATCTCCTGAAGTGTACCCTGCACCACACCGAGACGCTTGCCTTTGAGACCCGCTGCATCGGTGATGCCTGCCTCCGAAGTGAGGACGCTCAAGAAACCTGCAAGATAACCATCAGAGAAATCAATGGTCTCCTTGCGCTTGGCAGTCGTGCCGATCGCAGCGACCGCAACATCGAAGCGGCCGTTGGCGACAGAGGGCATCAGGGCCGAGAATTCCTGGCCGGTGAACACCACCTGTTCCTTCTTGAACCCAAGACGTTCGGCTACGTTGAGGAACAACTCTATGTCGAAACCGGTAAAGTTGCCGTCGGCGGTGGTGAAGGCATAAGGCTTGGCATCGCCCATCGTGCCGACACTGATGGTGGCGGGATCGATGAGGCCAAGCGGATTGTCGGCAAGTGCGGGCGTCGCCGCGCCTGCAAGGACACCGAGTGTGATCGCGGCCGTGGTCGCGCGAATTTTTGCGAAGGCGGATGTTAAGGCTTGGGTAAATTGCATTGGTTTCTTCTCCTCTGGTGTCGTTGTCTGCGATAAATTCAAGGCGCACGGGTCCCACCCGGTCGGCGGCACGACGTCACCTACCCGGCCCACGCAGTTCGCATGTCGGAAGTCTTTTTATATTTGAGACCGGTCTCAACTAGAAAGAGACCGGTCTCTTTGGATATTGGCAATTGTTATCTTCGCATTTGCCAGTCGTCAAGTTCTCTTGTAAGGCTACCGCTTATGGACAAGATCCCACCTAAAACTCCTTCCGTGACAGTCGCTGACGTCGCACGCCAAGCCGGCGTCTCAAAGGCAACGGCTGCACGCGTACTGGGTGGCTACGGAACCGTCAGCGACCGGGTGAGAGAGGCGGTCCTGGCAGCGGCTCAGTCCCTCGATTATCGCCCCAATGAGCTTGCTCGCAGCATGACGACAGGTCGTTCAGGCACCATCGGCGTCGTGGTGGGAGATATTGAAAACCCCTTTTTCAGCCTTGCCGTGCGAGGTATCACGGATATTGCCCGGCAGGCAGGCTTCACCGTCATCCTCATTAACTCGGGTGAAGACGTCGTTGCGGAAAGAGCGGCCATCCGCACTCTGCTTGCCAAGCGTGTCGACGGTCTCATCGTCTCGCCGGCCAAGGAAAACGATGTCGAGCATCTGCATGAGGTTATTCGCTCGGGGCTGCCGCTCGCGTTGCTCGATCGTGGAAGCGACACGCTCGATGTCGACACCGTTATTGCCGACGACCGGCATGCCGCCGAGAATATTACACGCCGGCTGATTGCTCTCGGCCACCGCCGCATCGCCTATTTAACCGCCTGCGACACGCCGGATCATTGGTTCCGCAGTGCAGACGACATCAGTACCGGTTCGGTCAGGCGACGCATCGAAGGGTATCTTGGTGCGTGCAGTGAGGCTGGTCTGACCAACATGGAAAGCTGGGTACAGGTCGGTGCCGTCACGCAGCAAGAGACGCATCGCATCGTTACCGAAATGCTCCAGTCGGCGCAGCGTCCGACGGCAATCATTGCATCGGACAGTATAATCGGCCTGGAGGTGTTCAAGGTTCACCGTCAACTGGGGCTTAGCATCCCGGATGACCTGTCGCTGGTATCGTTCCATGATGCGGATTGGACGTCTGTAACAACGCCTCCCGTGACCGTCGTGCGCCAACCCGTCTACGATCTCGGTGCGACGGCGGCCAGGTTGCTGGTCGACCGGCTAAATGGCAAAGGTCAGACGGTCCGCAAGGTCGTTCTGAAAACCGAAATCGTTGAACGTGCCTCCATGCGGGAAGCACTTTGACTCGGTAGACGGTGTTGAAATGCTGCTTTGATCCCTCCGTCTTTTGTGACGGCCCCTCGCCGATCGATCCGCTGTCACTATTATCGCCAACGTAAAAACGGCGCTGGTCCTCGGTCAGACAGAAACCGATAGATCGGTTCGCAGCCGGCCCCTTTTAGTATGGCCGAGTGGTTGCCTCTTGAGATCGAATGTCGTTCGATTCGCCATGGGGTAGATTTTTTGCACTGAAAATCTCGTTTCGATCGACGCTGATGACCTTGATTGCCGAGCGAAAATGCAGTTGCCGCCGCAGGGACAGGATGTCCGAAATATTCTATAAGTGTCTGATTATAATTTATAAAATGGCCGCCTCTATTCCCCTGTCAACCACGGACGTCAATATCCGGTTAACCGTAAATAACTGGACGGCGAAACAGAATCATGTTGTACCTTTGGCGGATGATGGTCGGCAAACCGGCGAATGCCCGCCAAGAGGAAAATATGGCGATAGCAAAACACGCAGAAATGACGAGCGGTCAGAAGGAAGACGCGGGCGCCAAGATCATGCGCCATGCGGGTCTTCTGTCTCAGCAGTTGCAGGACCTTCGCACCCGCATGTATCCTCCGAAGTCGGAGAAGAGCCTGCGGCCGTTCCTCACCAACGAAGTCTCCAAGCTGACCTCAATACCCGATTCTACGCTGAAACTCATGTCGAGCGAAGGCCGTGGACCGATCCCTGGCCGGCTGGAAAATAACCATCGTGTCTATACGCTTGCTCAGATCAATGAATTGCGCGAGCTCTTTGCCGCCCAGAAGCCTTCTGAAGCGCTGAGATTTTCTCCTCGCCGACGCGAGGGCGAGCATCTCCAGGTCGTTGCGATCGCCAACTTCAAGGGCGGCAGTGCCAAGACCACGACCTGCGTCCATCTTGCGCATTATCTCGCGCTGCAGGGCTACCGCGTCCTTGCTCTTGATCTCGATCCGCAGGCATCACTTTCTGCACTGTTCGGCGCGCAACCTGAGTTTGACGTTGGTGCCAACGAAACGATCTACGCTGCTCTTCGCTACGACGACGCCGAGCGCCGGCCAATCCGCGATATCATCCGCAAGACCTATTTCGACGGGATTGATCTGATACCCGGCAACCTCGAAGTGATGGAATATGAGCATGAAACGCCGCGGGTTCTGGCGCAGAAATCGGGCTCGGGAGCGATCTTCTTCGAACGGTTGAAGCTTGCTCTTGCCGAGGTTGATCAGGACTATGACGTCGTCATTCTCGATACTCCGCCGTCTCTCGGGTTTCTGACGCTGAGTGCGATTTATGCTGCGACCAGCATGATTATCACGGTACACCCGGCGATGCTCGATGTCGCATCCATGAGCCAGTTTCTCCTGATGATGGGGGACCTGATAAGCGTGCTCAATGAGAGCGGAGCGCAGCTTGATCAGGATTTCATCCGCTATCTCATTACCCGCCATGATCCCAACGACGCACCACAGTCTCAGGTCGTTGCGCTGATGCGCCATCTCTTCGGAACGGATGTGCTTCTTCCGACGCTGATTGAAAGCACCGCTGTCGAGGCAGCAGGACTTGCAAAGCGCTCGATTTACGAACTCGAAATGGGCCAGATCGGCCGTGACACGCATAAACGCGCACGCGAGGCGGTTGATGCCGTCAACGAAGCGGTCGTGAAACTCATCAACACCAGCTGGGGACGCACATGACCAACAAGTCATCGCGTAAATCCATCGTTGCAAATTTTGGCCTGCTGTCGGCGGAACTTGAAAACCGGCTGGCGACCGATGCTCCTGCCTCCCCGCAGCAACCTGCACCAACTGCACGTGTCGGTGCCGGCGTGATCGGTGCGGCGCACAGGGCGATCGACGACATCAAATCGGAACGCGACCGCCTCAAGGCGCTTGTTGAATCCGGCGGTGGTGCGATCAGAGAGCTCGACCCGTCAAAGGTCGATCCCTCTCCCTTTCCCGATCGTCTTCCAGATGACGATGCGTCGGATTTCGAGTCTTTCAGGAACTCGATAAAGTCCGAGGGGCAAAAGGTCCCGATCCAGGTCCGCAAGTCACCAGCATCGCCCGATCGCTATCAGGTGATCTACGGCCATCGCCGGCTTCAGGCAGCCCGCGATCTTGGAATTCCGGTCAAGGCGATCGAAGTCGAGATTTCCGACGTCGAGCTTGTCATTGCGCAGGGTATTGAAAATGCCGATCGCCAGGATCTGACCTGGATCGAGCGCACCCTGTTTGCTCGCCGTATGGATGATGCCGATGTGAAGCCTCGTGATATCAAGGCGGCATTGTCTATCGACGATCCCGAGCTTGCACGAATGCGAGCGGTTTATCGCGCACTTCCGCTCGATATCGTCGAGACAATTGGTCGGGCAGCCAAGGTCGGTCGTCCAAGGTGGGTGGAGTTTGCAAAGGCTTTCTCCGAACAGCCTGACCTGCACGATGAACTGCGCAGCGTGCTTTCGGCCGCTACGCAAAGACGGCTTGGATCCGATCAAAAGTTTCTGGCCGCCTTTAACGCCCTGAAACCTGCCGCACCGTCGAAGGCCGGCAAGATGATTGCCGGCGCCGCAGGCGAACCACTTGGCAGCTTTTCTCGCACGAACAAGGATATCCGTATTTCTGCGGATACACCGGCCGGAGCAGAATTCCTGCGTTTCATCGAGGCGCAGCTGCCATCACTGGCTGAGCGGTTCACGCGTGAAAGATCAAAGATTTGAACTGAAGCCGAGAAACAGACTTCGGAACCATTTTAAGTAAGGAAAACGCGCAAAAGAAAAAGGCCCCCGAAACGTTGCCGTCATGGAAGCCCTTCTCGTCGTGTGAGAGCTAGAGAATCGCATTTCCATGAATCCTAGTCAAGAGTCTTTGGCATCGTTTTGGTGAGCGTGAATCTTTTGCCTTTTTGAAGAGGCGAGGGACATGGAAGGTGGACAAGTGACGACGCCGTTTGGGCGGCGGTCGGTAACGCTTGCGCTTGTGAAGCAGCAGATTGCCACGACCAGGATCAAGGAAGGCAAGTCGGCAGACAAATGGAAAGTCTTCCGCGACGCATCGGAGGCGCGAGAGGTGCTTGGTCTGCAGGATCGCAGCCTTGCAGTGCTCGATGCGCTTTTGAGTTTCTATCCTGAAAATGAGCTGCGCCAGGACGCACAGCTTATCGTTTTCCCGTCGAACATCCAGCTGTCAATTCGTGCGCATGGCATTGCGGGCGCTACCCTGCGGCGTCATCTTGCCCTGCTTGTCGATGCAGGGCTGATCATCCGCAAGGATAGTGCAAACGGCAAACGCTACGCCCGAAAGGATGGTGAAGGCTCGATCGAGCACGCCTTCGGTTTTGACATATCGCCGCTTCTGATGCGCGCCGAGGAACTGGCATGCCTTGCCCAGCAGGTGGCTGCCGATCGGATCGCGTTCCGCAGGGCAAAGGAGAACCTAACGATCTGCCGGCGGGATATCCGCAAGCTGATTACGGCGGCCGTCGAAGAGGGAGCTGCAGGCGATTGGGACGAGCTGGAAGAACAATATCTGGCCGCCGTCAGGCGAATTCCTCGAACCCCGACGCTCGACGAACTGAGAGATTTGGGCATCGAGATGGATAATTTGCGGCAGAACATCATCAACCAGTTGAATTCCGATGATTTTTCTTCAGAAATGACCACCAATGATGCTCAAAATGAGCGTCACATACAGAATTCAAATACCAACCTCCTTAATGAACTTGAACCTAGCTCTGAAAACGAGCAGGAGGCGAAGCCGAGCCAGAATAAGCAGGCCGAACATGTGCCGATTAAGGCTTTTCCGATTGGTCTCGTCTTGCGCGCCTGCCCCGAGATTTTAAACTACGGTCCTGAAGGCCAGATCAGAAACTGGCGAGAACTCATGACGGCCGCCGTTGTGGTCAGATCGATGCTCGGGGTGAGCCCGTCCGCATATCAGGAGGCATGTGAGGTGATGGGTCCGGAGAACGCGGCAGTGACAATCGCCTGCATTCTCGAGCGGGGCGGCCACATCAATTCGGCCGGCGGGTATCTCAGAGACCTAACCAATCGGGCCAAGCGAGGTGAGTTTTCGCTGGGGCCGGTGCTGATGGCGCTATTGCGGGCGGCCGGTCATTCGGTGAAGGCAACGGGGTGACGTTGACGTAATGGATGAGGGTTCCCGTTGCGCCGGTGTTTCCATCTGGAGACTGGAGCATTTGAGGAATCCACATCCAGGTTTGGGGGCTTTCCCTTCATTTTCCGGCCTTCCATATCAGTTCCTTCCGCCTCAATGTTTACGACCCAACGACAGCTGAACTCTTGTTGGATTGCAGAGGCCGAGAGAGACTGACATCAGCTACCGGACGTTGTTCACGGAGCTGATGCGGCGGACGTTGGGTGCCTAACTTGCGGCGGACTTCCGTTTGGAAGCGTAGTTCGTGACTGTGACGGTCAAATAACGCGACTATTGGGGGTCGTTTGCGGGAGGGGGCGAAATCCTACGCTAAGCCGAGGACCACTTTTGCGGGCTCGACATTGCGCGAATCATTTTCCGCCAATAGTTTGAAGCTTGGCACCGTGCGGCCAGCCGCTTGCTCCTCTGGAATGGCGAAGGCACGGATAATCCTGGTTTGACCCTTATGGGCGACCGTCAGCAATGCAAGCACTGACAACGGCGCGCCCTTTGAGGATCAAATATGCTTTCCTTTTCAGACTCGAAATCTATGGCCAAGGCTCTTCGCAAGTTGCTGGAGGAGCACAATCTGCAGCTTTCACACAGCGCATGCCTTGAAATCGTCGCTCGCCAATTTGGTTTTGCAAATTGGCAGGTTCTGAGTGCCGCCTGCGAACACGAAAAACAACTTGCCGTCATTGTTTTCGTTGAACATGGTCGCCAGCGAGAAGCTGCCGCGTTTTATATGTCGGCGTTTAACGCCTCCCATGTGCGAACACATGAAGATAGCAATATTCTCTATGCAATAGATCTCGACTTAGGCGGGATCAAAATTACGGTCTCGGGCGCCAATCCGAGGCGCGAGGCGGAGCCGCATCGAGGAGGCCCCTTCTTCCCCAAGGCAAATGGCGCGGTGAATTCGATTTTTTCGCTCACGGTCGCAGATGCCGAAAAGACACTGCAGCAGGCAATTGCTGCAGGAGGAACGGTCCGAAATCACCTTGAGATCAGTGACGAACGTAAGCGAGTGGCAAGCTTTTTCGATCCATTCGGGCATGTCTGGGCTTTAACCGAAGCGCAGCGGATGAAGATTTCGCCTCGGGAACTGGATAAATTGCGCGCGGCCGGATTGGCCCGTGCGCGGGAAATCAGAGGCGTCACGCCTGCCCCAGAACCCGCCGGCCATAATCTCTGAGTTCACCTTTTGGGCCGACATATCGGTAAAGGGTGACACGCTCGATCCCCAGTTCCTTGCACAACTCGGAAACGGAAGTGTCACGCTGAGCCATGGCGGCCTGCGCTAAACGCACCTGCGCTGTATAAGTCATGTCGAGGCAAAAAGTTCTTTCATGGCACTTCCTCCCAAGGTGCCATGTTGAATATCTAACCCGTTAATGCCATCGCGTACTTGGACGGGCCGTGAGCGGCTTCGGTATCCTCCTCAGAACACGAAGCTGCCGTGTCCTGCTAACTCGGCAGATACTCTGCGCTCCAACTCTCGCTGATCGTGCCGGATGCAATCAACCGATCGATCTCGTTATCGGTTTAGTTCAGGTCGCGAAGAACGGCGCGCGTGGAGGCGCCGTACTTCTCCGCTGGCGTTATAGCCGTCACCTTGCCGACTGCCGGACGGATGGCGAAGGGGTCGAGCTGAGTGACGGTGTGCCCGCTCGGATGGTCTGGAAAAACCGAGAATGAATAACTGCCCCGGTCGAGCCCCGGCGTGCCGTCGGCAATGCGGGCGCTGCGGCTGCGGATCTCCTCGATGTTCTCGCAGAGAGATACGCCGATATCGGCTTTCTGCAGGCGCTGTTGCCAGGTTTCAGCAGGTGCCGTCATGAAGGCTTTCGCCAGATAGGCCTCGCGATCGGATGCGGCCATCTCGACAATTGCCTCAAGCCCCTCCGCCTTGCCGAAGCGTGGCAAATCAACTTCCGAAGCACACAGAAGAATATGATCCCCCGACGCCGTTTCGTAGAGCTGCGACAGGGCGCTATATCCCTTGGTCTCGCGACCGGAAGGCTCATCGAAGGGACCTCGGTTGGCATAGTTATAGCAGAAGGGTATCTGGGCGAGGCCGGTCAGCGCCGACAGTGATGTCCGCGGGCGACCGATAACCCCGGTTCTTGATTTCTGATACAAAGCCGCTGCAATGCCGAGCGCAGCGCCGAAACCGCACATCACGTCAATGGTACCGACATGGGCGTGTTCCTCCGGCGTGTCCATGGAGCCGCCGAAACGTAACATGATGCCGGTTGCCGACTGCACGAGGTCGTCATAGCCGAGATAGTCGGTACGCGGACCGGTGCGCACGCCGCCGAAGCAATCGAGCTGGCAAAAGATCGCTTGGGGGTTGAGCGCTTTCAGGCTTTCGGCATCGAGACCCATCGCCTTGACCTGACGGTCGGTGGCGTTCCAGACAACGACGTCGACCGAGCGCACCAGTTCTTCGAACACGATGCGGCCATCGGGCGAACCAATGTTCAGCAGCACGGACTGTTTGCCGCGCATGTGGGACATGCCGAAGATCACGGTGTTCCAGCAGTCATAGAGCGGCTTGGCCGGATCGATCTTGATGACCTCCGTACCGAAACGGGCAAGATAGGCGACCGAATGCGGACCGGCGATCACATTGTACAGATCGAGAACCTTGACGCCGTCCAGCCAGCCGCCGGGGCCCCATTCGCTACAACCGGCAAGGAAGGGCGCTCGATGCCGGCGAGCAGTGCTAGCGCCTCCTTGGCCGTTCCCCAACGTCTCGGGCTTGGCGTTAACATAGATTCGGCGCTCTCCTGCAGCCAGGCCATAGGCCCCGGCTGGGTCATGCGGCCGAAGATCGGATCGTCCAGTTCGATCATGAGGCCGGCAGCCTTGGCATGATCGTCGGCGATCCATTCCTTCAGCCAGCGTTGCGGCGCGCCCGGAAACAGCCCTTCTCCGAAGACACGTTCCCATTCGGAAGCCGTTTTGGTCAGGAAAACATCCTTCATGCGAGCCGCGATTTTGTCAGCCCAGAATTTCGGGAGCGGATAGACACCGAGCGAAACGTCCGAAGACCACTGCGAAACTGGAAGATAGGTGTCTTCCTCCTCGCGCAGTCCTTCAGCAACGAGCTCGTCGTAAATGCCAAGCGCTTGCAGGCAGCGTTTGGCATGGTTCTTGTGGCTGGGGCAGACCACGTAGAACATCCGTCCGTCGGCGCACCTATAGCTGCGATAGAAGGGATCGAGAAACTCCTGGAGGTCGTCAAAAGACATGTCCATTTGCAGGTCCTCGCCCCGCCGACGCTCGATTTCCCGCTCGCGCTGGGTTTTATAACGCAACGGATAGTCGTCAATCAGAATGGAATTGTAGGACAGGCCCTCCATGACGGCGCTTGCCAGCGGCACCTCAATATGATCGCCGTGGCCGGTGCGCTCACGCGCCTGAAGCGCCAACACCGTCGCGGAGGCCGCAAGCATCGCACCATATGCGGAAGAGAGTGGGAGCGGCGAGAAAGACGGGTTGATACCCATAAGAACGCGGTTTAAGCCCATATCCGTAAAGACGCCCGACGAGGCTGCGATCACTGTCTCGAAGGCACGCCAGTCCCGGCGGAGTTCATCGTCGGAGGCGAAACCTGGGATAGACAGGGTGATCAGCTCAGGCCGCGATTTACGCAAAGTCGAAAAATCGATCCCGAGCCGGGCAAGCACACCAGGGCGGAAGTTCTCGATCACAATATCAGCCTCGGCCACCAGCGCTTTCGCCTCAAGCAAACCCTTCTCCGTTTTGAGGTCGAGTGCGACGATCAGCTTGTTGCGGTTGAGGATGGCGTTGGCGGGATTGTCCCAGAGCGGCCCGCTGGGGGGATCGATATGCACGACGGTCGCGCCGAGATCGGCAAGGATCATGGCCACGGCCGGGCCAGCAATATACTGCCCAAAATCAACGACTCGAACGCCGGAAAGCGGAAGCGTTGAACGTGCTACTGATGTCATCCTGTAACCTCCCCCAATAGTTTTCTATGCGTGTGCGTCAGCAACAATCCAGCCGGCTGCCTTTTCGGCGATCATCAGCGTCGGCGCATTGGTGTTACCACTGGTGATCTTCGGCATGATGCCCGCATCGACGACCCGCAGTCCCGCGATTCCTCGAACCATGAGGCGACTATCGACAACCGCCATAGGATCGTCATCGCCGCCCATCTTCGTCGTACCAACCGGATGGAAGATGGTATTGGCAATATCGCCCGCAAGCCGCGCCAGCTCCTCATCGCTTTGGAACTGCGGGCCCGGTTTCCACTCCTGCGGCCTATATTTCGCCAATGCTGGCTGCGACACGATTTTGCGCACTTGCCGCAGACTTTCTGCAGCAATCCTGCGGTCTTCGTCCGTGCTGAGATAGTTCGGCGCAATCGCCGGCGCGTCCGACGCCTTATTGGAGCGAATACGAACGCTGCCCACGCTCGATGGATTGAGGTTGCAAACGCTGGCTGTGAAAGCGGGGACAGTGTGCAACGGTTCGCCGAAGGCGTCGAGGCTGAGGGGCTGGACGTGATACTCCAGATTGGCGTGGGCCTGGCGTTCGTCCGAACGGGTGAAGGCGCCCAGCTGCGAGGGCGACATGCTCATCGGACCACTGCGTTTCAACGCATATTCGAGCCCTATCATCGCTTTACCAAGGACGCTGTTGGCGAGCGTATTCAGCGTTTTCGTATTACCGACCTTGAAGACGGCACGGATCTGCAGATGGTCCTGAAGATTTTCTCCGACACCTGGCAGGTCGTGTTCGACCTCAATACCGAAACGCTTCAGCAATCCCGCTGGACCGATGCCAGATAATTGCAGGATTTGTGGTGAGCCGATGGCGCCGGCCGACAGAATGACTTCTCCCCGCGCCCCAACCTCCGCGCGCTGCCCTTGACGCTCAACAATAACACCGATGCACCGCTTGCGACCAGATGCCTCGTTCGCAAGGATCAAACGCTCGACATGAGATTGCGTCCAGATCGTCAGGTTTGCGCGGTTTTTCGCTGGGCGCAGGAAAGCCTTGGACGTGTTCCAGCGCCACCCCGAGCGCTGGTTCACCTCGAAATAGCCGACGCCTTCATTGTCGCCACTGTTGAAATCGTCCGAACGCGGAATGCCCGCTTCCACCGCGGCTTCTGCAAAGGATTCGAGGATATCCCATTTCAGCCGCTGCTTCTCGATGCGCCATTCGCCGCCATGGCCATGCATGTCGGAAAACCTGCTGTTGCCACCAGTCTTCGGGTCTGCGCCATGGTCCAGCCGGTAGTGGTCCTCATGCGCCTTGAAATCGGGCAGGCAATTTTGCCAGGACCAGGCATCGTCGCCGGTTGCCGTTGCCCACCCGTCAAAATCGCGTGCCTGACCACGCATATAGATCATGCCGTTGATCGACGAGCAGCCACCAAGCGTCTTACCGCGAGGATAGCGTAGCGAACGACCGTTCAGTCCGGCGTCCGGTTCGGTTTTGTAAAGCCAGTCTGTGCGTGGGTTGCCGATACAATAAAGATACCCGACCGGGATATGTATCCATGGGTAGTCGTCCTTGCGGCCGGCTTCCAGCAACAGAACATGTTTTGACGGGTCACGACTGAGGCGATTGGCAAGCAGGCAGCCTGCGGAGCCACCACCAACAATAATGTAGTCAAAAACGTCGTGGAAATTGCCGGAACCACCATTCCTCATTGGGTTACCCTCCAATCGCGATGGAACACCACACAATTATAAGACTGGACACTTTGCATTGGCATGCCATGCTTCCTCCCTGCTTTATATGCAGGCATAGCCAACATTCGATCGTGAAATCCAATGACAAATTCAACCAAGCATTATAAGTGAAATTAATATGCTGGAAGGTATCGATCTGAGAACATTGCGAGCGTTTGTTACCGTGGGGCGAGAAGGGAACGTCACCCGCGCCGCCGAGCACCTGCACGTCACGCAGCCCGCGGTGACGCTTCAGTTGAAACGCTTGGCCGCTGACACCGGGCTAACCCTGTTCCGGCGGACCTCGACAGGTTTGGAGTTGACACAGGAAGGTGCACTGTTGGCGGCAAAGGCCGAGCAAGTGCTGGCGGCGCTGGCGGACTTCGGCCAGACAGCCGGACGTTTATCGACCGGCGTCCGGGGAAAATTGCGGATCGGTACGATCATCGATCCGGAGTTCACACGATTAGGGGCGTTTCTGAAAGCACTTATCGAAAACGGGCCAGGTATCGAGACAACGCTGCGTCATGGCATGAGCGGCGATGTGCCGGAGAGGCTGAAGCGAAACGAACTCGACGCCGGTTTTTATCTTGGTGATCCAAGGGACTATGACCCGCCGACCGATATTACTGGAGGGAGTACCCCGTCGCTTTTCCACTCTCGCGCACTTGCGCAGTTGACCTATTGCGTTGTCGCTCCGCCATCGCTCGCCAGCTTTGTTCGAGGGGCCAACTGGTTACAGCTTGCCTCCCTCCCCTGGATCGGCACGCCACCCGCATCCGTCCATAACCGGATGCTGGCACGGCTGTTCACCAATCTTGGCGTTCGCCAACAGATTGTCGCCCAGGTCGATCAGGAAGCGTCAATGATTGCCATGACGCGTACAGGGATAGGGCTGAGCCTTTGCCGGGAATCGATTGCCCTTTATGAACAGCAGTCTCATGGACTGGTCATCGCTGATAATGTTAAGCTCTCGACGACCTTAAGTTTCCTCTGCCTGGAAGCGCGTATGAGCGATCCTTCTATCGTCGCTGCATTTGACTCAATCAAACGAGTTTGGGTTCAGTAAACCGACTTAGCGGTGAAGCTCTTGATGAGATTCGAACCGTTGAACAGTAATTTTGGCAGAGTGAAATTTCGATAAAACAGTCATTTAGGTTAAATTGTCGGTATTGTATGATTTTCTAGATTCGACATGTGGCGTCGTCATCCAACCTTTGTCCATGGGTAACAATCACCCTAGCGAAGTCGATGAGTTGGTGTGTCACATCGAGCTTTTTGCCACAGACCATTAATTCTAGGCGCGGTGTCCACATATTGACAGGACGTACTGCTTCGGGCTAACTGTCCTCAGTCCTAGGACAGAGGACAGTGTTTATGAAGAGCCAAGATATCGTCGTCCTGCTAAAGCTGGTAAGCCTGCAAGACCAGGAACTCACCAAGGGCATCGATCAGTTGCGATCGGAATCCGTGGGGGGAGACCCTTATTCTGTTCGGAACCTAGAGGCGCTACTCGGGATCAGCAAGACCGAAATAGCGCAGTCGATCAAGCGCAGTGTCGCATCAGGCATCGCGCGAAAAGACAACAGTAAGAACGAGCCTCGGCCAAGCCGAAGGAACCTGTTCGGCTTCATTACCACCGGGCTAAAGTTCGTCTTCCCCGCCAAAGTTGGGCCGATACAGCGCGGCATACCGACCGCCTTCGCCGCACCTATGCTCACGGAACTCCTGATCAGCGGCGGGACGTACAACTACGTTTGGCCCTATGCCAACGGAAGGGAGATGGGGCAGGCGGTGGAGCCGCTCTTTAAGACCGTGCCTGACGCAGTCCTGAAGGACGACGCACTCTATGAATACCTCGCGTTGGTCGATGCGATCCGGATTGGGAACCAGCGGGAAGTCGGTCTCGCGACCGACCACCTCAAGTCAAGGATCATGAGCAAATGACAGCGATCCGCGCTCAACTGCTGGAAATGATGAAAGCCGTTGCCTCGGCCCTTGGCGAAGACCTTCGCTCGCGCCTGGTCTTCGTTGGCGGATGCACGACCGCGCTCTTCATCACCGATCTGGTCACGCTCGAGGATGTGCGTGCCACAGATGACATCGACCTTATCGTTGACCTGGCGGGCCTTCCTGCCTGGGCACAGCTCCAAGAAGAGCTTCGACACCGGGGTTTCATGGAGGCCGCTGACGAGGCGGTGATCTGCCGCATGCGTCTCGGCAAGCTCAAGGTCGACTTCATGCCGGATGATCCGACTATCCTCGGATTCGGAAATCGATGGTATGCGAGTGGCATCGAGACGGCACAGCACTACCAACTCTCGGAAGACCTCACGATCCGGATCCTGACGCCGCCAATGTTTCTTGCAACGAAGCTCGAAGCCTATGCCGGAAGGGGAAACGGCGACTTGATCACGAGCCGTGACGCTGAAGACATCCTCCTTATTGTCGACGGCAGGGAGGAACTTCTTGCCGAGATCACGGCTTCCGACATCAACGTTCGAAATTTCATCGCCGGACAGTTTCGGGAGCTCCTCGATCAAGCTGACTTCGACGATTTCCTCGACGGCAATATCCGCGGGCCCGCCGGTCGTGTAGAAATCGTCCGGGACAGGTTTGTCTCGATAAGCCATTGTGCGGATGGCCCAACACAATGAAAATCGAGGCCCGATGGTTGAGCCAAAAAGGAACGCGTACCGACGACAATCGCGACCATGCGGGGATCGCTGGGAGAAATGGCGAATTTCTTGCTATTGTGGCTGATGGCGCCACGAACGGCTCGAACAACGGGGGATATGCACGGGCAATCGTCGAAGCTGTCGTCGACTGGTTTGCCGGAGCCGACGATGCATGGGGCCGCGAGGTCATGCAAACCAAGCTGCGGGAGATTCATCAGGCCCTTCGCAAATCGTTTCCAACAGGTTCAGCCAGCATCATCGTCTTTCACGTAACGGACAAAGGCTCCTTGACGGTCCTCCACTCAGGAGATTGCCTTCTTGGCAGGCATGACGGCCAGGTACACTGGCAAGTCAAGCCACATACCCTGACAAACGCCCTGGCGGACATGCCTCTTGATGCGATCGCACGATCCCCCACGAGGCACCTTCTCACCCAGAGTTTTCGTTCCAGGGAGTTCATGGCCCCAGACGTACTAGCGGAAAAGATTGCCAGTGGCACGCTTCTTCTTGCCACCGATGGCTTCTGGGCGGAATTGTCGGAAAGCGAGCAGGAAGTCTTCCTTGGCGGCGGCCAGTCAGCTGCTTCAGAAAGAGATGATCGCAGCGTGCTACGATTATGGCTTTCTACTGAGGAGCCAACCGAAATCTCGCTGGACGATGGTGGATCGACCAATTTTTATGTGCGGACTCCAGCGCCCCAGAAATAACACAGGAGCAGTAAGTCGTGGAAGACGAGACATTTGTGGGCGACACGCTGCCGAATTTTTCAGACCTCTTCATTGGCTACGAAGCAAGGATCCAAGCGATCTTCGATAGAATTGTCGCAGCGTCGAGCGTTCATCCTACTGCTAAGCTGCAGTTCACCGAGGAGCATTCATCGATGCTTTTCAAGTGCAAGCCAAGCGCGGCCTCGGTAACGGCGGACTGGTACGGAATTGCGAGCCTCTGGGCCATGTCGCAGGGCGTCGGCCGCTTGTGTGCAGCGATGTTCAATGCCCGTCGCTCCGGCCAGGCTCGCTTGGATTTCGAGGAAAGTTCGGAGGCGGAGCTCGGTTACCATTTCATCCAAGAGGCGAAGGCGCTGGCCAGGCCGCGGGGCCACCGATGGAACACCTATTTCCCGAAACCCAACCTCCAGTCTGATAGGTCGGTCGCTGGCGACGTATTCTTCTTCCGGGCGATCGAATGGATACTTGCACATGAAGTCGGTCATATCGCTTCTGGCCACGATGATCGGGCCTGGACGGCGCAACAAAGCCGCGACGAGGAGAGGGAAGCGGACCGCTTTGCAACGTGCTACGTGATCGGCGGACTCGCCGCCGACCCTGGGCGCCAACTAAGTGAAAAGCCTTCGCAAGACGAGATCGAGCTTGAGCGCCGGGCAATTGCCGCGGGACTGGGCTTGGTCTGGGTGGCAATTTACGAGGACACGCGAACCCAGGATACCGACATGTATCCCGCGGTGGCCGCGCGAATAGACGACGCCATGACGGGGTTCGGCTTGGCCGACGATAGCGCGGCATTGGAAATCCTCTCCGACTTCATCAAGGCCTGGATAGACCCAGAGGGGCAATGGCCAGTCGCGCCGCCATCGGACGCATCCGCAAGGTCTGCAATGGATGAGGCTTGCACGCGGTTGTACGACCATGCAAGCGAGGCATGGCAATGATCGCCAGCCTGATGCAAAGCGGGCCTGGCGTCCGAGGAACTATCTTGCTCTCGACAAAATAGGCCCCAAAGATCATGTTTTGGGACCCAGATGCGGTCCTGAATCCGGCATGTTTCGCCGACTATCAACGCCGACGTTAGGTCCAGCGCTCTTGAGGGGATATGAACTGACGACCCCAATATCTTAATCAAACTAGCTCTCTAACTGCGCCAATATCATTCTCCTGACGACTTGTCGAAACCTCGGTATCCAGCTATATTACTGGAAATATCTGGAGGATCAGATGGCTAGCTCTCAGACACGCGCAATTCAGAATTATAGAAGCCGCCTGGGCGAGCGCGGTCTCGCTCGTTTTGAGGTGCTCGGGCGCGATAGTGATCGCAGCCTGATTAGATCACTTGCGCGCCGATTGGCCGAAGATGGCCCGGAAGCAGCCAATCTACGAGCCTTTGTAAGCGAAACTCTCGCTGGAGAGCCGCCGAAAAAGGGAGGGATTCTCGCGGCACTTCGCCGATCACCCTTGGTTGGAGCAGATCTCGACACACCCCGTTCACGCGAAGAAGGTCGCGAGATCGATTTGTAATGCGCTATTTGCTCGACACCAACATTCTCAGCAATATCACGAAACCAGAGCCTTCAGCGTCATTGTTGACATGGATGGCTGAACAATTTGACGATGATTTGTTCATCGCGTCGCTCACTATCGCCGAGATACACCGAGGGATACTCGAGAAGCCGGCGGGTAAAAAGCGAACCGATCTCGAAAGTTGGTTTGGAGGCAAGGAGGGGCCGCTGTCACTCTTCGCAGGTCGCATCCTTTCGTTTGACGAGAAGGCAGCCCTCGTTTGGGGAGAGCTGATGGCACAAGGAAGGGCAACCGGTCGCCCGCGTAGTGCGCTGGACATGATTGTGGCTGCCATCGCCCAATCCAATAGCTGCGTTGTTGTCACCGATAATGAGCGAGATTTTCACGGGATCGAAATCATCAATCCTGTCCGAGGGAACGCAATCTAAAACAATTGCTAGATTTAGCTCTTGAAAGGATAGGAACCAAGGACGCCTTTGTTTTTATCTTCTCATCGCCACAAAATTTCTAGGCACGTGAACGAAACATCAAATGTAACTCGCGTTATCGGTCAATATGATTGTGCGGTAGCGATGCGGAGATTACGCTTGCTAATCTCTGCATCTGAGCCCGATTATGAGCCATGACCGATATCTGGCAGTCGCCCCTGACCATTTCTAAGGCGGCACGTCAGGCTACGTTACCTGCAATAGATCGATCACGACAGCGTGGTTGGCTGGCTTTCGAACGACCAATTCATAACCGAATTGCGAAGGAGAGCGATTCTGGCGTAGCCATTCGAGCGAAGGCGCCTCGTTAGTTACCACTATGAGCGGTTCGCGTTGATCAGCCTTTGCGACATCAACGATCACCGCCAGGACCTCTTGGTCCGGATTCCCATGTTTGCCGTTCGCCGAGAGCAGATAGATGTCAGCAGGCAGGCGTTCGAAGTAGTTTTTCGTGACGTTTCTATCGCTGCCGTGGTGCTAGACCTTGAGAAGGCGAAGGTGGTGGGCGGCACCTGTCGCGACAGCACCGGTCTGTTCGAGGCCGTTGAGAATGTGATCGCCCCGCGCATCTCCGGTGAGAAGGATATTACCGGCTGGCGTCCTTCCGAAAAACCTGATGAGAGCGGAATCGAACAATCGGTTACCTAGATAATGACTTTGGTTGAGTTCACTGGACTAGCGGCAATTTATTTCTGCAATGACAGCGAGTACCGGGTATGCCTACGTTCACCCGTACGCGTCAGTGCGCCAATCTCCACGAGCTGCTGAAGGTCGCGTGTTGCTGTAGCGCGGGAGGTGTCTGTGATCGAAATGTAGTTTTCGGCACTTAGCCCCCCCTTGAAGCCTGCCGTGCCTTCCTTGAAGATGCGCGCGACTACTTTTTCCCGCCGATCGTTTAGCTGGCCCCGAAAACGATCATAGAACTTTGCTTTCTGAATGAAGAAGTCTATGCGCTCAAGCGTCGCCCGTTGAGCATCCAGGATAGTTTCTGAAAAGAAAATGACCGAGTCGGTGATATCGAGCGTGCGCTGATGCCGCTCAAGCTCTGAGTAATAGGCCTTCCGGTGTTTCTCGATTGTGAAGGCGAGTGAAATGTGCTTGGCTGCCCTATGTTTTGCGCCAGGGATTTCTAGGCGAGCGCGCGTCCAATTCGGCCGTTGCCATCCTCAAACGGATGTATGCTTTCAAAGTAAGATGGCCTACTGCGGCACGCGTCAAAGCTTGAAGCGAGCATTGGCCATCTGGCCCTGATTGATTGAACCATGTGATGAAGGTCTCCATCTCAGCGGCAACCCGGAGCGACGGGGGAGCCTCGAAGTGGATGGTGGGCTTGTCCAATCGACCTGACACGATCTGCATGGCGTCTTCATGCGTGCGGTAAGCCCCAACCGTTTCAATATATTGGTTTCCCGCCATCAGCATTGAATGCCAGTGGAACAGTCCCTCATGACGCAGCGGCCCATGCCAACTTCGATAGACATCCGCCATCATCTCGGCGATCCCCCGCTCTTGGAGGCGGATCTGTCTATCATCAGTGTTTAGCCCGAACTGTCGGCGGAGTGACGACTGGACACTCACGCGGTCCAGAAATTCGCCCTCGATCTCTGAGGCCTTGACCGCTTCGTCGCTCAGCAACTCAATGCGAAGTTGGTTGCTGTCGTCCTCGTTGAAATGCTGGACAGCACCGATAACCTCGCCGGCTGAATGCAGGAATTTCTGCTCCAGCGGTACCAGACTTGCGGTGCCGCACCTGAAGTTTGGCCAATCAGTGTTTTGCCACTTCCATTCCATGAGTTATAGAATCCCTCGCTATAGCTCATAATCATTGCCATAAATGAGCTATTGCAGGCCCGTCTATCGCTCAGCACCACAATCTGCAGCTCTCCAATCAAGAGGCAGCGATCGACAGCTAACCACTTGCCCTGAACATATTTTGTTAACGGGCGCTCAAGCGAAGAGCTGCAAAAACGATCCGTTCGTCGACCATGACGGCAGCTGACGGATTATCCGATTCAATAAGTGCGAAGATGGCGTCTCGATCTTATCGCGCAAACGCTGAGCGAGTAAGCTTCACGACTTGCGTGCCACTGTTTTAAGCCGCGCTTACCCGCTACGTTCCTCAAACTGTGCCTCGACTTTACCGTCCGAGACGCCCGGTCGAGAGAAATTAGTTCGGCCCCACCTTGTTACGGCGGGGCTGGTCAAATAAATGCATGGATAATGGCTTGCGGATAATCTATTGGGCCAGGTGCGTGAGGCGAGGTCTATGCTCGATCTCCTGCTACGCAAATCGCCCCCTACGTTTCGTCGAGGCGGGTTTGAAGAAGGTCCATTCTGCTTCCAAACCAATGTGGATTGAAGCAAGTTGACACCTGTCGGCGCTCAGTTTCCTTTGGCCTCGTTATCTTTCTTAGCCTGATCGTGATGCCACTTGATGGCGTAGTACATGCCAATGCCCAGTACGATAATTTTGAACGGCAAGAAAACTATTGGGAAAAAGTCTACCCATTCCAGGTCAGCCATTTCGAGTACTTCCAGTCTGTTGCTTGGAATTGTCTATGCTTTTGCATAGGACACACCCGAAATGCGCCTTTAAGAACTCAATTACAAGATCGACAGGCATGGTCTTTTTGACGCAGCCTCGCCTCCTTTGTGCCGGCCGCCGGCGTGATACAGGGTTCCTCAATCAGGAGCGATACGCCGCCGCGCGCAGGTGCATGCTGGCTATCAGGCTGGATGGAAAGACTGTTGACACCGATACGGTCGGACCGGTCTCGGCCTCGAATGCGAGTTGGCAGGCGTTTGGATCGGATGGCCGCATCGCTCTCACATTCCAATCGGTTCACGCCCGGAGGCACAAGTTCGTTGACGACGTGCCCGGAAGCTCGCATGTCTACAAATGTTTCGAAAACCTGGCCGCCAGTGCTTCTGATCCGCGCGCCAGCAATGCGACATCGACACCGACGGCAGTGAACAGCGTTCCCAATTCCATGCAACGTGCCGCGAACTTCTCGTCAGGCGTGAGTATTCCTGCCGGCTTTCCGAGCCGTTTGAGTAATGCGATCGTATTTTCAATCGCCTCGACCACTTCCGGATTGCCTGGTTGTCCCGGATAGCCGAAACTGGCTGCGAGATCCGCCGGGCCGATAAATATCCCGTCCACCCCTTCGACCGATGCCATGGCCTCGATATGAGCAATAGCCTCCCGCGTTTCGACTTGAACGAGAACACAAATCTCCCTCTCCGCCTGCTGGGCATAATTCTTTACCCTGCCGAAACGTGTGGCACGCGTAAGGGCCGAAACGCCTCGAATTCCTTTCGGTGGATAGCGGGTTGCTTCCACCGCGGCTTTCGCTTCGTCTGCATTTTGAACAAAGGGTATTAGAAGAGATTGTACACCAATATCCAGGAATCGCTTGATCAGCACAGGATCGTTGACAGCTGGGCGCACCACCGGCGCGACATCGTATGCGGCGATCGCCTGCAATTGTGGCAGCACGGTCAGCACGTCGCTGGGGGAATGTTCGGTATCAAACAACAGCCAATCGAACCCGGCTGGCGCCACGATTTCGGCAGCGTAGCTCCCTGGAAGCCCGCACCAAAGTCCTATCTGGCTTTGCCCGGCCTGCAGTTTTGCTTTAAATTTATTGACTGGAAGATCCATCTCTACCTCACGTAAAAGAGACGCCGATCGAGCCAACTAGCCCATAATCAGCCTGAATGACATCGCCCTTTATGATGTCGACCGGTCTCGTAAATGAGCCCGCAAGGACGATCTGACCTTTTTTCAAGCCGCCGCCGACGGCATGAAGTTTGTTGACCAGCCATGCAACGCCGGCGGCCGGATGACCCATGATCGCGGCTGAAACCCCGGACTCTTCGATAATGCCGTTTTTCGACAGAGTTGCTCCGACCCAGCGTATGTCGATATCAAACGGGCGGATCACCCGCCCACCCACGACGATTGCTCCGAAGGCTGCATTGTCGGCGATTGTGTCGGCAATCGCACGCGGAACTTCGGTTCTGTAATCGATGATCTCGAGCGCAGGCACAATGAACTCCGTCGCGCGCATGACGTCATAGATACGGGTGCCCGCTCCTTCCAGGTCTTCACCCATTACGAACGCCAACTCGACTTCCACGCGCGGCTTGATGAACAAATCCGCATTAATTTGCGCGCCATCATTGTAGAGCGCATCATCCAGGATCACCCCATAATCCGGCTCGGTCATCTTGGATGCCATTTGCATGGCGCGAGACGTCAGACCTATTTTGTGACCGACAATCCGCGCGCCGCGCGACACACGCAACTCGGACCAAAGCGCCTGAATGCGATACGCATCCTCAATTTCGAGCTCGGGATAAGTTTTGCTGGGTTGGACAATGGGAGTCCGCGTGGTTTCGGCCTCCAGGATGGCCCTGGCTGCTGACAGGCGTTGTTCCTCGGTAATCATTATCCGGCTCCAAATAACGTTATTTTATTGGCGGGCGCGGCAAGAGAGCCTCGCCTGCTTCCATGACATAAGTGTAGTCGAGCGAGAACCACGGCGCCTGAATGTCTCGGTTGGTTGGATGCGGTTCGCCGTGGCGAATGAAATCGCCGGTGAGTGCCGCAGTCACGCCAAACTGAACGTCGGATTCGATATTCGGATCGCTCGGATCGAAAACCTGCGAAATCAGCGTCTTGTAGCCCCGCTTGAAGATCAGCGCGTGCAAATGTGCTGGTCGATAAGGATGACGGCCCTGAGCCTTGAGCATGCGTCCGACAACGCCATCGACGGGGATGGGATAACCAACCATCTTCACTGTCTGGAACCAGAAACGTCCCTCCCCGTCCGTCGTGAATTTGCCGCGCAAGTTCATCTCCGCCTGATCTGGGTCCTGGTTCTCATAAAGACCGACAGGGGATGCGTGCCAGACGTCGACTTCGGCACCAGATATCGGATTGCCTTCGCGATCGATTACACGAGCATGGACGAAAAGCGGGCTACCAGGCGTGTAGGACCGGATGATCGTGCCGCCGTTTTCAACTCTTGGAGAATTCAGGCGCCAAAATGGTCCAAGAAGCGACTGTGAAGTCTCTGTTTGCCCCTTGTCACCATTATTGAGCAGGCAGACAAGTGACGAAACGCCAAGTGAGCCGGACATGAGGACAAATTCGTTATGACTGTCGGTTTGCATTTGGCCGATCTCGTTGAGAATAGCAGTCGCTTCCCGGAATTCCACCTCGGTCAGCCCCACTTCGCGAACGAAAGCATGGAGATGTTTCACCAGCGCCATCAGGATGTCCCGCATCCTTGGATCAGAGGTCTGGCCCATGGCCGCAATCACGGCGGGCGTTAAGTCTCTTTCAGATTTAATCACCATCGTTACCTCCCAACGCTCGAGTGATACGTAAATAATCGATTATCTGTCAAGCGCTCATCAACGCCCCCAGCGTCAGGATTTTGCGAAATTACAAAGTTGTGAGATAAATAGCCGATATTGGCGTATTTTTCTCGATATTCTGAATTGTCCTGTCAAACGATGATGGAAAACTCCAAATTCGTTGACAAGAATAATCGTTTATAATATCGCCCATCAACCAAGCGCGACATTCGCGTGGGAGGTTTTATGAAGCGACAGAGTGCCTCACCCGACGCACCCAGCGAGCAAGCTGGAAATGGTGACTTTGCCGATGACGGCAAGAATACGATTGGAAGCCAACTGGCGTTCCGGCTGCGCGAAGCAATTATTTCCGGAGGGCTGGAGGCTGGCAGCAAGATCAATCTCGACAAGGCGCGACAGTCATTCAATGTGAGCCTCAGCCCCTTGCGCGAAGGGCTTGCGCGCTTGATTTCCGACGGGCTGGTAGAGTTTGAAGACAATCGCGGCTACCGGGTCGCGCCAGTATCACTGGCAAATCTGGAAGAGATCACGAGTCTTCGCGAGGAGTTGGAGGTTTTCGCGTTGAAAGAGTCGATTAGGCTCGGTGACGCGGAGTGGGAGAGCAATGTCATGCGCGCTCTTCACAAGCTCAACCGTGCCGACCGCGATGCGAACAAGCCGGAAACTCTCGAATATTGGGAGATGGCGCATCGCGACTTCCATCTCACTCTTATTTCGGGCTGCGGAAAGCCGCTTCTCCTGCATTTCTGCAGGACCCTACTCAATCTAAATGATCGATATCGCAGAAAATTCCTGACCCAGACTTCAGGCGATCGAAATGTCAGCCAGGAGCATAGTGAAATCGCTCAGGGCGCTGTGGCGAGAGACAGCGATTACGCGACTGACAAGCTTCGTCAGCACATCCATCGCACCGGCGCTAACCTGCTTGATCATTTGGCTCGTACCGGAGTTGTGCGATGACCGATGCGGTGAAAGAGTCGCCCGTCGGCATCGCCCATTTCTCTGCGATCCAACTGACGCCCCAGCAGTTCGTCAGGCATGCTGCAGTCGCAGGCTTCAATTCCGTAGGACTTCGGCTGCATCCCGCTCTCCCTGGGGCACCCTATTACGAGCTGCCGCAGGGCAGCAGGGATGCAATGGAGTTTCGAACTCTACTCGACAGCGAAGGCATCAACGTTTTTGATATCGAGTTTTTCATTATCGGCCCGGATTTCAACGCTGCCCTCATCGAACACATCGTTGCCGCCGCCGCCGATATTGGAGCCAAGCGCCTGTCCGCATGCGGCGACGATGGCGACTTGCAACGGCTAATCGGCAATTTGACGGAGTTCTGCCAGCTTGCCGCACGATATGGGCTGGCTGTCGACGTTGAGAACATGGGTTGGCGCACTATCAACACCTACAGCAAGGCTGGTGCGCTGGTCACGGAGTCCGGCCAAGACAATGCAGGTGTCTTGGTCGACGCCATTCACTTTTTTCGAAATGGCGGAAACATTGACGAGATCAAAACTGATATCGTACGGCACGTGCAACTCTGTGACGTAGTGGGGCCGGCACCCAAGCGTCCAGAAGACATGATGACCGAGGCCCGGGCAGGACGGTTGGCGCCAGGTGATGGCATACTGGGGTTGAGCCAATTGCTAAACAAAGTTGCTGGCCATGCCACGATATCGGTAGAGGTTCCATTGGTTGGCGACATCGATCCGCTGGTTCATCTGACAACGCTCAATATGAAGTCCCGGAAAATTCGTCAGCGGGTAGCCGAACAGTTTTAACGAAGCCTTCGTCGGGCTCCCCCTGCCCCGCTCAGCGGCGCCCTATGGCTCGCCGTCCGATCGCCACGACAGTTCACCAGTCCTTGTTTTGGTTCAGGGTTTGGGCAATCGAACTTGGCGGCCATTAGGCGGGAGGCTAAACGAATTACGGAATCAGGTTAGTGGCCTAGAAGAATATGGTGGTCGCAGCCTGTTCGTCCCCTCGCCCTCTCGCCCCCTCCCCGTACTCATGTCCATTTTACCTCGGCGGTCAGATTTCATAGTTTCCGTTCCTACGCGCGCTGTTGGTGACCTTGGGTCGAGGGATCGAGCAGCAGAGGTTATCCTCACACTGAAGTGCACATTCTGTCACAGTGCAATCAGATCCGTCTGTTGCGGCAGCTTACGGGCTCGGATGTAAATGCACCAGGAATGCCGGTTGTCCACGTCCCTGCCATGCTCAAGTGGATATTGTCGCTTGGTGTAGGTCGTCAGGGTGCGGTGAGGGTTTTGCATGAGCTCAACCTCCCCCTGCCCCCTGCCCCCTGCCCCCAGCCTTGGCCTTGGTATGACTGTTGACCGTTGAAGTTGATGGGGGACAGCAAACCTTGTCAGCTGACAAGGTTTTCCGATTGGTCCTGGGACGTCAACCATCGCAAAACCATCGATGATGCGCTCACGCCTTCCCCGCTTGTACCGTCCGGATCAATTCTGTCCGTTCACAGATATCAGCGGATAAAAAGTCGCCTCTTGTCGGGTCAGTGCCTCGGGTTGCGGCCTCAAGCCGGCTGTGCGGTTCAGCGCGCGTGAAACCTTTGTCGCCCGTCACGGCTCCAGGGACAAGCGCCGGGCAAAACTGTTAAAGGCCGGGCTCGGGGGACTAGCCGAGAAAAACGTCCGACGAAGTCTAGCTTTTTCCGGGGCCGTCTACACCGCGTTGATTGCCTCCTGGCGCTTCTTCTCAGGTTGATGCGGCTTTTGCCGCCATGAAAGCGACTTGCGTTCGCTCAATAATCAGCTTTGGCGCCAACTATACGACGGCGCAAAAGAACGGTCGAAAAAACACATTTGTTTAGCGAACGTATCGATCGGATCGCCGATCGGCTGAAAATGGACGCCGCCCTTCGACGATCTGTGTTGTTTAAAAGACTTATCGGCCAGCCAAGGGAGCTCATCAGAATATCCCAAGCACATGGCAAGTGAGGAATTTGACCACCAGAACCACCAGAACGATCGAATCCTCGCTGCGCCCGTCACGTACTCTCGAAATATTCCCTTGGTGGCGGGGCATCTGCAGCGGAAATACCTACAAAAATTGGAAGGGCGAGAGCTTCGGAAAGCCTCCTTATCCGGAGGGACAACAGAGAGAGCTCTGCCTGCCAGCGGAGGGATCTCTGCCTGCCAGCAGAGGAGGGCGGTCACGAGGGTAGAGACCGTTTGTAGGATCCCGCTCCTGATTTTTCCCAGGCAGCGAATTTTCGTGGAGACATCAGGTTCTTTTCGCAGTTCTTAAATGGAACTGGGTAGAAGCGGTCACAGATCTGATCGAAACTCGAAATGAGCAGCGCAATGTCGGCCTTTCGTTGGGGTTTCGTCTATGAACAAATATCCCCTTGGGCGGTCGATCATCTCAAATACTGCAGGCTGAGCTGGACTAAGGTGCTGTCGGAGATCGATAATGTACCTGCCTGCGTACCAAGATCCTCGCGCAACGCATCATCGATGACGGCATCCAACGCATCAGTGATAGTTTGGCTCTTAGCTCTATCGTCGAGAAACGCGAGAGATCGCTTCAACATCCTATGCTGCAGTCAAAGGACAGGCCAGAGGATCCGAACGTCATATCGGACGCCGATTTCTTCAAAATGTTTAGGCGGCTGAATAATTTGACGCTGCCGCTCATATGCTCGGCGCACATCGTGGGCCAACCCAAGGAACGAGCCTTGCCTGCCTTTCACAATTCGCGAGTGCTCATTCACGTGATGGATGACTTCATGCAGCCAGATCAAGGGCGTGCAGTGAGCAATAAGAAGATTACGGCGTGATTCCTGAGCATTTTGTAGGAGACCATTCAGTCCAGCCCTTTCAATCGAAAAGCAACGGCCAGATCAGTCCACCCACTGATCACTGTTTTTTATTCCGAAGCCTTCTAAATCCTTGATGTTGCGCGTCGCGACGGTCAATGGGTGAGCCACGGCTGTAGCAACCATCGAGGCGAGCCGGCGACCATTTCGTTTGGCAAGCGCCATCAGATAGGCCCAGGCGACGGCGGCATGACCTGCCACCGGAATAATCCTGTTTTCGTAAGCTTTGAGGCAGATCATGCGTGAGCCGTTCCTCTAAGGCGCCAGCCGCTATCCATCAGCGCGACACCGCGGCGAATTTCAGCAATAGAGAAGATGCTGATTAGGGTTCGATCCACGTCCAGCCCGTCAAGGCACATCAGACACCCTTCATCAGGGCGAGGCTTTCTAACTTCCGACAGAACATTCGTATCGAGCAGAAGTCTCACAAGGACAAGTAACGGGGCTCGTCGTGTTGTCTCTCGCTATCCAAGTCGGCGCCGCATAGGGGTGATGCCGATAGAAATTCCTCAAGCGATCCCCTGTGAGTAGTTTTCGTCAACCGCTCTTCTGCAGAAACAACAATCACGCTCGGTTTTCCATTGCGGGTAATCGTCTGAGGGGCCAACTGGGCGCACTCTCTTTGATCGTCTCTGGTGAAGCCTGCCTTGCTTCTGCACGTATCGATCATCGACTTAGGCAGAGGGGGCATGCCAGCCTGTGGAGAACGTCAGAGAAGCAGGCTTTCCGACCTTGCCTAGGTCGTCAGGGAGACCGATTGACTGTGCAACCAGTTCCAACAAGCCGGGGCGTCTGATGCTACGCATGAGCGCCATTACAGAATGCGTGCCGCACGCCCGCTTCGCCGTGTAGCGTTGTTATAATAGCTGGAAGCCTGCTGCATCGACCGGTGTCTGGACTGCTCCATCGCCTCGAGAAGGGGAATTCCGCGATTGGCGGCCTCCGTCAAATATCCCGATCGTAGCCCGTGCGCCGAAAATTCCCCACTGTCCAACCCTGCCATCTGTGCGCGCTGCTTGAGGATCGCATTGACCGACTGCGGATCGAGCGCACGCCGCGAGACGGTGCCCCATCGCCCAATTCCCCGAAACACGCTGCCCTTTTCGATCTTTGCGGCCGCCAGCCAGGCGTTCAGCGCCTCGACAGGTCGGCCTGTGAGATAGACGACATCGTCCTGCTCGCCGGTCGTCGTTTTGGTTCGACCAAGATGGATGGCAAGTGAGGGGAGGGGAGGACCGTCGTTCACCTCGATCGGTGGCTCGACTGTCAGCTGCTCGACGCGTAGCCTGGCGATTTCGCTGCGTCGACGGCCGCCGGAAGCAAAGGCGACCATCAGGATTGCCTTGTCGCGTAGATCGCGCAGGCTGTCTGACTCGCACGTCGCCAGCAGCTTTGCCAGAACGTCGCCAGTGACGGCCTTTGCGCTCTTGCGCGCACGGGTTCGCGGAACGGCGCGCACGGCCAGACGAATGGCTGACTTAAGAGCAGGGGAGGCGAAGGCACCCGAAAGGCCGCGCCACTTACTCAATGTCGACCAGCTGGCCAGCCGGCGCCGCACCGTGTCAGGCGCGTGCGGGCCAACGGACTTCAGGAAACCCTGACGCCTTAGATTTTTGTCGACATCATCGGGCATGCCGTGGTTGGGGTCACTTGCGCGCTTTTCCGGATCCCACAGATGATGGGCTACGAATTTGAGCAGCAACGCCTCGGGCGCCGGCCAGGGCAGGGACTGTCCGGTGGCAGCGAGACCCCAGGCCTCCAGGTAGGCAAGATCAGACGTCAGGGCCCTTAGCGTATTGTCGCCCATGCCCTGATTAACGAGATGCCGCAGCGTCTCGATGTCATCATCGGTCAACAGCTCGGCAAGCTCGTCGCGGCGTTCGAGCGGCAAAACGGACGCGATGGTATCGAGTTCTTCGGCGCGCCACTCGACGGACGTGTGTGATGTCTTCGTTTTAGGCACGATAGGCTCCAGAATCGCGGGTTTCGGCGGCCGCTGGCACCGTGATTTGCCCCGATTTTCCTCGATTTGCGCCGCGAAATCAACTATCATCGATAAGAGATACTTATCGATGGTTAGAAGCTCAACCACCGACCATACCATGTGAGGAACTGCAATATTCATATAGCGTTCGTATAAGAATTCATTTACCATGATTTCAATGGCTTACGATCTCGCGAAAATCAGCATGACAGCTCTGATGAGACCGGTATTCGACGCTGGGACCGCGCTGACCCGTCTCGACGAGCGCATTGCCCGTTCACCCGTCGGCGCGGGCGTCCTCGAACGATTGCATTTTGCCGACGCCTGCGCCTCGCTGTGGATCGACGGCGAGCTCGTCCATCTCGAAGACCTCGTCCTGCACGACGCCACGCGGGATATCCGCACCCCGACCCACGAGCTCACCATCGCCCGCGACGTGTTGCGAACTCGCCGACGTATTTCTGGCCAGTCGCCTGATTGGGCGCTGTCACCGGAAGGCATTCGCACGCTCCGGCAGACATCGGAGAACGCGTCAACCGGCACTGAGGCGGCGGAGGCCGCCAGCACAGTGCGGAACGCGGCTGCGATTGATCCGGAAGGGGAGGGGAAAGAAATCGATGAAGCCGAAGGGCTTCCCGGCATCGATTATGCCGCTATCGATGCGGTACTCGCCCGATCGGAAGCGGCGATCGAGAATGCAACACGGCCTGGCCGTGGCGGCGGCCAAGAGAAAGATCCGATGATCTACGATCTCGACTGGGACGAGGATGCCCGGCTGGAAAAATGGCGCGGCGTGTTGCGGCAGACCGAAAACCTGCCGGCGATGCTGCAGGCCATCGTTGCCCTTAATGCCTGGAACGAGCTTTCGGTGCTTCAGCATGCGCCCTGGCTCGGTCGGTTATTTGCCGCGTCGATCCTTCGGGACGCAGGCATCACCACCAGCGCCCATCTGGCGCCCATCAACCTTGGCCTGAAAACCATACCCGTCGATCGGCGCCGGCATCGCGACCGGGAAACCCGGCTGCTCGCCATTGCCCACGGTTTCATCGCGGCCGCCGAGATCGGGATGAAAGAACATGACAGGCTGACGCTGGCGAAAACGATGATGGACCGAAAGTTGGAAGGACGGCGGACGTCGTCAAAACTGCCGGAGCTGGTTGAGTTGGTGATGGCCAAACCGTTGGTATCGGCAAAAATGGTGGCGAAGACGCTCGATGTGACGCCGCAGGCGGCGCGGCGGATCGTTTTGGAACTTGGCCTCAGGGAGATGACGGGGAGGGGGAGGTTTCGGGCGTGGGGAGTTTTTTGAATCCGATATACTACGGGGCGAAGGATTGCCACCACGTGGGGCCGAACTTGCGCCACATCGAGATTGAGCTCGGGCTCCCAAGGAATATATGCTGACTGGCCAAATGACTGCCATGTCGCGGGGACTGCCTCATACGAGGCGCTCAAGGAAATGCCGCCTCAGGCTCACGACAGGGAGCATCCACTTCCGGTTAGCGTGCCCTAACCCGACACCACTCAAGCGATGTTTAAATTGCAACTCGCCATGGCAGGCGTACGGCTCGCGCATGTGCTGAACACCGCCCTTGAATCTGCGGAGAAACAGCGCGCCCCGGGCTTCTTGCCCATCCATCCAGCAGCTCTCAGCCCGCTAGTCATCGAGGCGCGCAAAATCCAAGTCGTCGGTAAAAGCTTCAATCGGTTCGGCGGTCGCCTCGCAAAAGATCACTATATCTCGCCACAATGGCCAGCCGCTCTTGAGATCCAGAATGCGAACAGCGGGCTTCGGTCCCAAATCGGTGTCAATCTCGTCGATGTCACCAAGGCCGTAAGCATCAAGCTGATTTGCGCGCTCGGCCAGTGCGCGTTCGCCAATTTTAAACGCGCCCTTCAGGTCGCTGACAAGAACTCGGGTTCCGCCCATACTTATTCGGACGGCGCGACTGTCGCTCATTTTTACAGCTCGCTTCGTGACGGCACCAATGAATCTGCGAAGCTCAATCGGCACTGTCCGCAGTTTGGCGATATAGGCATTCAGCTCATTAACGGCTTCCTGCAGTTCGATGGGTTCGTTCTTCCAACCAAGTGCTTGATCCAGCCGTTTGAGGTTCTGGACCTCCGTCGGTTTATCAAGTTCAGTCCAATCGGTGAGGGTCTCGAGGATGGCGCGATCGGGGCGTGAAAAGCGGTTCTCGTGTTCGGCTTTCATCTTTTTGAGCTTGTTGACGGTGTATACGACAACATCGTTCGTCTTCTGATGATGCGGATAGCACATCAGCATGAGGTTTGCCGCGGCACGGCGGTCTTCGTTTGTCATCGTTTCGTTGAAGCGCTCTCCGTCATCTTCGGCGGCCTCGATATGACAGACCTGGCCGATAAAGACCCCGTCGATGTCCATCATAAGCTGGCCGCAGCCCGGAAATGCACAAAGGTTGCCTGATTTAAGGAACAGTTCCCGCAGTGTATCGCCCTTGGGTGCAAGCCTTTTTGCTTTTTCGGTCATTTCAGGATCTTTCTCAGCAGATGCATTTCCAGTTGCCCGATACTTTGGTATCGACGGCGGTTCGAAGCCGTACGGTCGAAGCGTTCCAATTAATCTGCGGGCGCGTTAAGGTGCACAAGATCCCATTCCTGCCATTCACCGTCGTGTGCAACGAGCTTAGCACCCCATTCCTCCGCCGATCCTCCGAACAAGCCGGATTTCAGCGGCGCACCGGCCAGCGGATTGTAGGCCACCTGCACCGGCAATTCGGGACGGGAGAGAGCTGGTGGCACGCAGCCTATCGCTGCGCTGACGTGGGAATAACCCGGATCGAAGAACACTTCCGTCGGGACCAAGGCATCGTTGCGGTTGCGCGTTGCGGGACTGATCGTCGTCGTTGTTCCGAGAAAGCGACCGGACTCGCTGTCAACTCTCAATGCAAAGGGGCCTACGGCGAAATTGGCTTCGACGATATATGGCATCCGCTGGGAGGCCCCATGGGTGAGCGGCGACCATCCGAGCTGGCTTCCGTCAATTGCCGCAGAGCAACCAGTTGCTCTTCAACATTGGAACCGCGCGTGATGTTGAACATCAAGCTCTGCAACCTCACCGCTGCAGGCCACGCGACAGTTTTTCGATGAGTGTCGGGTAAAACGGGTTCTGCATCTCCGACACGACGATGCCGGCGATATTGCTGCGCCGCTTTGAGAGCATAGAGGCAATGGCATTCGGGGGGTAGTTCAGTTCCGCCGCGGCCTTCAGGATGCGTTGCCGCAGTTCCGGGGTAATCGAGCTCCCTGGTGTGATTCTGGCTTCGCTGTATGACCTTCATGGCACGGAGCGCTACCTTCGCGAAGACCTGCCGCGTCCCTCGCAGGTCCGTGCGCGCATGCTCATGGGAAAGACAGTTGGCCTGATAGGCTTTGGCAGAATTGGACAGGCTATCGCGGAACGGCTGTCTGTATGGGGCGTGAGGCTCATCGCTTCGGTGCGCACAACGCGATCGATGCCGGCCTACGTCACCTCCCAGAGCCTCGATGAAGTGCTCGCGACAAGCGATGTCGTTATCATGGCGGCTGCACTCACTCCTGAATCACGGGGAATGCTGGATCTTGACGCGTTGCGCCGAATGAAACCGGACGTGGTGTTTGTCAACATCACGCGGGGCGGCATCATCCCCGACGATACACTCGCCACGCTCGCCGCAGAGCGACCTGCTATGCGCCTTGCCCTTGATGTGTTCGACCCGGAGCCGTTGAAAGAGGATAGTCCGCTGCGCGACCTTCCGAACGCCATCCTCACTCCACACATGGTGGGACATACGGTCGAGTCGCAGACGCGCCTGCGGGAGGCATTTTGCGAGAACCTTCTCGCGGTGGCAGAGTGGCGGGTGCCTGAATACGTCGTCAATCCGGCTGTGATCGAAACGTGGCTAGGAAAAAAGCACAGCCCACAGCTCTAATTGCGTCCGAGCTTGTATCATTCATCAGTGCGCCGTCATCCATTCGCGGGCGGGACATGGTGCATCGGCGAGTTCGGCCTAGCTTATCGTCTGGGCAAGGTCACCGCGCGGTGCTGCAGCCCAGCTTAGCCCTTGATGGCGGCGATGATCAGCCACTTGTGGGCGGCGATGAAATCAACGGCGCAGCCGCGACCGGTCGCATACATGAGCCCCATTTCGAATAAGACGTCGGCGTAATTGTCGCCGCCCATTCCAAGGGATCAGGCCGGTCATCCCGCCGAAGACAAACCGGAAAGCCTCGCCCGCCTGCGACTTCAGAAACTACAAGATTGAAACTGCATCGGGATGTTCAATCGGATCAAGCAGTTCCGTCGTGTTGCTACCCGATACGACAAGACCCGAAAATCTTTCGATGGCTTCCTCGCCCTGGTCGCCGCAAAAATATGGTTGCCCAACTTTGTCAACAGGACCTAGCAACGACCTTACGTCGTGAACGCCTGACCCAGCCAATTACGCGCTCGCTCTGTTCGAACAGAGTATCGAGTTCCAAGCAATTTTTGATGTGTGATGCAGCTCTAGACAGCGTTCTCATTGCTCATCCTTGCATGATACTTACGAGGCGAGCAGCCCATAATGCGCTTGAAGGCGGTGCTAAACGCGCTGTCAGAGTCATATCCGACTGCCAGCGCGGCTGAGGCAATTGTTCTGTGTGGCTGCCTCAGAGCGTTGGCGGCTAACATCATGCGCCAGCGCGTCAAATATTCCATCGGACTGGCGCCGACGCTCGCCTTGAAGCGGAGCGCAAAGACAGTGCGCGACATGCCAGCGATCTTGGCCATTGCCGCGACGCTCCATCGATCAGCTGGTTTCGCATGCAGAGCTGCGATGACCGCTGCGACGGGTGGGTCAGCTAACGCCGAAAGCCATCCAACACGTGTGCCGTCCCGCGCTGTGAGGTGCTGGCGCAGTGCCTGGATCAGTATCAGGTGGGAGAGGTGCTCAACGAGAAGATCGCTTCCTGCTCTAGGTGTACGCAGCTCCGCCATCATCCGGTCCAGCGCCCAGCGCATCGCGGTCTGATCTGTTTGGTCGTTAATATGGACAACCGGCGGAAGCATGCCGAGCAGCAAACTCGAATCCGGAGTGTCGAAACCGAAATGTGCGGCACACACAAAACAAGTGCCTCCCTTCTCATAGATAACGACTTCGCCATTGCTCCGGCCAGCGAAGAAAACAGCGGCATCCACGGATGTGAGGCCTTGTTTGCTGCAAATGCGAAACGGACGACCGCTCGGCAGCAAGACGCAATCCCCGGCTTTGAGCCGGAGCGGCGTGGCGCCGTCCTCCAGCGTCAACCAACACGCACCTTCCAGCACCGCATAACAGTACAGGCCTTCATGCGGTGGAAACCGGATCGACAGGTCGCCTCCCACATCGGTGGCGCCGGTCTCCAGCCGACGGGGCTTTAGAATGGTCAGGATGTCGGACAATGGATCCATGTTTCGAACGATCTCGAAGATTTCTCGGTCGGATAAGCATAGATGGTTCGTGCAACAAGGGATAGTTTGGAAATCTAAATGATCATAGGAAATCTCATGCCCACACCCCTCGTAGTCCGGTTTCGGACATCCTGCTTCTTGAGGATGCTGTGAAAACGGCGCATCTATCTCGATCGCGCTTGGGCCTGTTCGTCTGGGCGTCCGCGGCAACGATCTCAACCGCGGTGGCGCTGATTTCCTATCGCTATCTTGTGGGCCAAGGGCCGGTCCCCCCAAATGTCGCTGCCAACCGGCATTTTGATCCCTGGATCGCGGTGCACGCGGCCGGTGCTGCAACAGCACTGCTTCTCGGACCGTGGCAATTTCGGCCGCGATTAAGAGTACGGTGGCCGTTTCTTCACAAGTGTATCGGTCGCATTTACGCACTTGGTTGCGCGAGCGGTGGCCTAGCGGCGCTGGTGCTGGCGACTGGTCTGTCCTCGGGTCCCGTGGCCGGGGCGGGTTTCGCTGCCCTCGGCTTGGCGTGGCTTATAACGACAGGTCTTGCAGTGCACGAGGTTCTTGCCGGCCGTATTGCATCGCACCGGCGCTGGATGATCCGGTCCTTTGCGCTCACGCTCTCAGCAGTGACGCTTCGTATCTACCTGCCGCTCTCGGACGTCTTCAACGTCGAATTTCTAACAGCCTACCGCACTATCGCATGGGCTTGCTGGCTACCAAACCTTCTGCTCGCCGAGCTCTTTCTCTGGCGTCGTCCGACAAGCGTTCTGTTCGCTCACCCCGTGACAACTTCCAAGGAGTAACTAGATGCGTATCTTCATGACGGGGGCAACCGGTTTCGTCGGCCCTGCGCTCATTGAGCATTTGTCAGCAAAAGGCCACGAGATCGTCGGATTGGCCCGTTCAAAGACATCAGAGCATCGATTACGGTCTCTGGGCGTGCGTCCGCTTGGAGGGAGCATCGTCGATCTCGATATTCTCCGTAGAGGAGCTGCCGAGGCCGATGCGGTCGTCCATCTCGCCTACAGCTTTTCGCCGGGCGACCTACCGCGCCGGCGCTTGTTTGGCGCTCTCCTTGGAGGATGGCCCGGCAACACCGTCGCGAGAATGATGCAGGCGATAACGGCCACGAACGAGGCAGCCATCGATGCTTTGGCCGCGGCGTTGGCTGGATCCGGACGCCCGATGGTGACGGCGTTCGCTACTATGGGCGTGGCCGGCCCCCCAGGCGCGCGCGCCGAACGCCTTGCTGTGGAATCCGATTTGCCCGATCCCCGCTCGCCCGGTCGCGTTCGTGCTGTCAGCGAGGCCTTGGTGAGGCAATGGGCGCAGCGTGGCGTGCGGGCATCCGTGGTTCGGCTCGCGCCGTCAGTGCACGGTCGGGGCGACAGCGGATTAATTCCGCAACTCGCGACAGCTGCCCGTAAGAATGGTGAGGTGCTCTATGTCGGAGACGGCTCAAATCGATGGAGTGGAGTACATATCGGCGACGCCGTCTCTCTCTTCGAGCTAGCGCTTAAAAAGGGACGGGCGGGGGGTGTTTATCACGGCGCAGCAGAGGAGGGGGTCACATACAAGCAGATTGCTGAAATCATGGCCAAAGATCTCGGTCTTCCAGTCCGATCCGCAACATCGCTGCAAGCCAAGCGCCAGTTCGGCTTCCTGGCGCCCTTTGTTGGAGTCGATAACCCCGTCGACAGCCAGCGGACACAGCAAGAACTCGGCTGGCGGCCGGTTGGCCCCGCATTGATCGACGATCTCGAAGGATTGGATTACTTCGGCACGGCATAAACGGTTCACGAGCGCCGAGTGATAAGAAGAAAGAGCCGGGCGAAAACGCCGCCCGGCTTCATTGCTCCCACGAGGGCGATCAGAAACTCAGGATGATCTTGCCACGCGCCCTGCCAGATGCCTGACGCTCGAAGGCCTCTGCGAACGAGGTAATGGGGAAAACATCATCGATCAGGACCGATTGGCCCTTTGCGCCCATCGCCTTGACCAGATCCGAGAGCCGCTTTGCGTTCGATGTGTGAAACACGAATGCACCTTCGACCATGTGGGCGGTCGCCAGTGCCTGATCGGGCGGAGACACGGTGGAAAGCAGCTTACCACCACTGCGCAACACCTCGAAAGAGCGCTGCTGTGTCTCCCCGCCGATCGTGTCCAGCACCACATCGATGTCGGAAACCTTGCCGGCAAAATCCTCGGATCGATAGTCGATGACCTGATCTGCACCCAGTTCGCGCGCGATCTCCACACCGTCTCCCGACGCAGTGGCCATAACCCGGGCGCCAAGGCCCCTGGCGAACTGGATAGCGAAGCTTCCGACACCCCCGGTACCCGCATGCACAAGGACGGTCTGGTCGGCTTGAAGATCTGCCATCTCTAAAAGTGCCTGCCAAGCTGTTCCTGCAGCGGTTGGCAATCCGGCTGCGCTGTTGAGGTCCAGATCTTCAGGAACAAGCACCAGTTGATCTTCCGGCACGATTGCATAGTCCGCAAAGGCGCCACCCGTCGTCGGATCGAGCCGCGCCATGACCCGATCGCCCGTCCGCCACCGCGAGGTCAGCGAGCCTGTTTTCTCGATCGTGCCCGCGAGATCAGAGCCGATGGCCGACGGGAAGCTGAGCGGGAAGTAGGCGTGCACCTGACCGCGCTGCAGCTTGACGTCGAGCGGGTTGAGGGCCGCGGCTGCGATGCGGACCAGCACCTCTCCGTCTTTCGGCTCAGGCATAGCGGCGTCCTGCAGAACAGGGGTTTGCTGATAGTCTGAAAGAATGATCTGTTGCATTGTCAGCTCCTAGTTCTTGACCGGCCAGGCACCCATCTGGGCAAACCAGCCCATCCAGTCTTCCATGTGCCAGGTGTGGGTAATCCGGCCGTTCTCAAAGGCGTGGAACTCATGGATCGGAAGCGAGAATTCGCGGCCGGTCGGGGCGACTCCGAACCAAGCTGCGACGTGGCGGCCGGTAATGACGGCGCGGACCGCTGCCTTGTCCGGCCCGCCGATCACATCGACGATCTCGATCTTGAGGTCAGCGAACGCTTCAGAGAAAGCGGCGATCATGGGTTTGAACCCATCCCGGCCCGCCGCTTGGCCCGGCGCAAGCGGAATGTCTTGCCAGTCCGCGACGACGCTTTCGTCAAGTAGATCAGAGTTTCCTTCAAACGCTTTGTAGAAGGTGCGAAGCGTCTGTAGATCTGCGGTGCTTATCCCGCTGTATGGTGGTTGTTCGTTGCTCATATTAATCTTTCCATGTTGACGATGAGCAACGTACGTCACGCGATTTCATCGTTGAAATCGATATTAGATATGCTGTAACATCCACCGCATGGATTTATATGGTATCGATCTGAACCTCCTTGTGGCCTTCGACGCTCTAATGGCCGAGCGGAGCGTGACGCGTGCAGGAGTAAGGATCGGGCGCACACAGCCGGCGATGAGTGCAGCACTTTCCCGTCTGCGTGCTCTCTTGCGGGATGATCTGTTTATTCGTGGCCCAGACGGGTTGCAGCCGACGCCGCGCGCGCTCGATCTCGCCGAACCTCTCGGCCATGCGCTGGCAGAAATCCAACGAACTCTGGAGTTCACGCAGGTCTTCGACCCCTCTAAGTCAACCGTCACATTCTCGATCGGCCTTTCCGAGCACGCGGCGTTTATTGTCCTGCCAAAACTACTTGCTCTCCTGCGAACTCAGGCGCCGGGTATCGTTTTACGGATCCGCAACTTCGACCATCGCGACGCGGTCCTCTCGCTTCTGGATTCTGGGGAGGCAGATCTAACCGTCGGCGTGCCGCACACGACGGCAGGTCGTATCCTGAGCGAACGACTGTTCGAGGAGAGTTTCGTCTGCGTCCTCCGCAAAGACCATCCGCAAGCAGACGCAGAGCTAACGCTCGACTCGTTTCTCCAGATGTCGCATCTTCTGGTTTCTCCGGAAAACGAGCGTTTCGGGATGGTCGATGCCGCGCTCGGCAAGCTGGGGTTGCGACGGCGCCTTTCGCTGACGCTCCCGCAAATGTACGCCGCGCCGCCGCTCGTTGCGTCGTCCGACCTGATAGCGACGCTGATGAAGGGCGTCGTCGAAGCTTCCGGGTATCGCCAACAGCTTCACGTCCTGAAGCCGCCATTGGAACTTGGAACGGCAAAGTTCGATATGGCATGGCATAGGCGCAACGACGTTCACCCCGCACAGCGCTGGCTGCGTGAGGTGATCGGGTCACTCTTTGAAAAGGCCGACTCCTAGACTGGCCTGTGCCAGAAAGGTTAGATGGCATGCGCGGGTGTAACTCGCCTCAATCCTGGTCGCGCAGCTGGCGCGCGGCGCGCGCCCAGTCTTCGACGTGATATGTCCGGGAAACTCTGCCATCTTGAACTTCGTGGACATCGATGGTCATGATCCGGAAGGCGTGACCGGACTGGGCGACACCGAGAAACTCGCCGACAGGTGTGCCTTGAGCTTCGCTGCGAACAACAATCCTGTTCCCCATCGTGACAACATCCCTGATCTCGAACCTGAAATCCGGTACCTTGGCGATCCGGGCGCTCCATCTCGCGATCGTCGCTTCGCGGTCATCGCAGGCGTTGGTAGAGCCGCAATTCTGCCAATCCTTTGTCGTGCCGCTTTCAAGATGAATGCGCACATCCGCTGATGACGCCGCGGTGAGTGCGTTATAGACAGGCCGCACGACCTCGATCGCCTGCTCGACAGATAAACTGCCCTGTGTAGCAGGAGATGGCGTTGCCAACGCGATGACCAAGCCAGCGGTTTGGAGGATGTCGCTCATGCGTATGTTCCTATGGAAAGTAAGGTCTGCTCGCGATTGCGTGGTCGGGTTCAGACTATGGACGCTTGGGCCTCATCAGGTCGGCTATCCCAAGTCTCTCGAAGAACGAACGCTGCCTGGCGCCGATCAAGGCTTCAATCTCGTCCGTCCCTTTGGCCTGTGGATCGATCGTAATCCTGAACGGTTTCTCTCCGAACGGAAGATCGAGGACATCCTTCACCGCTTTGCCAACGGATTCGACAGTCAGACCGAGGCCTTTGTCGGCATCCAGTACCTCAAGCGCTGTGCCGAGGCCGCGAAGACGATCCGGAAGCTCACCGTATTGGCTGACGACGGCGAGGCTCTCCGGTCCGTGTGCGTCCGCGAAATGTTCCGTGCCGAATGTAAACGCGCCGGGCACGACCATGACACTCTCGATGCCAAAAGGTGCCGCTTCGAAGCTCATCGCTTCAGCCAGAGCCTCAGCCGCCGCCTTGCTGGCGATATAGGGCCCATGGATGCGCGAGGTCGTGCTGCCAACGTGGACAAGGACGCCTTCCTTCTGCCGGCGCATGATTGGCAGCGCTGCCCGGTTTACCCGAAGCCAGGAGATTGCGTTGGTGTCTAAAATTCTTGCCATTTGCGCAGGCGTGAAGGCTTCGGCAATGCCCACCATCAGCATGCCCGCATTGTTGACGACCACGTCGAGACGGCCGGTCTCGAACAGGACCTGATCGAACGCTGCTCTTATGCTTTCCTCCGAGAGGACGTCGAGCTCAAGCGCGCGCAGGTCTATTTTCTTCTCCGCCGCAAACCGCGACACCTGCTCCACACGGTCCTGGTTTCGATCCTTGAGAGATCGCATCGAAGCGTAGACAATGTGGCCCGCAATGGCGAGCGCCTCGGCGACGGCGCGACCGATACCGGATCCGGCGCCTGTGACGACAATGACTTTCTGGGACATAATGTTTCTCCTTAAGCCAAGCCGCCATTGGCGCGCACGACTTGGCCATTGACCCATCCTGCTGCGTCAGACAGAAGAAATGCGACGACTTCGGCAATGTCCTGTGGTTGTCCGAGACGTTTGAAGGGTGCCGCTTGGGCCATGCGGTCGATCTCGGTCTGGCTCTTGCCCGTAACGAACAAATCCGTTTCGACAGGACCAGGAGCCACGGCGTTGACGGTAATCCGCCGACTTCCAAGCTCCTTGGCAAGCACGCGCGTCAGAGCCTCGATGGCGGCTTTCGTCGCGTTGTAGATGCCGTAGCCTGGAGGGTTGAGGGCAAGCGTCGTGCTGGAGATGCTAACGATGCGGCCGCCGTCGACGATGCGTCGCGCGGCTTCGCGCATGCCGTTAATTGTTCCTCTAAGATTTGTGTCTAGTTGTTCCGACAACCCTGCGTCGTCGAGGTCTTTGATCAGCGACGGCCTGATGATGCCCGCACTGCTCACCAGCGCGTTCACCTTGCCATAAGCGCCTTCCGCTTGATCGAAGAGCGCCTTCATTTCGGCCGCTGATGAAACATCGGCGCGAACCGCATTCGCACGCCCACCTCGTCCGACGATCTCTGCGACGACAGATGCGGCTTCGTCATGATTGTTGGCGTAATTGACGACAATGTCCCAACCGTGTGCGGCAAGGAGCAGGGCGGTGGCGCGACCGATCCCACGCGATCCACCTGTGACAATAACTGTTCTTTGCATGTGGCGTGCCTCCTTTAGGCTTTCCTTGAGCCATTTTACGGAGGTGTCGTATCGAGATGAAATCGACTTATGGTATGGGTCATCATTTACGCGGTTGATAAAGGTTTCGCCGATCCATACGAAAACTGTCGCTGAGTTTTTGCGCTTTCCATAACTAGGACTGACCGCATTCCGCACGTCATAGGAAGTACTATAGTCGCGAACGCGACACGTGAGGACCGCAGGGAGCTTGCAATGCGGCGGGTGACTTTTTCTACGATGAAGAAGAGGGAACATCCGGCGATCATTTGATCCGTGGGTAGAATTGGCAACTAGCTCTGCGGCGCCGGCATACGATGGCTTATGGTGTTCATTACATCGGCGTGCGTCTTCCGCTTCTATTTGAGCTAGTTAGCCCGCAAGAGGCTCAGGTCGTGGGTTCATATCCTTTCAAGGCGTACAAGGGTCTGGCTTTATACCATTTTCCTAGCTCTGACGCACCGAGAGCCGTGAATGACTAAAGGCGCTTTCGGTAAAGATATTCCCAGCCATTTCGCTTAGATAGCCAGGTGGGCATGGTTTACACGAGTTACTCTAGGGCGTCGGGAACGCACGATTTGCTGCTCTCCAGCGACTTTCAAAACTGTGCCCAGACTTCCATACATTAATCTTGGCGACCTCGTCCGCGCATAGCGCGTGCAATGGATCCCGCTCCATTTCGAATTCATCATCCAGCACAATACCGAACAAAACGCACTCCGTTCGGTATTCTCCACGTTCCCGGCTCTTAAATTTCAATGCAACTCGAGTCACCAACGCATCCAGTTTCCGATCTTTCCAATTTACGCTACCAAAATCGTCAACGGACGTGTCGACGTTCCCGAGTTCCCAGCCATCTCTCTTCTGCGCATTGAGCCAGTCAGTGAATTCCCGATAAGTAGGCGAATTCGTCTGTATTGCAGCTAACCCGCCATCGGGTGTCAGCGACGCTTTGAGGAAACTTGTAAACTTCGTCAGCCGCGCATTCGCCGCTGGGCCGTTGACTTTTTGGAGCTCAGCTTCAACGACGCCTCGGCGTGACTGCTCCTCTTGTCTCCGAATATCGGACAAGCGCTCCGCTTCCTGAGCTGCAAGTCTTTCAGCTTCCTGCTGCTTCACTGTTTCGAGTTTGCTGGCTGCTACTCTGGCGGCAGACTGTGCAACCTTATCGCTCTCAATCCAAATCGGGAGGAAAATGCCAGCCTTTTCATCACGCTTCATAGCTTGCGCCAGCTGCTGCAAGGAGCTGGAGGCTCCATACACCACACGGCATTCATCACGCAGTATCATAGGGTAAACTTGTTCCAAAGTTTTGTCACTTATTACCCTCAGAGGCTTCGTCGTCTCGACGAGCGCAGTGACCTCTTTCAGCATTTCTTCATGAACATCAACTGTGTCCGCGACTACGACGCATAGGTCGCCCTTCTCAGAAGCAATTTCAAAAGCGCCAAATCCACTTCGAGATCCTGCTTCGACTCCAGACGTCACTGCGGTGACTAGAGAGATTTCCTTCTCTTCTCGTTCTGCTAGCTTTTTGTAGTCAATCGCATCGAACACGCGAAGTTTCTTAGCCTCAAGTGCATCCAGAAATGCCACGGCGAAACTTGGTTGCGCCTCGAGGAATGCTTTTCTTTTTGCAATAATCAGGTCAACCCGTTCTGGACTCCGGCTGTCGCACGAGCTTATCTTTACAACTGTCGCACCCATTGGCGCTAGGATGTCTCGTAGACCACGTCTAAGCGAGGGTGTTTCGTCAAGGCCGATCAAGCATACTGCCGCGTAATCTTTCGAGAATGAAAGGCCTCCGTTTAAAGTGCGAACGAGTGATGGTGCATCAGCGGACGCATTGAAAAACGAAACTACGTCACCCCACGCGCCACTCAAGAGCACCGCGTTTAATGGCGTGACTGCAAAAGGTGCGTTCGAGTTTTTCTGAATGACTTCAGGTCCCCCCGCACCCGCAGCCTGGTATCCGGCAAGTTCTGTCGCTAGCCCGGTTCTGGAAATCAATGTTCCAAGTGACTGTCTTGCGTTTTCGAGGACGTCAAGGTCATCCGAGATGGCGGCATCGGCAGAAGTCTTTAATTCTTGAACGACTTGCGGGAGTTTTGGTGAGGAAATATTTCCCGCCACCCATTTTGTCAGCGATGCACGCGTCGCCTCAAGTGCCTTTTGATTCGCCAGAACCTGCCTCTGACGGTCCTCAGCGCGCTCCTTATCCCTAGCCGCGACAAAGTCGCTGTAGCCGACTAACGGAACCAAAATGGCCTCGAGTTCAGACGACGCCTGCTCTAGATTTGACGTGTTTCCAGTCGGCAGCGTAACACCAAGGATAGAGGCCTTGTCGGCGACTTGTATAAGGTTCGGGATTTGTGGGTTGAGCCTGATGAAAACTTGGGCATCATCAAGCAGAATACCGGCTTTCAAGCGAGCAGCTCTCAAGTCTGCTGCGACGGCTCGCTCATAAGAAGTCTTATCTGCGAAACCCTTTTCCTGCGCGCTCTTGAAGGTGGCCTTGTCAGCAAATCCTGATGATCGAAAGGCTACATATTCGGTGCGTGTATCGAAACTAAATCGCGAAGCTGCTCGATACTCATCTGCAGCCTCGAATCCACCGGCTCTCGCTTTCCCGTATTCCTCGGCCGTTTCAAATCCCGATCGTGACGCCGCCTCGAAATCGACGTTTGTCTGGAACCCGCGCTGCTTCGCAACGAGCATCACCTGTGGAGATTTGAACCCTCCCTTAACGGCTTGAGCATATGTTTCGCCGTCTTCAAAACCCATACTCTGGGCCACTTGACGTTCTGTCACTGAGCGAAACCCATCCTGCGCACTTTGTTCGATTAGGTTAAGTGCGTAGTCATCGAGATAGTCCCCAGTGGGCGCTCCGAATGCAGCGGTATATGCTGCAAATGCCTTAACCGTCCCAGGTCCGACAAGACCATCGGTCGAACCAGTATAGAACTTCAAACGCGTCAAGGCGATTTGCAGACGTCTCACGGAAGAAACGAGAGTGGTCTGCGTCATCACGTCAGTAGACGTTCCCGCTGTGTAGCTGTGAAACAAGATCGATCCAAAGCCCTCGCCAGCACTTAAAAACGCATCCTGCGGAACAAGTCTAAGATCTTTCAATGTCTGAAGGTTGGGCTTGGCTTTGTCCTTGAACAGGGTCCCCGTTACGATGGCAAATGAGCCGTTACGCGAACGCGTTATAAGCGCCGGGCCAAGAGTTGCGGCAAAAGTCTGCGCGACGGCAGCGGCTTGGTCAAACGTGGGCCGACTAGAAACTACCAGCCAGATCATCGTTGGGTTGGGAGTGGGCAAGGCTGCCGGCTGGACGCTCGTCAGACCCGCGGTGACCTTGATGCCGGCTCTGGCCTCAGGTGCGGCGCTCGCGGTTCCTCCGATCAAGCCATGCAAAACGAAAACGCAGCAAATTAGTATTGCAACTCTACGCACGAAAATATCCCCGATCCCCTACTGGAGATGATATTAGTCGAAGATCATGTTAGCGCAACTAGATGTTGTTCATGCTACTCGCTCTTTAGGAATTTTGCATTCACCCACCCATTTTGGCCGGTTTCTTTGACCAGGATCTGGACCCAACCAGCCTGCTCATCGACAATGGTGACAACGAGCCCGGTAGTCAGTACCTCGATCAAGGGCGAACTGGGGTCTGGTCGTGTCCGCATATTAAGGTTGGTTGTAGTTTGCGCTACCCTCGCACTTGTTTTCCCATCTGATGGAGCGTCCGCTACCTTAGGGGTCGATTTCACTTCCTTTGTGGTCAACGTTGGGAGAGGCGAAGCTGAATTATTAGCGTCATTGGCGGAAGCGGCAACGCCACCCATCTTCTGCGCCAGTGCAGCCTCTATTGCGATGTCGAATGCCTGCTTGACGTCGTTATCTATACGTCGAAATTGCCTCACGGGTGGTTCGTCTTCTTCCGCCTTCATCCCAGTTGGAAGCGCTGTGAGCTTTTGATCCGTGGTTGTAGATGGCGATTGAGTGCCCGCAGACGCCTGGTGGCTTTGGATCTGTTGTTGACCAGATGAACCCTCAATTTCTGTTTGAGGTGAGCCGGGTGAAATTCTACCAGAAGCAACCTCCGGATTGGACGATAGGTTTGCTAAGACCGTCGAGCTGACCGTCATCGCGACGATGATCCAGAAATTCCGGTACGGTGCAGACATTGGCAATTATCCCCTGTCTACTTCGATTTGCTTCAGTCGGACAAGTGCATCGTACATGGTCTGTGGAGGTGCGTTTCGAAGGCGTTCTGCAGATTCACAAACGCTTTTCAACTGATCAGGAGCATTCGCGAGTTTTTGTTCAAGCCCCACGCGTTCCATACTGATCGTGCTTTTGACCTGTTGAACCAGATGGGGCTCGGTTGGAGCTGTAGGGTTGAAAGCAAATCTTTGGCCCACGGAGCTCGCCCATGCTTCCACTTCCCCAACAAGAGAAGGTCCAAATCCTGGAAGCTTCGGGACACGCCGATTTTTCACATCAAGGGCATTGGTAAAACCATTAGAGGCAAGAGTTGCTTTGCGGCTTTGGCCGACCCCTGGTATCTTAGCACGCTCGATTAAATGCGATTTCATGTAGTTTGTGAACTGTCGCTCTCGCTTGGCCTTTTCGAGCTCGCCAAGCAACTCACGCTCTTTCGCTGGCAAGCCTGAATATGTGCCGGCAAGCGATAAAAAGAGTCTACGCTTCTCTTCAAATTTCGCTGGACCTGCTTGGGTAAGCCAAGTTTGTCGTTGCTCGTCCCATTTGGCCTCGGCATCCCGGTATTCGACCTCAAACTTCCGCTTCAGGCTTACCGAGAGTGCAGTCATCACGAGTGCTCCGACGCACAGCGCTGTTCCCCAGAAACCGTGAACGAACAGCGCAAGGTAGCCACCGACCGTCAGTGCAGCGGCTCCTGCAAAAACTGTCAATTTCCTCTCAGATCTGGCAGCACGCCCCACCTCGGATAACTGGAGGGCTGGAAGCGGCGGTAACGCGGCTTCCAGCTCTGGAGGTGAGGGCGGTGCAGGGACCGCCTTTATCGTTTCTATAATATGGCTGATATCCATGACGATCAGTTTGCAGCGATCCCGAAGGCATCGAGCACATCGGGCGTAATGGTTCCGGTGACTTTGAGATTGTAATCAGTCTGCATCGCGATCAACGCTGTTTTGCATCCTGGTCCGACCTGACCGTCTATCAGACCCGAATAGTAGCCATATGCGGTCAACGCTGTCTGTACCTGCATCACGATCCTCTTGAATTTGTCTGTGTTGCCGGCAAGAGGCTTTAGCGGCGGAGGACTTGGCGTGATAGGCGCAGTGTAAAGCGGCGCAGGCGTTGCTGGTGCCGGGGGGGCTACAGGCGCGCTGGGTGCAGACGGATAGATCGAGCGGGCGGGTGGGTTGTAAGAAGGGGACGGTGATGAGTATGTCGATGATCCACCGTAGCTGTATCCACCTCCGCTACTTGATCTGTGACTGGAGTGCGATCGGTGGCTCGAATGAGATCGATGTGACCGGTGGCCCGCAAGAGTAAAGACATGCTTGAGTTTCAGTCGTTCGAGAATTGTTGGAACGGAGTTCTTTTTCTCGACAAATTCACCAATTGGCATCGCTGTCGTTTTGGAAGGCAGAAAACCGGCCGCCAAAAGCGACGGGATCAAGAATATCCGCGATTTCATAATGGCCCCAGTGCAGCAAACCCCTGCCGATGATCATACCACTGAAAAAACCCACCACAAGTTCCGCGAGCATTACAACTATCGCAAAAATCAAGATACTTCCGTTTCCAATCGGAAATAGTCGACGGTGCATGCCCACGGTAGCCATGAGGAACTGAGCAGGCTGGGAAGTTATAGAGCCAAGCCTGTATCCCTCTTGCCGCAGCAATATCGATCGCTCTGGCAAGGGGATCGAAATCAGTCGAAGTGTCTTTGAATGACCTCGTCCAATTCATACGACCGTATCCGATCCGTTCAAGTTGCATCACGGCCCAGAAGGATACAGCACTCAATCTCGTCGAAACGAAATCGGCAAGAGCTGGCAGGTCATCCCAATTCTGCTTTAAAACCACTGTGCGGAGTTCTACTGAAGCACCTGCGCGAAGCAGAGTAGCGAGCCCGCGTTCGAGAGATCTGAAAGCTCCCTCTTTCCCAACGATTTGATCATGTACGTCGGCTGTGGCTGAATAGATCGGGACACCCCACAGAATACGATCCCATCCGAGATCGGAAAGCGTTTCGATATCTCCGCCATCGAGATGCTGGGCGTTGGTCAGAACGTGGAAGCGAATATCCGGCCGGGTTTTCGTGACGTGCGAAAGCATTTCAAACAGTCGATGCTTATGTAAAAGAGGCTCGCCACCGGAAATCCCGATCGTAGCGCCTATCGGGGCCAGCAGAGCCGCGAGCGCAAAATGTTCAAACATGTCATGGTGATGCTTCTTGGGCGGCTGCGAACACATGACGCACAGCTGGTCACATTGCTCAGTGACGAGAAACGTGTTGTGTTCCGACTGAGCTCGTATCAGACGATGAGCGCTGGCTTGTCCTGGCAGGAGGAGAAGCACGTCTCCATCCATGCATTCATCGACGCCTGCGTAAACACCCAGGGAAAACCCATTGAAATCGTACTCCCGTCGCTCTCTCGTTACCTCAACTAAAAAAGCATCGTGCTGACCGTTAGCGTCGGAAGGATCATCGTTCAGCCTGACGACCAGGGGAACGTCGATTGGTAAGGGATCGACTTTGAGGCGCAACTCGATCATCGGTGAGACTTCGCAAGCGAGCGATCGAAGCGAGCAGATCCTGACCATATGGCAAGAGACTTTTGAACCTTCGGATCGTCTGAATAGATCAGGGAAAAAATCTTATCGAACAGGTAGGTGTGGCGTTGGCAAAAATCGGTGAGATGTTTCGGGTGGTCTATCCGACCGTACCGCGATAGGTCGTCCACCAGATCAACACCACAAAAGGCCTGATAGGGACAATGGACGCAATCCGGGTGGAAGTTGTTGATCGCCTCGCTGTTTAAAACCTCAATCTTATCTCGGTTCATGCCCTTGAAGACATCGCCCATGGATAGGTCCAGCTGCCCCACGCGCGTCACCATGCGCGCTTCATCAGTGGGATAAAATTTCCCGTCGTAATCTATGACAACATAGCTTTCACCGATGATATTTGGGTTACGAAGATCTGCGTGGTGGTTATGCCCGGACCGCAGAACACGTCTGAGACAGTGCGTGAAATAATACTCTTCAACGGGTTGGTCAGCATCCCAGTTGAAAGCAACCAATTCGTCGATGAACTCCGAGTGGTATTGATTCCACACCGCTGCGCTGCTGCGAGCGTCGAACTTTTTGCGGGCAAATCCCTGGTAGTTCACAGGCCGCAAATAAATGGAGCGGAAACCGTAGTGAACGAAAGACTCGATTAATGCGCTCGGCGGCGGCGCTTTGCGTGGGTCAATTGTGGGGAGAGCTGAGACTTTCTCGGCGCCCAGCCTTTCGATTGCGGTGTCGAGATTATTGAAAAATGCTGTCGTTTTCTCGTCACTCACAGTTCTCTGCGCTTGATGGATTGCTCTTGTCGCATCGAGTGATGTGCTGGTGAACACGTCCGGCTCGTTCAAGATCTCCCAAGCTTCATCTGAAACCTCTTGCAGGTTTGTACAGATGACAAACTCACAGTGATCGAATCTGCCTCGACAGAATTCCATCAAATCCTTGATGACGTCGAGGCGCAGGAGCGGCTCGCCTCCCTGAAACTCGATCTTGATGGTGGTTGTCGACAGGCCGTCAAGGAAGCTGACGACACCGGCCAAAGTTTCAGCATCCCAGTCAAAGCCTCGCGCATTTTCGTTGACGCGCGATACTTGACAATAACCGCAGGCCAGGTTGCATCTCAGCGTCGGCACCAGAATGACGTAGTCTATCTCAGCCGGAAGGTAGAGACGGCTGGCAAAACGTTGTTCAAAGCCAAGATAAGTGAGGTCACCCACCTCGCTGAATGCACTACCATTCGAATTTAAGAAGTCGAAATCCGACGACAGCAGTTCATCGCGAGCATAGCGGTGCAGAAATTCTTCGCTTGCTTTGAAATAGCCACCCGCGTCGTCCGCGAAAAGGACCTTACCGTCGTCGACAAAGCGGAATTTAAGAGGTGCGACCAGCAACGCCTGTCACCCCCTCGATTAGCATCTTGCGCATAGGCAATGTCTGTTCGAAAATCTTCTGACGATAGAGACAGAACTGAAATTCCCGCTTCACGCGTGGATCACCTGCATTCGTCCCAGTGAAGCGAACAATGTCTCCATCGATGGTTAGCTCAAGCTCCGGATAAAGATACTGAAACCGCACCGACGCCTCCGGGAGCCATCGTCTAAGAGGCTCGTCGATGATCAATTGCGAACTACTGGGTAGATTTTCCATTCTAGACCATTCACTAGACGCCAATCAGAGAGGTAAATGCAGGCTATCAAACGTTGAGAGCTGCGATAGAGAAAAGACTACCGCAGGTTAATTGAGAGGGACGTTGAGCATCCGCGACTGTCGGAAATTTCGTGTTTAAGAAGCTCGATCCATTCTCCGTCGTCGAAGCTGAAAAACTGAATCATGCATTCTCCCGAGCCAGCGTCGGACCATTGCGCGGTCATGAGGCGGCTGGATAGCTCGTACTTCAGATCGAGATCGAGGTTAGTTCGTCCCCCTACAGGCAACTTGAAAACCTCACCGGTGCGGACATTTCCGGCATAGGCGTTTGAACAGCGAGTGCCGCAATCAATTTGGACGACCGCATATTCACCGGCGAAAGCAGGGCCTTCAGCCATCTGCCTTGCAATCCTGTCTTGATAAGAGCGCACTGTCGAATTTTGGCCGCTCAAATCGGGGAGATTTCTCGGTCCGGAATAGACACGGGCCACAGGTAATTGCGTGGATTTTATTCTCGACAGTACCATTTGTTTTTTTGGTTTGTCGGTGGAACTGCTCATCGGTGTCCATGCAATAGGACTATATCCAACATCCGCAATCGATGCCGTCCCGCGAAGGCTACTGAAATAAATCGCATCGGATATCGCTATCGAATGAAGCGTGGCCACCGACGCCATATGAGCATATGCATCCGCGCCATGTCGGCGTTTCAAGTCAAGGAGCTCCGCTCGCCCGATCTTTGTCATGAAAGTCGCCATTGTCTTCGAACCGGAGATTTCATAAAAGTTCGAGATTGTGACGCCACCATCCGGAGTGCTTAGGACAGATGAGCCGCCTGCAGGCAACAGGCCAAGATTGCCAAAGCGCTCCTTGATATCTGCGAGTGTCGTTTGGCCGAACCTGAAGTCGGAAAAGTAAGCGAGTTGGCGCAAGCCTTTTCCATCCCATTTGGCCTCCAAGCAAACCAATTTCCCGGTCGACTGCTCATAGGTCGCTGATACTTCGACCCCAGTTGCAGCCTTGAATTTCCCGTCGACATATCCGCCAAAACTGTTCTGCCAGGCAATGCCATCCAGCTTGTCACGGTCCTCTCCGATAGAATGCCCAGCAACGACTTGAGCTGCCGCCTCAGAAGGAGGATGCAAGACGACCACGCCAAGGACAACGGACACGCCGGACCATTGGAAGAAAGATCGCAGCTTTAATGATAACATTTCGTGCCGCCCCCGCCCACGTTCCATTAGGACGATCTCACGTTATCAGGTTAAGTAAACTACGAAACCACTAATTGAACGCCATAGAAAGGTTTTCGCGAAAAGCGCGATTTTTTGTGCGGTAGTCCAAAAAGGCCGCCGTGTCTGGCTGAACGGTACTCCACCTAGCTGGTGCAGGGTCATAAAAGTCTATTCTCACTCGACTCTAGATTGTCGCCGTGCTTATTTCCTTTCGGGGATTTTTTCGGGGGCATCATGAACACCAAATTCGCTGCAGCGCTATTGTCTTGCGCCATGCTGACGGCTTGCCAATACAAGGCGGAGCCGCTCACAGTCGCAACCTACAATGTCTATTCGTCTTATGAAGGCAAGCTTCCCGGCAAATACTTGCTCTTCGTTGATGGGTTGAAGCTGGATAAGCCAATCAAGCCATCCGACATGAACTGCGCAGCGCACACATTCCCGCTCAATCTCTCATCCAGCTTTTCTGGCTCGGTAAGACAGACCTTTGCAAACCTGGTGACCGAATTGGTGCCTGTTCAAGCGCCTGTGGGCCGCGATGAGCTCAAGGCGCGTGGTGCCCGCGGCATGATTATCGTTAAGGGTGAAGACGTGAACGCTCGCCTGCGCGTTGTGCCAGGCTTCTGGGTTGCCGGCATGGAAACGGAAGTCGAGGTCGCAGCATCCATTACTGTTGACGGTCAATCAGGGCGCCTGCTTGGCACTACAGTCTCTGGTGACGGCAACGCGCAAGGCGATGCCGGCTTAGCTTGTGAAGGTGGTGCAAAATCGCTCACTCAATCTGCTGAGCAAGCGATGAAGGAAACGTTAGGCCGCTTGGGCGAGGCACTCACCAATTCAGACCGCGTGCGCAACGGCAAGTGAAACGTTACTCGAGAGTGTGGAAACGCACTCAAACTGCTTATAAAAAGTGTTGGAAGCTGCTCTGGCCGCACAGCTTTTGTGATAAAAAACTGGGCGTACACGTACCAGAGACGGGTCCGCGTTTGTGAAGCAAGCGCCCCCCGAAGTTGACGTGCGTATTTTGTGGAAAGGTGGAGGTGGTGGAAATATCGGGTATGCCCTCAGCATCGAATAGGAAGCTTGCCTTATTCCTCGACGGAACGTGGAATGCAGTTGGCACGAACACAAATGTATGGCGCCTCCGCTCCCTTTGCGCAGAGAAGGACACCGAGGGTCGTCAGCAGCTTCGCTATTATGACACTGGAGTTAACGGCGTCATTGGCGGCGGCTGGGGTAAAGGCGTAACCGAGAAAGTGCAGGAGGCCTACAATTGGCTTGTCGAGAATTACGAGGACGGCGACCAAATCTTTATCTTCGGGTTCAGTCGCGGAGCCCACACGGCGCGGAGCCTTGCCGGATTTATTTCTATTTGCGGGCTTCTAAAACCAGGCGGAGCGCTGGGGGTTGACCAGCTATATGAGCGGTACCGTAACGACGATGACCGCACGATTTACAAACTTCCTACCTTTGACGCCAACACCATGACGCTCGAAGAGCGCTGGATGCTGAAGTACTCGCGACCGGTAGCGATTGAAATGGTTGGAGTCTGGGATACGGTTGGTGCACTCGGCGTCCCAGCTTTCAGTCTTGCCGGCATCAGCACTTCAACGCTTAAGTTTCATCATACCGGTCTTCGGAAACCAGTCAGGCACGGGTTTCATGCACTCGCAATTGATGAACACCGAGCTAAATTTGCGCCAACTCCCTGGACAATCAGAACAAAGACGGGCGCTCCAGCAGCAGCTCCAATGAGGGCTGTAGAGAGCGTCGAACAGCGCTGGTTCGTGGGCGCTCATGCGAACGTCGGTGGGGGTTGCTTTAATGACACGCTGGCGCAAATACCGCTCCAGTGGATGATGGAAAAAGCGGCAAATCTCGGACTAGCTTTTCGCAATGAGCTTGAAATGGATGGCAATGAACATCTCGGCGAGATCTCAGACTCTTACAAAGAGTTCCTCAAGGGGACATATTCTTGGGTAAGAAAGCGACACTACAGACCTATCGCACCAGAACCGTTCGGTGATTCAACTGGAACTCACACAAGGGTTAACGAGACAATCGATGGTTCCGTTTTCGCAAGATGGCGAGACGATAGCAAGTACCGCCCACCAAACCTCGTAGAGTGGGGAAAGCGAAAAGGGGTCAATCCTGCGGACATTTGTAATTCCATTACGGCGAACTCGCCCGATATCGCTGCGCAGTAATCGAAATAATTTGCGTTTGCGAACTCTTAACGATGAAAAAAGCGGTTGCCTAGTTTCGATCATTGAAATGGTCGGAGCATGAACGCAGCGCTCCAATTTCCCTAAGTTGTGTAAGGACAACGAACGCTGGAGCACAACTGCTCTACGATAGGGTAGTGCACGGCTCGCCTTTCACGTTAACGAAGTGACAAGTCGTGTTTTCTCAAGCATCATCGGAGCCAACGTTTTTTGGATCAGTCGCCACCGTCGTCATTCGACATTGAGTACCATCTTCAAGAAATCGAGAAAATTACTGCTGTTCTGTCACGAATGCCCAATGACCATCTTGGACCACAGGGTACAGCAATTCCAGATATCGAATGGTATGCGCTTGGCGCAATCAAGAAGACCGCTTCGCTCAGCCATGCGTTTTGTACTCTCGTGAGAGCGAAAAACACATTATCAGCTGCCGCCCTCGTTAGGTTGCAACTTGATACGGCCATGCGCATGTTCGGCCTTACTCTGGTCGAAGATGTAGAAGCTGCCGGCATTTGGTTAATGGATGACAATATTTATCGAAAGCTTAAGGCGCGCACGGGTGAACCTTTGAGCGATGCATTTCTCCATCAAAAATTGAACGAAAAGTACCCCGGCCTGTCAGAAGCATATGAGGCAACTTCTGCTTACGTACATTTGTCGGGGCGGCACATAAAAACTGGACTTTGGTCTCGAGAAGGAACCAAAACCTTATTCTTCAACCTTCACGGCACTGATGATACTCGGCCTGATGAAAGATTTGCCGATATCATTGACGCTTTTGATCAAGCTACCAGGCTGACAGCTGAACTTACTTCTCAGTTTCTGAACAAACGCTCCCGCGACCGGAGAAAGATCTGAAGTATCGGGATGCCTTTTAATTAGATAAAATATTGCGGTGCTTGGTCAGTCTTCCAAACCTCGATCGACATCATCTGATGGTTGTTGAGGTCGGTGCTACGTTATCTGCACAGCCAGCCGCTGGTCAGTTTCGAAAAGGAACAGATACGGCATTCGATCGCGGTTCGACGGTGATGAATTTCTGCCAATATCAGCTTTTCTCGCGGTATTGTTCTGCGTCAAAAAGCCACGAGGCGTTCCCTTACGGCCAATCGAAGATCAAGTATCTGATCGGACTATACAATTATGGTTAAATATGGCCACTGATACTAGTGTTGCGAGGGTTCGATTCCACTCTACTTCATCAATCTTTGGAGCAAGCCTACTCCTATGTTTTGCTCACGCAGACGAATTACGGCCCTGGTCTCACAACATCAATTGCGCTCACTGGCTGAAGAGCAGGATCGCCGTCTGGCGGACGCTTAGCTTGGCGTTCAGCAAGTGAGAAGACGGCCAGAGACTAGCCCATCGACCGAGTGCGTCAGTCCTGCGCCGGTGTTTTGAACTTCACATGCTCGCCGTTGACCCAGCCACCACCCAACAAGATGGTGCCCCGTCGCGAAACTGTGTTGAGTTTAAACGGTACGGCGTGATCCTTCGTCAGGTTCGTCGCAACGAGATAGGCAAACACCAGCAGGTCCAGTTGTTCGTCGCTCAGGGCCGCGTCCTTCCAAAGGACCGCATTCTTGCGCGCTTCGGTACGCTGATATTGACCTTCAGGTGCATCAGCCAGAAATTTCAGGATTTTCTTTTTAACTTCCGCATCGGTGCGATCCTTGCGGAAGGCTTCTACCAGCACCTGGTTTGCCTGGTCCTTCCATGTCCCGTTGAAATTAAGCGTGTCGGTGAACGTCGCGAATTCCAGATAGGTTGGTGAGGCGTTTGCACCGCGCTTGGCCTGGGCCCACCATGTCGCATACTCCCACCCGGCATTGAGCTTCCCATCGAGTGCTTTCTGCTGCAGGTCGACGACCTCTGCGCTCTTGAGCAGCGCGCTTAACTCTTTCGAAAAATCCCTTCCTTTCGCAGACCAGGCCGCTTTTCGGATATTCCCGTTACAGGAATTCTCGTTCGCGAATGTTTGGAACTGGCGCACATATCCCAATCGCTCTTCTATCGGTTTGGTAAGCGCCACGCGGAAGTCTTTCCCATAAGTCGGCATGGTCTTGATAAACTCTTCGGCGGGAACTTTCGAAAGTAGTTCGTCCCATAGAGAACCCTTGCCGACGTTCCATTGCAATACGCCGGCTGAAACGCCCTGACAGTCGAAATCCGGCGTGATCTTGCCATAGCCTACTCCAGATGTCTCAAACCAGGCGACCATGTCAGCTGCCGGTTTTCGCCATATCTCCGGCGGCTTGGCGCACGCTATCGCTGGAATAGAGATAGCCAGAACGGCCCACACAACCCTGATCACGATCATATCGCCCCCTAAAAAATGTTGCCTATGGTAGCAATCACGAGCAACAGTCCCCCACACGCAGGAAACTGCATTCCACCTTTTCAGTCAATGCTTCGCTAGTGGTCGATGTGGAGAGCGACTTGGTCCAACTGTGGTCGGTTCATTCGTGGCGCTAATCTGACGCCGTTGGTCGACTGGTGGCGGCGAGAGGTACGCGAATGTAGATCTCAGCGAGGAAGCAGGCAAAATCTTCAGTCTCTCGGATGTCGCTTTACGCACCTGAATTCTGACGGCGGAGATGTGTAACTCCGGTGGCGCCTCGAGCGGCGTGAGTGACACTCTCCATAGACCTCTTGCCGCGCAGCCATAGTGGTAACCCCGAGCCATTGCGAAAGCTTCTAAGCGCTGCCGTAACGCGTAGGAAGAAAATGACGGCAAGCATCCGGTGTCGTCTTGCCCCATCCAGGCAAGCCATATTTGAAACACATCAACTCCAATTCAGACTGAAACGAAAGCGAATTGAATACGCGCCTCACTCGTCCTATAGTCGAATCGCTCCTGGCAGGAGCATGGCACTCGCCGTTCCGAAGCTGCTGGCAGCGCTGCTTAAGAATTTCTGACGAACCCTTTCAACAGGCACTCAGGCTTGAAGGGCGGTTGGCGAGTGACGCTTCAACTCAGGCCAGGAGAAGCTATGTTGATCGAGAATATTCACCCGAAGACGCTTGACGGCGTCAAACGGCTTGCAACGCAGTTGAAGAAGTCGAGAGGGATCAAGCACTCCGATGCGCTTGATCTGGCGGCGCAAGCTGCCAACTTCACGAATTTTCGCCATGCGCTGCGTACCTTGCCAGTCCGAGGGCCGGCGTTTTCCAACCCCTATGTGTTGTTGACGGTTTACTGGCGGGACGAGGTGCATCGTCACCTATGTGGGCGCGAAACGCTCAAGATTGATCTATCCAGGCCAATCCTGGAGATCTGCAAGAAATCCGCACTGAAACATGTTCGCGGCTTTACCCATCTTCGAATGGTTGCAGATGATCATTTCGTTTGTGACGAAATAGCCCATTCACAGGACTATGCCCGCGAGAGGCTTTGCACGTCCGAGCGCTCGCTCCGTTTCATGGAGCACACTGGGTTGCAGCCTAGCAGAGACCTTCGCAAACTGAATACGAGAGGCCTCGATAATGAAGAGTTGCCGTATCTCGATCATCCCACTGACTGGGTAGATCCCGCAAGCGGCCAGTACTTCCTCATTGATGAACCCTATGCGAATGCGCCCAACGAAGCAAAGCGCCCTGCTTGGGCAGCCCGAAACGGGTGGCGGGTCGAAAAGACCTCATGGCCCGGCATGTATCGCCCCTATGTTTGCGATCTCTATGTCGCTGTCGACAACCGCTGCCGCTATGACATCGATGCCCTTGTGGAGAAAATCAATGCTATGGGGGAACCTTTGACAAGTGAGCGCTGGATTGGGGAGTCGTCACCTTTATGGGATACCTTCCTCAGCCCGATGGCAATATCGAAGCAGGACAAGCGACGTGCCAGATGCAAAGGCATGATTTACCCATCAGCAAGTAAGGTGACTGTTCCCTACAACTATGCCCAAGGGACCGCTCGACGGCGCCCTGTTGGCGCACTTGGAATAGAGGGTCACATCGAGGCCGGACGCATCATCAAGGCGGCCCTGCGATCACGGTTGACACGCTCTGGGGTTTACACCCGTCTCGGTTCACTTCGTTCCGAGCTTGAAAACTGGCTCAGTCTTGAAATCGGTCGCGGACAACTCGACGGACCAGAGTTTTTCGATGTCTATTATCGTGAGACCAGCGCAGACGAGGCCTATAAAAAAACACTCAAGTCCGCTGACGACATTGTCACAACTCTTGAGCTTCGTAAGCCTCCGGTGAAGGCCGCAAGTCTGACTGCTCGAGCATCGCGGGTCGGTGGCGTCCAATTTCACGGAAGCATCTGATCGAGGTGAGCCTTTGGTGAAGGTCATTCGTCCGCACTCCAGTCCTGTGACACAAAAAAGGCGCCGCTCTCTGCGGCGCCCTTATCGAAAATGGGGATAAGCAGTTATTTCGACTGGAGGGTTCGCAGGATAATCATGTACGGGTTGGACTTAGGGAACTGAAAAGACCAACCAACGCAACCCCTGATCTTACCGAAGTAACCGAAGTCGGCCTCCTCGATGACGCCACATTCCGTAAATGGCATTGGTTCTTTTATCGGAATGATCTTCAGTTCGATTGCGCTGAAAAGCAGCGGCGCGGAAACGCACGCTCCAATAACGATAGCGGAAACAACACTGCTGGGCCTTTTCAATTCACTCTCCATAGCTCGGGTGGTCGATGCCGATCACTATGAGGCCCACGAAAAGTGCGCCAATAACGTCCACTTTTTGTGAGCTGAACACCTTCGCGCCTTTGTCGAGAGAAAGCTCCTTAGGAAGAAGCTTGGCGGTGTATTTTTTATGCCAACTTAAAGGCCTTAATCTTGCCGAGTTCTCCACAAAAAGTGGAGGTTCTTCCGAAGCGGAAGAGTTATGGTATTGTCTGCCTGCCTACAAGATTAGGAAGGATTCAGAATGTTTAGCGCTCATTACGATATCGCGCAAATTGCAGTAGTAACCTTTTTCCGGGATGTAGTGGCTTTGTTCCATTACTCGGTCACGGGGATTCTACGCAATATAGTGGCTATTCTCAAGGACTGCATGGGCAGATCCAGCCACGCGCGAAGGGTGCTAAACCATGACCGCAATGTCAGCTCTCAAGGAACTTTCTCAGGCTTGGACCCAGGAATGGGTCCGGCTGCTTAACGACACGGATCGCGATATTTACAAGACGCCGAAAGGCGCAGCTAAGGCCTTGGTACAGTTGGAAACGGCGGCATTCTTTATGACTGTCGCTCAGATGGTGACCAAGTCTAAGCTTCCAGTCGATCGCAAGGAGATTGTTGAAGGCTGGATCGAAGGCGAATTGCAGCCTTATGGCAAAACGCTGAACGATCTCCGCAACAATGCGAGCGCTTATACGAACACCACTAAGCGTGTTACCAAGATGGTCGATACTCAAATCGGACACCTGAAGACGTACGGTTTGGTTAAGAAAAATGCTGGCAATACGTATGCTCTGACGCAGCGCGGCCAGGAGGTGTTCAAGAACCTTGGAGGCTAAGAACTTGGCCAAGTTTAGGAAAGCTCGATTGAACTGCGCGGGGAGCTCGTGCTTCCCGCCAGTTGCAGCGAAACCCCTCAGAATCCCAACCGGATTTATTGATAAAATTTTGAAATAAGCCACAGCGTTACGTTTGTTGGCTCGATATGAGGAAGCTGCTCTGCTGCTACGATACGAATAGCAGCAGACGCCTTTTAAAAGGCCTTAGGTTATGCCGCTTGTGCTTCAATAGCCGGTGGTTTCCAATTCCACGGAAGCAATTGCTCCAGCTTGGTAATCGGCGTGTCAGCGATGCGGGTAAGAACGTCGGCAAGCCACGCCTGCGGATCGATGTCGTTGAGCTTTGCCGTCATGATCAACGTGGCCATGAAGGCTGCACGATCCGCGCCGCGGTCTGATCCGGCGAAGAGCCAGGACTTCCTACCGAGTGCGAAGCCTCGCAGGGCTCGCTCCGCGGCGTTGTTCGTGAGGCAAATCCGGCCATCCTCCAGGAATGACGTGAAGCCATCCCAACGCTTGAGCATGTAATCGATCGCCTCGGCGACCGGAGAACTGCGCGACAGTTTTGCACGCTCGGTTTGAAGCCAGGCCTGCAGA
>NZ_KB906084.1:0-122416 GCF_000381165.1 Agrobacterium sp. 10MFCol1.1 | reverse complement strand
AAGATGTAGTTTGAAATTAAGCGGTTTAAAAACATTACATAAAAGCCTGACTTTTAATCAGTAGGTCCAGGGTTCGAATCCCTGCGCTCTCACCATAAAAATCAATCACTTAATATCGAAACCGGCCTAAATTCAGCTAGCATCATCCTGACACATGTCTCGCGCAGTATGAGATGGTGAAATGGACTCGCGTTCTGTTCGCGGTGATAAGGTCCGCGTCTACCGCCGTGCGAACAGCTCCCTATGGTAATGCTCCACCTACCTCGAAGGGGAGCGGCGCGTCAGCACAAAACCGACAGTCTGTCTCTGGCCAAAGAGTTTGCCGAGGACTCGTATCTTGAGCTTCGCGGCAAAAACTGTATCAGCGAGTTGAAGACCGATCAGACTTGTACCCAACGCGACTAAAACAGTTTCTACTGGAGTAGGTAGCTCACCAACGGCCAGTGCAAACCGCGCTATGTGAAGGATCACGAGGCGGGTCTCGACAACAATATCCTACCCTACTTCGGCAAGATGAGCCTCAGTGCCGTAACGGCGGCCAAGGTGCGAAGGGGTTTCGGGCGATGCAGCGCCGGCAGCAAGCGGCGGCCGCCACTCCCCCAGTCAGTAAATCCATAGATCTTTTTCTCAGGTGGATACAAGATAGTGCCATGGACCATAAGTCATCCTATCTCGTTAGAGTAACAGATGAAAGAGATGCCGCTATGTTCGAAAATGCATCTTTCAATTCTTTAGCGTTTTTCGCATCAAAGTAATGCTTCGGCGATGTCGCGCAGCTACGCATCGCATCTTCGCCTATCCGGTCATCAACTAGAAACGACACCGTATACACGTCAATTTTCTTGGATTGAGCATACAAGCATATCGACTGCATGTCGCTATACGTCTTACTCAACTCATCGGCGTTGCTGGTGTCGAGATGTTTTCCAGTCGATTGATCGAGCTTCATCGTATTGGCCCCATCTGTCATGAGCACCAGCACTTTTCGGGGGCGTCTGTTATCGACATCGTAGGCAAGACCCTCCTCGAAGGGTCTCGTTGGCGAGAGGATATTGACCCCCCAAATTAGCCCAGCCGGAATATAGGTCGAAGGCTTATATGCCCCCACCTGTACGACCATGTTGACAATACCCGAACGCACCTCATTAAGCACGGAGGTGAGCGGAATTATCGGATCCAGGCAATTTTTCGTGGGGCTTAAGATCCCCGGATACCGGTCTCTTGGCGAATCGTCTGTCAGGCGTAGTGTCCCTGAAGTTCGAGAACCCACACATCCATGCCAACTATATTTCTCCCCCCCTACACATCGCTCATAAGGCATGACATTTCTCATTTCACATCGATACGGTGTGCAGTCGTACCTTTCAGTGACGCCGTCTACAGTTCTTGAGCAACTCTTATACTCGCCGCGCTCGCATATCCTGGCCGTATTCTTCCATTCACACGAACGCTCAGTAGTGACCTCCTCTGGAACAGAAATCCAACTGCGAAAGCGATTATACAATCCTACATTCACGTAATCGGCGTAAGGGACGAGACCGATCTTGAGGATCCCACCCGGCTCCTTGTTTTTCTCCAATACGCTGACCAATTCCGTTGCAGCCTTCTTGAGCGCTTGTAATTTCTCCCCATTCATCGACCATGTGTTGTCCAGTACCATAGCGACCTCAATGGTCTGTTCCGTGGCCCATTTAGCCTCCGCGGTTATTGAAAATGTCAATTCTTTGATATTGACGAATTTCATAAAGGTTGTCGTAAGAGTACCGCTGGCTGATGCGGATAGGACATTTGGATTTCGAGAGCGGTTGAATTTTACCAGCGAGATCGCACTCGACAAACCTGGCCTTTGGCCCTCAAGAAAATTGATCACAATCTCCTTGAGTTCACTATCTTCGGATCTTCCCGCCACAGCAGCCGCGAGGACAGCCGCGTCTAGTGATCCTTGCGCCTCGGTCTTTGCAGCTAACAATCTCGACAAATCTAAAGCACAACCAGCCGCAATAATAATGCAGGGCAATAAAATGGCGCTCAGTACAGCAAATGTTCCTTTTTCATTTTGCTTGTAAGATTTCGATTGTTTTAGAATATATTTAAATGAATTGCGAAACGCCAGATGTATAGCGCGCATGGGTATTGTCCTCAAGAAATGCGTCATAATAGGGACAAGTTGATAGGAATCGGTACCTTGCAACCGGCGTTGATCGAGCCGATCAAACATTGGTAATCGGCACGCTCACCAACCTGTCGGTAACTTGCTGACCGCGCGCTGCGTCATCAGGACTGAGCGATTGAGAGGTAGAGATCAGCGCGAGCGATCTGCAAAGCCGATTCAGAGTTTCGACGATCAGCCTCCGAACTGGCGTGACTGGAATGAAGTTCTCGGGTTCGCAGCCACAGTGCCAATTAGGACACCCCATTTGAAGAGGTCCGCCAAAGCGGAATCACCGCCTGGATCAACCGCGGCAAAGAAACAAAAAAGGACGGAATTTCCATTGAAAATGATTCACATATATACGATTAAACGGTTACTCTCCGATTATACATCAAGATGAGGAATATCAATATTCCAAAAGCCCCGTCAGCGCACAATGTTTACCTAATTACTTTTCGAAAAACTATATTTTTTATCACTAAAACTATATGTATACTTAAAATACAATTAAAAGCTGCATTAACCCAATTACCAGCAGGAACCTGCGTATCAGCGTTGCGTCCCGACAGATCTCGTCCCTGAAACTGCCTCCCAGAAGAACGCAAATCGCCGCCCTCCCCGACACGCCGTCCCCTGGCTCGCGAACCGGCCGATAAGGCCGCTCAATGCAAAGCATGGTACGATGGCGTGTGCTAATACCTGATCCGTGTAGGGGCGGCCTTCGGTCCGGAGTCGGTTGTCGGATTGGCGCGAGCCAAGGGAGAAAGAACAATGGCAACCCATATCGAAGACGACAGTGACATCCTCATACCTCAGGACCTGGCGCAGGGAGCGAGCCGTTATCTGGGGAAACCGCTTGAGCTGCTGCCAGACAGGGAAAAAGCAATATTTCGTCGTCTTGCAGCAAGGCGCACCATCTCGACTGACGCGAATGCGGTTTTCGACGAGAGACTGACGCCCGGCCAGCGGCTTGCGGATGCGGTTGCCAAATTCGGTGGTTCCTGGACCTTTATCCTTATATTTGCGGCTTTGCTTGCGATATGGCTGAGCGCAAACATTATCGCGACTTCGAACGCCTTCGATCCCTACCCGTTCATTTTCCTCAATCTCATCTTATCCATGCTCGCAGCGGTTCAGGCGCCGGTGATCATGATGAGCCAGAACCGCCATGCGGCCAAGGATCGGATCGACGCCGCACATGACTACGAGGTCAATCTGAAGGCAGAGATCGAAATCATGGCGCTGCACGATAAGTTCGATCGGATGCGCTCTATCGAGCTGAAAGCTCTCGTCGATAAACAGCAGCAGCAGATCGACCTTTTGACAAAACTCGTGCTGAAACAAACAGGCTAGAAAATTTACGTCAGAATACGGAAAATCGCGCCCGCGCGCCGATTCCATGTGCAACGGAACGCGCTTTGTGTGCCGGTCGTACAGTAGCAGCTGCAGCACTTCATGGATGGTTTCCAGACAAGCTATATGCTTGCGCATCCCTCATATAGAGCGCAGAATAAATCAATGGCAGCATTTGAAGCGGGCGCTGTTGTGTAAAGGTGCATCTGCCTTGGCCCCAACCAAAGGAGGATGAAATGTCTTCCATCAATCGAAAACGAAATGTCGATCCAGATCGTGCGCCACTGCTCGTCAAGGCGATCGACAGGCTTGAAAAAGGTGCTGCAACGTTATGCGGTTCGTCGAAATTCGACGCGTGCAGGCCAGTTCTGATCGCCGCCATTCGACGTGGTTCCGGCAGGCGTAAACCAATCCCGGCTGCGTCGGCTCCTCACCATAAGAACCGGGACATATTTCAGTCTACCCAAAAATCCGGAAGCCCGGCTGTCGAGAGATGGGAAAATGAAGGCGGCGCGATCAGATGATCGTTGTCACCTGCCCAGAACGGAGTGATCATCATGGCGTCAAGTGTCCATCTAGAAGAAATGACATCGGCGGAATGCATCGCATTCCTTTCCCGGATGAGCTTCGGGCATCTTGCCTGTATCGATCATGACAGGCCCTATGTGGTGCCGATCCATTTCGTGTTTCACGAGGGTGGAGTCTACAGCTTCTCGATGATGGGAGCCAAGATAGAGAATATGCGCCTGAACCCTCATGTTTGCCTTCAGGTTGATGAGGTCAAAAACACCAGCACATGGACAAGCGTAATTCTCCATGGCCTCTATCAGGAGCTTGAAGATAACGAGCAATGGCAAAGCGAGCGGATCTACGCCTGGTCTCTGATCCAGAAACACCCGAACTGGTGGGAGCCGGGAGGCTCAACGATCCATCCGCACGAAAATGGAACGGACTCCACCAAGCCGATTTTCTTCAGCATCCAAAAAGAAAGCCTCACGGGCCGCAAAGCGGTCCAGAGGGAAGATTTCGTGCGTTAAGCGGCCTCCCTCTACAGATAGGCGTACACATACCGCGCAATATTGTCATAAAAACTGGAGAGATAGGCTGGCACCCGGTTCAACCGGGCAAATTTGCTGCCGCGATATTCCGCGCGCGTGCCGACCAGCGTGTCCGGATCGCCGAAAGGCAGAAAATCCTTTTCGGTGACGTAGACATGCGTGCCGTAACCCCAGCCGCATTCCAGCGCCCGGTCGAAAGGCAGCGTCATCACCCTTGCCGCTTTCAGAAACTCCTCCGCTCCACCGCGTGAGATGATATAGCAGGCCGACGATCCCTGTGGCCCGTATATGCAGCGCCCCAGCTTGTCTCCGAGAGCGCTGGTCTTCCTGGCTCTGAAACCTCTGTGGCGGTGATTGGTCAGCTTTACGATGGAATTCTCAGGCATGATCGCGATCATTGCCTTGACCCGATCGGAGAAGTCAGGCGTGAAGGCAACATCATCCTCAACGATCACGGCAACCGGCGCATCCGTGGCGAGGAAAATCTCCAGTGCCTTGATATGGCTGGCATAACAGCCATACTCCCCAGGCAAGGCATGACGGCCGTTGCGAAGCTCAAAGCCGCACCTGTTAAAATCCGTCCATTCGGCAGCGGGAATGGTCTTACCGTCAACACCTTCCACCGGGCGCAAATCCAGCCCAAGACCTGATGCTCCGTTCAGCATCTTTTCAAGACGGGCGCGCGCTCTGGCGATGGAGATGATGTAAACGGGAAAAGCGGATATCGGCAGCATTCGGAAAGCACCATGCGCATAGGGTCGGGAAACCGTCTCCTACAGCATGTGGCGCACCCTGTCTGCATGCCGTGATTTCCACGCCGGCAAAATTTCGGGCGAGCAACGCGCAAGCTTTGATGGTTCGAGAATGCGGCGCGAGATTATTTACGCGGGGCGGTGCGGCGGCAGCGCCAGTTCCAGTCTCTGGCTTCGCCCGTATCCATGTGAACCGATTCGGTGTGGCAATAGGTGCCTACACCACCACGCTGCGGCATCGAGCGCAGATAGGACGCAAGCTCCCATTTGGAAACACCCTTGATCTGGATGTCGGCTGCATCGCAGGTGTAGTGCTTGGAACCCTGCCTTATGCCCTTTGGCGGGCGATAACCCGAGGTGACGATGGCCGGGCTGTTGTAGTGGCGCTCGACATCCTTGATCATGCGCACCAGTTCCGGCTTGAAACAACCGACTTCAACATGATCGGTCTGCAGGAAAAGCCCGTTCGGAGAAACTCGGGTGAGGCCGGAAAGCGAGGCAAGCTTCATCAGGCCGGCCGGCTGGTCATCCTCGTCTTCAAGATGCGCATCGTCGAATTCGTCAGACATCGCCGAACGGCCGGAAAGCGCTATACCCATCGTCCTGTCCGACCCGCCGGAGAGCGCCGCAACCTGCGTATTCTCCGCCGTACCGTTTTCGATCATTTTCGGAAGGCGCTTCTTGGCCGCACCGGCGAAAAAAGCTGCCAGCGGCACGACTGTGCCCTCACTTTCCTGCCCCTCGCCTGCCCGTTTCCCGGCTCCAGAAGACTGCGCTGAAGCAACTGCGAGCTGTTCCGACGCATTTTGCGGCGTTGGTACGGGAACCGCCTGACGGTTTTCGCTGTGCTGTTCTGCCGGTACCGGCACGGCAGTCGGCACTTGTCCCGTTGCTGATACCGGTTGCGGCTGTGTCGCCTGCACTGGTGCCGAGTAGACACTGCTGACGGCGGGCGCGATACCCTGGGAAGGTGCACCCGCTGCGGCTGTAGCCCCCGCCGCAACGGCAGGTCTGCTTGAATATATGCTTGATGTACCCGCGGAAATCGCCGTCGGCTGCGTCGTCAGGCCGCCGATATCGGCGGCGGCACCGTAACCCTGTGCGGGGCCACCGGGCGCCTGCGGCTGGGCCGCAACGGCCCCGCCGGTTGCGGAGGCCACGGCGGGATCCACGTAATGCCCCTGCTGCTGTTTGGCGGCCGGATTATGAACCGCCGATGCCGCCTGCGCCTTCTGCTCGGCGGAAATCGCCGGCTTTTTGCTATTGGCAGCCATGTCGTCATCCGTCACCGCTGAAACGCATCCGGCAAGCCCGAGCAACGAAACCGCGACAACAAGACGCTGACAGGCAACGCGTCCTTTCGCGCTATCGACAGCTTTCATGGGTGGCCTCCGTATCTTGCATTTACAACAGCAGCACGGGAACGGAATCGTCTGCTTTTTCAAAACAGGACATGCCGTTTCGATTCGCGGACTATGCCTCAACCCATCCGGACAAGGCAAGAGTGACCGAAATCGTCGCTTCTGGTCGGGAAAACCCCTACCAGGAACCCGTATTCTGCATAGATATCCACGGTTCGGCTGGCGCGAGGCTTTCGCCCTTCTGCAAGATTTCGAAAGAAATACCGTCGGGCGAACGAACGAAGGCCATGTGACCGTCACGCGGCGGCCGGTTGATCACGACGCCATTTTGCTGAAGGTGGGCACAGAAGTCGTAAATATTGTCGACCTCATAGGCCAGGTGCCCGAAATTGCGGCCGCCGGTGTAATCTTCGGTGTCCCAATTGTAGGTGAGTTCAAGGGAAGGCGCCTTTTTTTCCCGCGCCGCAGAGATATCGTCGCGCGCTGCAAGAAAAACCAGAGTGAAACGGCCTTTTTCGTTTTCGATCCGGCGTATTTCCTCGAGACCCATCAGGTCGCAATAGAATTTCATTGATTCGCCAAGGTCTTTGACGCGAACCATCGTGTGCAGATACCGCATTTTCTTCCTCTCCAATACGCTTTTCCGGGCCATAAACGCATGATCGCAAGCCCCGGACAAGGACGGCGACATAAAAGCAGCTACGCAAATCAAAAACTAGGGCTTGCGTGGAACCGTTACCAAGATGTTAATCTGGTACACAGGAATCAGTTGACCGGTGTGTGGCGCGTAATCGAGGGGTTGGCAGGATATGGCTGATAGGATGTCATCGAAAACGATAGTCGATGTCGAGGACCTTTCGGCCGATGCCGTGGACCTGACCGAAATCACCGGCGCGGTGAAATGGTTCGACGTTGCCAAGGGTTTCGGCTTTATCGTGCCTGACAATGGCATGCAGGACGTGCTGCTGCATGTCTCCTGCCTGCGTCGCGATGGGTATCAGACCATTCTCGAGGGTACGCGCATCGTTGCCCTCATCCAGCGGCGTGACCGCGGCTTTCAGGCCTTCCGCATCCTGTCGATGGATCAGTCCACCGCCGTTCACCCGTCGCAGCTTCCGCCGGTTCGCACCCATGTGCAGGTCACGCCGTCAAGCGGGCTTGAGCGTGCAATCGTCAAGTGGTTCAACCGCACCAAGGGTTTCGGCTTCTTGACGCGCGGCGAAGGCACTGAAGATATTTTCGTGCATATGGAGACGCTGCGCCGTTTCGGCCTCACGGAACTGCGTCCGGGCCAGGTGGTGCTGGTGCGCTTCGGCGATGGCGACAAGGGTTTGATGGCGGCGGAAATCCACCCCGACAACCCGGCCCCGATCGGGATGTCGCACTGATGGCCGCTGTGTTTCGCAACTTGATGAAGAGCGCCGTTCTGGCGCTTCTTTTTTTCACGCTCTCAAGCGCAGCACAGGCTCAACAACAGCAGACGTTTCAATCCGAACCGCTGACGATAGAGACCGCCTCCGGAGAAACCCACGAATTTGTTGCGGAACTGGCGCTGGACAACGCCCAGCGCGAACAGGGCCTTATGTTTCGCAAGTCAATGCCGCTTGGAAGCGGTATGCTGTTCGATTTCGGCAAGGAGCGGGACGTGGCCATGTGGATGAGGAATACTCTCATTCCGCTCGACATGCTGTTTATCGCCCGGGACGGGCGTATAACCCATATCCACGAGAACGCCGTGCCACATTCGGAAGCGATCATAAGCTCCCGTGGGTCGGTCAAATTCGTGCTTGAACTGAATGGCGGCACTGCCAAACGCTACGGCATCAAACCAGGCGATGTGGTTCGCAGTGCACAAATCGGCAACCGGAAATGACATTGCCGCGTTACTGCGTCTGAAAAGGCCGGACGACGTTTCGCCCGGCCGGCAAGATCTCAGTAGACCGGCTCGATATGGCTCAAAATCCGGCAATTGGAAATGGATGCGGCAAGATTGATGGCAATGTCGATTGCCTCGACCGAATCCGCCGTCCCTTCAAGATAGATCACGTCATTTTCGACGGTTGCGGAAATCCGCGACTTCTCGAGACCGTTTTCGAAAGCCAATGCAGAGGTGATGGCCTCGCATACACCCGCCATGCGGTCTCCAAAGAAGCTTTCCTGAATGCCTGACAAATTGAACATGTGCGTTCTCCTTCTTGGCTATTACAACGCCCGAATCACGGTTTTGTTCATCTCCGGTTCATCAATTCGTTCATCTTCCATTCATCTTGGCAAATTGGAACCCCCTGCCCGATCACATTTTAGGTGATCGGGAACCATTTCGTGAGGTGAGCATTTCGCGCATGGGAGTGAAATCTGCCGTCAAGGCGCATGAAACAGGGAGGAGAATGACATGCTGATTAACAAAACGGAGCCGTGTCACCACGCCTCGTGGATGAAGCCGGTGGCGATCCACCTGCCGCTATCCGCAGCGGTGGAAATCTACAGCCCTCTGGTGGCGCTGGACATGCTGATGTACCGCTGGCCGGATGAACACGGACCGGAATATGAGGACGCACGCAGAAACTGTCTCGATGCTATCGCTGGAAAATGCGACATCGAAAAAGCGCGGGAATCGTTTCTGGTCGCAAGCAGCCACGCGCATATTCTGAACATCCACTAGGTCGTCACGCGGAAGGCTTTGTGAATATTATCGACTAAATATCAATCACTTAAGGTGATGACAACCGGATGGGCGGCAAGTCGATCTGCCGTCATCAACATGGCTCCGGGGGTCAAAACAACGGGCAATCCACCTGCGTGGATCGCTCGTTTGATTGAAGCCTGAGCTTCGTCCTATTCAAATGGCCGGGCGCACAGGGATCGGGAGGTTGCTGTGAGATACACCGTCTCAATTTTCCTCATGCACCGGCAGTGAATACTCGGATAGATTTTGTTCTTACAATCGGTGTTTCGACGTGACTATTCCTGATAGCGCGACACGCCCGCTTCGTCGTTATGGCATTCAACCAGGCAAACAACCGTCTCCCCTAGCGAACAGGTAGCCTGCAAAAACCGTTCACGCGTTCTCGGTAACAAACGCGGCATCGACCCGTGCGCCAGAGGCGCATGAACGACCGAAGTCGGATCCTGCCTGCGGAACATGACATGTAACTGTCATGCAAACGTTATAATCCGCAATGACGAATTCCATGGAATCGGTTGGCGGGTAAACCGCTGAAAGCTTGGGAGTGGAACTGGCCAGCATGGAAACTGTTTTTGCCCTTTGCGCAATTCTGCTCCTCGCCTTCAATCTTCTCGGCGTCGTTCTGGCAGGCTGGCGGCTGAAAAGACGCGATACGGACAACGCACTTGTACGACAGAAGCCGCCGGTATCGCTGGTGGTGCCGCTGCGCGGCATCGAAACTTTCACACCGCTGACGCTGTCGCGCGCCTTCCAGCTCAACTGGCCGGACTATGAGCTGCTGTTCTGTGTCGCCGACGAGTTCGATCCTGTGATCGAGGAAGTGCGCAAGGCAAGCGCGGCCTTCCCCGCAGTTTCAGCGCAATTGCTCATCGGCGATGATCGCATCAGCGCCAATCCCAAACTGAACAATTGCGTCAAGGGCTGGCGTGCTGCCCGACACGAATGGGTCATTCTGGCCGATTCCAATGTTTTGATGCCGCAATCCTATATCGAAACCATGATGTCGGCCTGGCGGCCGGATAGCGGACTGGTCTGCTCGCCACCGCTCGGCTCCCGGCCGGATGGCTTCTGGGCGCACGTGGAATGCGCCTTCCTCAACGGCTCGCAAGGCCGCTGGCAATATGCGGCGGAAGCCATCGGCATGGGCTTCGCGCAGGGCAAATCGATGTTGTGGAACAAGCCGTTCCTGGAAGAGCGCGGCGGCATCCGCGCGCTCGCCGCCGAAATCGCCGAAGATGCCGCTTCCACGAAGCTGGTCAGAAATGCCGGTCGCAAGGTACATCTGGTGTCGGCCCCATTCGAGCAGCCGCTCGGACAGCGCCATGCCGGTGAGATCTGGTCGCGGCAGACCCGCTGGGCGCGGCTGCGGCGCGTCACCTTCCCGCAATATTTCGCCCCGGAAATCCTCACCGGCGCGCTTCCCCCGCTCCTCTTCGCACTCGCTGCCGCCGTTGCCGCGGATGCGAACCTTGCCGTCACCGCGATTGCCGTACTCGCCATCATGTACGGCCCGGAACTGGCGCTCACAGCTCTCAACCGGTGGCCGGTATCACTCTATACCCTTCCGGCAATGGTCGCGCGGGATGTCATCATGCCATTCGTCTGGGTACGCAGCTGGATCGGCAGCGCGGTTGCATGGCGCGGCAATGTCATGACGATCGGCACGGCCGAAAGCACATTGGCCGGACCTTCAGCGGACTGAACGGAAGCTATTATTTAAAGGGGTTACACCTACAAGCGAATGTTTCGCTTTAAATGGTCGGAGTGGAGAGATTCGAACTCCCGACCCTCTGGTCCCAAACCAGATGCGCTACCAGACTGCGCTACACTCCGCCGAGGCGATGGCTGGGGAATACACGGTTCACCCGCAGTCCGCAACAGGGAAATTCATCTTTGTTGAGCCCATTGCCTCGATTATTGAAAACTCATGCAACGCGATGGGACCGTGAAGAGGCCGCAAGGGATAATCGTCTTGACTCTCACATGGAGTCGGTCCATTTCAAATTCAGCGTTCCTGACACGATTTGGTTATTCTATTCAGGTACGTGAATAGTAATCCGGGGCGTATGCCCCACCGCCCAACCGGAGCAGTTTCGACATGTCTGCGAAGATTTACCGCCCTGCAAAGACCGCCATGCAATCCGGCAAGGCGAAAACCAATGTCTGGGTTCTGGAATTCGACGCTGAGGTCCCGCGCAAGATCGATCCGATCATGGGATACACCTCGACATCCGACATGAAGCAGCAGGTAAAGCTGACATTCGAGACGCAGGAACAGGCAGAAGCCTATGCGCAGCGCAAGGGCATCGAATACCGCGTCATCCAGCCGAAGGAAGCAACCCGCAAGGTTGTATCCTACACGGATAATTTCCGCTTCAACCGCACCCAGCCCTGGACGCATTGAAGAAGACGCACTGAACGATTTTCAGCCGGAGCAATAATAGTCCGGCACGACGGCCCCTTAGCTCAGCTGGATAGAGCGTCGACCTTCTAAGTCGAATGTCGCAGGTTCGAATCCTGCAGGGGTCGCCATCTTCATCTAAACTGCCGCTTTCGGAATCCAGATCGCGGAAATGTCGTCGCCATACGGCACTGCCTCACTCTCCAAAGCGCAAATCCCGACCCAGGCGCACACGACGGCATCCATCTTGTCCTCAAAAGCCTTCATCTCCCATCCCTTTGCGTTCGTCGCGGGAATGATGAGTGCATCGGCAACCCCACCTATCCGTCGATCCAGATGTGCGATGATGAAAGACCAGACCTCGAGGAGTTTGGCGCGACGGTCTGCGGACGTATCCGACCGCCAGTAGCTGCCGACTTTTCCCTGCTTATACGGAAGCCGTTTCGCGGCGTTGGTCAGTTCAACGAGCGCAGGGTGCGGGTAGACTTCGAGCAGACCGGGACTGCTGATTTCCCTGGTTAATAACGGATATCCCGCAAGTTCAAACCCCATTTTAAGATCATCACTGACCTTACCGGGCCTGATTGCATTTGGGGTGTGGGTGCCGCATTGCCGGGAACCATAGGCGGAAGACACCAGATTGTCAGAAGCACGGCGGGCAGTAATCGGTTGATGCGAGAGCGGCATATCAATCGTAACGAGATCGATCTTGCATCCCGCAAGGGCTTCTGCGGCCGCCAGAAGCGCCGATGCTTCGGCAACTGATCCCCTGGGGCGATCAGCGAAAACCGGAATATCGGTTCCACAGGCAAGGAAGCCTACGTAGGAAGATGCGGCGGCACGCAGCGTCCAGCCTGTTCCATCGTTGATGACCAAGGCGACCCCGCTCGGCTGGGTAACAGTCCATGCGGCGTCTATACCCAATACGGCTTTCAGAGCGTCACCCCTGCCCGAACAGCGTAAAATACCCCCAGGCGGCGGCAAAAAAAGCGATGATGGCGGCGATCGTCAGGGCTTTTTTCGATTTTGGCCCAAGCGGCTGGCGCGGCTTTTTCGGGGGCGCCGGTTTGCGGAACTTCACCACATTGTCGTTCATTATATCATCGTCCTGCATGTCGCTGCTGAAACCGGCGCCACATCAATGACATCGGCCTTTTCGGATTTATCTCTAGCAGACCAGAGCTATCATAAATATTACCAAGTTTTCACTTCCCCCTTTGGGCAAGCTATGTCACTTCCCACAATCAGAGGAATACAAACAGCGACAGACGGACCGGAAACAGGGGTTGGAAACAATCCTCTGTGGTATTTTGAATTTTGCGGGTGACGAAAATGAATGACGCCAACACCAATGGCCGCGACACGGAAAACAGCCAGCCCGATCTGCGGGACATTCTGGGTACCAGCAGGTCAGGTAGAAAGAAGAAGTCGCGCCGCTATCTCTATGCCGCAGCAGCCGTGGTGCTGATCGGCGGGGGCCTTGGTTATTATTACCAGTCGCGTGCCGCAGGCGTCGCCTATACCTACACCACGGAAGCGGCGAGACAGGGCGACCTTTCCGTCATCGTAACCTCCACCGGCTCAGTCCAGCCGACCGATCAGGTCGACATATCGAGCGAATTGTCCGGCACCATTCGCAAGGTCAACGTTACCTATAACAGCCCGGTTAAATCAGGCGATATTCTGGCGGAACTGGACACCAACAAGCTGGAGGCCGACGTGCAGAGCGCCCGCGCCAAGCTTGCCTCCGCCAAGGCCAATGTGCTGAAGGCGCGCGCCGATCTCGGCTCGGCAAAAACATCGATGGAGCGTCTGCGGTCCCTCGTCCAGAGCCGGGTCTCCAGCCAGCAGGATCTGGATGCCGCGCAGTTCAACCACGATGCCGCCAGCGCCACGCTACAGGTCAACGAGGCGACCGTGCTTTCGGCGGAAGCGGATTTGCGACTGGCCGAGGTCAATCTCGGCAAGGCGAAGATCGTCTCGCCCATCGATGGTGTCATTCTCACCCGCAGTGTCGATCCCGGCGCCACCGTCGCCTCCTCGCTCAACGCTCCCGTGCTGTTCACCATTGCTGGCGATCTGCGCCATATGGAATTGCAGGTGTCGGTGGATGAGGCGGATGTCGGCAAGGTTGAAACCGGGCAGAAGGCCACCTTCAACGTCGATGCCTATCCCGACCGTAGCTTCCCGGCTGAAATAGAGACCGTGCGTTTCGCCTCCGAGACCGTGTCTAATGTAGTGACCTACAAGGGCATATTGACGGTGGACAATGAGGAATTGCTGCTGCGCCCCGGCATGACGGCAACCGCCAATATCGTCGTCGAGGAGATCAAGGATACGCTGCTTGTGCCGAATTCCGCGCTCCGATATACGCCGCCGCGCGAATCCGCCTCCCGTGGCGGTGGCTTGATGAGCCTGTTCCGCCCTCCCCGCATGGGCCGGTCGCAGAACCGCGATGCCGGTCCGGCCGCGACAGGCAAAAGAACGGTGTGGGTGCTGCGTAACAACACGCCCGTCTCGGTTTCGATAGAAACCGGCTCCACCGATGGCCAGCATACCGTGGTAAAATCGGGCGAGTTGAAGGCCGACGACCTGGTGATTACCGACGCCTCAGCCCGCAACGTCGGTTGACGGAGGAAAACCGCATGCAACAGGCGCCACTCATAGAATTCCGCGATGTCGTCAAGCAATATGGCCGGGGCGAAGCGACGATCCGCGCGCTTGACGGCGTCAGCCTGTCGATCCACGAGAAGGAATTCGTCGCCATCATGGGGCCATCCGGCTCCGGCAAATCCACCTCGATGAACATCATCGGCTGCCTGGATGTGCCGACATCGGGCGAATATCTGTTTCAGGGCGTGCCGACCAGCGGTTTCGACAATGAACATCTGACGCTGCTGCGCCGCCACATGCTGGGTTTCGTGTTTCAGGGCTTCAACCTCCTGTCGCGGACCTCGGCGGTGGAAAATGTCGAGCTGCCGCTCGTGTACCGGGGCATGAAAGCCTCGGAACGGCGCGCGCGCGCCATGGAGGCGCTTGCACAGGTGGGTTTGAATGGCCGCGAGCACCACACGACGCAGGAGCTTTCCGGCGGTCAGCAGCAGCGTGTGGCCATTGCACGGGCCATTGTCACCCGCCCCGCTCTGCTTCTCGCCGACGAACCCACAGGCAACCTCGACACCAAAACCAGCGCCGAGATCATGGAGCTGATCACCACGCTCAACCGCGACAAGGGCATTACGGTCGTCATGGTCACGCATGAAGAGGATATCGCTGCCCATGCGGGACGCCTCCTGCGTTTCGTGGACGGCCATCTCGCCTCCGACAGCGCAGCGGAAAACAAGGAGACTTCCGATGTTCTTTGAAACGTCGCGTCTTGCGCTGCGCGCCATCAGCCGCAACCTGCTCCGCTCCTTCCTCACCGTGCTCGGCGTCGTCATCGGTGTTGCCGCCGTCATCGCCATGGTAACCATCGGCAACGGCACGACTGAACAGGTGAAATCGGAATTGTCGCGGCTCGGCACCAACATGCTGTTCGTGCGCCCCGGCCAGTTCGGGCCCGGCCGCGCCAGCACGGAAGCCAAACGTTTCGATGATCGCGATGTTGAGGCGATCCGCAACCAGATCAGCGGCCTGCGCGCCGTTGCTCCTCAAAACCGCAGCTCCGCCGCAACGGTCATTTTCGGCGGCAAGAACCACCAGACAAGCGTCATCGGCACCACCAATGATTATCTTGTAGCACAGGACTGGACGCTTGCGCTGGGCCGTGACTTCCAGCCGGCCGAAGATCGCGGCGGGCAGATAGGCTGCATCATCGGCGAAACGGTGCGGCAGGAACTGTTCGGTGCTGAAAACCCTGTCGGCCAGACGATCCGCGTCAGCAACATCTCCTGCCCCGTCATCGGTCTTCTCGCCCGAAAAGGCCAATCCGGCCTCGGCGACGATCAGGATGACACGATCATCATGCCGCTCAAAATCCATCAGCGGCGCATCGGCGGCACCACCACGATTTCCTCGATCATGGTCTCCGCGCAGGACGGCGTTTCCACCGCCAAGGTGCAAAGCGACCTGCAGAACCTGCTGCGGGAACGGCGGCGCATCAACATTGGCCGCGAGGATGATTTCACCGTCAACGACATGACGCAGATCGCCTCTGCCATGACCGGCACGACGACGCTGCTCACCGGGCTCCTGGGTGCGGTTGCAGCCGTCAGCCTGCTGGTCGGCGGCATCGGCATCATGAACATCATGCTGGTTTCGGTAACCGAGCGCACCCGTGAGATCGGCATTCGCCTCGCCATCGGCGCACTGGAAAAACAGGTACTGACGCAGTTTCTGGTGGAAGCCGTCATGCTCTCTGCCCTGGGCGGCACGGTCGGCATCTTGACGGGCCTTGGCCTTGCCTATGGCGTCGTCAGCTTCCTCAACGTGCCCTTCGTCACCAGCCCGTCGATCATCTTCCTCGCCTTCGCCTTCTCGGCTGCCATCGGCGTGATTTTCGGCTATTTCCCGGCGCGGCGGGCAGCGAGTTTGAGCCCGATCGAGGCGCTGCGGCACGAGTGAGACGAGCCGTCGAGGCTGCAACGGCCTCAACGGAAAAGGTTCATGATTTACGGAGAGTTTCGATGTTCAAATCGGTATCGGATAGCGCCGCTGCTGCAGACGGCGGTTCGCTTGCGCTCTTCGTGGAACGAATTGACGGGCAAACGGAACTGTTTGTGATCAATCGCTCCCTCGCGTCACGCGGAACGCCCGACTACAACAAAGTCAGCTCCAGCCTTCGACCACTTGCCGAGGAGGATTGCGGGAAGATTGCAGCAGCTCTCGAGCCGCTTTTGACAACGACGCCATCGATTCATCCGCTGGCGGATTTTATCGATACGCTGAAACAGCAAACATCCCGCTGATCGGAAAAATGGCGCAGCCAATCAAACGCTGGCTTCAGCCTCGCGCTGCTTCGCCAGCGCCGCCAGATCGGCAGGCTTCAGTTCCACCGACTCACCGCAGCCGCAAGCGGACGTCTGGTTCGGGTTGTTGAAGGTGAAGCCGGAGCGCATCTTGGTCACTTCAAAATCCATCTGGGTGCCGAGCAGATAGAGCACGGCGGAGGGCTGAACCCACACCTTGGCTCCATCGAATTCGACCAGATCGTCCTTCGCATCCGCTTCCGTCACGAGGTCGATGGTATATTCCATGCCCGCGCAGCCGCCCTTCTTGATGCCGACGCGCACACCCTTGGCGTCCGGGCCGGAATTCTCGACGATTGCTTTAACGCGCGAGGCAGCAGCGCCGGTCATGGTCATGATCGCAAAGCCCATGGGCTTAATTCTCCTTCGACAATCGAGTTCAAGGCTCGATGTTTATGGATTTCAATTTAATAGCGCTTGGAGGCGCCATCAAGGGATGACGCCTGTCAAAATCACGTCAGTCTCAATACCAGCCGACGGCGACCTGAGCCTCTTCCGACATGCGGTCCGGCGTCCACGGCGGATCGAAGGTCATCGACACTTCGACACCGGAAACACCTTCGACCGCGCCGACGGCGTTTTCAACCCAGCCCGGCATTTCGCCGGCAACCGGGCAGCCCGGTGCTGTCAGCGTCATGACGATCTTGACCATCCGGTCGTCCTCGATGTCGATCTTGTAAACGAGACCGAGTTCGAAAATATCGGCCGGAATTTCCGGATCGTACACGGTTTTCAGCGCCGCGATCACGTCGTCGCTAAGACGCGCCAGTTCGTCGGGCGCTATGGAAGACGGCTTTGCAGCGTCTTCGGTCACATCATGGGTCTTTGCAGTGGCTTCGGCAGTCATGGTCCTGAACCTCAATCCTGATATCAGGCGAAAAATTTGCGCGCATAATCAAGCGCCTCGACAAGACGATCTACTTCGGCGCGGGTATTGTAAAGGCCGAACGATGCCCGGCATGTGGAGGTGACGCCGAACCGTTTCAAGAGCGGCATGGCACAATGGGTGCCGGCACGCACGGCAACGCCGCGCCGGTCTATCACCATCGACACGTCATGGGCATGGATGCCCTCGAGTTCGAAGGAGAAGATACCGCCCTTATCAGGCGCATTGCCGATGATTCGCAGTGAGTTGACCTCGCGCAGCCGCTCGGCAGCATAGGCCGCAAGATCAGCCTCGTGGGCTGTAATCGCGGCACGGCCGAGATTGTCCATATAATCAAGCGCATAGCCAAGACCGATAGCCTGCACGATGGGCGGCGTTCCCGCTTCGAAACGATGCGGCGGCTCGTTATAGGTCACATTGTCTTCGGACACGTCGAGGATCATCTCGCCGCCGCCCTGGAACGGCCGCATCTCGCTCAGGCGGTCAGCCTTGCCGTAGAGCACGCCGATGCCCGAGGGACCGTAAAGCTTGTGGCCGGTCATGACGTACCAGTCGCAATCGATATCGCGCACGTCGACCGGCATGTGAACCGCGCCCTGAGAGCCATCGACAAGCACCGGAATGCCGCGCTCATGGGCGATGCGGCAAATTTCCTTGACCGGCACGATGGTGCCCAGCGCATTCGACATATGGGTGATGGCAACGAGCTTGGTGCGCTCCGTCAGGCTTTTTTCGAAAGCCTCGATATGGAACGCGCCGTCATCATCGACAGGCACCCAGACAAGCTTGGCGCCCTGCCGCTCGCGAATGAAATGCCACGGCACGATGTTGGAGTGATGTTCCATGATCGAGATGACGATCTCGTCGCCCTCGCCGATCTTTGGCATGCCGTAACCGTAGGCAACCGTATTGATCGCCTCGGTGGAGGATTTGGTGAAGACGATCTCGTCCACCGAACCGGCATTCAGGAAACGGCGCACCTTTTCGCGCGCCGCCTCATAGGCGTCGGTTGCGGCATTGGAGAGGAAATGCAGGCCACGATGCACATTCGCATATTCATTGGAATAAGCATGCGAAACGGCGTCGATCACCACCTGCGGTTTTTGAGCGGACGCGCCGTTGTCGAGATAGACCAGCGGCTTGCCATAGACCTCGCGCGACAGGATCGGGAAATCCTTCCGCACGGCTTCAACGTCATAAGGGGCCGCCAATGCGGCGCGTTCGCTCTCAGGCATGATGTTCCAGCCAGCCGGAGATGATAGTCTCCAGCGCCTCTACCAGATTTTCTTCTTCCAGTTCCTCGGCGATCTCAGCGACGAAGGCGTTGACGAGCATCGCCCGCGCCCTTGCCCGCGGCACGCCGCGCGCCATCAGATAATAGAGATGGTTGTCGTCAATATCGGCAACCGTCGCACCGTGACCGCACTGAACGTCGTCGGCGAAGATTTCAAGCTCCGGCTTTGCCGAGAACTCGCCATCGTCAGACATCAGCAGCGTATTACACGCCATCTTCGCATCGGTCTTCTGGGCATCGGGGGCAACCCGGATCATGCCCTGGAAAATGCCCTTTGCACGGTCGAAGACCACGTTGCGGAACACTTCCGTCGAGGTCGTGTTCGGCACGTTGTGGCCAAGAACCATCGTCACGTCGGTATGGGTTTCGCCGCCCAACAGGTTGACGCCGCGAACGATGAGGTCAGTACCCTCGCCGTCCACGTCAATGCGCAGTTCCTGCCGCACCAGCTTGCCGCCGGCATTTATGACGAACAGACGAATCTTGGCGTCCGCACCGATTTTCATGCGCAGCTGGCCAAGATGAATATCGGCCGCGCCCTGTTGCTGCAGGATGATCCAGGTCACTTCGGCACCGTCTTCGACAACGATGTCGGTGACAGAGGAAACAAGGGCGGCATCCGAAGTCACCGAAAGGTGACGCTCGATGACGGTCGCCTTCGAACCCTTGCCGAAGCGCACCGGGAAGCGGCTGTGAACCTGACCTGCGCCATGGATCGCCTGCAATTCGATCGGCTTTTCGATCTCGGCATCAGCGGGAATGTCGAGTATCAGGCCGTCGCGCACGAAGCTGCCGTTGATACGGCCGATCACGTCGTCCTTGCTGGCTTCCGCAAGGCCTGTGGCGGCCGAGCCGTCAAGCAGGCTTTCGGCAAAGCTGGAAACGCTGATGTCCTCGATCTTGCCAACATTGGCCGTGCCATGCAGCACGTAGGCGACGGACGAGCCGGCGACAACAGACGCCTGCTTTTCGATAACAGGTGCGGGCTGGTCCTCGGGAATGGCACGCAACAGGCTCTTGAGATCGGTATAGTGCCACGCCTCGATGCGGCGGGTCGGAAGACCGCCGGTCTTCAGATCGTCGAACAGCACGTCACGGGCGGCGACAACCGCACCATTGCCCGGCAATTCGCTGAACTTGGCGGTATAGGCGTCGATCAGCGCGGTTTCCGCTGGCGTCAGCCGATTGGTCGTTTGAATGTTCATGGACATCACCTCCTGGCCTCTGGCTTAGGCCGCTTCACCGATGATGTCGGCGTAACCATTGTTTTCCAGCTCCAGCGCCAGGGCCTTGTCGCCCGAACGGATGATCTTGCCCTTGTAAAGAACGTGAACGCTATCAGGCACGATGTAATCGAGCAGGCGCTGGTAGTGGGTGATGACGACAGTGGCGCGATCCGGCGACTTCAGCGCGTTGACGCCATCAGCCACGATCTTCAGCGCGTCGATGTCGAGGCCGCTATCGGTTTCGTCGAGAACGCAGAGCTTCGGCTCCAGCAGCGCCATCTGCAGGATTTCGGCGCGCTTCTTCTCACCGCCGGAGAAACCGACGTTCAGCGGACGCTTCAGCATGTCCATGTCGATCTTCAGATCGCCGGCAGCTTCCTTGACGCGACGGATAAAGTCCGGCGTCGTCAGCTCGGCCTCGCCGCGCGCCTTGCGCTGCTCGTTCATAGCAACCTTGAGGAACTGCATGGTGGCAACACCGGGAATTTCGACCGGATACTGGAAGGCCAGGAAAATACCCTTGGCAGCGCGCTCGGCGGCATCCAGTTCCAGAATGCTTTCGCCGTTGTAGAGGATGTCCCCGGAGGTGACTTCATAGTCTTCGCGGCCCGACAGGATGTAGGACAGCGTCGACTTGCCGGAACCGTTCGGGCCCATGATGGCCGCAACTTCACCGGCAGCAACCTTCAGGTTGAGGCCCTTGATGATCTCGGTTTCGGTATCGGCGATCTTTGCGTGCAGGTCGATGATTTCAAGCATGGTTTTATCCTAAGAATAGTGTGAGCGAAGGTGCGCGAAACCGCGCACTCAAAGTGCGTATTCGTATGACGATCAGCCGACCGAACCTTCCAGCGAAATGCCGATCAGCTTCTGCGCTTCAACCGCAAACTCCATCGGCAGCTGCTGGATGACATCCTTCACGAAGCCGTTGACGATCAGTGCGATGGCCGACTCCTCGGGAATGCCGCGCTGCAGGCAATAGAACAGCTGGTCTTCGGAAATCTTCGACGTGGTCGCCTCATGCTCGAAATGAGCAGACGAGTTCTTCGCCTCGATATAGGGCACGGTATGGGCGCCGCACTTGTCGCCGATCAGAAGCGAGTCGCACTGCGTGAAGTTGCGCGTGTTGGTCGCCTTGCGGTGAGCCGAGACCTGTCCGCGATAGACGTTTTCCGAGAAACCGGCGGCAATGCCCTTGGCGATGATGCGGCTCGACGTGTTCTTGCCGAGATGGATCATCTTGGTGCCACTGTCGATCTGCTGATGGCCGTTGGAAACCGCAATCGAATAGAATTCGCCACGGCTGTCGTCGCCGCGCAAAATGCAGGACGGGTATTTCCAGGTGATGGCAGAACCGGTTTCAACCTGCGTCCACGAAATCTTCGAACGGTTGCCACGGCAATCGCCGCGCTTGGTCACGAAGTTGTAGATGCCGCCCTTGCCGTCCTTGTCGCCCGGATACCAGTTCTGGACTGTGGAATATTTGATTTCGGCATCGTCGAGTGCCACGAGTTCCACCACGGCGGCGTGAAGCTGGTTCTCGTCGCGCTGAGGTGCCGTGCAGCCTTCCAGATAGGAGACGTAGGCGCCCTCTTCGGCGATGATCAGCGTGCGCTCGAACTGGCCGGTGTTCTTTTCGTTGATGCGGAAATAGGTGGAAAGCTCCATCGGGCACCGCACGCCCTTCGGCACGAACACGAAGGAACCATCGGTAAAGACGGCCGAGTTCAGCGTTGCGTAAAAATTGTCGGTCTGCGGCACGACCGAGCCGAGATATTTCTTCACCAGATCAGGATATTCGCGCACGGCTTCGGAGATCGACATGAAGATCACGCCGGCCTTTGCCAGTTCCGCCTTGAAGGTGGTGACAACGGAGACGCTGTCGAACACGGCATCCACGGCCACACGACGGTTTTCCACGCCGGCCAGGATTTCCTGTTCCTTCAGCGGGATACCCAGCTTCTCGTAAACCTTCAGCAGCTCCGGATCGACTTCGTCCAGCGACTTCGGGCCGGGCGTGCTTTTCGGTGCGGCATAATAATAGAGATCGTTGAAGTCGATCTTGGGGTAGCTGACGCGCGCCCATGTCGGCTCTTCCATCGTCAGCCAGCGCTTGTAAGCCTCAAGACGCCATTCCAGCATCCATTCCGGCTCCTGCTTCTTGGCCGAGATGAAGCGGATCACCTCTTCCGAAAGGCCCTTCGGGGCCTTGTCGACTTCGATTTCGGTTTCGAAGCCGTATTTATACTGGTCCACATCGATCTGGCGAACCTGATCGATCGTTTCCTGAACCGCTGCCATGTCGTTCTCCAATCTCGCCGGAGCCAAGGTCCGGTGGCTTGTCAACGTATCAAGGCGGATAGCCGCCTTCATCCATCTTCGGGCAAATAATCCGGGCCCGTATAAACGGGGCGGAGCTTATACCCATGTAAGTGCGGGATGGCGCTTTTCACACATCCCGGCAAGCGGAAAATTGCTATTCCGCAATTCTTTGCCGCATTTTAAGCGGCCTGACCGGTCAGCCTGCGCCGCCCGGCAATTTTCGTAAAGGCTGCGAGCGCGCGCTCGATATCCGCCTCATCAGTCGCATGACCAAGGGAAATCCTGAGTGCGCCAAGCTTGGGATCGCGTCCCATCGCCGTCAGCACATGGCTTTCACCCACCTTGCCGGAAGAGCAGGCCGAACCGGCCGAGAGCGCAATGCCTTCGATATCGAATGCAATCTGGCCCGTTTCCGCCTTCAAACCGGGCAAGGTGAAAAACGTGGTATTGCCGACACGGCCGACATCCTCACCGTAGATGATCACGTCAGGCGCGACTGCCCGCATGCCGTCTTCCAGCCTTGCGCGCAGCGCTGCAAGACGCGTCGCTTCGGTCTCGAGGTTTTGCGCAGCAATAGCGGCGGCGGCACCGAAACCGATGACCGACAGGGTATTTTCAGTACCGGAACGATGTCCCTTTTCCTGACCGCCACCATGGATCAGCGGCTTCGGCATCATCACCTCGCCGCGGGACACCAGCGCCCCAGCACCCTTCGGGCCACCAAGCTTGTGGGACGAGATCACAAGGAAATCGGCCTCCAATGCATTGATATCGAGCGGAACGCGGCCGGCAGCCTGCACGGCATCGACGACCATCAATCCCCCAGCTGCATGTGCAAGCCGCGCCGCTTCAGCCACCGGCTGAAGAATGCCGGTCTCATTATTGACCAGCATGCAGGCGACCATCGGCAGACCAGTGGACTTGTCGTGCGCTGAAAGCAGCGCATCAAGGGCCGCAAGATCGATGATACCCGCTGACGTAACGGGAATTTCCGTAACGTCAGCCTTGCCGAACCGGCCTCCTTCACGAAAAGCGGGGTGTTCGATCGCCGAAACGTAAAGACGACCATAGCGTACGGGAGCGCGCCCCATCTTGAATTCAGGCGAAAGCACCAGATTGGCCGCTTCGGTCGCACCGCTCGTAAAGGTCACATGCGACGCCTGGGCGCCGCAGACCACAGCAACGTCACGACGCGCGGCCTCGACGGCCGCACGGGCTGCGCGCCCTTCCCGGTGTACGGAGGACGGATTACCCGTGATATCGAGAGCGCGGACAAGAGCATCCCGCACGGCAGGCAAAAGCGGCGCCGTGGCGTTCCAGTCCATATATGTGCGCGTCAAAACCGTCATCGCGGAAAAGCTTCGCTCAATCTTCCATGCGCCAAAACGCATTTTTCTTGAAATTACAGTTGCGCTTGCCTTATGACACGGTCCGAGTGCTTAAGCACACGCAAAGTTTCGAATTATTCTAAACTGCGTTCTAGAAAAGATGACACAGTTCGTCAAGTCTTCTCGTCGGAAGAATGCGGTTGGAGAATGAAAAAACACGACCGGAGTACCAATGCCCGAAGTCATTTTTAACGGCCCTGCGGGTCGCCTCGAAGGCCGTTATCAACCCTCCAAGGAAAAGAGCGCGCCGATAGCGATCATCCTTCATCCGCACCCGCAGTTCGGCGGCACGATGAACAACCAGATCGTTTATCAGCTCTTCTATCTTTTCCAGAAGCGCGGTTTCACGACGCTCCGGTTCAACTTCCGCTCCATCGGCCGCAGCCAGGGCGAGTTTGACCATGGCGCCGGCGAGCTTTCCGATGCCGCGTCCGCTCTCGACTGGGTGCAGAGCCTGCATCCCGATTCGAAAAGCTGCTGGGTCGCCGGTTATTCCTTCGGCGCCTGGATCGGCATGCAGCTTCTGATGCGTCGCCCGGAAATCGAAGGTTTCATGTCGATTGCGCCGCAGCCCAACACCTACGACTTCTCTTTCCTCGCCCCCTGCCCGTCTTCCGGCCTCATCATCAATGGCGACGCCGACAAGGTCGCGCCTGAAAAGGACGTCAACGGTCTGGTCGAAAAGCTGAAGACCCAGAAGGGCATCCTCATCACCCACCGCACCCTTCCCGGCGCCAACCACTTCTTCAACGGCAAGGTTGATGAGCTGATGAGCGAATGTGAGGACTACCTCGACCGCCGCCTGAATGGCGAACTGGTTCCGGAACCGGCAGCGAAGCGCATTCGGTGATTTAGGAGCGTAGCTTAGGTCATTGTTGATCTACCTACAATGATCGACGGCGGGCTTGGCTCGCCGTCGTCTATTACGCCCTGACCAAAACCCCACCCGTAACCGGCTCATTCACACCGGTCGTCCCCGGATATGTTAGCGGCAGCCCCTTCAGCGATCGCACCGCCAGATAGGCCCAGGCCTCCGCCTCCATCGCCCCGCCGTCGAACCCCGCCTCTTCCGCCGCGATTACCCGCGCACCCTGCTTGGCAGCAAGGCTCGCAAACTCTTCCATGATAACAGGATTGAGCCGCCCGCCGCCGCAGATCACATAGGTCTTAGCCGCTTCCGGCAGATAGCTCGCCGATTTGAGGATCGCGGCACCCGTCAGATGCGACAGCGTGCGTGCGCCGTCCGCCAGCGAAACCTCGCCCTTTTGCGGCGGCACGAAATCGCTGCGGTCAAGCGAGCGGCGGATATTGGCCGAGAAGAACGGGCTTTCCATGTAGCGCGTGACGAGCGATGCAACGACGCTGCCGCCCGCCGCCGTCCTGCCGCCCTTGTCGAAGGCTTTGCCCGTATGCGCCTCGATCCACTGGTCGATCAGCATATTGCCGGGACCGCTGTCGAAAGCCGCAAGCCGCCCTCCCTCGCCGATATAGGTGAGATTGGATATGCCGCCGATATTGACGAAGACGGCGGGCGTTTCGAAGCCATCAGGCAGATTGGCGGAGAGCGCCATGTGGTACGCAGGAATGAGCGGTGCGCCCTGCCCGCCATGCACCATGTCGTTGGCGCGCATGTCGTACACCACATCGATACCGGTTTCCTCGGCCAGAAGCGCGCCGTCACCGATCTGCACGGTCAACGCCTCATCCGGCCGATGCAGCACCGTCTGGCCATGAAAACCGATCACGTCTATATCGCTGGCTTCAAGCCGGTGGCGGTGGAGGAAGGATTTGACTGCCGCCGCATGGGCAAGCGTCAGCTTGCGTTCCGCATCCGCGAGGTCACCCGGACGCTCGCGCCGTTCGCGAATGGCTTTGGCCGTAACCAGCGCCTTCTGCCACGTGGCGCGCAGGCCCGGATCATAGGGGAAATAACCGCTCGGCCCATGCCGGACCACGTTTTCGCCATCCGTGCGCAACAGGGCGATATCGATGCCGTCCATCGATGTCCCGCTCATCAGCCCGATTGCCGTTTTGACCTCGCCCACGCGCTGCTCCCTTTCAATATCGAATCATGCGGAGATGAATCGCCGTTATTCATGGCCGAAACGGGTGCACTTTTCAAAAAACAATGGTAAAGCCCCCCCCGCGTTCATTGACAGACAATGACGGCAAAGGTCCAACCAGAAAGAAAAAGGTTATGTCCAGGTTCAAGTCCGATTTCCTCCGCACGCTCGATGAGCGCGGCTTCATTCACCAGATCTCCGACGAGTCGGGTCTCGACGAACTGTTCGCCAAGGAAACCGTGACCGCCTATATCGGCTATGACCCGACGGCCTCCAGCCTGCATGTCGGCCACCTCACCCAGATCATGATGCTGCACTGGATGCAGAAGACCGGTCACCAGCCGATTTCGCTGATGGGCGGCGGCACCGGCATGGTTGGCGATCCCTCCTTCAAGGAGGAGGCCCGCAAGCTGATGACGATCGACATGATCGAGGACAACATCACCTCGCTCAAGCACGTCTTCGCCAACTACCTCGATTACGATCGCGCGGAAAATCCGGCACTGATGATCAACAATGCCGAATGGCTGCGTGGGCTCAACTACCTCGAATTCCTGCGCGACGTCGGCCGCCACTTCTCGGTCAACCGCATGCTGTCCTTCGACAGCGTGAAGACGCGCCTCGACCGCGAGCAGTCGCTGTCCTTCCTCGAATTCAATTACATGATCCTCCAGGCCTACGATTTCGTGGAGCTGAACCAGCGTACCGGCTGCCGCCTGCAGATGGGCGGCTCTGACCAGTGGGGCAACATCATCAACGGCATCGATCTCGGTCACCGCATGGGGACACCGCAGCTCTATGCGCTGACCTCCCCGCTTTTGACCACCTCTTCGGGTGCGAAGATGGGCAAGTCCGCGTCCGGTGCCGTCTGGCTCAACAAGGACCTACTGCCGGTCTATGATTTCTGGCAATACTGGCGCAACACGGAAGACGCGGACGTGGTTCGCTTCGCGAAGCTCTTCACCACGCTGCCGATGGATGAGATCGCACGCATCGCCGCCCTTGGCGGATCTGAAATCAACGAGGCGAAGAAAATCCTCGCAACCGAAGTCACGGCTATCCTGCATGGCCGCGCTGCTGCCGAAGAAGCCGCCGAAACGGCGCGCAAGACTTTCGAGGAAGGCGCGCTTGCTGAAAACCTGCCCTCCATCGAGGTTCCGGCATCCGAACTCGATGCCGGCGTCGGCGTCCTGTCGCTCATCGTCCGCGCTGGCCTTGCCGGCTCGAATGGCGAAGCCCGCCGTCACGTTCAGGGCGGCGCGGTAAAGATCAACGACAAGGGCGTATCCGACGATCGCCAGATGATCGGTTCCGCCGAGATCACCGGCGATGGCATCATCAAGCTTTCGGTTGGCAAGAAGAAGCACGTTCTCGTTCGCCCGGCGTAACACCCGCGCAAATCATCAGATGAAGGGCCGCGGAAGCGGCCCTTTTTATTGAAACTCGAAAATCTGCCTGAAGACGCCCGGCGCTATCAGCGACAGCGGGTTGATTGTCAGCTTCGGCTGGTCCGTCTGGCCGGAAAGCTTGAAGGTGATGCCGAGCAACCCGCGGTCGCGGCCGTTGCCGAGGAAGATGCCGATAAAGGGCAGCTCGCCGAACAGCCGGTTCAGGCCATAGGCGGGCATGAAGGTGCCGGTCATGTCCATACGGCCGTTCTGGTCTTTCAGCAGGCCCTGAAACGTCGCACCGATCTGTTCGCCGCGCACCACGCCGTTTTCCACCGCAACAGAGCCGTTGACGTAGACGAGCCGGGCAAAACCGCGCTGGAATTTCTCCGAGCTGACATCGATGTTACGGCGGACCGCCGTGTTGAGGCTCCGGCCGTCATCGCCCGTCGGCGTGGCGACGATATCCTGAAGCTTCGCTTCGTTGACGACGGCGAAATTGCGCAGATCGAGCGAGCCGCTCCAGTCGCTGCCGTTGACGGTCGAGAGTGCGAGATTGAGAAGACCACCGCGAATGCGGGTGTAGATATTGGTGAAACGGGCAAGAGAACCGGCGTCGCTGCTGGTAAGCGTCACGGTTCCCGTCGCGCCGCGATTGGTCGTCTGAGCCACAACCGCCTGGCCCCTGCCGGTGACGCCGCGAAAATCAACCGAACGGACCTTGCCGTCACGCACACTGACATCGGCACTGACATTGGAAAGGATCTCGTCATTGAAGCCGTAGACCTTGTCGAGTTGCGCCTTGATGGCAAGGGACGGCTGCGAACGCGACGTGCCATCACCTGCCCCTGAGGAACTGCGAAGCTTTGAGAGGAAAGGCCGGAGATCGGCAGATTTTCCCGAAGCGTTGATGCTGTATCCGTTTTTGGAGGCAGTGACGGCGACGGCGTAATTGTCGGAAGGTGACAATTGCACGCGGCTGAGATCGGCGGAAATCAGCCCGTTCTTGGTGAAGGTGACATCTCCGGCCGCGCCGAAGCCGTCCCCGGTTAGGGAGAAATCACTGATCGTCGTGCGGCCATCACTGGTTTCCAGGGTAAAGGTCGCTTTTGCCGGAATACCGACGCCCTTGCTCCATCCAAGCCCCGGCAGAATGATAGACGCCTTCGCCAGATCGAGCTGTATGTCCTGACTTTTCGTATCCGCGCCATCGATTTCCACAACTGTCGTGCCGCCAAGAACCGTGGAAAGCTCCGGTGCAAGCTTGGCGACCTGCGTCTCGTTCAGGGTTGCTTTCAGCGTCAGCGTTGGAGCAACGTCGCTGTTCTTGCGCACCGGCTCCGTCATCTCGATAGACATCGGCACATCGTCCACCCGGCCCTTGCCTTCAAGCTTGAGCTGCCGGTCGTTGATGGACATGAAACCGTCAAGCGCGGTCACCTTGCGGCCGGCAAACGGCTTTGTCAGCGACAGGTTCTTCAGATCGAGATCGGCAGTCCACACCGGCGGCGGTGGATTTTGGCTGGAAAGCATGCCGACGGTCAGCTTTGCATTCGCCGTCACGTCGCCGGTGAAGTCATCCGGCTTGAACTGCGTATCCTTGAGCGCATTGATGGGCTTCAGCGTCGCAAGCTCCGCCACGGCATCGGCCGAGCCCGAAACGTTCAAATCGAGATTCCCAAGCAGGGGCTTTGCATAGACGTCGGACATGGAGAACCGGCTGTCCTCCAGCGCAAGCGACCGATTGGAGGCGAAATAGGATGTCGCGTTCTTGAGATCGACATTCATCCGGCCGCCGACGAGATTGAAATGCGCATCAACGTCGCGCAGCGGCGGAATGTCGCCGGTGGTATTGAGACGCGTACCGTCGATATCGAAGCGGATCTGCATTTCGCTCTCGCCCAGCACCAGCGGGCAACCGGGACCGCACATCCGTCCCTGCGGAATGAAGATCGCAATCGAGCCGTTCGTGACCGTGCCGCCATAAAGATTGGAGACCACCCACTCGCGCGGCTTGTGCGCCATCCAGAAAGGCCAAAGCTGCTTGACCGCCGTGGCCTCCATCTTGGGAATCTGTCCGGCGAAACTGATTTCAGGCGAGCCCTGGCCGAAGCGGATTTTCAGCGAGCCTGCCATGTCTCCAAGCGGGCCGGTAACGTATAGCGAGGGAACCTCGAGCTGCCTGGTCGCGACATTGAATTGCCCGTCGGCCTTCAAGCTGAAAGGAACGGGGTCTTCGCCAGAGGCTTCGGCCGAGGCAACCGCATTGTCGATCCGCAGCGAAAGACCGAAGCCCTCTTGGGTATCCGTGATTTCCCCAGTGACCGGAATAGCCGTTCGCCCAAGGTCGATCCGCGAATTCCCAATGACAAGACTGTTTTTCTGAAAATCGTAGCGCGCGTTGACGGTGCCGGCAGTGAAGGGCTGAGCCTCGCCGCCGATAAGAAGCATTCCATTGCCCATGCCGAGCGAGATTTCCAGCCGCGGCTCATGTCCGGGCATGGAACGCCGGGCGAGGATGCTGACACCGGTCTTGACGTTCAGCCCCTCATGAAGATTGCCTTCAGGATCGAATTTTTCCAGAAAAGGACCGATGTCGAAACCGTCGATGCGCGCGTCGAAACCGTCGATCACACCGCCTGATCCCGATGTCTTTAGCGACAGGCTGGCGATTTCGCCGTTAAACAGCGTTTCACCCTCAAGCGAATATCCGCCCTGCTGGTCAGGGGTCAACGAAAGCTCGCGCACTTCGACGACGCGTGGCTTGCCGGCTTCGCTCGGTGGCAAGTGGATCGAGACGCTGGAAATGTCGATTTCCTCGGTTCCGCTGCTTAAAAACGCCTGCGCCAATTTGTCCAGCTGGGAAAACGCCGCCTGCAACTGCTGCGGCACCGCGTCCAGCCGGATGCTGGCGAGATCGAAACCGTTACCCTTGGGCAAAAGGGCCGTATCGAGTTCCATCCCGTCGGCCTCGAGGCTTTGCACGGAGACGCGTCCGGTCAAAAGCGCTAGCGGATCGAGCGCCATGCCGATAGCCCTCGCCCGGCTCAGATGCTGGCCGGATTCCTTCTCGACGATATCCACATCCTCCGCCACCAGCGCAAGCCGCAGCCCGGTCGAGAACCTGATGGCCGAAGAACCGATTCGCGCGCTGTAGTGGGGTCCGAGCGCCCGTTCGAGCGCCTGCTGCGCCTGGCTGGAAAGGGCATTGTCGATCGATCCGGTTTCGACGGAGACAATGATGCCGCCGATGGACAGGAAGGCCAGTACGAAAAGAGCAGCGAAAATCTTGATGAGAGCACGCGCCATGGAGCGCGGCGCCGGGCAATGCACGATGAGAGGATCTTCGGCCTGCGCCGAAGGAAGATCATGCAGCGCAACGATATCGCGCTTGCTGAACTTGACCTTTTCACCCCTTACTTCAGCCATACGCCCGTGTTTGCCCCTGAATAGCTTTTGTTTCGCCTCAACACTGGACGACGCCCGGTTTCGCTATATATCGAATGTGGCGACTTTCACTCAACATCCCGGCGAAAGAAAGATGATTATGACAGAACTGACGATTGGCAGCCCTGCCCCCGATTTTACTTTGCCCCGCAACGGTGAAGGAACGGTGACATTGTCCGGCCTGCGAGGCAAGGCGGTCGTTCTCTATTTCTACCCGAAGGACGACACATCCGGCTGCACCGCCGAAGCGATAGATTTCAGTGCCCTTGGCGCGGAATTCGAGGCCGCCAATACTGTCGTCATCGGCATTTCCCCTGATAGCGTCAAAAGCCACGACAAGTTTGCTGCAAAACACAAGCTTTCGGTGATGCTGGCCGCCGACGAGGAGCGGAAGGCTCTTGAGGCCTACGGCGTCTGGAAGGAAAAAAGCATGTATGGCAAAAAATACATGGGTGTCGAACGCACCACCGTCCTCGTAGCACCTGACGGTACGATCGCGGAAATCTGGAACAAGGTGAAGGTTCCGGGCCACGCACAGGCCGTTCTCGACGCCGCACGGAAGCTCTGAGAGACGCCCCTGTCGTGACGCCCACCTTCAGGATCATCTCGCTGCGCGGCGGCGCCACCGAGGCGATTGCCTGCGCCGATCTCGACAGAAAAACCGCACTGGCGCAGGAAACGGCGACACGATGGTTCGCGCGCCGCCTGTCGCTGCGCCCCCCCCTAGATCCACCCCTGCCCGAACGTCCGGGCAGGCCGGATAAACCGGAACTCGTTCCGCCGACCGCCGTGGAGCGCCGCTCCCTCCACAGCGTCAAGGGTCGCATAGCGCTGCTGCACGCCATCGCCCATATCGAGCTGAACGCCGTTGACCTCGCGCTCGACATCGTCGCCCGTTATGCCAGCGAGCCGGTGCCGCATTCCTTTTTCAACGGCTGGATGCAGGTTGCCTTCGAGGAGGCGAAACATTTCCGGCTGGTGCGGGAAAGGCTGCGAAACCTCGGCGCGGATTACGGCGATCTGCCCGCCCATGACGGGCTCTGGCAGGCGGCGCATTCAACCCGCAACGACCTCACCGCGCGGCTCGCAGTCGTGCCGCTCATCCTTGAGGCGCGCGGACTGGACGTGACGCCCTCCCTGCAGGCGAAGATGCGCGAAACCGGAGACCTTGAAAGCGCCGCCGTTCTCGATGTCATCTACAATGACGAAAAGGGCCATGTCGCCATCGGCGCCAAATGGTTTCGCTTCCTGTGCGCCCGTGAAAAGAAGGACCCGGCAGCAACCTTCAGGCAACTGGTACGTGCCAATTTCCGCGGACCGCTGAAACCGCCCTTCAACGACCTCGCCCGCGCCGAAGCCGGGTTGACCCCCATCCTTTTACCGCTCCCTCACCGCTGTCAGCAACAGCAGCTGACACCCGCAGCCCGGCGCATGGTGCAAAACTTCGTTAACCTTAACGAAGTATGATTTCCTGTGAGAAATCGGCCAGTCCGGAGAGAGATTTTGACTGATACAGCGGAAAACCGGGTATTCGGCAAAAAGCGGCAGCAGCACGTTCTGGTGCTGGCAAGCGGTGACAAGGTCCGGCACATGACGATCCGGCCGTGGATGACGGCGCTTGCCGGCTGCACGATCGGCCTTTTCTCGCTCGGTTATCTGGGCGCCACCGGCTATCTCATCCTGCGTGACGACCTGATCGGCGCGACCATGGCGCGCCAGACCCGCATGCAGCACGATTACGAAGACCGTATCGCCGCGCTGAGGGCGCAGGTGGACCGCGTTACCTCAAGACAATTGCTCGACCAGCAGGTGGTTGAAAAGAAAGTGGAAAAGCTGCTGCAACAGCAGGCGGCACTCACGTCCAGACACGGGCGCATGAGCGAATTGCTGGAGCGCGCGGAAAATTCCGGCATCGCCGCCTCCACGGCCACGGCCCCCATTCAAACCGCGCCCTCCTCGCTCTCGAACGCGATGGCACCGGAAAAACGCGCCGATCTGACAGGTGGCCTCTCCGCCATAGAAAATCTGATGGCGCCCCGCCCATCGCAGCCGGAAAAGCCAGCCGGAACCGACAAGCGGGCGTCCTATGTGCCCGAAAACGGCGAAACGCCTTCCGACCGCGCTGACCGCGTGTTTTCCAAGGTAACGCTGTCGCTGAAGGATATCGAACGCCAGCAGATATCACGGATCGCCAGACTGACCAGCGACGCCGAGGACAAGGCGAGCGCGATGCAGGATATCATCCGGCAGGCGGGCCTGAAAATCGACGAAAGTGGCGCGGACGGTGTCGGCGGCCCCTATGCGGATCCGCAGGGGAATGAAACCGATCCCTTCAATATGTCTCTGACCAATCTAGACAATGCGCTCAACCGGCTGGATATCGTGAAGGAAACCGCAACCGCCCTGCCCTTCGGCAATCCGGCCCCCGGCAGGGCGATCACCAGCCGATTCGGAAACCGGCTCGACCCTTTCCTCGGACGGCCCGCTTTACATACCGGCATCGATTTTCGCGCCGAAACAGGCGCCGACGTCAAGGCGACGGGCGCTGGAAAGGTGACGGTTGCGGAAAACTCCGGCGGCTACGGCAATATGGTCGAGATCGATCACGGCCAGGGCGTATCGACGCGATTCGGCCATCTCTCCACCATTCTGGTCAAAGCCGGCGACAAGGTGGAGGCCGGCGACATCGTTGGCCGTGCTGGCAGCACCGGCCGCTCCACCGGTCCGCACGTACATTACGAGGTCCGCCGCAACGACACGCCTGTTGATCCGATGCGGTTTCTGGTCGCCGGGGCCGAGCTTAAAACCTATCTCAAATAGCAGTCCGATTTTAACGCTTTTTTCGCCCTTTTTGCGATAAATCGCCCGAAACCGCGTCCAAGGCTCAAAAGCCTCGCCATCGTCTCGCCGTTTCGCGCGCATTTCCGGTTGTTTCCTTGACTTTCTGGCAATTTGGGCATATCCCCGCGCCAAGTCTTTGCAAGTGTCGCAGCGGCACGCAGGTATTCTTACCGAACCAGAACGGAAAAAGTTCTTCCTTTGACAACATTCTCTGATCTTGGCCTGAGCCAAAAAGTTCTTTCCGCTATTGCAGATGCCGGCTACACGACGCCGACACCCATTCAGGCTGGCGCAATTCCGCCCGCTCTCGAAAAGCGTGATATCTGCGGTATCGCACAGACCGGCACGGGGAAAACCGCATCCTTCGTTCTGCCGATGCTCACACTGCTGGAAAAAGGCCGCGCACGCGCAAGAATGCCGCGCACGCTGATCCTCGAGCCGACCCGCGAACTGGCGGCACAGGTAGCCGAAAACTTCGAGAAATACGGCAAGAATCACAAGCTGAACGTCGCACTTCTGATTGGTGGCGTTTCTTTTGAAGATCAGGACCGCAAGCTTGAGCGCGGCGCCGATGTTCTCATCTGCACGCCCGGCCGCCTTCTCGACCATTGCGAGCGCGGCAAGCTCCTGATGACCGGCGTTGAAATCCTCGTGATCGATGAAGCCGATCGCATGCTGGATATGGGCTTCATTCCCGATATCGAACGCATCGCCAAGATGATTCCCTTTACCCGGCAAACCCTGTTCTTCTCGGCCACCATGCCGCCGGAAATCCAGAAGCTTGCCGACAGGTTCCTGCAGAACCCGACCCGTATCGAGGTTGCCAAGCCCTCCTCCACGGCAAAGACCGTTACCCAGCGCATCGTCGCTTCGCACAACAAGGACTATGAGAAGCGCGCTGTCCTGCGCGATCTCGTCCGTGCCGAAGAAGCCGAACTCAAGAACGCGATCATTTTCTGCAATCGCAAAAAGGACGTTGCCGACCTCTTCCGTTCGCTGGATCGTCACGGCTTTTCCGTTGGCGCGCTGCATGGCGACATGGACCAGCGTTCGCGCACGACCATGCTGCAGAACTTCCGGGACGGTCAGCTGACGCTGCTGGTTGCTTCCGACGTTGCAGCCCGCGGTCTTGATATTCCCGATGTCAGCCACGTCTTCAACTTCGACGTTCCCATTCATGCCGAAGACTATGTCCACCGCATTGGCCGTACCGGTCGTGCTGGCCGTTCGGGCAAGGCCTTCACCCTCGTCACCAAGAGCGATGCGAAATATCTCGACGCGATCGAAAAGCTGATCACCGAGAAGGTCGAATGGCTGAACGGTGACCTGTCCTCCCTCCCCGCGCCCATGGAAAGCTTTGAAAGCAATACCGGCCGCCGGGGCACCAAGGAACGTGGCGGCAGAGGCCGCGACAGAAACCGTCGCGATGCACCTGCATCGCCGGTCGAAAACATCAATCAGGGTGCACAATCCACCACTGTGGATACGGACATCGCGGCTCACGGAGAAGACAAGGTGAAGGCAGAACGCAGACCGGAAAAGACCCCGCGCAATTCCGAGCGCAACAGCCGCAACCTGAACCCGCTGCACGCCAATGACGACAACCGTGACCGTCGCCGCCATTACCGTGACCATGACGATGGCCCGACGCCTGTTGGTTTCGGCGATGACATTCCCGCTTTCATGCTGATCGTGGCCAACGCCAAGGGCTGAGCCCCGACGGCCTGACGCAGGAAACAATACGCATGACGCCGACGATCAAGCCAGGACAAGATTTTCCAGGCGTCGGCGTTGGGCTTGCCATATTGCGTGATGGCCGCCTGCTTTTATGCCGGCGCTTGAAAGCGCCGGAAGCCGGATACTGGAATATTCCGGGCGGCAAAGTCGATCACCTTGAATCATCCCTCGCCGCAGCACGGCGAGAGGCTGAAGAAGAGACCGGGCTGACAATCGGCAAGGTCGAATTTCTCTGTCATAGCGAATATATCAATGTCGCAGACCGGCACCATTGGGTCTCGCTGATCTTCGTCACCCGCGACACGCAGGGTGAGCCGGTACTGACAGAACCGGACAAGCTTTCCGATATCGGCTGGTTCGACCCCGATAACCTTCCCGAACCCATCTCTGCCTTTGCAAAAGACGCGCTGGCTGCTCTGACGAAATAAAGCCGCTAGCGAACGGAAGCGGCATCAGCGCTGACCGGCGTGGGCTTTTCGCGGCACTCAACGGCGTCTTGAGCTTTACTAAAAACAGGCCTCGCCTGCGACAGACGCGACGCTCCTGCGCGATTTGCTTTCGGAAAACCCAATGCTGGAAGAATATCTTTTCGCGAAGCTTTTCGAATGCAATTTAAAATTGCTTAAATTAGCATCACATAAAAAACCGCCCCGGTTGCCCGAAGCGGTTTATACGTAATGAAAATAATAGAATATAGAATGTAATATAGTTTGGCAGTGCTTAAGTTCGGAACACTTCCGAGGCTTGTTACAGCCAATTTCAGTCGTCCCCTGAAACACCTATATCTAATCTAACCATTTACTTTTCGTCAAGCAGATCTTCTCGCAAATGCGAAAAAAACATGGCAAAGCACAAATAAAGCACAGGGAAATATGTATATTCTCTTTTTATATCAATAAATTAGATGAATGGAAATAAAATGTGCATTTTATTGGGGTGCACTATAAAAGGCAAAATCGCAAACCCGCCCTTATAAAACTGTGCTTATACGCACTGCATGTTACAGTTTTATAAAGTAAAAATGCTCTAAACCATGACGAGCAGTACTTCCGCTCTTATGAAATTACAGAGTGAATTGCCGACCTTAAAAAGATGAATCTCGGCAAAAAACAATCGCACGCGATCACATTGAATATATACAACCATAACGCGTAATTGCAGACTGTTGTTTCAAATTGGATGAGTTGCGATCAAAACCGCCGTGCAGTGAACGATGATGTGCGATTATGATGGGTATCAGCGATTTTTCCTTTGGAAAACCAGTTGTTGCCGATAAACATCAAACCGGGACAACAGGATTTCGCGCACGTCATGCTTTCACTTCGCCTGCTAACGATCATCGCCGGTTTTGCCTTTGCGGGCTCAGCATGCGCGGCGTCGATCGGCATCGTTGCCCCACAGAACGGCCCATATGAACTGCTGGGGCAACAGGTCAGGCAGGGCGCGAAGGCCGCGGCCGCCAAGCTCGGGCTAGATGTCGTCGAAATCCATGAAAGCTGCGAAGACGGCAGCGGCGGCGCGATTGCCGATGGTCTCGTGGCCGCCAAGGTCAGCGCGGCAATCGGTTTTTTGTGCACGGAAACGCTTCAGGGCGTTCTGCCGCCTCTGAAGTCAGCCGCCATTCCAGCAATCACGCTTTCCAGCCGTGCCCCGATCCTGATGGAAGACGCTCTGAAATATAGCTGGCCGCTTTTCCGCCTAGCGCCATCGGACAAGGCCGAATCGGACCGGGCCGCAGAAATCATTCTGCGCGACTGGAAGGGACATTCCATTGGCCTCGTGGATGATGGCACGATCTTCAGTCGCGATCTGGTAGATCGCATCCGTTCGGCGCTGGAGGAGAACGGGCTGAAACCGACACTCACCGATACGCTGCGCCCGGCACAGGAGCAACAGGTGGCGCTTGTACGCCGGCTGGGGCGCACCGGCATCACCCATGTCTTCATCGGCGCGGAACGCAACGACGTCGCGATTGTCGCCAGAGACGCCGGCTCCGAAAACATTCCGCTCACCATCATGAGCGGCGACGCCATGAATGCGGCAAACAACCCCGTGCCACTTGCGGCAAATGTGCTAGCGGTCACGCGCCCGGCCTATGACACATTGCCTTCGGCACAGGCCGTCGCCGGCGAATTGCGTGCCGCCAATATCGAGCCGGAAGGTTACGTCCTGCCCTCCTATGCGGCTGCGGAACTGACTGCGGCGCTTGCCGAAGCAGCCCAATCCCAAGGGAAACCCGCACCGGAGATACTGGCGAACGGTACCGTCTTCAAAACCGTGCTTGGCGATATCGCTTTCAACCCTTCGCATGAGCTTGCAGACAATCCCTATCGCCTGCAGCGCTGGAACGGTCAGCGTTTCGAACAGGCGGACAAGGCCGAAAGACAATAGGTGAAGCCGGTATCGCTGGAAATTCAGTAAGCCGCGGCTGAAAACCGGCGGCAACCGCGCGACAAGCCGTTTCAAACCCTGATACTTGATGCTAAAGGCAGCTTACGCAACGCGTCGAGAGGAGTTTGCCCCATGTCCCTGCCCATCCGGATTGCACCGTCCATTCTGGCGTCCAATTTCGCCAAGCTGGGACAGGAAGTCGCCGATGTGACGGAAGCGGGCGCAGACTGGATCCACCTCGATGTCATGGACGGCCATTTCGTGCCAAACATCTCCTTCGGTCCTGACGTCATCAAGGCGCTCCGCCCGCACAGCAATGCCTTTTTCGACTGCCACCTGATGATTGCCCCCGTCGATCCCTACCTCGAAGCCTTCGCCAAGGCCGGCTGCGACGGCATTACCGTCCATGCGGAGGCAGGCCCGCATCTCCATCGCTCACTCCAGACCATCCGCACGCTCGGCAGGAAGGCCGGCGTGACGCTCAACCCCGCCACGCCGCTTTCGGTCATCGAAAACGTGCTTGACGATGTCGATCTCGTGCTGATCATGAGCGTCAATCCCGGTTTCGGTGGACAGAAGTTCATTCCGGCCATGCTCGACAAGATCCGTGCGGCAAAGGCCATGATCGGCGACCGGCCGATCGAACTTGAAGTGGACGGCGGCGTGACGGCGGAGACAGCCGGCGCCATCGTCGCAGCCGGTGCCAACGCACTGGTGGCCGGTTCGGCCGTCTTCAAGGGTGATGGCGTCGCAGACTATCGCAAGACGGTTTCGTTGTTGCGCTCGGTGTCGGAAGCCGCCCGGTCCTGACCCGCCACAGCAGCCGGATACACCGGAGACGGGACGGCAGGACGTTTGGGTGGGGGCTTTGATGAACAGCGACAGGCGGAATTTCCACGACGTCATCCCGGCAGCGCTGTTTTCGCTCCTCGCTCCGCTTGTCTGGGCCGCCATCTCGGCAGCCACCGCTACCCTCGGCCTCTATCTCCGCAACCGGCTGGAAACCGACCATGCCGCCGATATCGCCGTGCTGTTCTTCTTCGGCGGTCTCCTGGGCTGGCCGCTGGCCATGGTTGCCTTGCGCTTCCTGCCCGCATCCACCAGCCTGCCGCTGCGTTTTGCGGCAAGCTGCCTTGCCATCGCTTTTTTCACGATCGCGGTCGCGGCGGCATTTTTCGCGCTCCAGTACCGCATCTTTTATGCGCAATGGCATGCGCCGGCATTTTCCCGCATCTGGTTTTTCCAGCAATTTTTCACCTCGCTTGGCGCGATCTACCAGTTCTGCATTCTCGGCCTCGGCCTCTATTTTCCGTTTGCCGCCATTCCGCTTGCGCTGGCAGGCGCCATCCTTTGCCGCCGTGCGCACAGAGCGCCACGCGTCCGTTCGGACGTACACCGGACGCTCTAGCATTTTGAATGTACGCATCGAGCCGATGCGCAGGCTTGATAGATTGAGATTCGCGGAACACTTTGCTAAACGGGCAGCAAAATTCCTCCACAAAGAAAGTCATTGCCATGATCCCTCGTTACTCCCGGCCGGAAATGGTCGCCATCTGGTCGCCGGAAACAAAATTCCGCATCTGGTTCGAGATCGAGGCGCATGCCTGTGACGCGCTGGCCGAGCTCGGCGTCATTCCGAAATCGGCCGCACAGACCATCTGGGAAAAAGGCGGCAGCGCGACTTTCGACGTCGCCCGTATCGACGAGATCGAGGCCGTCACCAAACACGACGTCATCGCCTTCCTCACCCACCTTGCGGAATTCGTCGGTCCCGACAGCCGCTTCATCCACCAGGGCATGACCTCGTCCGACGTGCTTGATACAACCCTCAACATTCAGCTCGTCCGCGCCGCCGATCTGCTGCTTGCCGATATGGACCGCGTGCTGGCGGCGCTCAAGACCCGCGCTTTCGAACACAAGAACACGGTACGCATCGGCCGCAGCCACGGCATCCACGCCGAGCCGACCACGATGGGCCTGACCTTCGCCCGCTTCTACGCCGAGATGCATCGCAACCGCGAGCGTCTCGTCAATGCGCGCGCGGAAATCGCCACAGGCGCGATCTCCGGTGCTGTCGGCACCTTCGCCAATATCGATCCGCGCGTCGAGGAACATGTCTGCGCAAAGCTCGGCCTCGTGCCCGAGCCGGTCTCCACGCAGGTCATCCCGCGTGACCGCCACGCCATGTTCTTCGCCATCCTCGGCGTCATCGCCTCGTCGATCGAAAACGTCGCCATCGAAATCCGCCACATGCAGCGCACCGAGGTTCTGGAAGCGGAAGAGTTCTTCTCTCCCGGCCAGAAGGGTTCGTCGGCGATGCCGCACAAGCGTAACCCGGTTCTCACCGAAAACCTCACGGGCCTTGCCCGCCTGGTGCGCATGTCGGTCGTTCCCGCGCTTGAAAACGTGGCGCTCTGGCATGAGCGTGACATCAGCCACTCCTCTGTGGAGCGCGCCATCGGCCCCGACACCACAGTCACCCTCGATTTTGCGCTGAACCGCCTTGCCGGCGTCATCGAAAAGCTGGTGATCTATCCCGACAACATGCTGAAGAACATGAACAAGTTCCGCGGCCTCGTGCACTCGCAGCGCGTTCTTCTGGCGCTGACGCAGGCCGGCGTTTCCCGCGAGGACGCCTACCGTCTGGTGCAGCGCAGTGCCATGAGGGTCTGGGAACAGGGTGCGGATTTCCTTGAGGAACTGCTGGGCGACGAGGAAGTGCGCGCCGCCCTTCCCGAAAACGTCATCCGCGAAAAATTCGACCTCGGTTACCACACCAAGCATGTCGACACGATCTTCGCCCGCGTCTTCGGCAACGCCTGAGGCGAGGCTCCCGAAGTTAATGCCGTCGCGACCTTGATCGTGACGGCATGAAACCACAGATATGGGCCCATGAAAGTTTCAGAAGCAGATATTCTCATCGTACCGGGTTACACCAATTCCGGTCCTGACCACTGGCAGACACGCTGGGAGCGCAAGCTTTCGACAGCGCGCCGCGTCGAGCAGGCTGAATGGTCAAAACCGGTGAAGGAAGACTGGATCGCGCGGCTGGTGGAAGAGGTTAACGCCTCGACCAAGCCCGTTGTCATCGTCGCTCATTCGCTGGGTGTGCCGACCGTCATCCACGCCCTTCCGGAAATCGGCAAGAAGGTTGCAGGCGCGCTTCTGGTGGCGCCGCCGGATGTCGCCAATCCCGATATCAGGCCGAAACATCTGATGACCTTCGGTCCCTATCCGCGCGATCCCTTGCCGTTTCCGGCAATCACAATTGCCAGCCGCAACGATCCCTTCGGATCCTACGAGCATGCCGACGATATTGCCGCCGCCTGGGGTGCGATGTTGGTGGATGCAGGCATGTCCGGCCATATCAACGCCGAGTCTGGCCATGGCCCCTGGCCCGAGGGTGGCATGGTATTTGCCCAGTTCCTGAGCCGCCTCAAGGTGAACGAGCCCTGACCATCGCGGCCAGCCGCTGAAGCCGGTCGATTTTCGGCCGGGCAACATTCTTCCGCCCGACACAAGAATTGAAGGGAAGATATGCGAGCCGCATTGTAGAATGCACTCTTTTCCTTTATGGGACCGCTCAAAGACAGAAACGCAACGCCACCAGAATCGGCGTGAACCAAGAGACCTGCCATTATGAACCGTCGCCGCCGTATTTACGAAGGCAAGGCCAAGATCCTCTACGAAGGTCCGGAGCCAGGCACGCTTATCCAGTTCTTCAAGGACGATGCGACTGCCTTCAACAAGAAAAAACACGAAGTCATCGACGGCAAAGGTGTGTTGAACAACCGGATTTGTGAATATGTCTTCACCCATCTGAACAAGATCGGCATTCCCACACACTTCATCCGCCGCCTCAACATGCGCGAGCAGTTGATCAAGGAAGTCGAGATGATCCCGCTCGAGATCGTCGTGCGCAATGTCGCCGCCGGCTCGCTGTCGAAGCGACTCGGCATCGATGAAGGCGTGGTTCTGCCGCGCTCCATCATCGAGTTCTACTACAAGTCCGACGAGCTGGAAGACCCGATGGTCTCCGAAGAGCACATCACGGCCTTCGGCTGGGCCAACCCTGCCGAGCTTGACGACATCATGGCACTGGCGATCCGTGTCAACGACTTCCTGTCCGGCCTGTTCTTGGGCGTCGGCATCCAGCTGGTCGACTTCAAGATCGAATGCGGTCGCCTGTTTGAAGGCGACATGATGCGCATCATCCTCGCCGACGAGATTTCGCCCGATAGCTGCCGCCTGTGGGACATCGAGACCCAGAAAAAAATGGACAAGGACCTGTTCCGCCGCGACATGGGCGGCCTCGTGGAAGCCTATTCCGAAGTGGCACGCCGTCTCGGCATCATCAATGAAAACGAACCGATCCGCGGCACCGGCCCTGTCCTGGTAAAGTAATTTCGGCCTCGTGAAATAATATCGGCCTAGCAAGGTAAAATCAGGAGAAGATCAGGTGATCAAGGCACGGGTGACTGTTACGCTGAAGAACGGCGTTCTCGATCCGCAGGGCAAGGCAATCGAAGGCGCGCTCGGCAGCCTCGGTTTCGGTGGCGTCGGCCATGTCCGTCAGGGCAAGGTCTTCGACCTGGAACTGGAAGGTGCAGACAAGGCCAAGGCCGAGACCGACCTGAAGGCGATGTGCGAAAAGCTCCTGGCCAATACGGTTATCGAAAACTATTCTATCGCCATTCTCTAAGCCGCAGGAGCCGCCGACCATGAAATCCGCTGTCGTCCAACTTCCCGGCCTCAACCGCGATCGCGACATGATCGCGGCACTCACGAAAATCTCCGGCAAGGCGCCCGTCACCATCTGGCAGACGGAGACGACTATCCCGGATGTCGACCTGATCGTCATTCCGGGCGGCTTTTCCTATGGCGACTATCTGCGTTGCGGCGCAATTGCTGCGCGCATGCCGGTCATGCAGGCCATTCGCGAAAAGGCTGAACAGGGCGTCAAGGTTCTCGGCGTCTGCAACGGCTTCCAGATTTTGGTCGAAGCGGGCATGCTGCCGGGCGCGCTGATGCGCAACGCCTCACTGAAATTCGTCTGCCGCGAAGTGAAACTCGAAGTCGTCAACAACGACACCGAATTCACCCGCGCCTATGACAAGGGCCAGGTTCTGCGCTGCCCCGTCGCCCACCACGATGGCAACTATTTCCTCGATACGGATGAGCTTAAGTCCGTCGAAGACAACGGTCAGGTCGTTTTCCGTTATGCAGATGGCACCAATCCGAACGGTTCGCTGAACGACATTGCCGGCGTCATCAACGCCAAGGGTAACGTTCTCGGCATGATGCCGCACCCGGAAAACCTGATCGAAGCTGCCCATGGCGGCAATGACGGCCGTGGCCTCTTCGCCTCGGCGCTTGGCGTTATCGCAGCCTGACAAGCGGGCGGGCCATGCGCCTGCCCTCTTCCCGATGATGCTTTTTATGGCTCCAGTTTTTGGCCCTTACCTTGGATGACGCGATGAAACGCCTGCTCCGTTCCCACGCCCCGAAGGCCGCTGGATTGCTTCTCGCCGCAGCAGCGCTTGCTGCGTGCCAGCCCAAGCCGCAACCGGCATCGTCCTCCGCATCCCGTGCGGCATTACCGACGATGGAGCGAATCGCGCTTGGCGCCAATGCTTGCTGGTTCAAATCGGGCGATCCGGCGTTCAAGGCCTATCGCCTGGCGCCCGAACTCAACTCCTTCTCGGGCCGTCCGCGCATTCTGCTCGTACCGCGCAACAGCCCGGAATCGCGCCCGATGCTGGTTATTCAGGCAGAAGGCAACCCGGCAAAGCTCGACGCCTTCGGCCCCGTTATGAACGAAGCCATCTCCGGCCGCATCGCAACCGACGTCAAACGCTGGGCGAATGGCGGCAAGGGCTGCTGATCGGGCAAAACTGCGCTAAAAGCCGGCCAAATACAAAAAAGACCCGCCGACGCCGGTTGGGACTGGCGTGGCGGGCCTGCCGAATGGCTGTTCAGGCACCGGGGAAAGATGGCGCCGCTCTCCGGCAGAAAATCAAAGCGGCCGCGACGGCCATGAAAACAGCTGCGATCTCGCGGCCTCCTTCAAGGCCTCGTCCCGCGTAACGCCGATATCGTCCAGAAGATCGTCGGACAATTCCCGCAAGGCAAGCCGTCCCTGACGTTTGCCATGCCAGTTGGACAATCCCGCAATCAGGCGGCCAATAAGCGTGTGAGCGATCCGGGCCGGAAAGGGCGACGGTGCGACCATGTCGCCGGTATCGCGGAACACGCGTTCCCGTTCGTAGCCGTCAGGATAAAGCGTATCCGCTGTCGAAAGGTATTGATCCATCTTGCGCATATTGCACCTATTGTCTCCGTGCGTTTGATCTCATTGACTGCATCCGATAAATACAATTGACTTGCGGACAGATACAATGCATAAATTGTCACCATGACAAATTGGCTTCCCGATATCACCGAGGGCAACGGCCCCATCTACCTTCGCCTCGCGGACAAGATCGAAGGCGCAATTTCGGATGGCATCTTGCAGGCCGGGTCGAAATTGCCGCCGCAACGCAATCTCGCTTTCGATCTGGGCGTTACAATCGGTACAATCAGCCGGGCATATGCCCTCATCCACGAACGCGGCCTCGTCAGCGGCGAAGTCGGCCGTGGCACCTATGTCAACGAGCGTAAGGCTGCCGCCCCATTATCACGCGTGGAACCGACGGCATCGGCATTCGGCGGCACGCGCTACGCGGTGGACACCAGCGCCGAATTCCGCCTGAACACCACGGCCGCTCCCGATGTCGGGCAGAGCGCGCTGGTCAGCAAACACGTCGAGGCCGTGACGAAAGAGCATCCGTTCGAAATTTCCAACTACACCCGCTCCTTTCCCGACAACTGGTGCATGGCGGGCGTTCGCTGGCTTTCCCAGAATGGCTGGTCGCCGAAACCGGAAAACATCGTTTCGACGCTTGGCGCCCATGCTGCGGTGATGAGTGTGGTAACGGCAATGACCGCGCCGGGCGACCGTATCGTTTTCGAACCCCTCACCTATTCCCATATCAGCCGCAGCGCCGCCCTTGCCGGACGGCGGGTGACACTGGTGGAAGTGGATGAGAAAGGCATTATCCCCGATGATTTCGAGCGCGTTTGCGCCCAACAGCATCCAAAAATGATCTTCCTGATGTCGGCGGGCCAGAACCCGACCTGCGCCACCCTGCCCGAGGAGCGGCGGCGGGCGATCGCCGATATCGCCCGCAGATACGGCGTATGGATCGTGGAGGACAATCTCTATGGCGCCATGACGCGGGATGCGATCCCACTCATTGCGGAATTCGCGCCCGATCTTACCTTCGTTGTCGGCGGCCTGTCGAAATCCGTTTCCGCCGGCGTCAGGGGTGGCTGGGTCGCCTGCCCGGCGCAATTCGCCTCGAGAATTCGCATTTCGCATTCGATGATAACCGGCGGACTGCCGTTTATGCTGGCCGAACTGAATGCACGCCTCGTCAACAGCGGCGACGCAGACGACATCCGCAAGGACTGTATCGCCGAGATCAACCAGCGCGAGGCCCTCGCCAGACGCATCTTTGCAGGGCTGGAATTCAACTCCCTGCCGGACATCGCCTTTCTGTGGCTGAGGCTGCCTGAACCGTGGCTGTCTGGAACCTTCCGCAGCGCTGCCATGAAGGAAGGTGTGCTGATAGACGACGAGGACGAGTTCAAGGCCGGGCGCACGGAGAAGGTTTACCACCGTGTCCGCATCAGTCTTTCCGGGCCGTCAAACCAGGAAGAACTGAAGCATGCCCTGGGTATCCTGCGGCATTTGCTCGACAATGGTTCAGCCGGCTACGAAAGCGAGGCGTGAGCGGGAACGAGTCTTTCCTGCAACACGCCCCCTAATTCAGTAACTCATTATTTACCACGCCGACGAATCTGCCATCCTTTCCCTACTTCGGAGCGGGGAATGATTCGATGGCAGCATTCGGTTCCATATCCGGCAGGGCATTTGTTGCTCTCGCGATGGTTTTCGCAGCATGTGTGTTGAGTGACATGACGCCGGCCGCCGCCGCAGACGGCACGGTGTTCGATGAATTGCGTTTCGGGGTCACAACCTCGCTCGCCGATCGCAATGGTGGCGGCGAAGATGGGGTATTCCCGGCCTTTACTGCCTATTTCGATCCTTTCGCGAGCGCCTCGGCCGTCACCTTTGGCGAAAAGCTTGCCCGACCGCGTCTGCATCTGGGTGCGGAAATCGGCACCGAGGGCGAAGCAAATACCATTTACGGCGGTATCAACTGGACCTTCGATCTCAATCCGAAGATTTTCGTCGACCTCGGCTTTGGCGGCCTGTGGCATGACGGCAAGCTGCGAAACGGTCCGGGCGAAACTGGCGCGGAATTCGGTTGCCGCGTGCTTTTTCATGAATATGCCGCCATCGGATATCGCTTCAACAGCAACTGGAATATTTCGACCCAGATCGAACATGCCTCCCATGCCAATCTGTGCGATGGCCCCAATGACGGGCTGACGCGTGTCGGACTTATGGTCGGCTACAAGTTCTGAATAACCCAACAAAGCAGCGTTTTGCTGGCAAAACTGCGCATTTTCCTGTCGCACGGAGAGGCCTCTTGCGCTAAAGAACCGGAAACTTTCCTCGGCTCGAACCGCGTGAGACCTATGTCGATTCCAAACTCCATCAAGATCACCCCGGAACTCGTTGCATCCCACGGGCTGAAGCCCGACGAATACCAGCGTATCCTCGACCTGATCGGACGGGAGCCGAGCTTTACCGAGCTTGGCATTTTCTCGGCCATGTGGAACGAGCACTGCTCCTACAAGTCCTCTAAGAAATGGCTGAAGACCCTGCCCACCACGGGCCCGCGTGTCATTCAAGGCCCCGGCGAAAATGCCGGCGTAGTGGATATCGATGATGGCGACTGCGTCGTCTTCAAGATGGAAAGCCACAACCATCCGTCCTACATCGAGCCCTATCAGGGTGCGGCAACCGGCGTCGGCGGCATCCTGCGCGATGTCTTCACCATGGGCGCACGCCCGATCGCAGCCATGAATGCGCTACGTTTCGGCGCACCCGACCATCCGAAGACCCGCCACCTCGTGGCTGGCGTCGTCGCCGGTGTCGGCGGTTACGGCAACTCCTTCGGCGTGCCGACCGTCGGCGGCGAAGTGGAATTCGATCCCCGCTATAACGGCAACATCCTCGTCAACGCCTTTGCCGCCGGACTTGCCAAGTCCGATGCGATCTTCCTTTCGGAAGCCAAGGGCGTCGGCCTGCCGGTGGTGTATCTCGGTGCGAAGACCGGCCGCGACGGCGTCGGCGGCGCGACCATGGCCTCTGCCGAATTTGATGAGTCGATCGAAGAAAAGCGCCCAACCGTTCAGGTCGGCGACCCCTTCACCGAAAAGTGCCTGCTGGAAGCCTGCCTCGAGCTGATGAAAACAGGTGCGGTCATCGCCATTCAGGACATGGGTGCCGCAGGCCTTACCTGCTCGGCCGTCGAAATGGGCGCCAAGGGCGATCTCGGTATCGAACTTGATCTCAACGCCGTACCGGTGCGCGAAGAGCGCATGACGGCCTACGAAATGATGCTGTCGGAAAGCCAGGAGCGCATGCTCATGGTTCTCGAGCCCTCCAAGGAAGAAGTCGCCAAGGCGATCTTCGTCAAATGGGGCCTGGACTTCGCCATCGTCGGCAAGACCACCGACGACCTGCGTTTCCGCGTGCTGCACAATGGCGAGGAAGTCGCCAACCTTCCGATCAAGGATCTCGGTGATCAGGCTCCGGAATACGACCGCCCGTGGACGCCCGCCAAGGTTCAGGCTCCGCTTGCGGAGAACGACGTTCCTGATGCAGACATTGCCGACGCATTGGTGTCACTGGTCGGTTCGGCCAACAACTCCTCGCGCCGCTGGGTCTACGAGCAGTATGACACGCTGATCCAGGGCAATTCCCTGCAGCTGCCGGGTGGCGATGCCGGCGTTGTCCGCGTTGAAGGCCATGACAAGAAGGCGCTGGCCTTCTCCTCCGACGTGACACCGCGTTATGTCGAGGCAGACGCCTTTGAAGGCGGCAAGCAGGCCGTGGCCGAATGCTGGCGCAACATCACCGCAACCGGCGCTTTGCCGCTCGCGGCCACCGACAACCTCAATTTCGGCAATCCGGAAAAGCCCGAGATCATGAGCCAGCTCGTCCATGCCATCAAGGGCATCGGCGAAGCCTGCCGCGTACTGGAATTCCCGATCGTTTCCGGCAACGTCTCGCTCTACAACGAGACCAACGGTCAGGCGATCCTGCCCACCCCCACCATTGGCGGCGTTGGCCTGCTGAAGGACTGGGGCCGTATGGCGCGCATCCGCTTTGCCGCCGCGGACGAAGTCGTGCTGCTGGCGGGCGCGCCTGCCGGTCTTGGCACCCATATTGCCCAGTCCGTTTACATGCGCGACGTGCATGGCCGCATCGATGGCCCGGCACCGCATGTCGATCTGGAAGCTGAAAAGAGAAATGGCGATTTCGTCCGCGCCCTTATCGCAGACGGTCTTGCCACAGCGGTTCACGATTGCTCCTCGGGCGGCCTGGCTCTCGCGGTTGCCGAAATGGCAATTTCCTCCGGCATCGGCGCGACGATCGACGCGGTCGAGGGCCATAACCCCGTCCTCACCTTCTATGGCGAAGATCAGGGTCGTTATGTGCTGACCGTCAAGAAGAGCGATCTGGATGAAGTGCGCGCGGCAGCGAAGGCAGCGGGCGTTTCCTGCCCCGCGATCGGCGTCACCGGCGGCTCAAGCGTAAAGCTGGGCACGGCACGCGCTATCGAGATTAAAGAATTGCACTTGGCCTATGAATCGTGGTTCCCTCAATTCATGGATGGCGAAACTCTAATCGCCGCAGAATGAATTAAGGAGATACACCATGCCCATGAAACCCGGCGACATTGAAGACATGATTAAGGCGGGAATTCCCGGGGCAAAGGTCACGATCCGCGATCTGGCCGGTGATGGCGATCATTACGCGGCAGAAGTCGTCGCGGATGCTTTCAAGGGCAAGACCCGCGTGCAGCAGCACCAGATGGTCTATGACGCGCTGAAGGGCAATATGGGCGGTGTTCTGCACGCCCTTGCCCTGCAGACCTCGGCTCCCGAATGACTGCGCCCGGAAAAGCGTCTCCGGCAGGACGGTTTCACTGTCCTTGCCGCGGTAACGCTTGAAGCCATGGATTGAAAAAGGCCCGCGTGAGACTGTCACGCGGGCCTTTTCTTTTCCGGCAAATGGCGCGTGCCGCTTACAAAACAGGTGGCTGCTGCGATTCCAGATCGGCAAAGGAGGCAGCCGGCAACGGCCCAGCCGTCAGCAGGGTAAAATCGTAACCGGACTTGCGGTCCGGCCCCAGAACATATTGTCTGTGCATGCGCAGGAAGTTGCGCTTGTTCTTTTTGTAGCGTTCGGGTGAAAGCGAGTGCTTGAAACGGATCGGCACGATCTTCGGCTGCGGCGCATCCTTGTGCCCGGTCAGCGCCACGGTGTTGCAGCGGTAGAGGTGGATCGGATCCGTCAGGCACTGGATATCGAACCATGTCACTTCAGGGTGACGCGCAATCACGCCGACGCTCTGGCGAAGCCGGTCCGCACTCGACAGCAGCGCGCATTGCAGCGCAGCGCCACCGAGCGTCGCAAAGGACAGCTTCCGGCCATCCAGCGCATCTGGCCGCAGTTCCAGCACACGGCCTATCACGGCGAGCGCCAGGCTGGCGCCCATGCTATGCGACACGACCAGAACCTCCTCAGACGGCTGCTCCAGCGCTTTGAGAACGAGGGCTGCCTTCTCTTCAATCCAGTTGCGGGCAATCGGCTCATCGCGCCCGACGGCCAGCGCAAAGCGCCAGTCGGCATAAAGATGCAACGTATGAAACCGCTCGGCGAAAGGCAGAAACGCCTTCACGAAGAACAAGGCCGCAGCGGGAAGACTGATCGCAAGCAGCCAGAGCGGCAAACCGAACAGCCATGGCGAGAGCGCGATCCCCGCCGCAAGCGCACCACCCACCAGCATCAGCAGAAATGGGAAAATGAAGAACAGGCCGAAACGCCAGGCATGACGGAGGTAACGCCCTGCCCCACCTTCGGCGACGATACCGGCCGCAGCCGCAAAGCCTAGTGCGATCTGCCGCCAGAGTGGCGCATCCCGCAGGCGCGATATCACCGCATTGTGGTCGTAGACGAAGATCGTGGAACGCGTCCGCCAGTCGCCGGCCGAGGCCTCCACCGAGAATGTTTCGCCAGCCGGCGAGTTCTCCAGCGCACCCACGGCATAATTGACATCCCACGTCTTGCCAGCAAGCGCTGCCGCCCGCTGATAGCGCAGATGATGCGCAGCCGCATCGAGCGGATCGAAGCCCGGGAAATAAAGAACAAGTCGTGACTTGACGGTCGTCATGCATAAACCCTCGGGCTGGAGACACCCGAAAGGATCGCTTGATACAGTGGGCGATGCACGTATAGTAAAAAACGCGACGGAAATATGATTTATTTGTTGCGAGGGAATTTTGTCTGGGATCGTCGATCAATTGCTAAACGGCGTCGTTAAAGGCGCTCTGTCCGAAGTCCTCGCCAAGACAGGCCTTCGCAAAACCCGCCGCATCCGCCGCCGGACCAAAAGCAACTCGTCCCTCGCAGGCGGCATCGTCGGCTCCGTGCTGGAAGCGGCAATCAAAGCAGCCGTCAAACCCAAGCCGGCCAAAAAACAGGTGAGCAAAAGACGCACCGCCGCCGCCCGCAGCAGACAGCGGCTTCGATGATGCATCACCTCAGAGTGCTTCCCACCTTTTTGGTGTTGGCGATTTCGGGGCCGCTACAAGGTGCCGCAGAGGTTAAGAGCAGCAAAGAGATCAAGATCGGCTTCGTCGTGGAGCTTGATGGTGCTGATCGGATATCCGGCACAGCCTTCTGCAAAACCGGCAACACCTGCCGCCTGGTGGACCAGAAAAGTCCAAAGTTAATTCTCGATATTGAAGTGAACAGTTTCTATAGCGAAATGGAGATTGACTGTGAGGACGATTGCTCGCTGCCGGGCGGAATGCAAGCCATAACGTTCGATAGCGCTCGCGAATTCCATATTTCGGAAGGCGAAACAGGTGTATTGATACAATCAGTCTTCAGACGGTGGAAGCAGATCGGAAAAATAGTTCTCGACTTTTCTTACCCGAAGAGAACGACGCGCTGGTAGCGGGGTTGCGACCTTCACTTATCGATACCACACCAGCGCATTTTTTACGCTTCCCGGGTGGAAATCGCGCCGCGACATGTTATTTAGGGACAAAGTCAAAGCAGCGGCCTTGAACCGCATGTGAAAGGAATAGGCCTATGAGCGGCATTCACGATATGATCGACAGCGAAGTGAAGAGCAACGACATCGTTCTTTTCATGAAGGGCACCCCGCAATTCCCGCAGTGCGGTTTTTCCGGTCAGGTCGTACAAATTCTCGACTATCTTGGCGTCGACTACAAGGGCGTCAATGTGCTCGCCGATGCCGACATCCGTCAGGGCATCAAGGATTATTCCAACTGGCCGACCATCCCGCAGCTCTACGTCAAGGGCGAATTCGTCGGCGGCTGTGACATCGTAAGAGAGATGTTCCAGTCCGGTGAACTTCAAAATCACTTCCAAGAACAGGGTATCAGCGTCCGCGGCGCGGCCTGATTTCGGCCGGTTCATCCGGCCCACCCTGATTGTCAGAAAACTTATGCCAGGCGTTGCTTCATGCAACGCCTTTGCCGTTCTTTTTGGGGCAATCCTGTGACAGAACTTTCACAATCCACCACTTCGCGCGCCGTTTCGATGGGGCGCACGGAATTCATCGCGCTTGCCGCGATGCTGATGGCGCTGAATGCGCTTGCCATCGACATCATGCTTCCCGGCCTTCAGGAAATCGGCGCGTCACTTGGCGTCGTGAATGAAAACCACCGTCAATACGTCATTTCCAGCTATCTTCTAGGCTTCGGCATTGCCCAGCTTCTGTACGGACCGATCTCGGACCGTTTCGGGCGCCGCAAGCCGATGCTCGTCGGGCTGGCAATCTACATCGTTTCGGCTATTGCCGTCGTCTTCGTACCGTCATTCACTGGCCTGCTGGTTCTGCGCTTCATTCAGGGCATCGGCTCTGCGGCGACGCGCGTCATCACCATTTCGATCGTGCGCGACATCTATGGCGGCCGTCAGATGGCGGAAGTCATGTCGCTGATCATGATGGTATTCATGGTCGTTCCGGTCATCGCACCCGGCACTGGCCAGATCGTGCTGTTTTTCGGTGACTGGCACCTTATCTTCGCCTTCATGGCCGGAATTGCCGCCGTCGTGACCGCCTGGATGTATTTCCGCCTGCCGGAAACCCTGCATGCCGATGACGTCAGGCCTTTCACGGTTCGTTCGATCCTCGGTGGCTTCAAGATCGTGCTCACCAACCGTATTGCGCTCTGTTACACGCTCTCCAGCACATTCATCTTCGGTGCGCTGTTCGGCTTCATCAATTCCGCCGAACAGGTCTATAAGGGCATCTACGGGCTGGGCGCATGGTTTGCGGCCGCTTTTGCGGGCGTCGCCCTGTTCATGGCCTTCTCGTCCTTCATCAATGCAAGGCTTGTCGGCAGGTTTGGCATGCGCAAGCTGTCGCACGGGTCGCTGCTCGGCTTCATCGCCATCACCTTCGTGTGGCTGGTGGTACAGATGGTCGGGCCGGAACCGATGCCCTTTGCGATCTTCATCGTGTTCTTCGCGCTTGCCATGTTCCAGTTCGGCTGGATCGGCTCGAACTTTAACTCGCTCGCCATGGAGCCACTCGGCCATGTCGCCGGCACGGCCTCGTCCGTCATTGGCTTCATGGGAACCGTCGGCGGTTCGCTGATCGGTGCCGTTATCGGTCAGGCTTTCGATGGCACGGCGCTGCCAATGGTAGCCGGCTTCTTCGCCGTCTCCATTATCGGCCTCGTCTTCGTGCTGATCGGAGAAAAGGGCGTGCTGTTTCAGGCCCACAACAAGCCGACGCACTAAGGGCGGACAGACAAATAAAAAGGGCGCGGAACTCGGTTCCGCGCCCTTTTTTGTTGATCAAAGCCGAACTTCACTCAAACCGTGAAAATCTTCTCGCGCAGCAATTCCCATGTCTCCTGATCAGGCGCAAGCAGCAGGCCACCCTCAAGGTGGCGCGGCAGGTAAGGCGAGCCGTCGAAACGGGCGGCGTAGGCGCCCGCTTCCTGCGAAAGCAGGGTGCCAGCGAGATGATCCCAGGGCATAAGCTTGTTGTACATCAGGAAATGCATGTGGCCGCCGCAGAACACGCGGTATTCATGCGCAGCACAACGGTAGCTGGTGAAGAGCCGCACATCCGCGAGGTTCATGAGAATCTTGCGACGGGTGTCCACGTCAAAATAACCGGTGTTGGCGATGCCGACCATCTGCGACAGTGCCGGTGCCGGCACGACGGACATCTGCGTCTGCGAGCCATCGGCGGCACAAAGCCATGCGCCGGAACCCTTTTCGGCAATCGCCCAGTCATTGCCCATCGGATCGAAAATGAGACCGGCAACGGTCTCGCCCTTGGAGATGACGCTCATCATCACGCCAAACAGCGGCAGGCCCGACGCGAAGTTGTAGGTGCCGTCGATCGGATCGACCACCACGGCAAGATCCGCATCCGCAAGCTTGCCAAGCAGCGAGGCATCCGCCGCAACGGCCTCTTCACCGATGAACAGCGCCTGCGGCATGATTTCCTGCACGCGGGCGCGGATCAGCCGCTCAGCAGCCTCGTCAGCCTCGGTTACGAGGTCTATCGCCTCGCTCTTTATCCTGACGTCGCCCTCACCCAGATTACGGAACCTCGGCAGGATTTCCACTGCCGCCGCCTCCTGAAGCGCATTGGCGAGAGAGGCGATGTCGAGTTCGATAGCCATGGGCGATATCCTTCTATTTAAGCATCAATATTATAAGGCCACGATTTCCCGGCGCAGCATCTTCCAGCTTTCCTTGTCGGGTGCCGACAGGATGCCGCCTGTCGTCTGTCCTGGCCGGTAGGGCGTATTGTCGAAACGGGCCGTGTAGCCGCCCGCTTCATGATGAATGAGAACGCCGGCGAGATGATCCCAGGGCATCAGCTTTTCGTGGCCGATGAAGTGCAGCTTGCCAGTCGAGGCAAGCCAATATTCATGAGCCGAGCAATTGATTGAAAGCGCCATCTTGATCTTGGCCATATTGGCGGCGATCACCGGGCGGCGATCTTCATGGCTGTGACCCCAGGAAAATATGCCGACCATTTCGGACAATGGCACGGGGTCGGCAACCTTGAGCCTTGCCTGTGAGCCGTCCTTGCGGTGGAGATAAGCGCCCTCGCCTTTGAGAGCAAGGATGGTATCACCCATGACAGGATCGTGGATGATGCCTGCGACCGTCTCACCCTTGACGGTGACGGCGAGCAGCGTGCCGAAAGCTGGAAAACCGGAAGCATAGTTGAAAGTGCCGTCGATTGGATCGATCACGAAGGCAAATGGTGCATCGGCAAGGGCAGGAATAACGGATTGATCCGCGTCATAGGCCTCTTCGCCGACAATATGGGCCTTCGGAAACCGTTGCAGAAGAGCGGCGGTTATCGCCTTTTCCGTCAGAATATCCGCCTCGGTGACGAGATCGACCGCAGAGGTCTTTTCGGAAATCGCGCCTGCATCGAGATTGCGGAAGCGGGGCATGATTTCCTGGCGGCCGGCAGCGGCAACGGTGGAAATCAGAAAGTCGATATCTTTATCGGAAAGGGTCATCGCTAAGGGCACTTCTTCATAAGGGAGGGCTGGCCTCCGTACGCTCTTCAGGTGACGCGCCGGTGACAGAGAGCGCCGAGAAATCAAAAAGCTTCGGGTCGAGCAGATGCGATGGATTGACATGGGCAAGCGCCCGCAGCATCACGTCCTTGCGGCCCGGCATACGCCTTTCGATGTCAGCCAGCATCTCCTTCATGGCATTGCGCTGAAGCCCGTCCTGCGAGCCGCAGAGGTCACAGGGAATGATCGGGAATTCCATCGCCGCCGCGAATTTCGCCATATCCTCTTCGGCGCAATAGGCAAGCGGACGCAGCACCATCAGGTCGCCCTCGTCGTTCATCAGCTTTGCCGGCATGCCAGCCAGACGGCCGCCATGGAAGAAGTTCATGAAGAAGGTCTCGAGAATATCCTCGCGGTGATGGCCGAGCACGAGCGCGTCGCAGCCCTCTTCCCGCGCAATACGGTAGAGATTGCCGCGCCGCAGCCGCGAACAGAGCGAACAATAGGTGCCACCCGCCAGCACCTTTTCCTTCACAACGGAATAAGTGTCGCGATATTCGATGCGATGTGCGACGCCGATCTTCGCCAGATATTCCGGCAGGACGTGCTTTGGGAAATTCGGCTGGCCCTGATCCAGATTGCAGGCAATGAGTTCCACGGGCAAAAGGCCGCGCCACTTCAGGTCAAGAAGCAGCGCCAGAAGGCCGTAGCTGTCCTTGCCGCCGGAAAGGCCTACCAGCCAGCGCTTCTGGCCGTTCAGCATGCCAAAATCCCCGAAGGCCTGACGTACATTGCGCAACAGCCGCTTGCGCAGCTTGTTGAAGGAGACGGAACGGGGCGCCGCGTCGAACAGCGGATGCGAAGCGCCATTTTCTCCGGCCAGGTCCTGATCGGCCTCGACCTCATCTGCGATGCTGGTGACAATGTTCATGATTAGCCCGCTCTGGCGTTCAGCCATTTTCAATGCAGGAAATGCCCGCATCCGCCCGCAATATCAAGCCCCGAATACCGACCAGCCGGTTTTCGTCGCCAGCATTTCCAGCGCATGCGACCCAAGCGCCGAATTGCCGACCTTGTTCAGACCCGGCGACCAGACCGCAATCGATGCCTTGCCCGGCGCCACTGCCATGATGCCGCCGCCCACGCCGCTCTTGCCCGGCAGGCCGACATGATAGGCGAAATCGCCCGATCCGTCATAATGGCCGCAGGTCAGCATCAGCGCATTGATGCGCCGCGCGCGTCGGTCTGACACAACCGTATGACCACTCAGCGGATTGCGGCCGCGATTCGCAAGGAAAAGACCGGCCCGTGACAGCTGCGCGCAGGTCATGGACAGCGCGCACTGATGAAAATAGACGCCCAGCGTATATTCAACAGGGTGATGCAGATTGCCGAAGGACCGCATGAAATTGGCAAGCGCGAAATTGCGGAAACCCGTCGCCTGCTCGGATTTCGCCACGGTGTCATCAATGCTGATCGTGTCATCATCAGCGAGATAACGGACGAAACGCAGAAGCTCGCCAATCGCCTCGCGCGGCTGGTGGCCGGAAAGAACGATATCCGTCACCACGATGGCACCGGCATTGACGAAGGGATTGCGCGGAATGCCGTGCTCATGCTCCAGCTGGACGATGGAGTTGAAGGACGACCCCGACGGCTCACGCCCCACCCGGTTCCATACCGTCTCGCCTGCCTTGCCGAGCGCCAGAGTCAGCATGAAGACCTTGGAGATGCTCTGGATCGAAAACGGCGTGAGCGCATTGCCGGCTGTATAGGTGGTTCCGTCGACAGTGGTGATGGCGATACCGAACTGGTTCGGATCGACCTTGGCGAGTTCCGGAATGTAATCCGCAACTTTGCCCTCGCCCAGGCGCGGCACCATGCTGTCGTAAATGGAATCGACGATCGCCTGAATGTCCTGCATGCAAAGCCTTCCCCAGCAAACAAAAAAGCCGCCCCGAGGGGCGGCTTTCTCAATACTGAAACGCGCCGATTAACGCGAGTAGAATTCGACGACCAGATGCGGTTCCATGACGACCGGGTACGGAACGTCAGACAGAGCCGGGATGCGAGCATAGGTCGCAACCATCTTGTTGTGATCGACTTCGATGTAATCAGGAACGTCGCGTTCTGCGAGCTGAACAGCTTCGAGAACGGTCACCAGCTGCTTGGACTTCTGGCGAACTTCGATAACGTCGCCCGGCTTGCAACGGTAAGAACCGATGTTGACGCGAACGCCGTTAACCGTGACGTGGCCATGGTTGATGAACTGACGCGATGCGAAAACGGTCGGAACGAACTTGGCGCGGTAGACGATGGCGTCCAGACGCGACTCGAGCAGGCCGATCAGGTTCTCGGAGGTATCGCCCTTGCGACGGTTTGCTTCGTCGTAGGTGGCGCGGAACTGCTTTTCGCGCAGTTCGCCGTAGTAGCCCTTGAGCTTCTGCTTGGCGCGCAGCTGCGTGCCGAAGTCGCTCATCTTGCCCTTGCGGCGCTGACCGTGCTGGCCCGGGCCGTATTCGCGGCGGTTTACCGGGGACTTCGGACGGCCCCAGATGTTTTCGCCCATACGGCGGTCAATTTTATACTTAGCCGATTCGCGCTTGCTCATCGTATTTCCTTCTCAATAGGTTATGCCGGTTTGTTGCCAAACCGGTTTGAGGAAACACGCCCTCCTCTGAAGCCCGTTTCAGGACCTCTGACAGGTTTCTCACATGCGAATGGAGAGACCACGGGACATGTCGGTGATGTTGACCGCCGAACGTCAGCTTATAAACTGCAAGGCAGTCAACGAAACACACCGGACATGACTGCCCGGCGTTGGGGCGGCTTCTAAACACGTTTTACAAATTTGTCAAACAAAGCCCGCCGCTTTTTTCTCGAACCACCCCTTGAAAAGCTGGAAGGCCCACCCACTTCTAAGCCGTAATCAGGACTCGGGCCCCTCTGGCGTGTTACCGGACAACACGCGATGTCGAGTCTCTTGAAGGTTGGGGCCCACGTTTATTCCTGATACGCGTCCCCATCCGCAAAGCCAACCTCGTCCGGCTAAAGGTTGACTGATGGAGTTCCTCCTCAACGATTTTCTCGGTACCCCCACATGGATGTGGGCGGTCTTCATTTCTCTCGTCCTTGGCCTCTTGGCGCTCGATCTCGGCGTGCTGCACAAGAATTCCAAGGAAATCGGCATCCGTGAAAGCTTGCTGATGTCCGGCTTTTATATCGCCATCGGCTTGGCCTTCGGCGGATGGATCTGGTACCAGTCCGGTGAACAGTCAGCGATGGAATATGTCACCGGCTTCGTGGTCGAAAAAAGCCTCGCCATGGACAATATCTTCATCATCGCGATGATCTTCTCCTATTTCGCCATTCCCCGCCAATATCAGCACCGCGTGCTGCTATGGGGCATCCTCGGCGTGATCGTTCTGCGCGGCATCATGATTGCCGGCGGCGCCGCCATTGTCGAAAACTTCCACTGGGTGCTTTATCTCTTTGCGGCCTTCCTCGTCTTCACGGGCCTCAAGATGCTGTTTTCATCCGACCATGACGAGAACGACATCGGCAATAACCGCATCCTGAAATTCCTGCGTAGCCGCCTTCCGGTAACGGAGAAGCTGCATGGCGAGAAATTCTTCGTCAAGGAGACCGATGCTGCCACAGGCAAGCTGAAGACCTTCGTGACGCCGCTGTTTCTGGCGCTCATCATGGTCGAAATCGCCGACCTCATCTTCGCGGTCGATTCGATCCCGGCGATCTTCGCGATCACCACCGATCCGTTTATCGTCTATACCTCTAACATCTTCGCGATCCTCGGCCTGCGCGCCCTCTATTTCGCACTTGCCGCCCTGATCCACCGCTTCGCCTATCTGAAATACGCGCTAGCCGCAGTTCTGGTCTTCGTCGGCTCGAAGATTTTCGTCGCGGATATGCTGGGCATCGCCAAGATCCCGCCCGCCGTCTCGCTCGGCGTCACCATCGCCATCCTCGCAACCGGCATCATCGGTTCGCTGATTGCGACGCGCAAGGAAACAAAGGCTATCGAGTAACACCTGAAAATGTTGGCGGCAGGAAACCCTGCCCCAAGTTACTCGGCCGCCAGCCTCGCATCATCCTCAGCCGCATCCGCATCGCCGGGTGCGGTCTTCGCGTCGAGATCGGGGAACGCCACGATGCGCTTGCCGGAGAAATCGGCGTGTACCACCACAAGCTCCTTCTCCTCGAAATAACCGAGAAGACGGCGCGCACGGCGGGCGGAATGGGTACCGTAAGCGCGGGCAATACGGGCGTCGGATGGGCAAGGCTCCTCATTGAGCGCCGCCTTGACCAACAGCAGGAAAACCCCCTGCAGATCGTCGGAGACCGACATCGACAATTCCAGCGCTTTCTCCCAGCCTTCGCTGGCCGCCATTGCCGCATCCACGCCGGAGCGGGCAATCGCCACTTGCCGGCGGAAATCCGCCAGCGTCATCGGCGTGCCGGGAATACGGCGCATGCGCGCGCGCACCAGAAAATCCTGGTACAGCACGGCGTCCGTGCGATAGGCCGATTGCGGATCGTCGAGAATTTCAACCAGCACCGCCGCGATCTTCTCTTCGCGCTCCTCCGGCGTCAGCTCCGGCTGACCTGCACGCGCCGACTGCTCCGGTGAAGGACCGGCGGCGGCGGGGGTGGAGCGGGAGAGTTCAGCGAGAATATCGGTTGTCGGGCGCGGCGCTGGCAGCGTGCGGCGCGTGGCGGGTCGCGTGAACTCTTCCGGGTCCGGCGTGAAGATCAGATCCTCCACATCCTGCGGTGCATCCGGCAGCGGCATCAGCTTCGGCGAGGAAGACCGCGCCGAGGTTTCCACCGCACCGATGACGATGGGCAACGGGCGGCGCGACAGCGCCGGTCCAAGCGCCACGAAATTGCCGCGCTGCAGATCGCGGAACATTTCCGCCTGCCGCCGGTCCATGCCGAGCAGATCGGCAGCGCGCGCCATATCGATATCGAGAAAGGTGCGGCCCATCAGAAAGTTCGAGGCTTCCGCCGCTACGTTCTTGGCAAGCTTGGCAAGGCGCTGCGTGGCGATGACGCCCGCAAGCCCGCGTTTACGCCCACGGCACATCAGATTGGTCATGGCGCCCAGCGACGCCTTGCGCGCATCCTCGGTCACCTCGCCGCCGACGGAGGGCGCAAACATCTGCGCCTCGTCCACAACGACAAGCACGGGATACCAGAATTCGCGATCCGCATCGAAAAGGCCATTGAGGAAAGCGGCAGCGGCCCGCATCTGCTGCTCGATATCAAGACCTTCAAGCGTCAGCACGCAGGAAACGCGGTGCTGGCGGATGCGGTTGGCAATGCCCGCAAGCTCGGCTTCCGTGCGCTCTCCATCCACCACCACATGGCCGAACTTGTCGGACAGCGTGACGAAATCACCCTCGGGATCGATAATGACCTGCTGCACCCATTGCGCCGATTGCTCCAGGAGCCGGCGCAGAAGGTGTGACTTGCCGGACCCGGAATTGCCCTGCACCAGCAAACGCGTTGCAAGCAATTCCTCAATATCGAGCTTGGCCTGCTGCCCGCCCGATAGGGTTCCCATGTCGATGCCGACCTGCAATGTTCCGTTCCTCGTGCTGCATGTCATCCGGCCGATTCCCGTAACGGCGGCCGAACATGCTCTTTACCAAAAAATCACCGATTGCGTCTGCCCCGTGCCGATAATGCACAGGCAATTGCGCCACATCTATGCGGCCCCGGACGAGACGCGCGAAAATGATAGCCGCCTGCCGAACACATTCAGCATCAGCCCGATGATGACCAATGCGGCACCGACCACTTCGAAGACAGTAATATGCTCCGCAAAAGCGAGATAGGCGCTGACGAAACCGACAATCGGCACCAGCAGCGAAAACGGCGCCACCGTTCCGGCAGGATAACGCAGAAGCAGGTAACTCCAGATACCCGCGCCGACGATGGTCGCACCATAGGCCATGTAGATCACCACGAGAGCCATCGTAGGCGTCGCATTGCGCAGCCCTTGCGCAATCGCATCAGGTCCCTCCACCACCAGCGAAAGCAGGACCAACGGCAGAACGGGAACAAGGCTCGTCCATGCGACAAAGGAGACCGCATTCACCTGGCCGATGCGGCGATTGACGATGTTGCCGCAGGCCCAGGCAATAGCCGAGCCGACGCCCATCAGCAGCGGTATCAACGCTGCAGCCGTCATGCGCTCCACGCCGATGACCGCCAGCCCGCCAAAGGCAACGATTGCGCCGACGATCTGTGACGGCAACGGCCGCTCGCCGAGAAACACCACGGCCAGCGCCAGCGTGAAGAAGGCCTGCGACTGCATGACGAGCGAAGCAAGTCCAGCCGGCAGGCCGAGCTTGATGGCCGGGTAAAGCAGGCCGAATTGCACGAAACCCATCGCCATGCCGTAAACGATCATATGCCGCCACGGCACATTGGGTTTGGGCAGGAAGAATACCAACGGCACGGCTGCAAACAGATAGCGCACCCCCGTCAGAAACAGAGGCGGCATGTCGGCGACGCCGATCTTGATGGCAACGAAGTTGAAGCCCCACAAAAACACGGTGATCAGGGCAAGAAGAATATGCGGCAACGCCATTTTGTTATGTCCGAATTTCAGGCGATCGACGGGCGTTTTACGCCGAAACCGCCCTCTTCCAGCCAAATGTAATGAGACCGGCGCCGATCAGGAGACCGCCGCCCGTGCGGTTGACGATGCGCTGAACCTTGGGTTTGCGGATCGTATTGCGGGCGGCACTTGCCAGAAGTCCATAAAGCGCCGCATTGCAGCTGGCAAGCACAAGGAATGTCGCTTCGAAAATCAGCACCTGCGGCCAGAAAGGCAGAGTCGGCACCAGAAACTGCGGCAGGAAGGCGACGAAGAAGACAATGCTCTTGGGGTTCAGCGCCGTGACGACATAGGCATGCAGGAAGATTTTGAGCGGCCTTTCACGGCCGGTAACGCCCGTCCCTTCGGCACCTTCTCCGCCGACCGGCGAACGCCACAGCTTGATGCCGAGATAGATGAGGTAAGCCGCACCGATCCATTTCAGGCCGGTAAAAAGGGCCGCCGATGTGGCAAGCAGCGCGCCGAGCCCCAGCATGGAGGCCGTCATCGCAGTGAAATCACCAAGCGCCACACCCGTCACCGTCGCGGTGCTCGCCTTGCGGCCATGCCCCAGAGCATAAGAAATCACCAGCAGGATTGTCGGCCCCGGAATGGCAAGCATGATGGCGGATGCGGCCACGAAGGCCAGCCAGTTCTCCAGTGGCATGATGCAATCTCCCCCGTTCGGTCTTTGGAGCAAGCCACCAAAAGCGCACGGTATCAAGCCAAATTTTCGGAGGCTGTGCCGCTTTGTCATCCAGCGGACGAAGGGGCTGCTGCTGCCGCTTCATCGCCTGTGCAAGATCGTAATTTGACGGCATGGCAAGCCATGCCGCGCCGCGCTGCCCCCTGCCCGCTCCAGCCGCAGGGCAAGATCAGGAGTAACGCCCGCCCGGACGTTCCCGAGAATAGTGCAACGCGCTATATGCCAGGCCTTTCCGCAGCTTCCGTTACGGAAAACTGAAGTGCGGCAATGAACTCCTCGCAGACGCGCCGTGGGTGGACGACGGGTCGAGTCCCGCATGACGGAGGCGCGCATTTCGAACATCATTAGAAGTGGAAACGGACGACGGAGCCTCCCCGGCATTTTCTCGCCGGAGAGACTGTCGCCATCAAAACCGCGGCGCCCAGTAAGGAGGGGCCCACTCCCGCCGCATTTTGCGGTCGGACGGCTCCAGGCCGATATCGTCCAGAAGACGCTCCGGCAGATCGGAAAGATCGGTCGGCGGCGGGCGCGGCACCATTGCCGCGACGAGAACCGCTTTCAGGGTTTTCCAGACGCCGAATGTGACGAACAGGCGGTCGACCGCATCCGGCAGCGCATATGCTACCAATGGTTGATTTTTCTGCATGGGGAATCCGTCCCGGCGCGGCGAAGCAGCCAGGTCCTTTATCGATGATAAAACGACATGCAGGAACGGCGGGCGCAACACGCGGTAGCGCGGACGCACAATTCAGCTGTCAGACGAAGTGAAGATGCCAAACGGCAGGGAAATCAGGCAGGAAGCCTTATCGGAGGTCGATGCCTCGGGACATGTAACCGCCGACGACCATGCCGGAAAAGCCAGACATGCCGGTAAGGCGCATATTCATATAGTCAGTCATTCCACGCCTCCTTTTTATAGCGGTTACAGACAAGATGCATCTTACACGAGATGCCGGACGCGACAAGAGGTCGCAATCTCGAATTGCAAAAGTCCGGCAGAATAGATGCAAAAATGCAACAAGCCGTTCAGCTCAGCGAGACGCTGAGGCCAAAACCCTGCATCAGCCGCCGTGTGGCGAAATCCGGCTTGCCGGAAGTGAAGACGGCGAAATCGAAACCATTTGGATGCTCCGCATCCTGCGGCAGCGGCACCAGATGGCGCGCGCGACGGGCAATCGCTTCCGCGGGATCGAGCCAGTCCACCGGCCATGGCGCCAGCCGGCGAAACACATTGGCCATGAAGGGATAATGAGTGCAGGCGAGAACAACGATATCGGTGCGCTTGCCGTCGCTATCGATGAAGCAGGGTTCGATTTCCGCCAGCACGGCTTCATCGGAGATCGGCTCGCCCCTGATCCAGCTTTCGGCCATACGCGCCAGATTTTCCGATCCCACGAGGCGAACATGGCATTGCGTGGCGAATGACTGGATGAGATCGCGCGTATAGGCGCGCTTGACGGTGCCGGGTGTTGCCAGCACGGAAACGAGACCGGAACGGGTGCGTTCGGCCGCAGGCTTGATAGCTGGAACGGTGCCGACGAAAGTCATATCAGGGAAGCGCGCCCGAAGATCGGCGCCTGCCAGTGTGAAGGCGGTGTTGCAGGCAATGATGCAGACTTCAGGGCTATAGTCTTCAAGCAGCTTTTCGAAGAGCGAAAGAATGCGCGCTTTCAGCGCCTCCTCTTCCCAGCCGCCATAGGGGAAACCGGCGTCGTCGGCCACATAGATGAAACCGCGCTCGGGCATCAGCACGCGCGCCTCGCGCAGTACCGTCAGCCCGCCAATGCCGGAATCGAACACCAGCACCGGTTTGAGAACATCGGCCAGAGCCTCAGTCGTCTTCAGCATTCTCCCCAGCCCTCTCCGACAATGGTCCCTCCGCCGTCCCGGCCCGGCCTGCCTGCTTAGGCCACTGCCGGGGAAAACGATCGAGTGACCTGATCACGCCACGGAAAACACTGATTTCCTGCTCGGAAAAGCCGCGTCTCGACAGCACCGCACGCAGATTGTCCACCATTTTCGGCTTTTTTTCGGGCGGATGAAAATATCCGCGCGCATCGAGCGCCTCCTCGATGTGTTCGAACAGGCCGAAGACCTGTTCCTTGGTCGAGGGCCGCTGCTCGATGGGCTGGAAAAGCGTCTCGTCCAGATCGTCCATGCCGGATTTCATCCACTCATAGGACATCAAAAGAACGGCCTGCGCGATGTTGAGCGAGGCGAAGGCGGGGTTGACCGGAAATGTCACGATCTCATCGGCCAGCGCCACTTCTTCATTGGTAAGGCCCCAGCGCTCACGCCCGAACAGGATGCCGGTTCTTTCACCCGCCTTGAACTTCGCGCGCAGCGTGCCGGCTGCGGTGACGGGGGCACGAACCGGTTTGAAACCGTAACGCTCCCGCGCGGTCGTGGCATAGACGAAATTGAGATCCTTGATCGCCTCTTCCAGCGTCTCGAACACCTTCGTCCCGTCGATGACATGATCGGCCTTGGAAGCGGCGGCGCGCGCCTTCTCGTTCGGCCAGCCGTCACGCGGCTTGACGAGGCGAAGTTCGGCAAGACCGAAATTGGCCATTGCCCGTGCCACCATGCCGATATTTTCGCCGAGCTGCGGTTCGACCAGAATGATCGCCGGGCCTTCCGCCACAAGTTCAAGCTCGCTGTTTGTGCCTGCCATCGTCGTTTTCCAGTTTCTGAAGCGCCGCATCGATTTTTCAGGCCGATGCGTTTTATGGTTTTCGCGCATTTCCAGACTGAAAACCGGTCGCCGCTTTTCCTGAAAATGCTCTAAAGCGCGCTTCACTGGCACAGATCGGCGCCAAAATCAAAGCCGGGGCAGGCAGAACGCCCTGTTATTCGCCCTTGATGATCGCCGCCATCTCTGCGCGCAGCGAATCCCTGCCCTCGTCTCCAACCCGGTGAATGTCGCTGATGACAGGCTGGCCGTTTTCCTCGATGACATCGAAATGTACCTCGTCGACCGTTGCCTTCATCTCTGCCTCATCCATGCAGGCCCAGAGCTTGAACTTCGCCGTCACGTCAGTCACGCCGTCCTTCACCTCACCGGGCGTTACCGAAACATCCACCAGCGGACAGCCATCCTGCGAGTTGGTCACCACATCGTAGCCGAAGGGATCGCCGGTCTCGCCGCTTTCCGCCTCGTAAGCCGGCTTCTTGGAAGCTTCGCGGTATTGGGCAACGAAGTCCTTGCTGAACAGGCTGGTCAGCATGTCCTCGTCAAAGATGTATTTCCAGTTTTCCGCATCGCCGGACCAGTTCTTGACGGTAATGTCCATCACCTTCTGGACGGGATCGGCAGGGCCGGCCGCAAGGGCGCTGTGGGAAAAGAGGACGGCGGCAGTCAGAAGCAGAATATTCCGCATGATGTGATCCCGGAGGTAGGCCCGACGCGCGGGCGAAGCGATTCGCCTGACTGTATTCCGGCAATATGGTTTGGCAATGCGCAAAGCGTTATTGCACCGCGCCAAAAAAGCGCCCCCCATGGCTTTGCCTCAGGCGCGCGCGATGCTATAGCCGCACCGGATATTTTTCCGAATACCGGCGTCACCAGGCGCCACAGCTTCGAAGGTGAGGAATTCATGGCAAAGATCAAGGTAGCCAATCCAGTCGTCGATCTCGACGGCGACGAAATGACCCGTATCATCTGGCAGCTCATCAAGGACAAGCTGATCCTGCCATACCTCGATCTCGACATCGAATATTATGACCTCTCGGTCGAAAACCGCGATGCTACCAACGACCAGGTAACAGTCGATGCGGCACATGCCATCAAGAAGCACGGCGTCGGCATCAAGTGCGCGACGATCACGCCGGACGAGCAGCGCGTCGAGGAATTCGGCCTGAAGCAGATGTGGAAGAGCCCGAACGGCACGATCCGCAACATTCTGGGCGGCGTCATCTTCCGCGAGCCGATCATCTGCAAGAACGTTCCCCGCCTCGTTCCTGGCTGGACGAAGCCGATCGTCGTCGGCCGCCACGCCTTCGGCGACCAGTACAAGGCAACCGATTTCAAGTTCCCTGGCAAGGGCAAGCTGACGATCAAGTTCGTCGGCGAAGACGGTCAGGTCATTGAAAAGGACGTCTTCGACGCGCCGAGCGCAGGCGTTGCGCTGGCAATGTACAACCTTGACGAATCCATCCGCGAATTCGCCCGCGCATCCATGATGTACGGCCTGATGCGCAAGTGGCCGGTTTACCTGTCCACCAAGAACACCATCCTGAAGGCCTATGACGGCCGCTTCAAGGACATCTTCGAAGAAGTCTACCAGACCGAGTTCAAGGCGAAGTTCGATGAAATCGGCATCATCTATGAACACCGCCTGATCGACGACATGGTTGCCTCCGCTCTGAAGTGGTCCGGCGGTTACGTCTGGGCCTGCAAGAACTACGATGGCGACGTGCAGTCTGATACGGTTGCCCAGGGCTTCGGTTCGCTCGGCCTGATGACCTCCGTTCTCCTGTCGCCGGACGGCCGCACGGTTGAAGCTGAAGCGGCACACGGCACGGTCACGCGCCACTACCGCCAGCACCAGAAGGGTCAGGAAACTTCGACCAACTCGATCGCTTCGATCTTCGCCTGGACCCGTGGCCTCGCCCACCGCGCCAAGCTGGACGACAATGCAGAACTCGCAAAGTTCGCAGCAACGCTCGAAACCGTCTGCGTCGACACCGTCGAAAGCGGCTTCATGACCAAGGACCTCGCGCTCCTCATCGGTCCGGACCAGCCCTGGCTCTCCACCACCGCCTTCCTCGACAAGATCGATGAAAACCTCAAGAAGGCGATGGCGGCTTAAAAGAACGGGGCACTACCCGTTTGAAATATCGACAAAAGGAAACCCGGCCGCAACGCCGGGTTTCTTTTTTTGTTCACAGTATCTTGCTTAGATGTTGCACTAGGCGCAGACTTCGATTCCACAGCGTGCCGCAGTCACAAAAATAAAAATATATAGCTGAAACAGCATAAAACGACACATAACTTGTCCGGCACAGTCAAAAATTCATGTGGTTACCAGCTCGATCCTTCGGGAAAACAGATAATGCTGTGGACTATAAAAACGCACCGTGTCAGCGCGAACTGCGCGCGGGTTTTCAATGATGCTTTTGCAATTTTGCTTGGGGAGGCAAAGCAATGAGTGAATTGATCTTCTACACCAATCCCATGTCGCGCGGACGCATTGCGCGATGGATGCTCGAGGAAGTGGGCGTTCCCTACAAGACAGAGATACTGGGCTTCTCGACGTCGATGAAATCGCCGGCCTATCGGCTGATCAACCCGATGGCCAAGGTGCCCGCCATCAAACACGGCGACACCATTGTCACCGAAGCGGCAGCGATCTGCGCCTATCTGGCGGATGCCTTTCCGGGCGCCAACCTTGCGCCGACGCCGAAAGCGCGCGGACTTTATTACCGCTGGATGTTTTTTGCTGCCGGTCCGTTGGAAATGACAACCAGCATGAAGGCGATGGGTTTCGAGGTGCCGCAGGAAAAGCTGCGTATGGCTGGCTGCGGCAGCTATGCGGATGCGATCAACACGCTCGAACGTGCCGTCAGCGAAAACCGCTTCATCGCCGGCGATCACTTCACTGCGGCGGATGTCTATGTAGGTGCCCATGTCGGCTGGGGCCTGCAGTTCGGCACAATCGAAAAACGTCCGGCCTTCACGGACTATATGGCGCATCTGACAGACCGCCCCGCCTTCAAGCGGGCCACCCAGCTTGACGAAGCGGCAGCGAAGGATATGCAGGCGGCCGGTTGAGGAAACTGACAGGCATTTCGCCTGAAAGCGGAGCACGAGCGCTTACAAGGGTCACAAAACGGATTTTGGAAGCGGGCTTATTCGTTGGACTGGGCGAGTGGTTCGCCGATCTCGACTGCATGCCCGTCCGGATCATAAAAACGGAACACTCTCTGTCCCCATGCCTGCCGCTCAACGGGATGGATCAACTCCACATGCGGCGCAATATTCCGAAATGCCGCATCGACATCCTCATGTTCGAAATAGAGCAGCAGATTCCTTCTGCCGTAAGGTTTGTCCGTGTCCGGCGATGTCCGCCAGACCGTCTGTTCGAGCGAACGCCCCTCATGGATTGCAAAGCCGCTTTCAAAGAGGACAAAATTTCCGAAATCGTCCAAAACCTTCAGGCCGAGCCTGTCACGATAAAACTCCCTGGAGCGGTTGATATCGCACACGAAAGGGATGGGATTTACAAAGCGCATCACGTTCCTTTCGGATTTCAACATCCAGAATCAAAAAAGCGGGGTAGAACCCCGCCTTTTTTCAATTCATCCAGATCAGGCCGCCAGGGCCGCTGCCACCGCGTTGATGGCGTCCTGTGCCTTGGCGCCATCGGGGCCGCCGGCCTGCGCCATATCCGGGCGTCCACCGCCGCCCTTGCCGCCGAGGGCCGCAGAGGCCGTGCGGACGATATCGACGGCGCTGAAACGGCCAGTCAGATCCTCGGTCACGGCAGCAACAGCACTTGCCTTGCCGTCTTCGGACACGGCGATCAGCAGCACGACGCCGGAGCCGATATTGGCCTTGGCTTCATCTGCAAGACCCTTGAGGTCCTTGGCATCGATGCCGGACAGGGATTTTGCGAGGAAATTGACGCCAGCAACCTGCTGTACGTCGTTTGCGCCGGCATCCGACGAGCCGCCGCCCATTGCGAGTTTCTTGCGGGCATCCGCAAGCTCGCGCTCCAGCTTCTTGCGCTCGTCGAGAAGTCCCTCGACACGCGACAGCACATCGCCCGGCTGAACCTTCAGCGACGAGGCCAGTGCCTTTACGCGCTCATCCTGCTCGGAGAGATAGGCAAGCGCGCCCTGACCCGTTACGGCCTCAAGACGGCGCACGCCCGCACCGACGGCACTTTCGCCAAGAATGCGGATAAGGCCAATCTGGCCGGTTGCGGCAACATGGGTGCCGCCGCAAAGCTCGACCGAGTACGGACGGTTGGCTTTCGCACCGTGAACACCGGTGCCCATGGACACAACGCGGACTTCATCGCCGTATTTTTCGCCAAACAGTGCCATAGCACCCTCGGCGATGGCGTCGTCAACGCTCATCAGACGCGTCACGACAGGCGAGTTCTGCAAGACGATCTCGTTTGCCATTTCTTCGACGACCTTCAGCTCCTCGGCCGACATCGGCTTCGGATGCGAAACGTCAAAGCGCAGACGCTCGGGTGCAACCAGCGAACCCTTCTGTGCGACGTGCGTGCCAAGCACCTCGCGCAGCGCCTCATGCAGCAGGTGGGTGGCGGAGTGGTTGGCGCGCAGACGCGAGCGGCGGTCGTGATCGACCGTCAGCTGCACGGCGTCATCGAGCTTCAATCCACCCTTGGACACCGTGCCGGAATGCACGAAGAGGCCCTCGCCCTTCTTCTGGGTTTCTGAAACGGTAAAGGTGCCGTTATCGCCAGAGATTACACCGGTATCGCCCATCTGACCGCCGGACTCGCCATAAAATGGCGTCTGGTTGACGACGATCTGAACCGTCTCGCCCTCGGCAGCACTGTCCACCGACTTGCCGTCCTTGACGATCGCCTGAATAACGCCTTCGGCTGTTTCAGTGTCGTAACCGAGGAATTCGGTCGCGCCGAGCTTTTCCTTCAGTTCGAACCACACCGTTTCGGTCGCCTTGTCGCCGGAACCAGCCCAGTGCGAGCGTGCTTCCGCCTTCTGGCGCTGCATGGCATCGGTAAAGCCGGAAATATCGACGCCGATTTCGCGGGCGCGCAGCGCATCCTGCGTCAGATCGAGCGGGAAGCCATAGGTATCGTAAAGCTTGAAGGCGGTTTCGCCGTCCAGCATGTCGCCCTTGTGCAGGGTCGAAGTCGCGTCAGACAGCAGCGACAGGCCGCGTTCCAGCGTCTTGCGGAAACGGGTTTCCTCAAGCTTCAGCGTCTCGGAGATCAGCGCCTCGGCGCGAACCAGTTCCGGATAGGCGCGGCCCATCTGCTGTATCAGCGCCGGCAGCAGCTTGTAGATCAGCGGCTCGCGCGAACCGAGAAGCTCGGCATGGCGCATGGCGCGGCGCATGATGCGGCGCAGAACGTAACCACGGCCCTCATTCGACGGCAGGACGCCATCGGCGATCAGGAAAGCGGAGGAGCGCAGATGATCGGCAATGACGCGGTGGCTGGCGCGCTTCTCGCCCTCTGCCGGAACGCCGGTCGCTTCGACAGAGGCCGAAATCAGCGCCCGGAACAGATCGGTGTCGTAATTGTCGTGTTTGCCCTGCAACAACGCCGAAATGCGCTCGAGACCCATGCCGGTGTCGATAGAAGGGCGCGGCAGATCGATGCGCTCTTCCTTCGTCAGCTGCTCATATTGCATGAAGACGAGGTTCCAGATTTCGATGAAACGGTCGCCATCCTCTTCCGGTGAACCGGGCGGTCCGCCCCAGATATGATCGCCGTGGTCATAGAAGATTTCCGAGCAGGGACCGCACGGACCGGTATCGCCCATGGCCCAGAAATTATCGCTGGTCGGAATACGGATGATGCGATCGTCGGAGAAACCGGCGATCTTCTTCCAGAGATTAAAAGCCTCGTCGTCGGTGTGATAGACCGTGACCAGCAGACGGTTGCGATCGATGCCGAATTCCTTGGTAATCAGGTTCCAGGCATGGGTAATCGCCTCTTCCTTGAAATAGTCGCCAAAGGAGAAATTGCCGAGCATTTCGAAGAACGTATGGTGACGGGCCGTATAACCGACATTGTCCAGGTCGTTATGCTTGCCACCGGCGCGCACGCATTTCTGCGCCGAGGCAGCGGTGGAATAAGGACGGCTTTCGAGACCGGTGAAGACGTTCTTGAACTGCACCATGCCAGCATTGGTGAACATCAGCGTCGGATCGTTGCGCGGCACCAGCGGGCTGGAGGGCACAATCTCGTGTCCGTTCTTCTTGAAGTAGTCGAGAAAGGTCGACCGAATTTCATTCACACCGCTCATGCCCACACACCGCTCACAGCTGGAGTCCATCACCGCCATCCCGAATGATGGCTATCTTGCAAAATCAAAGGCTTTTATCGTCCGCATCCTGCCCTGTCCAGCCATGGAGGCGCACCAAGGCGTCTAGGCAAAGAAAAAGGGCCACGCGAGGAAAATCGCGCGACCCTTTTGATCCATACCGGCTCATGCCGGCAAAGCCACCGGACGCGAACGCCCGTACCTTCGAATGCATCAGCCCTCGTCGGGACCGTCGTCGCTTTCGCCGGCTTCCGGGCCGCCATTCTGCAGGAACCGATCGGCGATCAGACCGGCGTTCTGGCGCAGCGCCAGTTCGATCTCGCTTGCCATTTCCGGATTGTCGCGCAGGAAGGTCTTGGCATTTTCACGCCCCTGCCCCAAACGCTGGCTGTTATAGGAGAACCATGCACCGGATTTCTCGACGATACCGGCTTTCACGCCGAGATCGACAAGCTCGCCGGTCTTGGAAACGCCTTCGCCATACATGATGTCGAATTCCACCTGCTTGAAAGGCGGTGCCATCTTGTTCTTGACGACCTTGACGCGGGTCTGGTTGCCGACAACCTCTTCACGCTCCTTGACGGCGCCGATACGGCGAATGTCGAGACGCACCGAGGCGTAGAATTTAAGCGCATTACCGCCCGTCGTCGTTTCCGGCGAACCGAACATGACGCCGATCTTCATGCGGATCTGGTTGATGAAGATCACCATGCACTTCGACTTGGAGATCGAGGCGGTCAGCTTGCGCAGCGCCTGGCTCATCAGACGTGCCTGAAGGCCTGGCAGGCTGTCGCCCATCTCGCCTTCGATTTCGGCACGCGGCGTCAGCGCCGCAACCGAGTCCACCACCAGAATGTCGACGGCACCGGAGCGCACCAGCGTATCGGTGATTTCAAGCGCCTGCTCGCCCGTATCCGGCTGCGAGATCAGAAGGTTCTGCAAATCCACACCGAGCTTGCGGGCATAGACCGGATCGAGCGCGTGCTCGGCATCCACGAAGGCGCAGATGCCGCCCTTTTTCTGGGCTTCCGCGATCGTCTGCAACGCAAGCGTCGTCTTACCGGAGCTTTCCGGGCCGTAAATCTCAACGATACGCCCCTTCGGCAAACCGCCGATACCGAGCGCTATATCCAGGCTGAGAGAACCCGTCGAAATGGTCTCTACTTCAACCACGTTTTCATTGGAACCGAGCTTCATGATCGATCCCTTGCCGAACGACCGTTCGATCTGGGAGAGCGCCGCTTCCAGTGCCTTGCTTTTATCCACCGATTTATCCTCTACGAGACGCAAAGAATTTTGTGCCATCCGATCCACCTTTAGGTTATTGAAGCCGCACAGGCAATGAAGCAGTATGGAAATAGGATGTACTCTATTTGTTCTCATATCGCAAGGCGCAGCCAGCATATTGAAAACAAATAGCGATAAGTCGTTTGTTCTGCTTTCGTTTTTCCGTGTCCGGCCTATCGCTGCTGACCGGATGTGAAGGGGAACAAACAGAAGATTGGGACGAATCGTCCACCTTTTCCATCCGCGAAAGAGGGAAACACAAGCGTGAAGAAAATACTCGTTCTGGGCGGCGCGCATATAGACAGGCGCGGCATGATCGAGACTGAAACGGCGCCCGGCGCCAGCAATCCTGGCTCATGGATGGAAGAGGCTGGCGGCGGCGGTTTCAATGCGGCGCGCAATCTTTCGCGGCTCGGCTTTGCCGTCCGTATCATCGCACCGCGCGGCGGCGACGTGACCGGCGAAGCGGTGGCGGAGGCAGCAAGGCAGGCGGGCGTGGAAGATACGCCCTTCGTTTTCCTCGATCGCCGCACGCCAAGCTACACCGCCATTCTGGAGCGCGACGGCAATCTTGTCATCGCACTTGCGGATATGGACCTTTACAAGCTGTTTTCGCCGCGCCGACTCAAAGTTCGCGCGGTGCGTGAAGCGATTACCGCGAGCGACCTTCTGCTTTGCGATGCCAATCTGCCGGAGGATACGTTGGAGGCGCTCGGTCTCATTGCCCGCGCCTGCCAAAAGCCGCTCGCGGCCATCGCCATTTCGCCCGCCAAGGCGGTGAAGCTGAAGGACATGCTCGCCGATATCGACATTCTCTTCATGAACGAGGCAGAGGCGCGCGCGCTGACCGGACAGACGGCAGACAATGTTCGCGACTGGCCGGGCATTCTCCGCAGGGCAGGCCTTGCCGGCGGCGTCATCACCCGTGGCGCAAGCGAAGTGGTAGCCTTCAACGCGACGCAAACCGCAAGCCTCCACCCACCCATCATCCGCGAGGTGAAAGACGTAACCGGCGCCGGAGACGCCATGGCGTCAGGTTATCTCGCGGCGATTACGGAGGGCAAAGCCATCACTGAGGCCCTGCGATTGGGTGCCGCGGCGGCCGCCATCACCGTGCAATCGCCTTTCGCCACCGCCCAAGACCTGTCAAAAGACAGTGTCGAGACCATGTTGGGGCTTGTCCCCAAGGCCGAAATGCTGGCATGAACCCGTTTTTTTTATAGTCTGGAACAAACAGAATGACCCGCCCCATCTCCCCGCTCCTGCCCATCGTCTATTCGCAAGAGGTTGCCGCTGCCAAACAGCGCGGCGCGCCGATCGTCGCGCTGGAATCGACCATCATCACCCACGGCATGCCCTATCCCGGCAATATCGAGATGGCTGAAGGCGTCGAACAGATCATCCGCGATCAGGGAGCCGTTCCGGCAACCATCGCCGTCATTCACGGCACGCTGCATATCGGCCTCGAGAAGGAGCAGCTCGAAGCGCTTGCCCAGACCACCGACGCCATGAAGGTCTCGCGCGCCGATATTGCCTTTGCGATTGCCGAGCGCCGCACCGGTGCCACGACAGTGGCAGCCACCATGATTGCCGCTGCCCGCGCCGGCATCCGCGTTTTCGCCACCGGCGGCATCGGCGGTGTACACAAGGGCGCGGAGGAGACCTTCGATATTTCCGCCGATCTGACCGAGCTTGCCAAAACCGGCGTGATCGTCGTCTGCGCCGGCGCCAAGGCCATTCTTGACATCCCTAAGACGCTGGAAGTTCTCGAAACCAACGGCGTGCCTGTCGTGACTTTCGGTTCGGAAGAGTTCCCGGCTTTCTGGTCGCGTTCTTCGGGCCTTCCCAGCCCGCTGTCGCTCAACAGCCCTGCAGCCATCGCCAATTTCCAGACGACCCGCGAACAGCTCGGCATCGATGGCGGTATGCTGATTGCCAATCCCGTGCCGGAAGAGGACGAAATTCCGCGCGAGGAGATGGAAATCTACATCAATCGCGCCATTTCCCACGCCGAGCGCGAGGACATCACCGGCAAGGCCGTAACGCCCTTCCTGCTCGGCGATATCTTCCGCCTGACCGACGGCCGCAGCCTCGCGACCAATATCGCGCTGGTACGCAACAATGCCCAGCTCGCAGCAGAGATTGCTGTGGCGCTTAACTAAGCGTTAGAGGCTGGATTATCCTCAAATTTGAGGGTGATGGCAGGGTGAGAATCCCAGTCATGCAGGACTTGATCACGCCGGACCCCGGATCTGGTCCGGAGTTACGGATAATGTGTCGGCCTGGGAACTTTGCTACCAATAAAAAAGCCCGGAAAGCTTCGCGCTTTCCGGGCTTTCATTTTTCAGTTCCTGAACCTTATCAGTTCTGGGCGACCGGTCTTACCAGCGGTGTCACGCGGCGGATGGTGACGCGGCGGTTCTGCTGTTCCGGGCCGAGTGTCTGAACCTTCAGGTAACGCTCGCCGTAGCCTTGCGTCGCCAGGTTTTCCGGCGGAATGCCGTAAACATCGGTCAGGACATTGGCGACGGAAGCGGCACGCTCGTCGGAAAGAACGAGGTTGCTTTCATCCGAACCAACGGCATCGGTGTGGCCTTCGATCAGGAAGGTTTCCGCCGGGTTCTTTGCCAGCGCCTTGTTGATCGCATCCGCTACTTTCCGCAGCGAACGGGCCTGCGCCATCGGAATATCAGCGCTTCCAGTGGCAAATGTGATCGTATCGAGGTCGATACGGCGCACCTTGTCGCGGATACGGGCCGAATAACGCACTTCATCCAGCGAGTAGACACGCTCCACAGGCTCGACCGGCGGCTGCTCCAGGAAGCGGTAATAATCGCGGTCCGGATCGCTCGACGTGTCGATGATGTAGTCACGAACCGGAATGCGCAGACGCATCGGCGGCAGGTCGAGGCCGGGATCGCGATAGACATATTCACGGTCCGGTTCGTCCATCAGCTCCGGTGCATAGAACAGCACATATTCCCGGCCACGGTCATCGATGCGCGAACGCTGGATGACGTCGCCATAGCGGTTGCGGATCGTCACCACCTGCGTGCCGTCGCGACGCTCGACGGTCTCGCGGACACGTCCGCCGGGCAGGCGCTCGTAATAGGGCTCGCCGCCATCGCGGATGAAGCGCTGATTGTCGTCGCCGCGCACAACCACGCGGTCGCCAAACTGCAGGATGATCGGCGCATCGCGATCCTGATCGCGCCGGCCGCCTTCGCGCGGCTGCCATTCCCGGGCACCTTCCGGCCGGTCATATTGCGGACGGCGGTCGACACGCTCGCCCTGCTGAGAGGTAATCGCCTCCATCTTCACGGGCGGCGGAGCCTTGCCTCCGGCAGCACCGGCGCGCTGCGCTTCGGCGTCGGAAGTCGGCACCTTCACGTCACCGGCCTGCTCACGCTCGCGGCGGCGTTGCTCGCGTGCCTGATTGTTACCGGAGCGCTCCACTTCCTTGTCGCTGTCGAGAACGGCGGCACCCTTGTCGACGGGCAGAATGACGGTGTCGGCAGTCTTGGACGGGTCCTTGGCGATAGCCTTGGCCTTGTCCAGTTCCTGCTTCGTCGTCGGAGGCGCTTCCGTCTGCGGAATGGCGACCTGATTCGGAACGGCTTCGCCGGCAGGCGCCTGTCCTGTCGTGGCACCGCTTGGCGGCGGAGGTGTCGGAGTACCCGGCAGCGGCGCTGCAGGCTCCGTCTTGCCCTGGCCTTCTACTGGCTGCTTTTCAGAAGGCTGCTGGCCGGGCGCAGGATTGGGCTGAGCTTCCGGAGCCGGTGGCCGTGCCGGTGTCGGCGCTTCCGTTGGAATAGGAGCCTCCTTTACAGCTGGCTCAGGAGCCGCCGGCTTTTTCTCCGGAACGGCCTTTTCGGCGGGTTCCGATTTCGGTTCCGGTGCTGGAGCCTTTTCCTCTACCGGCTTTTTCTCGGCGGCGGGCTCGCGCTGTTTCGCCGGCTGCTCGGTATTTTCAGGGCGTGCGGCTGGCTGTTCGGCCGCCGGCTCCGGCTTGCGCGGACGTGCGGGGCGTTGCTCGCCCTCGCCTGCCGGCTGCTCGGCTCTAGCCGGTTTGCGCGGCCGTTCCTGCGGCTGCTGCTCGGCGGGTGCAGGTGCGGCTTCGGGCTCAGGCTGCGGGCGCTGCTTGCGGGCGGGTGGCTGTTCAGCTGGCGCCGGTTCCGGTTGGGCTTCGCGCTGCTGCTGCCGTTTCGGTTCTGGCTGAGGCTCGCGTTGCGGCTCGGGCTGAGCTTCACGCTTGGGTTCAGGACGCGGTTCGGCCGGTGCAGCTTCAGCCTTCGGCTGTTCGCGCTGCGGTTCCGGAGCCTGCTCCTGCTTTTTCGGCTCTGGCTCTGGCTTCGGCTGCGCCTCTTCTGCTTGCTGGCGTTGCTTGCGCAGCAGCTCTTCCGGGTTTTGCTCCTCCGCCTGCGGCTGCGCCTGCGCCAATATCACCGGGGCCTGTGCCTGGGGCATTTGCGTTTGCGTCCGTGCGGCGCCGGCATAACCGGCGGCGGCCGGCTCCACCGCGATCGCCAGCGACATGAGGGGGAAAACCACCCCCGTCAGCAATGTGTTCTTCTTCAGCATCGGTGCTTCCTCATCTGCCAATCGTTGTACGCCGCTTATGCCGCGACATTGTGAATCCGGCCGCGCGTGCAGGCGCTGGTCAACGCCTTGCATACGCTTAGGTTCCCATGATGACCAAAGCGTTCTGTACCGGAAATGAACAGATCAAGGCCATTTCGTGAAAGCTCCGCGACGAAAAAGAGGGCGCTAATATTGCAGTTGCATTTTTTGACCAACCGGACGAATAATTGCCGCGCGCTGAAGGCCACGAATGGCAACCCGTTCTGTTGCGCCTGCGCTCACGACGTCCGCACTGAAAACAACAACAGACTGCGGATGAACGACCAAAAGAGAGGATCGAAATGCCTATTTCCACCCGTCTGCTCGCAGCCGTATCGATTGCCGCCATCTCCCTGTTTTCCGGCGCGGCCCTCGCGCAGGACAAGATCGTCATCGGCACGGAAGGCGCCTACCCGCCCTTCAACAATCTGGAAGCCGACGGTACGTTGACCGGCTTCGACATCGACATCGCCAAGGCGCTGTGCGTCGAAATGAAGGCTGAATGCACCTTCGTCACCAATGACTGGGACGGCATCATCCCCGCCCTGCAGGCAAAGAAGTTCGACGCCATCATCGCGTCCATGTCGATCACGCCGGAGCGTCTCCAGAAGGTCGATTTCTCGAAGAAATATTACAACACCCCGCCGGCAATCGCCGTACCGAAGGATTCGCCGATCAAGTCCGTCGACGACCTGAAGGGCAAGTCGCTCGGCGCGCAGGGTTCCACGACCCACTCCAACTATGCCGAAAAGCACTTCCCGGGTTCAGACCTGAAAATGTACCCGACCGCCGACGAATATAAGCTCGACATCGCCAACGGCCGCATCGACGCCGTCATCGATGATATCGTCGTCCTGTCGGAGTGGCTGAAATCGGATGCAGGCAAGTGCTGCAAGATCCTGACGCCGCTTCCGGTGGATGTCGAGATCAACGGCAATGGTGCAGGCGTAGCCGTTCGCAAGGGCGATACGGCGCTCGCCGATAAGTTCACGGCTGCCATCGCCGGCATCCGCGCCAACGGCAAGTACCAGGAAATCAACAAGAAATACTTCGATTTCGACGTTTACGGCCAGTAAGCGGCGCGTCGCCTGTTGAAATCTGGTGGCGGAAGGCTTGCCCTTCCGCCATTTTTGTTTGAAAACGTAACCATAACAATCACGGCGGCTTAAGACCGCGGGGGAAAACTGGCATGAGCGGAGCATTTTCCGCCATAGGTGCGTTCTGGACCTATGTCTCGACACTTCTCGACCCTTTCTGTGGGCCGGTTGGTCTCTTCACGCTTTTCGGAAACGGCACCCTCGTCACCTGTGGCGATGCCGGCTGGGGCGACGAAATCGCCTTCGGCGTCAAGGTCACGATCTCGCTGGCGCTCGCCACCCTGCCCGTCGGGCTTGTGATCGGTTTCCTCATTGCGCTCGCCGCGCAATCGGAAGAAAAATCGCTGCGGCTGGCGGCCGGTGTTTATACCACCATCTTCCGTGGCCTGCCGGAACTCCTGACGCTGTTCATCGTCTATTACGGCATACAGATGCTGCTGCAATCGGCCGCCGGTTATGTCGGGATAACCGGCCCGGTAGAGATCAACGCCTTCGTGGCGGGCATGGTCGCGCTGTCAGTGGTGTTTTCGTCCTATTCCTCGGAAGTGTTGCTATCCGCCTTCAAGGCCATCCCAAAGGGCCAATATGAGGCGGGCCATGCACTCGGCCTCTCGCGCGGCCACACCATGGTGCTTGTCATCATTCCGCAGCTGGTCAGGATCGCCCTGCCCGGCATGACCAACCTTTGGGTCATCCTTCTCAAGGATACCTCTTACGTCTCGATCATCGGCCTTGCCGATATCGTGCGCCAGACCGGCATCGCTGCCCGCGTCAGCAAGGAAGCCTTCTTCTTCTACGGCATCGCCTGTCTGCTCTACCTCATCCTCGCTCTGCTCTCCTCCATCGGCATCGGCTTCATCGATCGCTGGTCACGCAAGTCGGAGGCAAGCCGATGAGCCATGTTCAGGAACTCATTCCGCCGCGCCCCGCGCCGGTCGCCACAGACAAGCCCCTCAACATATCGCGCGTCGTCGGCATCGCCGTCATAACGCTCTGGCTGCTGCTGGCCGCCGGGCTGATCTTTGCGATGATCGAAGGCTGGGACTGGGCGAAATTCGAACGTTACGGGCCGCGTTACATCGATGGCCTCATCACCACCATTACGCTGGTTGGCAGTTCGATCATCCTCGGCGCACTTCTCTCGGTGCCGATCGCCTTCGCCCGCATGTCGGAAAATCGCGTCATCAGCGCGCTGGCCTATGCCTATGTCTACGTTTTTCGCAGCACGCCGCTGCTGGCTCAGCTTTTCCTGATCTATTACGGCCTCGGCAGTTTCCGTCAGGGGCTGGAAACCGTTGGCCTGTGGTGGTTCTTCCGTGAGGCCTGGTATTGCGGCCTCTTGTCGCTCACCCTCAACACCGCCGCCTATCAGGCCGAAATTCTGAGGGGCGCGATCCGAAGCGTGCCACGCGGCCAGATTGAAGGTGCCGCCTCGCTCGGCCTGTCGAAATTCATCACCTTCCGCAAGGTCATTCTGCCGCAGGCCCTCATCGTGGCGCTGCGCCCCTACGGCAACGAGATCATCCTGATGATCAAGGGTTCGGCAGTGGTCTCCATCGTCACGGTCTTCGACCTGATGGGACAGACGCGCTACGCCTTCTCCCGCACATTCGATTATCAGGCCTATCTCTGGGCGGCGATCTTCTACCTGACGATCGTCGAGACGCTCCGGCATGTCTGGGCATGGCTCGAAGCCCGCCTGACGCGCCATCTCAAGCGCTAGGGACACCGTTGGCAGCACTCAACAGAGAAGACTGCCAACATTTTGAAAAATATAACTATTTTGTGACAACCCAGACCTTTGGCAAGGTTGGGTTAACCCTGTCGTGTTCCCATATCAGATACAGCGACAACGCTGTGATCGGCAATCATGAGAACGGGAACAGCCGACATGAACAAGGAAATGGAAATGATGCTGAGGGGCTACGGCCTCACCACCGCCCAGATTTTTTATCGCATGCCGGACCATCCGCTGGTTCTCCAGACCTATGTCTGGCAGGACTATGATCTCGCCCCGGATTTCCCCGAAATGCACGGTTTCCTCAAATTCTGGCAGGAAAAGCTAGACGGTCCGTTGCACTCGGTCCGCTATGTGCACCGGCAGGTGATCTCGGCGCAGGAATGGCGCGCACTGAAAGGAGAGTTCATTCTCCACTGAGGCCCATCGCCACATAAGCATTGCGCCCGTCCGTCTTGCGGCTTACAGCAGACTTCAACTGAAGATGCTGACGGATACCGCACGATGACGAAGAACCAGAAAATTGACGAAGAGGCGCTTGCCGAAGCCTATAACCGCGCGCTCGCGCTTGAAAAAGCCGGCGATGTTGACGCGGCGGTGAAGGCCTATGAAGAGGTTCTGGCCATCGACCCGGACGATCATGGCGGCGCAGCCGTTCGCATCGCCGCCATGGGCCGCGGCGAACCGCCTTCCAAAGCGCCCGACGCCTATGTCGAAACCCTGTTCGACCAGCACGCCGAAGCCTTCGAGGATATTCTTGTCGAACAGCTCGGTTATGCAGTGCCGATGATGGTGCGCCAGCGCCTGCAAACGCTCGATCTCGGCCCCTTCAAGCGCCTGCTCGATCTCGGCTGCGGCACCGGCCTCACCGGCGAAGCGCTGCGCGACATGGCTGATGACATCACCGGCATCGACATTTCCGAAAACATGGTCGAGATCGCCCACGAGAAGGACCTCTACGAGACGCTCTATGTCGCCGAAGCCGAGGACTTTCTCGAAGACAATGACGACGAGCCCTTCGACATCATCACCGCAACCGATGTGCTGCCCTATCTCGGCGCGCTGGAACCGCTGTTTTTCGGCGCCGCTGAAAACCTCGTCCCTGGTGGCCTGCTGATCTTCTCGTCGGAAACGCTGCCCGAGGCAACCATGGCCGGACGCCGCTATATGGTCGGCCCGCACCAGCGTTTCGCCCACGCCGAAACCTATGTTCGGGAAAGACTGGCAGCGACCGGTTTCGACATAGTCGAAGTCACCGACATTAACGTGCGCATGCAGGACGGCAACCCCACACCCGGCCATCTGGTGATTGCCAGGCTCAAGGGCTGAGGCAGAGGCAAGCGCTCCTGACATGGAGCGCTTGCCTGAATCAATCTCTCAGCAACAACAGCCAGACGATTGAAGAGACTCAGCTTTCGCCCGGCTCAACTCGCTTTCGGACGCCAGACGATATCGGTAACCTTGAGTTTCTTCGGCACGATTTTCAGATCGTAGAACTCGTCGGCCAGCGCCTGCTGATAGCTGATGGCCTCATCCGAAACCAGCGAGACACGCCCCAGATCCGCTCCCGGACGCGTCAGCGACACCTTGGTGACATCCTGCGGGACGCCGGTTATCGCCGCCAGCAATTTTGCAGTCTCATCGATATTGGCCTGAGCCTTTGCGCCGACGCTTGCGAGTTCCCTGAGGAGCAGCGGCACGAGGTCGGGATTGCTTTCCACGAAGTCGCCATTGGCGAGGAAATAGCTCCAGGGATCGACAATACCTTCGGCAGTCGCGAGAACTCGTGTCGTCGGCTCCTTTTCCGCCACGGCAAAATAAGGATCCCAGATCGACCAGGCATCGATGCTGCCGCTGCGGAAAGCGGCCGCCGCATCCGGCGGGGCAAGGTCGATGGATGTTATGTCGTTCAGCGTCAGACCGGCCTTTCGCAATGCTTTGACAGTAACGTTATGGGCGCTGGAGCCGCGCTTGAAAGCCACCTTCTTGCCCTTGAGGTCGGCCAGCGTCTTCAGCGGCGAATCCTTCTGCACAAGGATTGCCGATCCGCCGGCAGCGCCCTTGTAAGTTCCCACATAGCGCAGATTGCCACCGGCAGCCTGCGCGAAAAGTGGCGGCACATCGCCCGTCGGTCCGATATCCAGCGCACCTGCGCCCAACGCTTCAAGAAGCGGCGGCCCGGAGGAGAACTCCGACCATTTGACCTCAATGCCGCGATCCTTCAACAGCGCTTCAAGCGCGCCCTGGCTCTTTGCCAACGCGATCACGCCATTCTTCTGCCAGCCGATCCGTAATGTGGTGGTCGCGGCTCCAGCCCGCCGGATATGCGGCAGGAACGCCGCCCCCGTTGCACCTGCAATCAGTCCCAATGTTCCGCGTCGTGTGAGCATGTGGATATCCTTCGCTGTTGCCATCATCAGATATACAAAGCGTAGATATTCGAGTGATTTTATCAAAATCCCACTTTGCGCGGCACGAGTGCAAAGAGAATTGAATGTGCGAATTTGCCGTCGCAGGCGGAATAAGATTGCCTGGCCGCCTCGGCACGCCAGGAGTGTGCATTCCCCGGACAACCGCCAGATGGCCGACTTGAGTGCTTGCGGAAAAGCAAACTGCGCAACGAAAAATGCCCTCCCCGGCAGCCGGAAAGGGCATTGTTCAAAAAGCCTGATCAGCCGGGGTCATTCCTCGCCGGATTTGGGATTATCCAGCAGCATGTAATCGAGCGGCAGTTCCGTCGTATATTTGATCTGTTCCATCGCAAAGGCAGACGACACGTCACGAATTTCGATCTTGGCGATCATCCGCTTGTAAAAGGCATCGTAGGCCGCGATGTCAGGCACTACAACGCGCAGCAGATAATCGACATCGCCGCTCATGCGGTAAAACTCGACGACTTCGGGGAACTCGGACACCACCTCGGAAAACCGCTTCAGCCATTCGATGGAATGGGAGGCAGTGCGGATGGAGACGAAAACGGTGACCTTGGTGTTGACCTTGACCGGATCCAGCAGCGCCACGCGCCGGCGGATGACACCGTCCTCTTCCATCTTCTGGATACGCCGCCAACAGGGCGTCGTGGAAAGGCCGACCTTTTTCGCCAGATCAGCGACAGCCAGCGTGGAATCCTCTTGCAGAATGCGCAAAATCTTACGGTCTAGGCGATCCAATGCGTCTACCCTCCTGAATTAATTTCCTTTCAATACACTAATTTTTAGAGAAAAACAGAAAATTGTTTCACTAAAGTCGCATTTCCACATGTTCTCGCAGAACAGGAAGCAGCTCCTCGGTAAACCACGGATTCTTCTTCAGCCAGCCGGTGTTGCGCCAGCTTGGATGCGGCAGCGGCAAAATGGCCGGTCCCGAATTTGAATGAAAATAGCTGCGCCAGTCGTACACGGTCTCGGTCATGGTTTTCCGCCGTCTTTCGCCGAGATGAAAGGCCTGGGCATATTGACCGATGGCAAGGACCAGCTCCACCTGCGGCATCGCCGCCAGCACCTTCTCCCGCCACTGCGGCGCACATTCGCGTCGAGGCGGCAGGTCACTGCCCTTGTCGTCATAGCCGGGGAAACAGAACCCCATGGGCACAATAGCGAAGCGGTCCGGATCGTAGAATGTCTCACGATCAACATTCAGCCACTGGCGCAGCCGGTCGCCGGAGGCATCGTTGAAAGGCACACCCGTTTCATGCACGCGAAGCCCGGGCGCCTGCCCTGCAATCAGGATACGCGCCTTGGTCGACATCACGACCACCGGTCGGGGTTCGTGCGGCAGGCGTCCGTAGGTTGGGGTGTCGCGACAGATGCGACAGAGGGTAATCGCGCCCCGCAGCCCGTCCAACCCGTCGTCATTCATCCGCAGGGCTCGATCCGCCTCAGCCATGATTCCATCCCAGAAGATGACGGATGATGGTGAGGAAACCCGCCGCGGGCGTTTGCAAATCCGCTGCGCGATGTTCGCGCCGCCACTCCGCCGGTCTTTCGAATTCTCCGGCCCATATGCCGCGAGCTTCCTTGCGCGCCAGCGCCTGTTCGCCGGAGAACTGGAAATAACCTGAAGCGATGGCAAAACCCGACACCACCATTTCCGAGGACACGTCCCGGTCTCCCGCCGAGCAATAGACCAGCAGACGTCCGTAACGGTCCCTGGAACTGCCGGAACAGGAAAAGGTCGTGCCTTCGATCATCTGTTGCAGAACGCGGCGCGCCTCCGCGCCGCATGGCCAGGTTTCGCTGCCGCGCCGGCACGTCTGCGAAAGCTCCGGCGCATCGATGCCGAGCAGCCGGAACCGGTCCTCGCCCTTTGAAAGCGTATCGCCATCGATCACAAAGAAACGGCCGGTATGGGTCTCGCTATTGATCTGATCGAGCTTGGCGGCAATCAGAATGCCGAGAAAAACGGTGGCAAGGAAAAGCCCGCCGTCGCGAAACGTCGAGAAAAAGCCGCGCCTGCCTCCATTTCGTCTCATGTCACAACAAACCCTTGTCAGAAATGGCAAACAAATCCTTTCACGGCAGCATCTTCTTAAGATTTTGTGCGTAGCCTGCAAAGGGTTCATGTCACCTGCGTTGTAACAATGAGTAAAAGCGTCAGCACGTCCACCGATAAGATCATCGTCGACCGTTCACGAAAGCACCGTAACAAGGCTGTTTTCGACACGGTGAAGACGACGCGTGAACGCTTGCAGCAAGGCGCTGGCGGCAGCGAAGCCTATGAACGTGAAATGCTGACGATGCACATCGCAGAAGCCCTTCAGGGCGCGATGGTCATGCCGCTTTTCATCGTATTCGCCTCTATCATCGGTTTGTATATCACGGGTGACATAGGGCTGATCATCTGGTCGCTCATTGCGCTGAGTTTCCATGCCATGTCTCTGGTGCTGGCCAAAAGAGCCGCCAAACAGGGGATCACGGCCGAAAATCTGCCGAAGTGGCGCAATCTCTTCCTTGCCATGCAGATCCTCATCGGTTGCGCCTGGGCAATGTTCGCCTTGGCCGAACCGGTGCGCAACAACCCGGCACTCGTTCTTTTCTTCAAGGGCGCGACGCTGCTGATCGCGCTTTCGCTTACCGCTATGGCCAATTTCATGCTGCGGCGGGCCACCTTCATGACCTTCCTGCCGGTGCTGGCGGCGCTGTGCGTCACCTCCGTCGTCTCCCGCGATCCCTTCGATGTTGGCCTCGCCCTGATGTTCGGCATGGCGATTCTTTTCTGTCATCGCATCACCAGCAGGCTTTACCAGACCAGCATCAAGCTGCTGTCGTCGCAGACTGAAAAAGATGATCTGATCGCCGAACTCGAAGTCGCCAACTCGATGTCGGATGAGGCGCGGCGGCGTGCGGAAGAGGCCAATCTGGCGAAATCGCGCTTTCTCGCCTCCATGTCGCACGAGCTGCGAACCCCGCTCAACGCCATTCTCGGCTTCTCCGAAGTCATGTCAGCAGAGGTGCTCGGTCCGCTCAACAATCCGCTCTATAAGGAATATTCCGGCGACATCCACCGTTCCGGCCAGCATCTGCTCGACCTTATCAACGAAATCCTCGACCTGTCGCGTATCGAGGCCGGCCGCTACGACCTCAATGAGGAAGCGGTCTCGATGCTTGAGATCGCCGAAGATTGCATCGGCATGATCCAGCTTCGCGCCCGCGCCAAGACCATCAGGATTTCGCAGCAGTTCGAGAGCAGCCTGCCGCAGGTCTGGGCGGATGAAAAATCGATCCGCCAGGTCATCCTCAACCTGCTCTCCAACGCCGTCAAATTCACCCCGCAGGGCGGTGAAATACTCGTGAAGGCAGGCTGGACGGCGGGTGGCGGGCAATATGTGTCGATCAAGGACAACGGCCCCGGCATTCCAGAGGAAGAGATCCCCGTGGTGCTGTCGGCCTTCGGTCAGGGATCGATCGCGATCAAAAGCGCCGAACAGGGAACCGGGCTCGGCCTGCCCATCGTTCAGGCCATCCTTGCCAAGCATGACGGCCAGTTCATCCTGAAATCGAAATTGCGTGAAGGCACCGAAGGCATCGCCATCCTGCCGGCAAAACGCGTGCTGCAAAGCCTGCCAGCCGTGGAGGAAACCCACGCCATCCAGCCACGCCGCCGGTCCTTCGCCTAAGCGTCAAATCTGCCGTTCAGAAGAACAGCGTCGTCACCAGCGAATAAAGCACGAAAAATCCGTTTGCCGTCAAAAGGCAGAAGACGGCGAAGGAACCGAGATCCTTGGCGTGCCGCCCGACGGAAGAAATTTCCGGCGAGATGCGATCCACCAACTCCTCAATCGCGGTATTGAGCGCCTCGACCGCGAACAAAAGCAGCATCAGCACCGTAAAGACGAGAAGATGCGCAAACGGCGCGCGGGCGACCAGAAGCAGGGCAAGGCCGACGCCGAAGGCGAGAACCTCGTGCCGGAACGCCGCTTCCTGCCACAGCCGTCCAAGCCCCTGCAAGGAATAGCGGGCAGCGGCAAAAAGATGCCGCCATCCCTTTTCCTTACGGAAGGCAGGTTCCGGTTGCTTCTTCTGCGGCGTTGCGTCCATCTTTGGCCTCAATGCTCAGTGTAGGAATGGGTACCAGTATCGACACCGGCAGCTTCGAAAGTCGCCATGCCGGAATGGCAGGCGGCGGCAGCCTTGACGATGCCGGCGGCCAAAGCGGCACCCGTGCCCTCGCCAAGCCGCATGCCCAGCGCCAGCAGCGGCGTCTTGCCAAGTTTCTCGACGGCAGCCAGGTGGCCCGGTTCACCGGAGACATGGCCGATCAGGCAATGGTCAAGCGCCGAAGGATTGGCAGCCTTCAGAAGTGCTGCAGCGGCAGTCGCCACATAACCGTCGATCAGCACAGGAATGCGCTGCACGCGCGCGGCAAGGATGGCGCCGGCAATCGCCGCAATTTCGCGTCCGCCGAGACGGCGCATGATTTCGAGCGGATCGGACAGATGGTCCTTGTGGAACTCGACGGCAGCCTTCACCGCCGCGATCTTGCGCGCCATGACCTCGCCTTCGGAGCCGGTACCGGGACCGGTCCATTCTTCAGCCGTACCGCCATAGAGCGCCAGATTGATCGCCGCTGCGATGGTCGTGTTGCCGATGCCCATTTCGCCAACGCAGAGAAGGTCGGTACCGCCAGCAATCGCCTCCATGCCGAAGGCCATGGTGGCGGCGCAATCGCGCTCGGAAAGGGCAGGCTCGCAGGTGATGTCGCCGGTCGGGTAGTCAAGTGCCAGATCGAAAATCTTCAGACCGAGATCGTTGGTGACGCAAATCTGGTTGATCGCCGCACCGCCTGCCGCAAAATTCTCCACCATCTGCTGCGTCACGGATGTCGGATAGGGCGTGATGCCGTGCCGGGTGACGCCATGATTACCGGCGAAAATCGCCACCAGCGGACGGGTGACGGCGGGCGAGCGACCCGACCATGCGGCAAGCCACATGGCGATTTCTTCCAGCCGACCGAGCGAACCGGCCGGTTTCGTCAGTTGCGCATTGCGCTCCTTGGCCGCGACCAGCGCATGCGTATCCGGGCCGGGAAGCTCGCGCAGCAGCGCGCGGAAATCGTCGAAGGGCAATCCGCTCATGCTCATGGTATCTGTCTTTCTCGTCGTCGGGTTGGCGGAAACTTGTGTTTTCCGGCAAATCGGTCTTTGTTGCGCCTCTCATAATCGCGGACGCGCCGCGGAACAACCGGAAATGCAAGCACAGCAGCGGAGAGAGCATGAAGGCCGGGGATTTTATAACAGATGTCATGCATTCCGTTGCCTTTCTCAGCCGCCTGCCGGTCTCATCGCGCTTCTTCGGTGAAGGTGACGGTCCATCGATGCGCCGGACAGCACGCGCTTTTCCCGCCGCGGGCCTCCTGATCGCCCTGCCCGCTGCTGTCCTCGTGGTGGCATTAGCGAAGTTCGACGCCTCACCGCAGCTCACCGGCTGGCTTGCCATCGCCGTCACCGCGCTCATAACAGGTGCGTTGCACGAAGACGGCTTGGCGGATATGGCCGATGGCTTCGGCAGCGGCAAGCACAAGCCGAAAACGCTTGAGATCATGAAGGACAGTCGCATCGGCAGCTATGGCACGATCGCCATGGTCCTGTCCTTTGCACTGCGCGCCACGGCACTCGCATCGCTTATAGAAACCCTGCCTGCCAAGACCGCCGCCGGCTGCCTGATTGCCGCGCTGGTGGTGAGCCGCGCCCTGATGGTATGGCACTGGCAGTCAATGCCCGCCGCCAAAACCTCCGGCATCGCCGCCGGCGCCGGCCAACCCGGGGAAAGCGAGCGCAACATCGCGCTCGCAACAGGGTTGCTGCTGCTCGTGCTTTTCACGCTGCATGCCCTGCCCTTTGTGTCTATCGTAGTCGTTCTGGCGGCTGCCTGCCTCGCGACGATGCTGTTCGGCAGGCTCTGTGTCAGCAAGATCGGCGGCCACACCGGCGACACAATCGGCGCCAGCCAGCAGATCACGGAGATCGTTACTCTCATCGCTCTTGCCCTTGCGACGTGACAGACTGATATAGATCCCCATGGAAACACCCTGCATTCATATCTGCTCCCTCGACGCCACAAACACCCTCTGTATCGGTTGCGGACGCACGCTGGACGAGATCGGCGGCTGGGCGACCTATAGCGACGAAAAGCGCCGCATGATCATGCAGGCGCTTCCCGAAAGACTGGCAAAAACAGGCAAGGACACCTCCAGGGAGACGCACACCGCATGAACAGGCTGACTTTCGTTCTTCTCTTGCTGACCGTGGGTCTCGGCCTGCTTCTCGTCAATCACGACAGCGGCCGCACCTTCGGCATCGACAACGAAAAATTCGGGCAGATCGTCTATCTCCTGCCGATTGCGGGCTTGCTATCAGTCGGCATTCTGGCGGGAAGCCGCGGCAGCTTCGCAAGCGTTGTCCGGCAACTCGCCATCTGGCTCGTGATTATCCTCGGCCTCGTATCCGTCTATCTCTATCGCTACGACCTGCAATCCTTCGCCGACCGGCTGCTGGGTGGCCTGATGCCCGGCCGCGCGGTGGTGGTGACGACCGCTGGCGGCGAACAGGAGATCATACTGCACAAATCGATGAGCGGCCATTTCGAGGCGAATGTCAGCATTGAAGGCAAAACCATCCACATGCTGGTCGATACCGGCGCGAGCTCCGTGGTGCTGGCCAATGCCGATGCCGCCGCCATCGGCATCGACACCACGAAACTGCGCTACACCGTGCCGGTGATGACCGCGAACGGCCGCACGGCGGCAGCGCCCGTCACCCTGTCCGAGATCGGCATCGGCCCGATCGCGCGGAGCAACATCCCCGCCCTCGTCGCGCAGGATGGCCAACTGGGCCAGAGCCTGCTCGGCATGAGCTTCCTGTCGACGCTTGGTTCGATGCAGATGCAGACCGATGAGTTGAGATTGCGAGACAGGTAAAACCTGCCGGGCAGACAGTTCCTGCTCGCGATCAAAAATAACGTCTCGCTATCCGAATACGAAAACGCCCGGTGCAAACCGGGCGTATCACATTCACGGCAAACCTCTTTCCGGTCAGTTGCGCAGCCGGTAACCGGTCTTGAACATCCAGCCGACGACGCCGAGGCAGAGTGCGAGGAACAGCGTGATCATCGCCAGGCTGATGACGGGATTGACGTCGGCGATCTCGTAGAAGCTCCAGCGGAAACCGCTGATGAGGTAGAGCACCGGGTTGAAATGACTGACCGTCTGCCAGAAGGGCGGCAGCATGTCGATGGAGTAGAAGCTGCCGCCAAGGAATGTCAGAGGCGGCACCACCAGCATCGGGATGAGGTTCAGCTGCTCGAAATTCGTGGCCCAGATGCCGATGATGAAGCCGAACAGGCTGAAGCTCACCGCCGTCAGCACAAAGAACAGGATCATCATGAACGGATGGGCGATGGTGATATCCACGAAGAAGGAGGCCGTTATCAGGATGATCGTACCGATCATCAGCCCCTTGGTCGCCGCCGCCCCGACATAACCGGCAACAATTTCCGTCATCGCCACTGGCGCAGACAATATCTCGTAGACCGTGCCGGTGAATTTCGGAAAATAGATGCCGAAAGAGCCGTTGCTGATGCATTGCGTCAAAAGCGTCAGCATGATCAGGCCGGGCGTTATGAACGCGCCATAGGAAACCCCGCCAACCTCCTGAATCCTTGACCCGATCGCCGTTCCGAAAACGATGAAATAGAGAGAGGTGGAAATGACCGGCGACACGACACTCTGCAACAGGGTGCGGCGGGTGCGCGCCATTTCGAACAGGTAGATGGACTTGACAGCTTCGAAATTCATTTCTGGTCTCCTACCAGCGAGACGAAAATATCCTCAAGAGAGCTTTGACGTGTCGAAATATCCTTGAAATGGATGTTGGCACCGGAAAGCGCGGTCAGCAGATCGGCAATGCGCCCCTGCTCGCCGTTATCCTCGATCTCGTAGGTGATGGTGTTGCGGTCATCCGAGAGCGAAAGGCCGAAAGATGAGAGACTGTCCGGCAACGCCTCCACCGGCTGCGAAAGTTCAAGGAAAAGCTGCTTGCGGCCGAGCTTCTTCATCAGCGCGGTCTTTTCTTCCACCAGCAACAATTGGCCGCCATTGATGACACCCACCCGATCGGCGATCTCTTCCGCCTCCTCGATGTAATGCGTGGTCAAAATGATTGTGACGCCCTTGGAGCGCAGCTCGGAAACGACATTCCACATGTCGCGGCGCAAGGTAACATCCACACCCGCCGTCGGCTCGTCGAGGAAGAGGACCTTCGGTTCGTGCGCAAGCGCCTTGGCGATCAGCACGCGTCGCTTCATGCCGCCGGAAAGCTCCCGCAACATATTGTCCTTCTTGTCCCAGAGCGACAGCGATTTCAGGACGCGCTCGATCAGTTCCGGGTTCTTCTTCTGCCCATGCAGACCACGCGAGAAGCTGACGGTGTTCCACACGGTCTCGAACTGGTCTGTCGTCAGTTCCTGTGGCACAAGGCCGATCAGGGCACGCGTCTGGCGAAAATCCTTCACCACATCATATCCGCCAACGAGAACCGAGCCTTCACCCGGATTGACAAGCCCGCAGATGATAGAGATCAGCGTCGTCTTGCCGGCTCCGTTGGGCCCGAGAAGAGCAAGGATTTCCCCCTCTCTGATATCGAGGCTGACACCTTTGAGCGCCTGAAAGCCATTTGAGTAGGATTTGGTCAGATTCCGTATCGAAACAATGGCATTCATCGCGAATCTTTCGAAAAAACGAGTAAGATGCACGCCATATAGGCCGTACAACCCGCAATTGCCAGCCCAACGGCCTGAACACTGCATTCGGCGGGGAGGGAAAATCAGCTGTAGACGCTGTAGAAAAACTGGGCCGCGACGAAGACCAGAAACACCCCGAAGGCCCGCTCCAGCTGCTTCTTGCTGAGTGCATGCGCCAGCCGCGCGCCATAGGGCGCGACGACAAGCGTGATGGGGATCAGCAGCGCGACGGCGATCCAGTTGATGAAGCCGGTGGAAAAAGGCGGCAGACCTGCATCACCACAGCCGGCCCAGATATAGCCGAGGAGACCCGGCAGCGAAATAAGCACTCCGACACCGGAGGATGTGGCAACCGCCTGATGGATGGTGCGTCCGTAAAGCGTCATGAAAGTATTGTTCATCACCCCGCCGCCCACACCCATCAGGCCAGACAGAAGGCCGATGCCGGTGCCGACCAGAAAGCGGACCGGGTTTTTCGGCAGGTCTGAACCGAGATGCCAGCTCGCCCGGTTGAAGATCATCCGGAAAGCGAGCGCAAGCGCAATGAAAGCGAAGATCAGCCGCAGGGCGACGCTCGAGGCATGCGCAGCCACCACAGATGCGAGGATGGTGCCGAGCGGCACGGCGACGATCCAGCCCTTCAGGAGATCGATATCAACGGCACCTTTCTGTTGATGCGTCAGGAAGGAACGAATGGAGGTCGGCACGATGATGGCAAGCGAAGTGCCAAGCGACAGATGCATGCGCACCGCCTCCGGCACATCCAGAAGCCCGAACACATGGTAGAACACCGGCACCAGCACAGCACCGCCGCCAATGCCGAACAGCCCCGCCAGAAGTCCAGCGACCACGCCCGCGGCCGCAAGCGCCGAAGCAAAGATCAGTATCTCTGAAACTGGGGGCATGAAAGCAGGCTCCCGGGGGCCGTTGTCACAAACATGTGACGCTCATAGCGTATCAGAAAAGGGCGGCAAGCCATGTTGGCCGCAGGTCAGTACGGCGCGATGTTTTTTGCCGGATATCCGCACCGGATGGACCGTTTTATGGGATTTCTTCCCATTGCATGCCCTTGCAAAGACGCCGATATCCCCCGATTTAGGCAGTCTTCTTCAACCGGCCTTAGGGCCGGTCTTTTTTTGGGCGGCTAGCACCAAACCCAACAGGCCCAAATTGTAATGTGGCCACATCCCCCACTCCGTCATTCCGGGTAGCGCCGGGACGGACGGGAAGTTACGGGTCGACGTGACGCACCACAACTAATGCCTCACGCCTATCGTCATGCACCACCGTGTCGTCTCGTCGCCCCCTAGTCGCAATGCCTGTAACCGGACTTGCGGGTGCGCAGGTCGAAGTGGAAATGGTTCCAGTGGTTGGGATCGCTGCCCGGCCCGAGAACCGTGGAGAAATATTTGCAGCTATCGGACCTCACTGCCTTCAGCAGCGCCTTTTCCCGGAAGGCGAAGAAGTTCTTGCTGCGGACGTCGATCTCCTTGCCGTTGTTCAGCGTTATGGTGCCGATATCGATGGCGTTGCCGCGCGCATGTTCGGACCATGGATTGCTGGAGCGCGAATTCATCTTGCGGCAGGAATAACCGCCCATGGGCGTGATGCGCCCGACGCCTGAGAGGTAACGGAAGCGGGAGGACGGCACGAGTTCGAACTTTACCCATTTGGCGAAGGCAAGCGTGACCTGGCAATTGAGCTTCACTGCCGGGCGGATGGCAACGCCGCTGGCAAGCCCGCTGAGTTCGATCGGATAGTCGATACCGCAGGTCGGACCATCTGCAATGCGCGCAACATCGCGGAAGGCGACGCCGAGACGGCGCAGCTCGGAGCGACAGGCCACTTCCGAGGATGGCATGACGCCGGGCGGCATAGCCGAGCGGTTGCTTTGCAATCCGTCGCGGGCCATCGGATCATTGGGCATCAGCATGGCGACCTCCTCCACCGGCTGGCGGCGGGAAGAAGACCCCGGCGGCGGTGGCGGTATCAACCGCGACTGACCCGCACTTTGTTGCCGGCGAGCCGGAGAAACGGCAACCGGATTGTCGGTGCCGATGCCGTCCACCACCGGCTGGGCGGAAGCGCCTTCGGCAATATCGGCATCCTGCTCTTCCGCAAGTCCGCGAACCGGCTCCACGCCCAGCATGGAATCCATGTTCACCCCGCCCTCGCCTTCGGCGATCTGATTTGCGGCGCCCTGCTGGTTGGGCATGGCTGGGGAGGCCATACTTTGGCCGTTCGCGGCCATCCGCGCCTGATGCTGGCCATCCAGCGTGGAATAGCCCTGGCCGCGCTGTGGCGATTGCAGCAGGGGATCCTGCGAGGCATAAGGCTCCGGCATCGGCTGCGACACGGCTGCGGGATAATTGGTGGCCTGCCCGGTCCGCTCGGCCTGATAGACCGCACCCGGCGGCGCGCTGTAGCCTTGCTGCCGCGACGACCGGATGGCGCCGACACGTGTCGTGCCGTCAACCTCGGCCGGCGGCACAAGGCCCTCCGCCGAACACGACACCATGACCGTGGAAATCATCAACAACGTCACAAGACGACGCGGAAGGGAAACATACGCCATACGAGAACCTGTACCTTCAGCGGCCGCTACCCGCGGCAATACAGGTAAATTTTAAAGAAACGGGGTAAACGAATCCTTATTGGTTGGGAGAAATAACGAACCGGGCTGTTCCGTGAAGCGAGAAATGCGGAAGCCTCGAGCGAAATCATACCAAAGGTGTCAGCAAAGCTCCGCAAACCAACGCCTCTCACGATGCAGACACACCACGGGTCCGGCACGACGGAGGAGAGGTTGTCTCACTTCCTCGAAACAGAAAGGGCGCAGCCAAAGCCGCGCCCTGTAAACTATCTCAAGCGGATAAAAATCAAGCCGCCCGCGAAACCTCGCGCCCTGCCCCATGCCCGAGTTCGAAACGGGACAGCAGCGCGCGGAGCTGCCGGCTTTCTTCGGCCAGCGTCTGGCTGGCCGCCGTCGTCTCTTCCACCATGGCGGCGTTCTGTTGGGTCATCTGGTCCATGTGGTTGACGGAGGTGTTGATCTCCTGCAGGCCGGTGGCCTGTTCCCGCGCCGCCGTGGCGATGGAATTGACATGGCCGTCGACCCGGTTGACCAGCGTCACGATCTCATCCAGCGCATCGCCCGTGGAGCGAACGAGTGCGACACCGCCGCCGACCTCTTCCGCGGAACGATTGATAAGGGTCTTGATCTCCTTGGCGGCATTGGCAGAGCGTTGCGCGAGTTCGCGAACCTCCTGCGCCACCACGGCAAAACCGCGTCCCGCTTCGCCTGCCCTTGCGGCCTCGACACCGGCATTCAGCGCCAGAAGGTTGGTCTGGAACGCGATTTCGTCGATGACGGAAATGATCTGCCCGATGCGCCGCGAAGATTCCTCAATACGGCCCATCGCATCGACGGCATTACGCACGATCTCGCCCGAGCGGCCTGCGCTCGTTTTTGTATCCTGCACCATTTGTCGGGCCTCGTTCGCCCGTTCGGAAGCGGTGCGCACCGTCGCGGTGATTTCGTCAAGAGCCGCCGCCGTCTCCTCCAGCGCCGCTGCCTGCTGCTCTGTCCGGCGCGAAAGATTGCCGGTCGCACCGCTGATGTCAGATGCGCTATCGTTGACGACATGGCCGGTTCTGGCGATCGCCTCGATCGCCCCATGCAGCGCGCCGACGGCGCGGTTGAAATCCATGCGCAGCTTTTCATATTCGCCGCCGATATCGGCAAGCTCGACGGTCAGATCGCCATTGGCGAGTGCTTCCAGCGAACTGCCGAGCTCGTTCATGGCATGAGCCTGACGCTCGGATGCGGAGCGCAACGCCATCTCGTTGCCATGCCGCGCCTCCTCCAGCGCCCGCTGCTGCCCCGCCTCGCGGGCCTGCAAGGCGCTGCGCTCATTGACGCTGTCACGCAGCACCAGCAACGTCTTGGCAATGGCGCCGATTTCGTTGCGACGGTCGGCGAATTCGATTTCCGCCTCGCCGTCACCATCAGCGATCCGCTTCATACTCTGCCGGATGCGATCGATAGGCCGTGTCACGCTGCGCACGACGGCTGCAGCCACGCCGATCACCAGAAGGCCGGACAGAACACACACTGCGATGTTGAAATAGGCATTGCTCCAGAAAACCGCCTCAAGATCGTCGACATAAACGCCAGTGCCGACAATCCATCCCCAGGGCGCGAAACCGGCGACATGGGAAAATTTCTCGACTGGGTCCGGCGCGCCGGGCTTGGGCCAATAATAATCGACAAAGCCCTGGCCGCCCGCCTTCACCGTATTGACGAATTCGACGAACAGCGCCTTGCCGTTCGGATCCTTGTTGGCAGTGAGATCGCTGCCGTTCATCTCGGGCTTGATCGGATGCATCACCATCTTGGGATGCATGTCGTTGATCCAAAAATAGCCGCTGCCGTTGCCATAGCGCATCGCCGCAATCGTGGTCTTGGCTTGTTGCTGCGCAGCCTCACGCGTCAGGGTGCCACCCTGCTCCAGCCGGTAATATTGCTCAAGAATGGCGACAGCCGTTTCGTTCATGGATGCGAGTCCCGCTTTACGCTCGCGTTCCATCTCATGAAAAGTCTCGAACAGGCTGAATGTAAGTGCCGCAGTCAATATTGCCAGAAACAATGCAACGAGCGCATAAAGGCGCATAGATATCGTGACGTTTTTCATATTCCCCCCAACGCCGCTGACGGCACTTCGACCAGCGTATGTTAGAGTTAAAAAATTTATTATAACTGAATACGCTTATTATACGTTAGTATTATTCCAGACCTCCTCCTCCCAACCCGCCAATACTCTCCACGGCCCTTCAAAGCCGGCGCAGCGACCCGAAATTCTACAGGGTGCTGCCGTTTTAAAGAGCTCGTTAACCCTGACGTCCTATCCTCTTTTGCCAAAATACAGGTACAGGGAGACGCGCAATGTCACGGCCGAATTTCCGCTTTACACACTATGACCTGAAGGAATTGCGGGCTGGGACGACCATTGAGGTGTCCCTTTCGGCCGTCAACAATGTACGGCTTATGACAGGCGCAAACTTCCAGCGTTTCACCGAATTGCTCGATTTCAAATATCTCGGCGGCGTCGCGAAAAAATCGCCGATCCGCATCAGCATTCCCGAGACCTTGCACTGGCATCTGGTGATCGATGCCGAAGGGCACAGTGGTCTGGCGGAATCCTCGGTCAAGATGCTGCCTGCCCCGTCGCAGGTCATGCAGCACCGGAAGGCATCCTGATTTCCCTTTGGAAACAGTTGGATGGCGCGTTTTTACGACTCACTTTGGCAAGCGCCTGATTCTTTTTGTGAAGAAAGCTTTTTAACGCGAACCGCGCTCGCGGCGCAGCTTCGCCCACCAGTCGAGACGCTTGCGGATGTCCCGCTCGAAACCCCTGTCGGGCGGATCGTAAAACGTCTTGCGCCCCATTTTTTCCGGAAAATAGTCCTGTCCCGAAAAGGCATCCGGCTCGTCATGGTCGTAACGGTAACCGTCACCATAACCCTCGCCCTTCATCAGCTTTGTGGGCGCGTTCAGAATATGTTTTGGCGGCACCAGCGAGCCGTTTTCCTTGGCCGCCCGCATCGCCGATTTGAAGGCTGTATAAACGGCATTCGATTTCGGCGCGGTGGCGAGATAGACGCAGGCCTGCGCCAGCGCCAGTTCGCCTTCCGGTGACCCCAGATAATCATAGGCGTCCTTGGCGGCATTGCAGACGGCAAGCGCCTGCGGATCGGCAAGGCCGATATCCTCCACCGCCATGCGCACCAGCCGCCTCCCGATAAAGAGCGGGTCTTCGCCGGCATCGAACATGCGGCAGAGATAATAAAGCGCCGCATCCGGGTCCGAACCGCGCACCGATTTATGCAGCGCGGAAATCAGATTGTAGTGGCCGTCCTGTCCCTTGTCGTAAACCGGCGCGCGCCGCTGCACGATGCGCGTCAGCCCTTCGGTATCGAAAGTCTCGTCCTTGCGCGCCGCACGCCAGACCTCTTCGGCAAGCGTCAGCACGGCGCGGCCATCGCCATCGGCCATCCGGATCAGGCTGACACGCGCCTCCTCGGTCAGCGGCAGAGGCTTGCCCTCCGCCTCTTCGGCGCGCTTCAAAAGCTCGCCCAGGCTCTCCTCGTCATGCGAACCGAACGTGAGGACACGCGCCCGCGACAAAAGAGCGGCATTCAGTTCAAAGGACGGGTTTTCGGTGGTTGCACCCACAAGAATGATGGTGCCGTCTTCCATGACCGGCAGGAAGCTGTCCTGCTGGGCACGGTTGAAACGATGGATCTCGTCAACAAAAAGCAGCGTCTGCCGGCCGTTCATCCGGCGTGTGCGTGCTGCCTCGAAAACCTTCTTGAGATCGGCAACACCGGAAAAAATCGCCGAAATCTGTTCGAAAGCCAGCCCGGCCTCGCCCGAAAGCAGACGGGCGACCGTCGTCTTGCCGGTACCGGGCGGTCCCCAGAAGATCATCGATCCGAGTGAGCCGCTATCGATCATACGGCGCAGCACGCCCTCTTCACCCGTCAGATGCGGCTGCCCGGTCACCTCCGCCAGCGTCTTCGGACGCAGGCGGTCGGCAAGAGGCCGCCGGTTGGCGACCTCGACAGGCACCTGTGGGGCAAAGAGGTCATCGCTCATCGCAGGAACTGCCGGATGCGTTGACCGTCACGCAGGATTTCCACCCGCCAGAAGCCGGGATTGTCATCCAGCGCCTTTTCGACCGCAGCCGTGGAGCCGATATCCGAGCCGTTCAGCGACAGGATGACATCCTTCGGCTGGAAACCGACCCGATAGGCCGGCGAACCGCGCTTCACATCGGTGACGACGACGCCGGTCACCTGCGAAGGCATGCGCAGTTCATCCGCAAGCTTCGGCGAGAGATTGGCGACAGTCGCGCCCGCCAGGGGATTGCGTCCCTCCAGCAGGCGTTCATCACGCGGCGCGGTTTCCGGCGCCGTGTCGAGCGCAATGGTCACCTTCTTCTCTTTGCCCTTCTCCACCAGCGTCAATTCGGCAGACTTGCCGATGCCAGCAGTCGTGAGGCGATAACCGAGTGCATCGGGATGCTCCACCTCCAAACTGTTGACCGCCGTTACGACCTGCCCCGGCTCGATGCCAGCCTTCTCCGCCGGGCCACCCTTGACGACGCTGACGACGAGCGCACCGCGCGCGCGGTGCAGGCCAAGCGCCTCGGCGACATCGGAGGTGACTGGATCGAAGGTCGCGCCGATATAGGGCCGCTGGAAGTTCGCGTCGCCACGCTCGGCGGCGGCAACGAAAACGCGGACCAGATTGGCGGGAATGGCAAAACCGATGCCGTTCGACCCGCCGCCCTTGGAGAAGATGGCAGTATTGATGCCGATCAACTCACCCGCCATGTTCATCAGCGCACCGCCGGAATTGCCGGGGTTGATGGAGGCGTCGGTCTGGATGAAGAAGCCGAAATCGCCCTGCGTCACCTGGTTGCGCGCCAGGCCCGAGACGATGCCGCTCGTTACCGTCTGGCCGACACCGAAGGGGTTGCCGATGGCAAGCACGAGATCGCCGACTTCAATGGCATCCGAATTGCCAAGCGAAAGCACCGGAAACTGTTCCTTCGCATCGATCTGCAGAATGGCAAGATCGACCCGGTCGTCCTTCAGCAGCACCTTGGAGGAGAATTCACGCCCATCCGCCAGCGCCACCTTGATGTCGTCGGCGCCATCGATGACGTGATTATTGGTCACCACGAGGCCGCCGGCCGTCACGATCACACCCGATCCGAGCGAGGACTGTTTCTCCGTGCGGTTCGGCATCTGCTGGCCGAAGAATTGTTCGAAGAACGGGTCGCCGGCAAAGGGCGACGAGCGCCGCTGCACGATGCGTTCGGCATAGACATTCACCACAGCGCCCGCGGTACGCTTGACCAGCGGCGCGAAGGAAAGCTGCATTTCCATGTGGCTTGCGGGCACGGTCTTGTTGTCCTGCGCCTGCGCTCCGACCGGAACGAGAAGCAGCGCCGCAAGACAGCCGGTGGACAGATACTTCAGCACGCTCTGCATGTGATTCCTCATCCTCATCAGTATGATGGAGTTATAACGTGAAAGCCTATAAAGCAAAGCGCGGCAAGATGATGGCCGATCTTTTTCATGCGATGACCGGCTTGTGCAGGTGGAACCAACAGCACCCCATTTCGGTTTCACCCACACGAGCCTGTCCTCAAAATGAGACGACCCATGCACATGAAACAGACAATCCTTGCCTCCGGCATCCTCCTCGCCTGCGCTTCACTGGGTTCGCCCGCCAACGCCGCCAGCTTCGATTGCACGAAGCCGGATCTGGCCGCGGATGAAAAGGCGATCTGCGACAACCGCGCCCTCAACGATCAGGACGTGAAGATGGTCACCACCTTCGACATCCTGACACAACTCATGGCGATGGGCGCACGCGACACCTTGCGTGAAGAACAGAGCCAATGGTTGAAAAAGCGCCAGGAATGCAATGCGGATGTCGCCTGCATCACAAGTGCCTATGAGGAGCGCATGAAACGGCTCGGGGAAGCTTTCCAGAGCATAAACAGACCGCTCTGATTTTCACGCAACGCGAATGATATTCTCCATCAGCCCATGCAATTGATCGCGATAACCGGTTCTCGCGGAAGGCGCATCCTCACGGGACGTCATAACCACCGAAAGCCGTTTGGCGGGGACGATATAGAGCATCTGCCCGCCATAGCCCCAGGCATAATAAACCGTCTCGCCCGCCATCTCCTTGATGAACCAGTAATAGCCGTAACCATCGCCGTTGAAGACGGAATTGGTGCGTTGCTGCCAGGATTGATCGATCCAGTTCTGCGAAATCAAACGCTCGCCGCCTGGCGTTACCCCGCCCAGCCGGTAAAGCTCGCCGAAAGCCAGCAGCGACCGCGCCGTCATCGCCATCTGGTTGCCGCCGAGATAGATGCCCTGCGGGTCGCGCTCCCAGCCACCGATTGAGAAGCCCTCCAGCGGCCGGAACCAGTCGCGCGCCAGCGACAGCGTCGAACGGCCGGATGCCTTGGTCAAAATCGCCGAAAGCAGATGCGTGGAACCGGTGGAGTAAAGCATGCCACCGCCCGGCTCTCCGGCAAAACCCGACCCCAGCGCCATTCGCACCCAGTTGCGGCTGGCGACCCAGCGGCCGTAGTTCGGGCCGGACATTCGTTCCAGACCGGACTGCATGGAAAGCAGGTTGCCGATGGTCACCCTTTCCAGACGCGCATCGGGGTTCGGCGGAAAATCGCTGCGCAGGATCGTGGCAATCGGCTGATCCGCCCCGGCCAATATCTTGCGGTCGATCGCCATGCCGACCAGCGCGGAAATGACCGATTTCGAGGCCGACTTGATGTTGGTGGAACCCATAAGGCTGGCGCCGTGATAGGCACGGCTGGCCACCTCCTCGCCGTCAATACTGACGATGACGGCTTTCAGGCTCGAAAGCCCATCCGCCTCGTTGAGCAATGGACTGAAGCGGGCGCCATTGCCGGGTGTTTGCCCGTGGGCAAGGCGGGCGAAAGGCAGGGATGCGATAAGGCCGAGTGCGGTTCGTCTTTTCATGGTGCTGAAGTTAGGCATCGCGGCGCGTTGGAAAAGGGCAAGTGACGGAACATCACTCCAATGTGACTGCCGGCATGGAGGGTGGACGGCCGGATGGCTTAGAATTTGCGGTGCAGAAACAGCGTGTTGCGCGAGCTTGGAGAATCAAGCTCTGAGGCAATTGAATCTGTTTCTTAACGACGCACGTAATCTGGGTCCGAACAAGAAAAAGCCGCTCAGAAGAGCGGCTCAGGCTGCCTGCCAATGTAGGCCCCTGCCCGCCAGATTACTCCGGCAAAATCCGAACAGCACCCTTGTCGGCACTGGACGCAAAAGCCGCATAGGCCTTCAGCGCTGTCGTGACGTTGCGCTTGCGGAACTCCGCAGGCTTCCAGCCGAGCTGATCCTGCTCGGCGCGGCGGGCTGCCAGTTCCGCATCCGTAACTTTGAGGTTGATCGTGCGGTTGGGAATATCGATCTCAATCAAGTCGCCTTGACGCACGAGGCCGATAGCGCCGCCCTGCGCCGCTTCCGGCGAGGCATGGCCGATGGACAGGCCGGATGTGCCGCCCGAAAAACGTCCGTCGGTGATCAGCGCGCAGGCTTTGCCGAGGCCCTTGGACTTGAGGTAGCTGGTGGGATAGAGCATTTCCTGCATTCCGGGGCCGCCCTTCGGTCCTTCGTAACGAATGACGACGACATCACCTGCCTTGACCTCGTTGGAAAGAATACCCTTCACCGCCGCGTCCTGGCTTTCGTAAACAACCGCCGGACCGCTGAATTTCAGGATGGATTCGTCGACACCCGCCGTCTTCACGATGCAGCCATCAAGAGCGATGTTGCCATAAAGCACGGCCAGACCGCCATCCTTGGAGAAAGGCTTTTCAACCGAGCGGATAACGCCGTTTTCACCGTCCGTATCCAGATCGTCCCAGCGCGACGACTGGCTGAAGGCCACCTGCGTCGGCACGCCGCCGGGGGCAGCCTTGAAGAACTGCCGCACGGTTTCGCTGTTGGTGCGGGTGATGTCCCAACGGTCGATGGCGTCGCCCAGCGTCGCCTCGTGCACCGTGTAGGTATCGCGATTAAGGAGACCGCCACGATCCAGCTCACCGAGAATGCGCATGATGCCGCCGGCGCGGTGAACGTCTTCCATGTGCACGTCCTGCTTGGCAGGCGCGACCTTGGAAAGGCAGGGAACCTTGCGGGAAAGACGGTCGATGTCTTCCATGCCGAAATCGACACCGCCCTCATGCGCTGCCGCCAGAATATGCAGCACCGTGTTGGTGGAACCGCCCATGGCGATATCCAGCGACATGGCGTTTTCAAACGCAGCCTTGTTGGCAATGGTGCGCGGCAGAACGGTCTCGTCGTCCTGCTCGTAATAACGGCGCGCCAGATCGACGATCAGGTGACCGGCCTCGACGAACAAGCGTTTGCGGTCCGAATGGGTGGCAAGCGTCGAACCGTTGCCGGGCAATGAAAGGCCGAGCGCCTCGGTCAGACAGTTCATGGAATTGGCAGTGAACATGCCGGAACAGGAACCGCATGTCGGGCAAGCGGAACGCTCGATGATCTTGACGTCCTCATCGGAAATCTTGTCATCGGCAGCTGCGACCATGGCGTCAACCAGATCGAGCGCGACCGTCTTGCCATGCAGAACGACCTTGCCCGCTTCCATCGGACCACCGGAAACGAATACGGCGGGAATGTTGAGGCGCATCGCCGCATTCAGCATACCGGGGGTGATCTTGTCGCAGTTGGAGATGCAAACCATCGCGTCGGCGCAATGGGCATTGACCATGTATTCGACCGAGTCAGCGATGATTTCGCGAGACGGCAGCGAATAAAGCATGCCGTCATGTCCCATGGCGATGCCGTCATCAACAGCGATGGTGTTGAATTCCTTGGCGACGCCGCCGGCCGCTTCGATTTCACGCGCAACGAGCTGGCCGAGATCCTTCAGATGCACATGGCCCGGCACAAACTGCGTGAAGGAATTGACCACCGCGATGATGGGCTTGCCGAAATCGCTGTCCTTCATGCCGGTGGCGCGCCATAGGCCGCGCGCGCCCGCCATGTTGCGGCCGTGGGTTGTCGTTCTGGAGCGATAGACTGGCATGGTGTTTTCCTCGATCTCTTGGGCAGAAGAGCGCATTCCCGCACAGCGGTCAAAATGCCCTCGCCCTATTTTGCGGTTTTTCTAGCGCAAACTGTAAGCCCTGTCACTGTCACCTTCGAGCAAAACAGTACGGTTCGGTACGGTACGCCCGGTTTGAATGTTGCAATTCGCGCGACCTGTCATCACAAATGCGCGATTTTTGCCGCCCGGCCGCTGTTTTTGCGCAGAGTGCTGAAACATATCTGTGCAGCGGCCGTATAGCCTATCATAATCGATTTATCGCCGATGCACCCGGCTTTTGTGGAGGTTGAAATGCCCGCCTATCGTCCGCCCCTCATCCCGGCACGAGAAATCACGCCGAAGAATATCTACCTCTCGAGACGTGGCTTCCTGGGCACGGCGGCGGGGCTTGCGGCAATCGGGCTTTCCGGCCGCGAGGCTGTCGCCACTCCGCTTGCTGCCAAAGCAGGCGCCTACAAGCTGGACGAGAAGCTCACCCCGCTCGATGCCGTCACCAGCTACAATAATTTCTATGAGTTCGGAGTGGGCAAATCCGACCCGAAGGAAAATTCCGGCAAGTTCAAGCCCAACCCGTGGACGGTAAAGGTGGATGGCCTTGTCTCCAAACCACAGGAATTCGGCATCGAAGAGCTGATGAAATATCAGCTAGAGGAGCGCACCTATCGCATGCGCTGCGTCGAGGGCTGGTCGATGGTCATTCCGTGGATCGGTTTCCCTCTCGCCGCACTTCTCGACAAGGTGGAGCCACTCGGCAGCGCGAAATACGTGTCCTTCGAAACCGTGGTGCGGCCGGAGGAAATGCCGGGCCAGAGCGGCCTGTTCCAGCCTCTGTCCTGGCCCTATGTCGAGGGTCTGCGCCTAGATGAGGCCCGCCATCCTCTGACCATTCTTGCCGTCGGACTATACGGCGAAACCCTGCCGAACCAGAATGGCGCGCCCATTCGCCTCGTCGTTCCCTGGAAATACGGCTTCAAGGGCATCAAATCCATCGTCCGTATTTCGCTTGTCGAGAAACAGCCGGAAACGACGTGGAAAAACTCCAACGCCCGCGAATACGGTTTCTATTCCAACGTCAATCCGCATGTGGACCATCCGCGCTGGAGCCAGGCGACGGAACAGCGAATCGGCGAAGGCGGCTTTTTCGGCACCCAGAACCGCCCTACCCTGATGTTCAACGGCTATGACGAGGTGGCAAGCCTCTATACCGGCCTCGATCTAAAGGCGAATTACTGATCATGGCCCTCGCCTTTTCGCTTCCCTCACTGCCGAAGCGTTACCAGCCGGCAGCCATCTGGTCGCTTTATGTCATCGGCCTCTGTCCCGGCCTCTGGTATTTTTACCTCGCCGCAACCGGCGGCCTCGGCTTCAACCCAGTCAAGGATTTCGAGCACCTGCTCGGCATCTGGGCCCTGCGCTTTCTGTGCCTAGGCCTGCTGGTGACGCCGCTGCGCGATCTCTTCAACATAAACCTCATCGCCTATCGCCGGGCGTTGGGACTGATCGCCTTCTATTACGTGCTGGCACATTTCAGCGTCTATCTGGTTCTGGATCGCGGCCTGGTCTTCAGCTCCATCGCCGCTGATATTCTCAAGCGGCCCTATATCATGTTCGGCATGGCGGGGCTCGTCATGCTGCTGCCGCTCGCGCTCACCTCCAACCGCTGGTCGATCCGCAAGCTCGGCAGCCGCTGGAACACGCTGCACAAGCTCGTCTATCTCGTGCTCATCGTCGGCGTACTGCATTTCGTGCTGGCGCGAAAATCGATCACTCTCGAGCCGGTGTTTTATATTAGTACGATGGTGGTGTTGCTCGGGTATCGGCTGGTGCGGCCCTCGATCATGGCGGCGAAGAGGGCAAGGCGCGCAAGCCCCGTCCGGACGTAAAGGACGCCACCGCGATCCCGCCGATATAACAGACGATATTCCACACCGAGAAAACGCGGCCGAGCAGCAAAGCTCCGGCCGCCGTTGCGCGAAACGCGTCCAGCGCCGGGAAATGAACGAGCCGAATCAATTCCACGAAGACGACGGCGATGACGGCGATGTGAACCTCGTAACCGTACCAGCGGGACGGAAGGATGGCCGCCAGCAGCAGATATACCATCGCCCCCCAGAGCACGGATCCGCCATATTTTACCGCCACGAACGGCAATCCCACCTCGTAGCCGAACGCCCGCAAGCAAAGACCGCCAATGATCACCATCATGGCCGCCGCCAAAAGCCGGATGCGGGCAAAATAAGGCGGGGAAAGGCGTGACGGACCCATGCGAGTTCCTTCCGGTTTTCGTATGAAAATTTAACAGATACAAATCGAGGCGCGAACATGAGCACAGCAACAGGCCCAGCCGCAACCCGCCTCTCGGTTTTGGACAATCTTCTGTGCGATACCTATCCTTGGGGCGAACTCAAGGGCATCAGGCGCTTTGTCATCGAATTTCTCTATTTCGGCATCAAGGAAGCCCGTGCCTGCCTGTTTGCGGGATTGTTCTTCATTTCCATCTTCGTGGTGCCGCATGATGGGGTATTTGGCATTCCGCGTTATGACGTGCTGCTGATCGTCGCGCTCGGCATCCAGTTCTTCATGATCTGGAGCAGGCTGGAAACGCTTGACGAGGCCAAGGCCATCCTGCTGTTCCATATCGTCGGCTTCGCGCTTGAGGTGTTCAAAACGTCAAGCGCCATCCAGTCCTGGTCCTACCCCGACTTCGCCTATAGCAAGGTCCTCGGCGTGCCGCTCTTTTCCGGCTTCATGTACGCCGCCGTCGGCAGCTACATCATCCAGGCGTGGCGCCTGCTGGATGTGCGCATTCGCAATTATCCCACCTATTGGATGGCAACGCTCATCGGCATCGCCATCTACGCCAACTTCTTCACCCACCACTTTATCGGTGACTACCGCTGGTACATCGCCGCCTGCGCCATCGGCCTCTATTCCCGCGCAACGGTGGTCTACCGTCCCTATGATCGGGATCGAAAGATGCCGCTGCTTCTCTCCTTCGTCCTGATAGGGTTTTTCGTCTGGCTCGCGGAAAACATCTCCACATTCTTCGGTATCTGGAAATATCCCGATCAGATCGGCGCCTGGTCCGTGGTGCATATCGGCAAGTGGAGTTCGTGGTCGCTGCTGGTCATCATGACGTTTACGATTGTCGCGCAACTCAAGCACATCAAGGCCCGTATACACGTTCCGGAGTGAAGCGAGCGCTTTCCAAGCATCGTTAAAAAATACGATTGCAGGACATCGAGCCGATAGAGAGCAATAACTTAGATATCATTAAGTAAATCCTGCCAAAAATCTATCGAGCGATATACAAGACAAGCGAAAATTACGAAGTTGGCGTATTTATTGTTCACGGCGCCAGCCGCCCTAATGGCTTCTATGTTGATACAGCTTACCCTTGGAACGCCGATATTGTGAAAAAGACCATTACACCCGCACCCGTATTCCTGAAATTTACAGGCTATATGATCCAAGACTTCGAAATGTTCGAAAGCTTGGATGGCGTCTTACTTTTAGGTTTGTATCACTTAACTAAAAAGGAGCGGAATGAGCTCAATACATTCCTTGCATCCCTGTTGCGCTCTGATGTTTCAGATAGCTTGATTGGAGATCTTTGGAACACATCCAATGCTGAATTTGGTGCCGAAGGTAAGGGAATTAGATGGCTTCTCAACCGGACCGTCGAGTTGATCGAAGGTGACGACGGCACTGACGGTTACTATCTGCGTCGTTCATGACTATTCTTTTGGAAAATAAAAAAGCCGGGTGATCTCTCACCCGGCTTTTTAATTCACGACGCCTGAACGGCGTCAGACCTTACGCAGCTTCAGCAGCAGCAGCTTCCGCAGCAACGCGAGCCTTGTCGGCTGCGCCCTTGGCGTCAACGTCACGCTCGACGAATTCAACAACGGCCAGAGCCGCGTTGTCGCCCTGGCGGAAGCCAGCCTTCATGATGCGCAGGTAGCCGCCGTTGCGGGTTGCGTAACGCGAAGCGATTGCGTCGAACAGCTTGCGAACAGCGTCCTGATCCTTGATCTGCGAGATCGCCTGACGACGAGCGTGCAGGTCGCCGCGCTTGCCAAGCGTCACGAGACGCTCGACGATCGGACGGATTTCCTTCGCCTTAGGAAGGGTGGTGACGATCTGCTCATGGGTGATGAGCGAAGCAGCCATGTTGGCAAACATTGCCTTGCGGTGGCTGGCGGTTCTATTGAGCTTGCGGCCTGAATTACCGTGGCGCATTGCTATTCTCCTTCTACGCAGGTGCCTTCTCTAAGGCCTGCCGTTTCCTGGCACATGCAGATGACTTATCTGCTGTTTGACGGGGAAAGGCAGTCTTTAAGGTCTGCCTTCTTGTTTGTTAGTATTGGTCTTCGTAACGCTTGGCGAGATCTTCGATGTTCTCAGGCGGCCATGCCGGTACTTCCATACCGAGGTGCAGACCCATGGAAGCGAGAACTTCCTTGATTTCGTTCAGCGACTTGCGACCAAAGTTCGGCGTGCGAAGCATTTCGGCTTCGGTCTTCTGGATCAGGTCGCCGATATAGACGATGTTGTCGTTCTTCAGGCAGTTTGCCGAACGAACGGACAGTTCCAGCTCGTCGACCTTCTTGAGAAGCGCCGGGTTGAACGCGAGTTCGGTAACCGATTCTTCTTCTGCTTCCTTCTGCGGCTCGTCGAAGTTGACGAAGACGCCGAGCTGGTCCTGAAGAATGCGAGCGGCGAAGGCAACGGCGTCTTCGCCGGAAACCGAACCGTTGGTCTCGATCGTCATGATCAGCTTGTCATAGTCGAGAACCTGACCTTCACGGGTGTTTTCCACCTTGTAGGACACTTTCTTGACCGGAGAATACAGGCTGTCCACCGGAATGAGGCCAATTGGGGCATCTTCCGCGCGGTTGCGCTCAGCCGGTACGTAACCCTTGCCGTTGTTGACGGTGAATTCCATGCGGATTTCAGCGCCTTCGTCCAGCGTGCAGATCACGTGGTCGGGGTTCAGGATCTCGATGTCGCCAACCGTCTGGATGTCACCAGCGGTTACCGAACCCGGACCCTGCTTGCGCACGACCATGCGCTTGGAATCGTCACCATCCATCTTGATGGCGATTTCCTTGATGTTGAGCACGATATCCGTCACATCTTCCCGAACGCCGGGGATGGAGGAGAATTCGTGCAGGACACCGTCGATCTGCACGGCCGTAACAGCGGCACCACGCAGAGAAGACAACAGAACGCGACGCAGCGCGTTGCCGAGAGTAAGACCGAAACCACGCTCCAGCGGCTCGGCAACGAGCGTTGCCTTGGTGCGGCTGGACGAGGTGAACTCGACCTTGTTCGGCTTGATAAGTTCCTGCCAGTTCTTCTGAATCATCTTTAAACCTTCCGTTCGCCGCCACCATCCAATCGTGACGGACCGAGCATGAAAACACTGAGAGGAACCTAATTCCGCGGTTCATCAGTGGGTTCTTGAGCGCAAGTCCGTCGATCGAAATCGACGCGCACACGCCAGATACACGAAAATTCCGCCAGACCGAAGGAAAGGCGGAATTTCCGAACCACGGTCGCGTCAGACGCGGCGCTTCTTGCGCGGACGGCAACCGTTGTGCGGGATCGGCGTCACGTCGCGAATGGAAGTGATCATGAAACCGGCAGCCTGCAGAGCGCGAAGTGCCGATTCACGGCCGGAACCCGGACCGCAAACTTCAACTTCAAGCGACTTCATGCCGTGTTCCTGAGCCTTCTTCGCGCAATCTTCAGCAGCGATCTGGGCAGCAAACGGGGTCGACTTGCGCGAACCCTTGAAGCCCTTGGCACCAGCGGACGACCAGGCAATAGCATTGCCCTGTGCGTCGGTGATGGTGATCATCGTGTTGTTGAAGGTCGAGTTGACATGCGCGACGCCCGACGTGATATTTTTACGTTCGCGACGGCGAACGCGTGCGGCTTCCTTGGCCATTTTATACCTTTCATTGATCTCTTCACCGCCGTAACACCAGCGGCTACACCGGCGATCGACCCGTTTCCGAGCTTCACGCCAAACTCAGAAAGGCTGGCGCAGACCGCACCAGCCTCTCCTTTCCGGAGAACCGGAAAATTACTTCTTCTTACCAGCGATAGCCTTCGCCGGACCCTTACGGGTGCGGGCGTTGGTGTGCGTGCGCTGACCGCGGACCGGAAGGCCACGACGGTGACGCAGGCCGCGGTAGCAGCCGAGGTCCATCAGACGCTTGATGTTCATCGAGGTCTCGCGACGAAGATCGCCTTCGACCTGATAGTCGCGGTCGATGGCTTCGCGGATCTGAAGAACTTCAGCATCCGTAAGCTGATGAACGCGCTTGTCAGCCGGAAGACCGACCTTGTCCATGATTTCCTGCGCGAATTTCGGACCAATCCCGTGAATATACGTCAGCGCAATAACAACGCGCTTTGCAGTCGGGATGTTGACGCCAGCGATACGTGCCACGTCTTTTCTCCTTGGTTCCAGTTGCCATCCGGCAAGTGGTGATTCCATTCGAGCGGCCGACACGACCGCCAGTTCAAAATTGATGTCCGTGACAAGTCAAAACGACCGAACCCGGATTTCCCTCCCTTAAGGGAAATCCGCGCCAGTCGCTTGGGATGTCGCGAGTTGGCGCGGTGTTTAACGGAATCAGCGCTAAAAAGCAACCGGCTCCGCCAAGATTCTTTTGCGATCCAAAGGATACGCCGTATCAGGAGCACAGGATTTGCCGGGAAAACCGCCTGCGGTTTTCACCATCCCGCTCCAACCATCAGGCCGAGGCCTTTTCCAGAACCCGTTCGATGGCCGCGGTGACGGCATCGACATCAGCCATGCCATCCAGTGTCACAAGTTCACCCTGCTCGCTGTAATATTGCGACAGCGGCGCAGTCTTCTCGCGATACTCCGTCAACCGCTTGCGGAAGGCTTCCGGATTGTCGTCGGAACGAACCGTGCCACCGGCAGCGATGGTCTCTGCAACGCGATTTTCGATTCGGCGAATCAGCGCCTCCTCGTCCACCTTCAGTTCGATGACGGCATCGAGGGCAACGTTCTTCTTGTGCATGTTCTCGGCAAGCGCCTTGGCCTGCGGAACGGTGCGCGGATAGCCATCGAGAATGAAACCCTTGGCACAGTCCGGAGCTTCGATGCGTTCGGAAACGATCTGATTGACGATATCGTCGGAAACCAGCCCGCCGGCGTCCATGACGGCCTTGGCGCGCTTGCCTATTTCCGTGCCCGCGCTAACCGCAGCGCGAAGCATGTCACCGGTGGAAAGCTGCGGGATCCCGTACTTGTCAGTCAGGCGTTTGGCCTGGGTTCCCTTGCCCGCACCCGGCGGACCTAAAAATATCAGTCTCATCGTCCCCTCTTTCCTCCACGCAACTTCGACTTCTTGATCAGTCCTTCATACTGCTGCGCGATCAGGTGTCCCTGAATTTGCGCAACCGTGTCCAGAGTTACACTGACAACGATCAAAAGCGAAGTACCACCAAGGGCTAATGGAATGCCCGTACGTGCGATAAGTGTCTCAGGAAGGATACACACGAAGACAAGATAAACAGCGCCGACAACCGTGATACGGGTCAGAACGTAATCGATGTACTCCGCGGTGCGCTCGCCCGGACGAATGCCCGGAATGAAGCCACCGTGCTTCTTGAGGTTATCGGCCGTGTCCTTCGGATTGAAGACGATAGCCGTGTAGAAAAATGCAAAGAACGCGATGAGCAGGCCGTAGAGCGCCATGAACAGCGGCTGTCCATGCTGCAACGACGCGATGATCGAGGTTGCCCAGCCCGGCAGGTTGGTGTTTCCGGCAAAACCGGCAGCCGTCGCAGGCAGAAGCAGCAGCGAGGATGCGAAGATCGCGGGAATAACGCCAGCCGTGTTGAGCTTCAGCGGCAGATGCGAGGTATCGCCCTGGAACATCCGGTTGCCGACCTGGCGTTTCGGATATTGTATCAGTAGACGGCGCTGGGCGCGCTCCACGAAAACGATCAGCGCGATGACGCCAATTGCTACGACAACGACCATGAGTATGAGCGTCGTCGACAGCGCACCGGTGCGGCCGAGTTCCAGCGTGCCGGCAAGTGCCTTGGGCAGACCTGCGGCAATACCGGCAAAGATGATGAGCGAAATACCGTTGCCGATGCCGCGCGAGGTAATCTGTTCGCCAAGCCACATCAGGAACATCGTGCCGCCGAGCAGCGTGATGACGGTGGAAATACGGAAGAACAGGCCAGGATCGACCACGAGGCCGTTGCCGCTCTCAAGGCCGACAGCGATGCCGTAGGCCTGCAGGGTGCCAAGCAGTACCGTGCCGTAGCGCGTGTACTGGTTGATGATCTTGCGTCCGGCTTCGCCTTCCTTCTTCAACGCTTCGAGCGAAGGCACGACCGAGGTCATGAGCTGCACGATGATCGAAGCGGAGATGTAAGGCATGATGCCGAGGGCGAAGATCGCCATACGCTCGACTGCGCCACCCGCAAACATGTTGAAAAGACCGAGAATACCGTTGGCCTGGCCACGGAAGGCCTGTGCATAGGCTTCGGGGTTCAGACCCGGAAGCGGAATGTGGGTACCAAGACGGTAGACGAGAAGTGCGGCAAGAGTAAACCAGAGACGCTTTTTCAGATCCTCCGCCTTAGCGAAGGTCGAAAAATTCAGGTTCGAAGCCAGTTGTTCCGCTGCTGAAGCCATAAATTTCTCCGAATGACCCTTGCCGGCCAGCGAAACCGGCCAATGCGGAAAGGTCTAAAAATACCGGTTCAAAAACGGGCTTCGGACGAACACGGCGTTGCGCCGCCATCATGCCTCACCCTGTTTTTTTATGTCCTATCCCCTCCCTCAAGGAAGTTCAAGAACTGTGAGGCTCTCCCTGCGGCACTTTATGCCGCATGTGGCGCGCATAACAGCTGCACCGCGAAGAGTTTGCCGTGATGCCACAATAAATCGATTTAAATCGAGAGCACCATAAGCCAGGGAGCGCAAACGCCCGGAGCGACTATGCCCCGGGCGTCTGAAGTCTATATATTACTCGGAAGCTTCAGCTGCAACTGCGAGAAGCTTGATAGAGCCGCCAGCCTTCTCAATCTTTTCGAGTGCAGGCTTGGAAGCGCCGGCAACTTCAAAAGCAACCTTGCTCGTCAGTTCGCCGTCAGCGAGAATGCGAACGCCGTCCTTGGTGCGACGGATAACGCCAGCAGCCTTGAGAGCAGCAGCATCGATCGTTGCGGAAGCGTCGAGCTTCTTGGCGTCGATGGCGGTCTGAATGCGGCCGAGCGATACAACAGCAAATTCGGAAGCGAAAATGTTGTTGAAACCGCGCTTCGGAAGACGACGGTAGATTGGCATCTGACCGCCTTCAAAACCGTTGATGGCGACGCCCGAACGAGCCTTCTGACCCTTCACACCGCGACCACCGGTCTTGCCCTTGCCGGAACCGATACCGCGACCTACGCGGATACGGTCCTTGGTGGAGCCTTCGTTGTCTCTGATTTCATTGAGTTTCATGATAGGTTACTCCGTCTCACTTCTCGTCAACGACGCGAACGAGATGCTGGACCGCACGGATCATGCCGCGAACCGCAGGAGTATCTTCCAGGGTGCGCTGACGGTGCATCTTGTTGAGACCCAGACCGACCAGCGTCTGACGCTGGATTGCCGGGCGGCGGATAGGGCTGCCGATCTGTTCGACCGTAACAGTCTTTTTGGCTTCAGTAGTCTTCTTGGCCATGATCCAGCTCCTTATTCTTCAGAAGCGTTGCCGGAAGCGGCACGACGAGACTGAAGGGTCGCATACTTGAGACCACGCTGTGCAGCGATGTCCTTAGGATGAACCTGATGCTTCAGAGCGTCGAACGTTGCGCGAACCATGTTGTACGGGTTCGAAGAACCGGTCGACTTGGCAACAACGTCATGAACGCCCAGCGTTTCGAAAACAGCGCGCATCGGACCACCGGCGATGATACCGGTACCGGCCTTGGCCGAACGCAGCAGAACCTTGCCTGCGCCGTGACGGCCATTGACGTCGTGATGCAGCGTGCGGCCATCGCGCAGCGGAACGAAGATCAGATCGCGCTTTGCGCTCTCGGTTGCCTTACGGATGGCTTCCGGAACTTCGCGAGCCTTGCCGTGACCGAAGCCAACGCGGCCCTTCTGGTCGCCGACGACGACGAGAGCGGCGAAGCCAAAGCGACGGCCACCCTTAACAACCTTTGCAACGCGGTTGATCGCGACCAGCTTGTCGACGAATTCGCTATCGCGTTCTTCACGGTTCTGGCGGTCGTCGCGAGAACCTCTTTTTTCCTGTGCCATTGTCCTTGTCCTTTTTCTTTTACGGGTGGAACGGCAAACGAAAAGACCACCGGCCTCGATGAAGAGACCCGCATGGTCCGGTGAAATTCCGCCCGGATCGTTGTCAGGGCGGAAACTGCAGCGCCGCGTGTCGAAACCGACACGCAAAGGACGCTGCAGGATCTTGAGTGGTGCGTGACCCTTTCTCTCGATTGCGAACAATCGAAAGGGTCAAGCACTCAGAAGTTCAGACCGCCTTCGCGGGCAGCTTCTGCCACAGCCTTGATACGGCCGTGATAGATGAATGCGCCACGGTCGAATACGACATCCTTGACGCCAGCCTTGACGCCACGCTCTGCAACCAGCTTGCCTACGACAGCTGCTGCTGCAACGTCGGCGCCGGTCTTGAGCGAGCCGCGCAGATCGGCTTCGAGCGTGGAGGCAGACGCAAGCGTCTTGCCAGCAACGTCATCGATGATCTGAGCGTAGATGTTCTTCGACGAGCGATGAACCGACAGGCGCGGGCGGCCATTGGCAACCGCCTTGATCTGGCGGCGCACACGGCTCGCGCGACGTGCAAGTGCTTCTTTCCTGCTAGCCATTTCGCGTGATCCTTACTTCTTCTTGCCTTCTTTGCGGACGATACGCTCTTCAGCGTACTTCACGCCCTTGCCCTTGTAGGGCTCGGGACCACGGTATTCGCGGATTTCCGCGGCAACCTGGCCAACCTGCTGCTTGTTGATGCCGGAAACGATGATTTCCGTCGGCTTCGGAACGGCAATGGTGATGCCGACCGGAGGCTCGTAAACAACATCGTGGCTGAAACCGAGAGCCAGCTGCAGGTTCTTGCCCTGCAGGGCGGCACGGTAACCGACGCCGTTGATTTCGAGCTTGCGTTCGTAGCCGTCCTTAACACCCTTGAAGATGTTCTCGATCATCGTGCGGGACATGCCCCACTTGGAACGAGCTTCCTTGGTGTTGTTGGCCGGCGTTACGGAAACGCCATTATCTTCGAGTTTCAGCTGGATGTCGTCATTAGCGACGAAAAACAGTTCACCCTTCGGGCCCTTAGCAGTGACCTTCTGGCCGTCGACATTGGCCGTAACACCTGCTGGAACCTGAACGGGCTTTTTACCGATACGAGACATTGTTCAATCCTGTCTGTTCGTTATGGAGATCCGTGCTCGGGTCTTAGAAGACCGAGCAAAGAACCTCGCCACCAACGTTCTGTTCGCGAGCTTGGTGATCGGCCATCACGCCCTTCGGGGTCGAAAGGATGGTGATGCCGAGGCCGTTCGCGACCTGCGGAATGGACTTAACCGAGACATAAACTCGGCGGCCCGGCTTGGAAACGCGGCCGATCTCACGGATCACGGACGCGCCTTCGTAGTACTTCAGTTCGATCGTGAATTCGGCCTTGCCGTTTTCGAAATCGACCTTGGAATAACCGCGAATGTAGCCTTCAGCCTGCAGCACGTCGAGAACGCGTGCGCGGAGGCTGGAAGCAGGCGTGCTTACCGAAGACTTACGGCGAGCAGCACCATTGCGGATGCGGGTGAGCATATCACCCAAAGGATCAGTCATGGTCATGTGCCCGTCTCCTTACCAGCTCGACTTGACAATGCCCGGCACCTTGCCGGAATTGCCCAGCTCACGAAGCGCGATACGCGACATCTTGAGTTTGCGATAGAACGCGCGCGGACGGCCCGTTACTTCGCAGCGGTTGCGGATACGCGTCTTCGAGCCGTCACGCGGCAGCGAAGCGAGCTTCAGAGTGGCCTTGAACCGGTCTTCGATCGGAAGGGACTGGTTCATCACGATCGCCTTCAGTGCAGCCCGCTTGGTGGCCTGCTGGGCGACCGACTTGCGGCGGCGCTTGTTCTTTTCAACTGCGCTTGTTTTCGCCATATCGGAGTTCCTTTTCTACGCTCGTCGTTACGGTTAGTGACGGAACGGGAAGTTGAACTCTGTAAGCAGAGCCCGTGCTTCGTCGTCCGACGTCGCCGTCGTGCAAACGATGATGTCCATGCCCCACATCTGATCAACCTTATCGTAGTTGATCTCAGGGAACACAATGTGTTCCTTGATGCCCATGGCGAAGTTGCCACGGCCGTCAAAGCTCTTCGGGTTCAGACCCCGGAAGTCGCGAACGCGCGGCAGCGCGATGTTGACCAGGCGATCAAGGAATTCATACATGCGGGCGCCACGAAGGGTAACCTTCGCACCGATCGGCATGCCTTCGCGAACCTTGAAACCAGCGATCGAGTTGCGAGCGCGGGTAACAACCGGCTTCTGGCCGGCAATCGCAGCCAGGTCACCGGCAGCAATGGTTGGCTTCTTGGAGTCGGCAGTTGCCTCGCCAACACCCATGTTGATCACGATCTTTTCAAGCTTCGGGATCATCATCACGTTGGCGTAGGAGAACTTCTCCTGCATGGCGCCACGGATACGGGAAACGTACTCCGTCTTGAGACGCGGCTCGTACTTATCAGCCATCGATCACTTCTCCCGAACGCTTGGCCACGCGGACCTTCTTGCCGTCTACAACAGTAAAGCCAACGCGGGTCGGCTTGCCATCCTTATCGACGATGGCAATGTTGGAGATGTGCAAGGACGCTTCCTTGTTGATGATGCCAGCTTCCTGAGCCTGGGTCTGGCGCTGGTGACGCTTCACCATGTTAACGCCACGCACAACGGCCCGATCTTCCTTCGGCAAAACCTGGATTACTTCGCCGGTACGGCCCTTGTCCTTACCGGTCAATACGACAACGTTGTCGCCTTTACGAATTTTCTGCATCGCATACGCTCCTTACAGTACTTCCGGAGCCAGCGAGATGATCTTCATGTGGTTCTTGGCGCGAAGTTCGCGCGGAACCGGTCCGAAGATACGGGTGCCGATGGGCTCTTTCTTGTTGTCGATAAGAACGGCTGCGTTGTTATCGAAACGGATGACGCTGCCGTCAGCGCGACGGATGTCCTTGGCGGTGCGAACGACAACCGCCTTCATCACATCGCCCTTCTTGACGCGGCCGCGCGGAATAGCTTCCTTGATGGAAACGACAATAATGTCGCCAACAGAAGCATATTTGCGCTTCGAGCCGCCCAGCACCTTGATGCACATGACACGACGTGCGCCGGAATTATCCGCCACGTCGAGGTTTGTTTGCATCTGAATCATGTCAGGTCGCCTTCTTGTTGTTACCGGAACGGTTGGGCAAACTCTCCCGAGTGAGCCCCCTGCCCCAGCTTATGAATGTCTCTTTTTTTGCGCGGAAATGTCGTGACAGGGTGGTTTCCCGAAGGACCTTCCGTGCGCATCAAAGCAAAAGACGCTCGATTCACGAGCGTCCTTGCGGTGCTTCATACAGTATTTCGCGCCAAGTACAAGAGACCTGGCGCGATTCTGATGAAATTAAGCCTGGGCGGAAACGACCGTCCAGCGCTTGTCCTTGGAGATCGGTGCGCATTCCTCGATGGAAACGACATCGCCGACCTTATACTGATTGTTTTCGTCGTGTGCCTTGTACTTCTTCGAACGGCGAACGGTCTTCTGGAGCAGCGGGTGAGCGAATCGGCGCTCAACCCGGACTACAACAGTCTTCTCGTTCTTGTCGGACACTACGACGCCCTGCAGAATGCGTTTCGGCATATTATTTTTCCTTAGGCCTTGGCTTCTGCCGCCTTCTGGCGGGCAATGGTTTTAACGCGGGCGATGTCCTTGCGGACTTCGTTGATGCGCGAGGACTTCTCCAGCTGGCCAGTCGCCTTCTGGAAGCGCAGGTTGAACTGCTCCTTCTTCAGATCAGCGAGCTTGTCCTTGAGCTGGTCGGCGCTGAGGCCGCGAACTTCATCGGCTTTCATGTGCCTTGCTCCTTACTCTGCGATGCGCTGTACGAAGCGCGTCTTGACCGAGAGCTTGGCAGCACCGAGACGAAGCGCCTCGCGGGCGATCTCCTCGGACACACCGTCGATCTCGAACATCATACGACCGGGCTTGACCTTGCATGCCCAGTATTCGACCGAACCCTTGCCCTTACCCATACGAACTTCGGTCGGCTTTGCCGTTACCGGAACGTCTGGGAATACGCGGATCCACACACGACCTGCGCGCTTCATGTAACGCGTGATCGCGCGGCGGGCCGCTTCGATCTCGCGTGCGTTCACGCGGTTCGGTTCCTGCGACTTCAAGCCGAATTCACCGAATGCCAGGTCAAAGCCGCCCTTGGCGACGCCCTTGATGCGTCCCTTGAACTGCTTGCGGTACTTAGTACGCTTTGGCTGCAACATTTTCTTACTTCTCCGAGCTTATCTTTCGCCAGCGTCAATCAAGCGTTTTCGCGACGACGATCGGGACGATCGCCACGCTCACGGCTTGCAGGGCCCTGAGCATCGCCTTCGAGACCACGACGCTCAGAAGCCATCGGATCGTGCTCAAGGATTTCGCCCTTGAAGATCCAGACCTTGATGCCGCAGATGCCGAACGCGGTTTCCGCTTCAGCTGTGCCGTAGTCGATGTCCGCACGCAGCGTGTGCAGCGGAACGCGTCCTTCGCGGTACCATTCGGTACGAGCGATTTCGGCGCCACCGAGACGGCCACCGCAGGTGATCTTGATGCCTTCGGCGCCAAGACGCATTGCGGACTGAACCGAACGCTTCATCGCACGGCGGAAAGCCACGCGGCGCTCGAGCTGCTGGGCGATCGACTGAGCGACGAGAGTCGCGTCGATTTCCGGCTTGCGCACTTCAACGATGTTGAGGTGCGTTTCGGAGTTGGTCATCTCGGAAAGCTTCTTGCGAAGCTTCTCGATGTCCGCGCCCTTCTTGCCGATGATGAGACCCGGACGAGCCGAATGGATCGTAACGCGGCACTTCTTGTGCGGACGCTCGATGACCACCTTGGCGATACCGGCCTGCTTGAGTTCCTTGATCAGGTAAGCCCGGATCTTCAGGTCTTCATGCAGCAGCTTGCCGTATTCAGCGGTGTCAGCGTACCAGCGGCTATCCCAGGTACGGTTGATGCCGAGGCGGAAGCCGATCGGATTGATTTTCTGACCCATTATGCGGCCTCCCCTTTTTCCTCAACTTCACGAACAACGATCGTGAGGTGAGAGAACGGCTTTTCAATGCGGGATGCACGACCACGGCCACGAGCGTGGAAACGCTTCATGGTGATGGACTTGCCAACATAGGCCTCGGCGACGACGAGAGCGTCGACGTCGAGGTCATGGTTGTTTTCCGCATTGGCAATCGCAGATTCGAGCGTCTTCTTGACGGTCCCTGCGATGCGCTTGCGGGAGAATTCGAGCTCGGCGAGAGCGCGATCAACCTTCTTGCCACGGATAAGAGCGGCAACCAGGTTCAGTTTCTGGGGGCTGACGCGGAGCGTACGGGCAATGGCCTGAGCCTCATTGTCCTTCAGCCGGCGTTCGGTCTTAGCCTTCGCCATGATTACTTCCTCTTTGCCTTCTTGTCCGCGCCGTGACCGTAATAGGTACGGGTCGGAGAGAATTCACCGAACTTGTGTCCGACCATGTCTTCATTAACAGAGACGGGCACATGCTTGCTGCCGTTGTAGACGCCAAACGTCAATCCGACGAACTGCGGCAGGATCGTGGAGCGACGGCTCCAGATCTTGATTACTTCATTGCGTCCGCTTTCGCGCACCTTCTCAGCCTTAGTGAGAAGATAGCCGTCAACAAACGGACCTTTCCAAACTGAACGAGCCACTTGAGACTTCTCCTCTTACTTCTTGCGCTGATGGCGCGAACGCATGATGAACTTGTCGGTCGACTTGTTCGAACGGGTGCGCTTGCCCTTCGTGGGTTTACCCCACGGAGTAACCGGGTGACGACCACCCGACGTGCGACCTTCACCACCACCGTGCGGGTGGTCGACCGGGTTCATGACGACGCCGCGAACGTGCGGACGCTTGCCACGCCAACGCGAACGACCGGCCTTGCCGTCGTTGGTGTTGCCGTGATCGGAGTTCGAAACTGCGCCGATCGATGCGAGGCAGGAGCCGTGCACCAGACGCTGTTCACCCGAGTTGAGACGCAGGATAGCCATACCGGCATCGCGGCCGACGAGCTGGACGTACGTACCGGCGGAGCGGGCAATCTGACCGCCTTTACCTGGCTTCATCTCGACGTTGTGGATGATCGAACCGACCGGAATGTACTGAAGCGGCATGGTGTTGCCGGGCTTCACGTCCACTGCCTTGTCGGAGGCGATCACCTTGTCACCGGCAGCGAGACGCTGTGGCGCGAGAATGTAAGCCTGTTCGCCGTCGGTATACGTAACCAGCGCGATGAACGCGGTGCGGTTGGGGTCGTATTCCAAACGTTCAACGGTGCCTTCAACGTCGAACTTGCGACGCTTGAAGTCTACCAGACGGTAGGTCCGCTTGTGACCACCACCCTGGAACCGGACGGTGATCCGGCCCTGGTTGTTGCGGCCACCCTTGGAGCTGAGGCCCTGGGTGAGAGCCTTTACCGGCTTGCCCTTGTAGAGCGAAGCGCGGTCCACGATAACCAGCTGACGCTGGCTTGGCGTGGTCGGATTGAAACTTTTCAATGCCATATTCTTGTTCCCTTTTGGGTCTTTGCCCGCTTGGGCCTAACCTTTAGAGTCCGGTGGACACGTCGATGGATTGACCTTCGGCGAGCGTAACGACGGCTTTCTTGACGTCTTTCAGCTTACCGGCGAACCCACGGAAACGACGGGTCTTACCCTTGCGGATAAGCGTGTTCACAGCCGTGACTTTGACGCCGAAGAGAGCTTCCACGGCAGCCTTGATTTCAGGCTTGGAAGCGCTTTTGGCGACGTTGAATACGACCTGGTTCTGTTCGGATACCAGCGTCGACTTTTCCGTGATCGAAGGAGATACGATCACATCGTAGTGGCGAAGATCCGTCATTTGAACCGCTCCTCCAGAGCCTCTACAGCAGCCTTGGAAAGCACGAGCTTACCACGACGCAGGATGTCGTAAACATTGATGCCCTGAACCGGCAGAACGTCCACATTCGGGATGTTCTGAGCTGCGAGCTTGAAGTTGCCATCAAGTTCTGCGCCACCGATAACGAGAGCGTTGGTCAGGCCAAGCGAAGCGAAGCTGCCCAGCAGAGCCTTGGTCTTTGCTTCGGACGCGACGAGCTGATCGACGATGATCAGATCTTCAGCCTTCAGCTTTGCAGACAGGGCGTGACGCAGAGCAAGCGCGCGAACCTTCTTGGGAAGGTCGTGTGCGTGGCTGCGAACGACCGGGCCGTGGGCCTTGCCGCCGCCGCGGAACTGCGGTGCGCGAGCCGAATGGTGACGAGCGCGGCCCGTACCCTTCTGCTTGTACATCTTCGCACCAGTACGGGAAACTTCCGCACGGGTCTTGGTCTTGTGCGTTCCCTGCTGCTTCTTTGCAAGCTGCCAGCGAACCATACGGGCCAGGATATCCTGACGGGGATCGAGGCCGAAAATCTCGTCCGACAGAGAAACCTTGCCGGCGTCTTTTCCCTCGAGGGTCTTGACGTTCAATTCCATGATAAGGCTCCCTTACTTCGCGGCCGACTTGACGGCGTCGCGGACGATGATCCAGGCGCCCTTGGAACCGGGAACTGCACCCTTAACGAGGATCAGGCCACGGTCTTCATCGGTCGAAACGACTTCGAGGTTCTGGGTCGTAACGCGCGTCTGGCCCATATGACCAGCCATGCGCTTGCCCTTCCACACGCGGCCCGGATCCTGGTTGTTACCAGTCGAACCGTGCGCACGGTGCGATACGGAGTTACCGTGCGAAGCGCGACCACCACCGAAGTTGTGACGCTTCATAGCACCGGCAAAACCCTTACCGATCGTGGTTCCCGTTACGTCGACCAGCTGGCCGGCCTGAAAATGAGTTGCGGTCAGTGTTGCACCGATATCGATCAGGTTCTCGGGGGAAACCCGGAACTCGACGAGCTTTGCTTTCGGTTCGACATTGGCAGCGGCAAAATGACCGCGAAGCGCCTTCGTCGTGTTTTTGACCTTGGACTGGCCGGCACCGAGCTGAACTGCGGTGTAGCCATTCTTGTCTTCCGTGCGCTGGGAAACGACTTGTACGTTATCCATCCGCAATACTGTTACTGGAATATGTTCACCAGCGTCGTTGTAGACGCGGGTCATACCCACTTTCTGTGCAATCACACCTGAACGCATTGGTTCATCCTCTTGCGAGCCTTGAAGGGAAAACCCTTTTTGGCCTTTGTTAAGGAGTGCCCTTCGACATCTCACGATGTTTCCGGTCTCCGGATTGGAAGCCGTTGGATTTCTCCACGTACCTTCCTTGTTATATGGCCCTCACTTGGATGAGGTCAGGCCAGTCTTAGAGCTTGATTTCCACGTCAACGCCGGCAGCCAGGTCGAGCTTCATCAGAGCATCGACGGTCTGCGGGGTGGGGTCAACGATATCGAGAAGACGCTTGTGCGTCCGCATTTCGAACTGTTCACGGCTCTTCTTATCAACGTGAGGAGAGCGGTTGACGGTAAACTTTTCGATGCGGGTTGGGAGCGGAACCGGGCCGCGAACGCTGGCGCCGGTGCGCTTTGCGGTCGACACGATTTCACGGGTAGAGGCATCGAGGATCCGGTGATCGAACGCCTTGAGGCGGATACGGATATTCTGGCCGTTCATTCGTCTTGTCCTTGTTCTTTGTTATTCGTTTCCGCACGCGGAAACACATGAACTTCTATTGATCGTGGCGCCGCAGATTTTCAAAAATCGAGAGGGATGCGCGTCGCACCCCAATCATTTCAGTAGTCTGTATTGCTAAAACACCGCGCTCCGCAATTGCTTGCGAATCCAGCGGGTGAGTGTGAATGCGCGTTTACGCGCTTTCACCGAATTTTTCAAGCACTAAAAATGCAACGCCGCCAGGCTTTTTTACTAAAAGCCCGGCGGCGGTGTGGGTTACACCGCCGCCGGTCTGAATTTCAACGTCGTGAAATTACTCGACGATAGAAGCGACGATGCCGGCGCCGACGGTACGGCCGCCTTCGCGGATAGCGAAGCGCAGCTTTTCTTCCATCGCGATCGGAACGATCAGCTCGACTTCAACAGTCACGTTGTCGCCAGGCATAACCATTTCCGTGCCTTCTGGAAGCGAAACGATACCGGTAACGTCAGTCGTACGGAAGTAGAACTGCGGACGGTAGTTCGTGAAGAACGGCGTATGACGGCCGCCTTCTTCCTTCGTCAGGATGTAGGCTTCTGCCATGAACTTCTTGTGCGGCTTGACCGAACCCGGCTTGCACAGGATCTGGCCACGCTCAACGCCGTCACGGGTAACGCCGCGAACCAGAGCACCGATGTTGTCGCCAGCCTGGCCCTGGTCGAGCAGCTTGCGGAACATTTCAACGCCGGTAACCGTCGTCTTCGACGTCGGACGAATGCCGACGATTTCGACTTCTTCACCAACCTTGACGATACCGCGCTCAACGCGACCCGTCACAACCGTACCACGGCCAGAGATCGAGAACACGTCTTCGATCGGCATCAGGAACGGCTGGTCGATCGGACGCTCAGGCGTCGGGATGTAGGCGTCAACAGCAGCCATCAGCTCGCGGATTGCGTCTTCACCGATCT
>NZ_KB906083.1:0-156975 GCF_000381165.1 Agrobacterium sp. 10MFCol1.1 | reverse complement strand
CGGGTGAAGCTCAGTCGCTGGCGTTCGCGGCCTGTTCGAGCTTTTCGATGTGCTCGCGGCAGAGCGTCTCAACCAGCTTGTGAAGTTCCGCGGTCCGCTCCAGAAGCCAGGTGAGCGCCTCTTCGGAAACCTCGAAACGCTTCGAATAGCGTGCCTTGACGTAGGCCTCATTCAGAATGTTGTACCACGTGGTAAATCGCTGACGGTCGCGCGGCCAGATGTCGATCAAACGGTGATCACGACCTTCGGAAAGTCCACGCAGGAATTTGAGATTGTGCGACGCAGGGGAATAGTTTGTCAGTGTCAGGAGGTAGCAGTTGTAGGCGCTCTCCACTGCCTGATGGAGATTGAAGGCCGCTAGGTGCAGGTTACCTTTCGCAACGAGATATTTTGCCACATCAGCGAAATCTCGCGCATCCGGGAAGTGCCGCAAAAAATGATCTTCTGCCACCCTGAGTGCATCGGCAGGGCTGAGTTGTTTCGCCTCTGCGAGCGGCCGATCGTCGAATTCGTAAAGAACAACACCTTCGCGGGCGAGATCAACGAAGAAGTATTGGCCATCATTTAGGAAATTACTGATTTCGCGAGCGCCGTGCACGATGAGGCCCACGGGCGTCTCGATCTCCTTGTCCCACATCAGCCGGTCTGTTGTCTTGTCCCAGTATTTGGGATCGGCAAGTTCCTTGTTGCTGACGATGACAAGGATGTCGAAATCCGAGCGGTAGCCTTTCGACGTATGCGGCTCATCCACCCAGGTGCCACGCGCGTAAGAACCAAACAGAATGATTTTGAAAATGCGTCCATCCTTCTTGGCGTCAGACTTGGAGCGCTCCACCAGATCAGCAAACTCTTCCTGAATAATTCCGACGACGCGCGCGAGCTCGCGCTGCTTTCGTTCCGGCAAATGTTCAACGCTGGTCTTCATGTCTGCTCCGTTTCTGGACGGTATCCTCTATGGGCCATTGTAAACTTCTTTGAAACTCCGATTTTTGGTCGCCGCCAATCGCATGCTTGTCTCCCGCTAGCGCAATCTTCCGGCGCGTTGTCTGCGCCCTCACCTGTTTTTCCAGTCGCGCCAGCAAACCCAATCCTCGTATCGTCCACCCCTTGTCCCCCGCCACTGATCAATCGTGCGATCGGTTTACGCATATCGCCCTCCCCTGATTGACGCGCTTGTGTCCCTATTCAAACACGAGCAATTGCCACTTGGCGACTACTACTTTTAGTAGTAGAAATGCCTCATGGAACGTGATATTGCGGGCGCTTCCGGCGCGGGTCTTGCCTCATGCCTTGTCAGGACCGGCATCCTCCCAGCGCACCCCATGCTGAACCGGATGGAATTGCCGCTGGATATGATATTCGTCCCAATTTCCTGATGGATCGGTTCATAGTTTAGGGAACAAAATACCCGGGGCCGATAGAGCCACAACCTACGCATAAACCCAGGAAGCACAACACCTTGCAGTAGAAGATATATGTCGATTGCATCGACATATTAAATCCCACATGTCGACTAAATAAGGAAATATCGACATGGCATGCTGCCGGTTTATGGGACACGAGGTTAAGCTAATCCCACCTTGTTTTCAATTCCATAGGGCTGAGATAGCTCCGTGTCCACGAAACCGGCAGCAGGCCAGTTCTTCATCCATGGAACGTCGATGTCAGATTAGGCGGCAGCGAGCAACGTGGGGGCAGACCACCGGTTACCTTCCAGCTTGCCACCACAACGATGTCCACACTGCCGTAAAAAGTAGTTTCAGGGAAAATTGCTATCAGCTTACGCGCTATTGGCATTTTTTTCACAGGTCAAAACAAGAACCTCCTGGCAAATGAAGACGAGAATTGCATACCTTCTGTCCTTCGGGGGTGCCATGTAACTCGTCCAGAAGCCGGCTCAAGATTGTCCTGACGTCGTCATCACCGTTGTGCTCGATATAAAACCGGGACAGATTTTTACCGGTTTCCTGTCGTTGGGCCAGTAGCAGATACGCTGTCGCCGTGGTCCAGAAACCGGGAGTGTCCTCCGGAAGCGACTCTGGAAGTTCTGCAAAACCGCGGCGCGAAATCTTCAAGCCGAGCAGCGTATTGTCGGTCTCCAGGATCGTGCCGAGAAGGAAGAAAAATGCACGCCTCCCAGCCAATGCCGATATGTCAGGCACGTGTGCAATATAGAACATTCCAGGCTGCACTTGGAGCTTATCAGTTGATGAAATCGTGGACGGGCGGTCGGGCTGCGTCCCTTTTGCCCATCCCCGCAGGAAGTTACTCAGGATAGGGTTGCGGGGCAAAGCCTCACGTCTGATGGACTCATTATCAAGCTTGATTTCTGGGAGCGGTGTGTCGGCAAGAAGAGATTGCGGCTGAAACAATGCGGTATCAGGCGCAAACAGCAGCCAATGGAACTGTGAATAGAGAATGTCCGGTTTCGATTTTGACTCATAGCGCCTCGCCTGACGCGCAAACTCAGATAAAACGGCCTTTCTAAGAAACTTTTTGTCATCGGCGGAAACGAGTCCTTGAAGCTCTGGAGCCATGAAACTCCAGATTGCCTGCTCGGTCGGCCAACCATTGCGGAATTTCGCATCCCTAATAAGAGGACCCCACTCGTTCAGAGCCTTCTCAATATCCACACGCATCCGTGGTGTACCGATACGATAGAGAAACGACCAAACGCGCAGTTTGGCGTTTCGGACCTCGTGCAACCTGTTGGCGGACGGATCAATAGTGAGGGACGCAAATAAGGCGGTATGCGTTGGACCGCTGCTCGCGCTAAGAAAACGCTCTTGGTTCCGGGTCAGGGTGGGGAGCCATAGCAAGTTGGACAACTTTCCAGCAGGAATATCGGGCGTGATCAGGCGGGTCGAAAAGCCGTCCGGTTTGCTCGATCTAATGCTTTGAAAGAAATCGAAAAATGAATCGTAGCTAAACGCCTCGGCTCTGATTGCCGCATCAAACGCTGGTAAAACCATGTCCGTCACGAGCTTTTCGGCGGGCAAGGGGTAAAGGTGCCTGTTGCTCCATATGTTGCTGCTACTCGCCGCCAAGATTATAAGTCCGACAACAATAGGAATTATTTCTATACCGGTGACAAAAATTAATGGCCAGTCTTGGCTGGCAGGCGAGTAAGGCTGCAGGTGGTTGCGCCGCCGGACCAAGTCCCAAATGTGTTTTTTATCCGTCTTGATAATACGTTTGATCCAGGATCGGAGTGTGAGCCTCCGGAAAAGGATCCCAAAAGTCAGACGTAATGATAGCAAGGACAAAAGCGAGACAGCGGCTAAACGAATGTCTGTGCCATTACCAATTCCCCATGCCAGATAGGCGGTAACAAGAGTGAGTCCGAAAATGGTAAGACCAAACCAGAGATTTATCGACCGCATGATGTAATACGACGGCATCAGCGTCTTGGTGCAATCGAACGAGAAAGGCCAGCGCCCCTTCTCCAAAGCCTCGTGATAATATGAGTTGAGATCAATTGTCTCTAGGCGTGGTGGTTGATCTTCCAAGGGGAAGAGCGGGATTTTTCCATTGAAGTAAGCCGGTTTGCCCTGACTACTTCTGCGCAAAATAGCATTGCCGCGCTGCGCTTCGGCGAGCCAGTCGAAATAATGTTTTGCCGATTGCCAGCCGCAGACCGTGGTGAGAAGGCCCGGATTTTCCGAAAAATTAGCTCCCTCCTCAATGGCGTTGACCATTGCAGCGACGCCTTTTCCCTCCGTATAGTCTGACAACGGGATTGTATCACCCTTCGGCGGCAACAGTCCCTCGATACCTCTTGCGAGCGCTTGGATGAAGTTTGCATGTTCGGCAAAACTTAGCTCAATAGATGCGCGGTTTAATAGTTCTGTCCACTTGTCGACGCGCCAGTTGCCTTTCTGCGCAACTCCGCGTGTCCGTTCTCTTCCAAAGCTGATAAGTTCACCCAATTCATCTAGCAGCCGAGGTAGATTTTCTTTTCCGGCTTTCTCCTTCTGCGTGGGCTCCAAAAAAAACGGCGCTACGGCGCGTTGTGAGTCATTTTCAAGCTCAGCCGGATTGTCGGGATTTTCAGAATTGCCGAAGCTGCCGGAACCCTCTGCAACTCCGTCTGTGCTTATGCCGTCAGGCGAAGATGGGTTGGCGATTAGCACGTCTACCATCCGGCACTTTACCGTCGCAAGCGCCTGCTTGCGAGCTTCGACCAGAAGCTGGAACCCTGTTGGGTCCTCATCCGGGCGAAAATCCCTGAGACGTCGCGAATAGGCTTTGCGGATCGCCTCCTCGTTGCTCAGGGGCTTGATGCCGAGCAACGCCCAACAATCGCCACTCATTGCGGCTGGCCCCACATTTGATCAAGCGCGTCCAGCTGTTTGGCAAACTTTTCCCGCAGTGGCCTCGCATCCCGCAGTCTCTGATTATCCAGAGCCGCGATAAACTGCGCCATTAATGCTGATATCTGTTGGCGCTGCTCGCCGATTGCCTCGGCGTAGAGGCGCTCCGCCCTTGCGACCAAGGCGAGGTTTTCTTGCTGCTCGCGCGGGGCCAACTTGATTTTCGATAGTTCCTTGAAGCGCAGAGCGATTTCGGATTCGGTCAGGCTGGATTGGTTTTGGAACACTTTACGCTTAAGTTCTCCTGTCGAGAGAATCTTGACCTCGACCTCGAGCGCGCCGCTGACATCATAAGTAAAGCGGACCCCAATGCATTGAGATCCGGCCTTGCCAAGCGGTACCGGCACTTCCAGATTTCCGATCAGAATGTTCTGTGAAGGCCGCATGTTCTCGCCTTGATAGACCTGTACATCAATCTTGGTCTGCCCATCGACGGTGGTGGAGTAAAACTGCTCGCGACTTTGCGGAATGATCGCGTTGCGTTCGATAATGGGCGACATCAGCAACTCGTTTAGGCCGTAGGCTTGCTCAACCGACGCAATACCCAATGTATAGGGGCACACATCAGTCATTATTATCTCGTCAAGCGCTTCGTGCCGTGCATGGAGCGCAGATTGAAGCGCCGTTCCGATGGCAATGGCGTGATCGGGATTAGGATGCAACAGGGGAAACCGCCCGAACAAACGGGTCGTCATGGTCTTGAGCAGCGGCATTCGCGATGCGCCACCCACCAGAACAATCTGACTAAGCGACGACGGATCTGTTTCGGAATCGCGAATGACCCTTTCGATCGGTCTCCGCAACCGAGTGATCAGCGGCTTCCACAGCTCCTCTGCCTCCAGTCGCGTAATTTTGCCCTCAACGTCTTTTCCAAAGATGTTGATATGATAAGCCGCGTCCTGGGTCTCGCTCAGAGCTGCCTTAATCCGCTCGGCCTCGTTCAAAAACCTGGCCCGATCCAGAGGCCGCTGGCTTTCGAAATCGATATTGTGGAGGTTCATGAGGTGTGAAGCCAAGCTGTCCCTGAAATCATTGCCACCTAGCATAGAGTCCCCGGCGGACGCCCGTAGCTCCATAACCCCGTCGAACTTGTGTAATAGGGAAACGTCAAACGTGCCTCCTCCGAGATCAAGAATCAGAAATTGCCCATCCTCGGAGCTTGCGAGTCCATGGGCCAGTGCAGCGGCAGTCGGTTCGTTAATAAGTCTCGTTACATTCAGCCCTGCCAGATGCGCGGCATTGATGGTGGCCTTACGCTGCGGATCGCTGAAATAGGCCGGGATAGAAATAACCACATCAGATACTTCGATATCGAGCGCAGCCTCTGCGTCTCTTTTCAGGCTTCTCAGGACAAGCGCAGACAACTCCTCGGCGCGCCATGCCTTCTTCGCAAGTTTCACCTCGTGATTTGTCCCCATCCACCGTTTGAAGGATGCCACCGTTTTGTCCGGGTGAGTAACCAGCCTGTCGAGAGCTGGACGTCCGACAATTGCGTCGCCGTTATCCGCAATACTGACCACCGATGGTGTCAGAAAGTCGCCCAGCGCATTCTCGATCAGTTTCACGCCCTGATCAGTCCAGTGTGCTACTAAAGAGTTTGAGGTTCCAAGATCGATACCAATAAGCGCCATTAATCGTTCCATGTCCTAATTAAAGAAAAGACCTCGCACCAATCGCTCACTGAGACCAAGTTCGTGCACTTAATTTCTTATGAATTGCTATATCCAACCGCCCAGGACTTGCCGAGGCGCTTCACGCCTTCCTCAGCGATCGGTGCTAGGCCCTGTTGACAAAGTAGCTTCAGCCGCGCGTTGAAAACTACTTGTCTGCGTCTCCCAAAAAGGCTTCGATGCTAACTCCGTGAAGCCTTTGACGCGCTGCCGCGGACGTCAGCCTGACGTCGGGATTTTCCTCCACCGCCCTTCCATACCAATATTTTGCGGCATGAAGGTCGCCGATCTTCTCATAACACTCTCCCAAACGCTCACCGAGATATCATCCAACGACTGGTCGCCATCTGCCATGAAAAGATAAATCTTAATCGCGTCCGCTGCCTTCCCACTTGCGATCAGGTCTTTTGCTTGGCGCTCTAAATAATTGAAGTTATACAAGATTTATCTCCTGTTTTTACAGCGTGTGGCAGCTTCAGCTAAGCTGCACAACTCACGAACCGGCGCAAGTGTGGCAACCATATTTTTGCGGCGGCCAACACGAGAAAGGTAGCGAAGGATTTTTGGGTTTTGGCGTATCGGGTAGCGACGCGACGAAATTGCTTGAGCCTGTTGAACAGCCGCTCAATGCGGTTTCGGTCCCTCTAGGCTCTGAAGTCACAGGCGGGCGGGTCTTTGCGGTTGGCCCTCGGAGGGATGACGAGTTTGATCCCGTGGACCAACAACTCTTCGCGCAGAGCGTCGCTGTCATAGCCCTTGCAAGAAACAGTCTCAGCTTGCCAACCGGCATTGCCAGAAGATCGGGAACGGCATTGTAATCCGAAGCTACCTGTCAGGATGAAGCGAAGAGAACGTCCCTGACCGCCTGCACGGGCGTGGATTTTCGTCGAAAAGCCGCCGCGGGATTGACCAAGAGCTTCCTTATAAGTCCCCCTTTTGCCGCCGCAGCCTGAGAATGGCCGCGAACCCGTCGATCATATGCTGCCAGTCATCGGCCAGCCTAAGTTCGACAAGCGCCTCCAACAGCGCGTCCCATAGAGTGACAACATGGTGGTAACGAAACTGTCATTCACTCCCTGGATCGCCGAAGATTTTGTATTCAACACGGTGCATCCGCCCAAGAGAAGAGAGACGACAATTATCCAAGCCTCGCCGGCCGATTTGCCGCTCAATCTTGGGCGTGGTTTCGGTTGCTATAGTATTTGCCGCGCCTTCAGTAGTTTGTCCAGCAGTGCCGTTCGACCCAGCGCTTCCGGGCCTGGTCTGCCCGAGCTTTTCAGCAATGCCGGGGCGGCTCAAATTGTCTCAACGGTGGCTCGTATTGCATAGCCGAAATTCTTACGCTCCACCCAACCAGACATCGTTTGCCCACGTTGCGAGGTTGGGCCAAGTCTCGGTCGTTGGACCGTTGTGGTCCCAGAAATGTATTTTGCCGTCGGGCGCGATGCAGTAGTAGTCACCGTTGTCTTCACATATTGGAAGCCAATCGTGGGGTAGGCCAGCGCTGCGGCCTTGTTCAATAGCCGATCTCAATTCCCCATAAACGCCACCCATCTCTTCATTTAGAGTAAGTGGCGACAGGTAACCCATGAAAGCATTAGATATGTTCTTGAGGAATTTTTTATAGTCTTCCGAGAATTCGAAACCCGTGGCGGCTTCGTATCTCGCTATTAGAGCATCATCTGGAAGCGGAATTTTACGTTTTCGCGGATCATCTAGTCGATTCACTTCACTAATAATCGCGTCAATATGTTCAGTCACCAGATACATCTCCTAGAAATCGTTTGCTCGGCTTGGACGGAATCCGGATATCGCGCTACCAATTCGATTGTCTAAAGACGTTCGGCATAAGCGGCCGCGTTCAGCCGCTGGTTTGAGAGGCCACCGAAGCCTCCATTGACCGATCGCATTTCCATGTCGGGATATCTGCCCGGAACCATCGATATGTGCCCACAAGTTTGGCAGGGTTACGCAGATACTAGACGGCTTTTATTGGTAATCGTACGGCATGTAGCGGGCTAGCGGAAGTTGATAAAAACTATTATTTCAAATAGATAAGCAAGCATTTCCCGTCCTTTTCCCCCACAAGACTGATCGGTCGAACATCATCACCTCCATCGATAGATATCTCTACCGGCAAGCCTTGATTTTCAAAAGACTGAAGTTCCTTTATCAACTCTTCAATGGTTTTCCCATTATTAACCCAATCCTTATGATCTGTGTTTTTGACGCTCATTATAAATCCCCTATACGTTTCAGATTTGTGTCGTAAGTTCCGAGGCGCGTCCCCTTAACGAGACAAAGCCATCGCCGGAACCGGCACCAACGCCTGACTTTTTGGACGACGAGGCGCTGTCATGGTGTTCTTGGGCGGCGATAACTGAGACGCTTTCGCCTTCGACGGCGATGTTTTGGCCCGCGGTGACACTCGAGCCGGCAATTGCGAGATTTTTGCTGGCATTGAGGTTCACATTGCCGGATGCAGCGAGTTCGGACCCGACCGTCTCCTCGTCATAGGTGTGATGCCGCTCACTTGCCTTCGACAGGGAACCGGATCTGGAATTCGATGTGTCCGTCTCCATGAAGTTTCTGCCCGCACTGACGATCAGGCCGCCGCCCACATCGATATTGAGATCAGCCGCGACCCTGTCAGGCGCCGCGATCCGGCTGCCGATGATGTTCAGGTCGCCTGATCCAGCCGTGCCCGCAGAGACGGAGACGTTGCCACCGGCCGTCAGCGATGAACCCTTTATGCCTGCTGGCATCTTCCGCACCTGCTTGGTAGGAACACGCTGGTCAGTGCTGTCACTGTAGCAGCTTGTTTGCGCACCGTTTAGGTTACAATTCGCTAAACTGACTTATAACCTGCGAAACAGTCATATTTCTCCAAGTCAAATCTGAACCCATACCGCTGAAAAAGCTTTTCGTTCGCTTCTGCGTTAATTTGATACTCTCCATATAGAAGTGGATCTTCGTCGGGTACGTTTAGCACTTCCCTAAAAAATTGAAGATCACTTTTTTCGAGCTGTAACATGTTCACGAGTGCAGCACTCTCGCTTTGGAACATGCTGATGATTAAATAAATTCCCATCGCCGCACCTCACATTCTTGTACTTCGACCAGGTTTCCGCGCTTTGTTTGCTTCCCAGTTTTAGGATCGTATTCACCTAAATGTTCTTCCCATTTTTATCATGTGGAAAACGAAGAAGAGGCGTGGTGCTGCTGATGGCCAATACAGGCACAGACGCCAATCCTGGAGGACAGTCCCTCGCAGACGGCTGCCGATCCTCATAGCCTGCTAGAAACCAAGCCCGGCTATGGCCGTCTCTGTGACGGCGTTGACGCCGCCGCTATCCGAAAGGCGCTCGGCCGAGCGCATGATGCTTTTTGCTGCCTTGCCGGCCTGACTGGTCACCGGAGTCGTCATTCCAGAAAAATTTTCTCATGCATCTCATGATAATTGGTTCGGTCGTTGACCGTCAGGAGGTTGATATTGTTACGGGCAAAGAGGGTCCACATCGCACTTGGTGGAGAAAGGAGTTCTCTAGCTAACAGTAATTTCCGTAATCGCCACCCGCATTCTAAGCTGCTTCTGCCCCGAGCGCGTAATCGAATTCGCTGAAAGAAAATTCGAACCCATACCTTTCGACCAGTTTCTCTGCCAGTTCTTCACTTAAATCGTAATAATCATACATACATGGATCGTCAGCTTTGACCTCGAATATTGTTTTCAGATATTCGAAATCTTCACTTGGAATACGCATCTTCTTGACAAGGAATCTACTTCCCTTCTTTTCAAAGGCAGCAATATACCGTTCAACCTTGTGCATAACAGGCTCTCCTACTTTGGCGTCGACCGCCCGGGATCTCCCGGCTTTGTCTGCTTTCCCGTTTTAGGATCAAATTCTCCGAGGTGCTTTTTACCAGTCTTGTCATAGACTTCTACTGCACCGTGCTGCTTATCCCATTCGTAAATCTTCCCCTTGCTATCAACCCAACGGGGTCTGCCCCCAACGCCACGCACTTCCTTCAAACCCGGGAAACCTGTAATTTCTTCAGTCTTAGGTTTTGGGTAATACTGATGATCGCCATTCTTCCCTCCTGTATTCTCACTGAGGACAACATTCGACATACCCGCATTTGCGAGAGTCTGCTGCATATCTGTCAGCATTCCCGGCGTCATAGTCTGATTGCCAATCGTGCCACCGGTAAGGAAAATGGCGCCGCCGTCATCGTAGACTTCAATTGTTAGGCTGGCCCTCACGCCATCCGGATATGTGACCAATATCTGTCGTTTTGGCTGATCTCCATTACCGGTAACAAGAACCGTACTGCCGTCGCTCCCTGTGAACTTCTGATTGATCTCTTTACCAGTGCTGGTTGTCGAGGCCAGCAGGAAGGCACCCGCCAGCCCTGCAACCGTGGCTCCAGTGGCGCCAATAATGCCGCGAACGATGTTGGTCATTTGCCGATAGTCCGTGAGGCAGTCCACGGCTTGTGTGGCCGTGAAATATTTCATCTGACCATTCGGCAGCATTACTGCACATGCAGACTGAGCGTGTGCGGGTGTCACTAGCCAGTCGAATATGCTGAAATCAGCAGCCCCTTGCCGACCGCACTCCTCAAGTTGTGCCTGAACCTTTGGATCATCGAGAAACGGGAATATTTCTTTTGAAAGCGCGGCTTGCTCGGGCGTTCTTTTGCCGTCCTGAACCATGCGATCCAGGGCTTCGCCAAACGCATCAGTGATCGTCTTGCCCGCCTCAACGGCGGCCTTCAGACTGTTGGTCGACAGATAGACCTCAAGACCGACATGCTTGTCCTTGGTGATTTCGTAGGCCTTGTCGGGATCGCGGTTGAGTTCGTCGAGCGGCAGGGTGGAGGCGCCGCCGGTTTCCAGCGCCGCCTGCTGTTCCTTGTCGCGAATGACAATGTCTCCGGGACCGACGGTGGCGCGGACGCTCTGGCGGGTATCGTCGAGCTGATAGCTGCCTTCGAGCGTGCTGTTGCCGACCGGATTGACATCGGTTCCTTTGCCGCCGGTGAGATCGAGGCCGAGATTGGCGCTGAAGCCCTCATACTGCTTCTGGCCCTCAAAGTTCTCATGGGTAAGCGTGCCTGTGTCGAGAGTGAGATCACCCGAACCGGACACGATCTTGCCCGCTCCGAGATGGGTATTGCCACCGACGGTGACATCCATCGTGTCCGCGGAAACGAGACCCGACTGTTCGGAAACCCAGTTCGTCGACCCGGAGCCCGCACCGCCACCGATCTGGATACCGGAGATGAGGCTCTTCCCCCCGCCGAGGCTAAAGCCGCCAGAGGTGGATTTGTTCGTGATCTCGCCGGTATCGGGAACGGAGACGATGGTAAGATCGCCGCCAATGTCGGCCGTCACCGTCTGACCGGCAACGACGGCGCCGGCTAGCGTCGTATTGTTGCCGGACTGGATGACGATGTCGCCGGTACCGGTGACGTGGCTGTTGACTTGAGTAGTTCCGTTGGCGTTCGCCCTGGCGGTGGAAGCGCTGGCGCCGCCTGTCAGCCCGACGCCGACGCCACCCGACAGGCTGACGCCGCCGCCAATACCGATACTGGCGCCGGCGGACGTGCTGCTGGACGACGAGCTCTGCGTCGCCACGGCGCTTTTAAGGGTGACGTCCTTGCCAGCCTTCAGCGTAATGTCGCCGACCTTGTCGTCGGCACTATCGACCGGCAGGCCATCGGCGTCGTAGCCGGTCGAGATCTGCACGCCATGGCCGGTGATATCCCCGGATGCGGCTTCGATCATCACCGAGCGGCCGGCATTGATTTCGGTGGTGACAGGAACAGAGCCCGCCCCCGCCGCCTTGTCCTTTGTATAGGTGAAACCGGCGGTAAGCGAGGCCGAAGCGACATTGCCGTTGACGACAGTGTCGAGCGCATCATAGGCCTTGAGCGATGCAAAGGCAGCATTGGCGGCAGAATAGCCGTCGTTGATGGTCGTAAGCTTCTGCGCCGCGTTGCCGACGCTGTCGGCAGCGCTGACCAGCGAGGTCGAGACCGATAGCGTCACGCCGGCAAACATCTCCTCATGCATGTGTTCGTAGTTGGACTTGTCCTGCGCCGAGAGAAGGTTGACGTTACGGTCTGCGAGGATGACAACATCACGCTGTGCGGACACCTCAGCCGCCTGCAGGTTAGCATCACGACCTGCTGATATCGTGAGGTCACGACCGGCAAACAGGATGGATCTGGCGTTAGTCTCTGATGACTGGCTCGTCTGATCGACCGACTTACCGTAACCGATACCGATGGATGCGCTGCCATTGCCTGATTTCACCTGAATGCCGAAGCCTGAGCGCTTTTCTTTCTCCTGCGATGAGGCGCTTTCTGCCCCGGGAGTGATATTGACGTCGCGGGCTGCATCAAGCGTAATATCCTGACCGGCTGCGATGGACGAGCCGATGACAGTCACGTCGTTCTCGCGTGCCGTGAGCGTTACATCGGTCCCGGCAGTCAGCAAGGAGCCAACGTTAATAGTAGACGATTGGCTCTTTTCTTTCTGTTCTTTGCCCCAGAGCGAGAGGAAGCCACCTCCAGACCCCGCAAACAGGCCGGACTTCTTGCTGCTGCTTTCTAGCGCATGCTGCTCCTCGGCCCCGATGATGGCGACACTATCACCCGCGACGCTGATCGCATCGCCTGCCGTGACATTCGAGCCAGCGATGACGGTGTTGCCGCCAGCATCCAGTTTGATGTTGCCGGAGGCGGAAAGCTCGGAGGCGACTGTAGCTTCATCATAGTTGTACTGTGTTGAGCTCTTTTTCGAGAGAAAGCCCTTGGATGAGGAACTCTGCTCGAACTCCGCGGTATTCTTGCCCGACGCAATCAGCAAATTCCCGCCTGCGCTGACGTTGATATCAGCTTTGTTGGTCTCATCGCCGGCCGTTACGTTGGAGGCGGAGACGACGGTGTCTCCACGTGAGACGATGGACACACCATTCCCGCCGCTGACCGATGATCCGACGACGGCCTGCGTTTCCGTGTGACTCGTCGTCTGTTTCTTGCCGCCGAACAGGCCGCCCTTTTTCTTGTAGGTGTAATCGATCGTGGTGGTGTCGACAGCCTCGGCAATTGTCACGTCGCCGGTCGCTTTCAGCCCGACCGTCCCATCGGCGGCAATCATGCTGCCGATGACGTTGAGGCTGCCGCCTGCATTGGCTGAGACCGATCCGCCCGCAGTGATCTCGGAGCCCTGACTTGTGGTTCTAACAACGGTTGTCGAACTCCGCTTGTCGCGCAAGGTGCTGGTTGTCGACCGTTCGGTCACGGAGATGTTGATGTCTCCATTCGATGTCAGGCCCAGATTGCCGCCTGCTTTCACCTTTGCATTGGCCAGCAGAATGCTCTCGTTCCCCGTCAGCGAGGCATTGCCACCCGCCGTGAAGGTGCCGCCGATCGCCGCGATCGACGAACCGGAAACAGTCAGATCACCAGCCGATGCAATCATGCCTGATGTTGCAAGCAGGCCAGTATCGATTGTCACCTGATTGCCGGCGATCAGCGCGCCCGCAGAATTCAATCTTTCCCTGTCATTGGCGGCGAGATGTAGTACCGGCGCAAGAACGGTCGTACCGTTCACCGTCTGCCACTCATATACGACGACGGATTCGGTGAGGCTGGCGATCTCCTCAGCCGTAAGCGGTTGGCCGAGCGGGCGCTGGTTCGCTCCGAGATAGGCAGCGCCGTTATCAAGGAGCTGCTTTATCTGAGCGATCGAATCCTGCCCGGTAAAGCCGGAACCCGTCGCCAGTCTGAGCTGCTGCTCAATATATTGGTTCTCGAAATAGGCGTCCCCAAGGAACTGGATCTGCCGGTCCGGCTGGTAGCCGATGCGGCCAAGGAAATAGCTCGATCCGTAGAATTTCGAGACATCGAGGAAGGCGGCACGCGTTTCATAGAGGAACGTCTGACCGGGAATAGTGCCGCCAAAGCCACCGGACTGCGGGGTTGCAACGGAGCCGAGTGTGAACAGCGCACCGCTTGCGGTCATGCCAGCGAGCAATCCGGTGGGATCGCTCGAAGGCGTAGGCGCTGCCATAGCGACATGGTCGGTGATCGTACCTGCTGCGACGGTATTGTTAACGGCACCAAAACCGGTAATACCCAGCGCTCCGCCAGAGCGGATCGCCGCGGGAACACCGCCGATCGCCTCGACGCTTTCTACACTCCGTCCTGGCCCGATATCCTTTGACGCATCGCGCGTTCCAAAGGGACTGGGACCAGGCATGGCGACCTGCCATGAACCTTCCCAACCACCCGTGTCGCCGGTCGTTCTCGTTTCCTGCCACTCATAGATGACATCAGGATAATACTGGCAGCCACCTTGTTGGTTACAATTGAGCGAAGTGGTACGCTGCAATTGCAAACCGAGATTGTTAAGAGTGCCGGAGCCAACAAGTGTCATGCCGGAGCCGGCTTCGATGTTGCTATAGGCATTGGTGAGATCGACGGTATCGACAAAAAGCGTATTGCCCGCCTTGATTGTCGCTGCGGGGCTACCAGCCGATGTGAGACGGTCTTCAGTCACATCACGATAGACATGGCGGATGGGCGCACCAATGACGAACTGCTTGCCAGCGAAAGAGACGGGAGTTGAACAATCTCCACATTCGCGTGCATAATAGGTGTCATAAGCCGACACGAGTGCGTTTGAGATTTGCTGGCTCGTATAGGTCGGAGCCACGCTTTTCTCGTTACGCAGATTTGCCGTCAGGATCGAAATATTGCGACCAGAGGAAATTAGACCTGAACTGTTGACCGTAGCAGCATTGCGCGCGCCAGAAGCACTTCCAGCAATTGTGAGGTCACGACCTGCGACAATCGCCCCCTGATCATTGGCAAGCACGCCGCCCACGAAAAGTGCCGCGTCGTTACCGGCATAGATGAGCCCCGTGGCGGTGTTGGTCAGGTTACCGGCGATATTGAGGGTAAGATCATTGCCAGCAGCCAGCTGACCGGCGTTGGCAAGTTGCGAAAGCGACAGCGTCAGATCATGGGCCGCAAGAATATTGGTGGCGTCATTCGCAGTGAGGCTACCCGCTTGGATCGCGATGTCACCTGACCCCTGCACGGAACGAGCTGTGCTGCTCACGGTGACAGCATTAAGCCGCGCACCCGTCAGATCTGTCGTTCCAGATGAGATGAGATCAATGCCACCTGACGTTAGCGTGCTGTTGGTGAGATTAATATTATTGGCATCGATGTAGAGCGTGCCGGATGTGGCAAGTCTGCTCCTGTTATTGGAAAGGTCGGCATTTTGCTGCCCGATCCTGATGTCGCCCCCGGCGGCCGTGCGTTTATCGAAGCTGATGACACCATGTGTCGAAGACAGCAAAATGTCTCCGTTTGCCTCCATGCTGTCATAGTGGATGTTCCCGCCTGCGGACGCCTGCAAATTGCCCTCGGCAAGTACGAGCCCGGAAATCCCGAGATCAAGGCCGGAGAGCAGCGCCAAATCGCCTTTCGAAAGCAGCGAGCCCGCTGCGATCGCGCCTGAGGCCGCCGTAAGCGACATCGCCTTGCCAGACTGGGCCGTGCCACCGATGGCAATGGAACCAGCCCCAGACCACAGCGAAACAGGCCCGGCAGCCGACGCGTCGGCCAAGGCAATTCGACCATCCGCCAGAAGGTTGACTGCACCACTGGCCCCGATAGTACCGGCGACATCGATGAAGCCGGCCCCACCATTGATCAGAATATCCTCTTCAGCACCGATCGAAGCGACCTTGGTGTCCTTGCCCGCCTTGACCGACACCGACTTTTTCGAGGTCAGACGACCAGTTGAAACACTTCCCTTCGAGGAAATGTTCACGCCGTTATTGCCAGAGGCATTGCCGATCGAGATTTTGCCGTCGGCCGACAGCGAGAGCTCCCCGGCATTGGCGGCCATGTCGCCGCGCATGCGAACGCCAGCGCCCTTTTCCGTGACCACCATCTTGATGCGGCCGGCCTGCATCGCCCCGAGTGCGGAACCATCAATTGCATATTCAGGTGTTCCGGAGGTCGCATCGAGCGGTGTCGCTTCACCAGTGGCATAATCGAACTTGCTCTTACCGGCCGTCAGGCGCAGGTCCTCGCCATAGATCGTGCCGTCGATCTGGATGGTACGGGATACGACATCAAACAGACTGACTGCACCATCACCGAGCGCGAAATTTGCACCGTTCGGACCGAATGTAACGTCGCCACTATTGACCGTGAAGCCATTGAGACGTCCATCAGCGCCGATGTCAGGCACACCCGTCGTCAGCGTGGCGCGTGGCGTGTTGATGAAACCGCAGCCGTTGCAGGTAATCCCGTTCGGATTGGCGATGATGACGTCGGCGCGGCCGCCGAACACTTCGGTCGGCCCGACGAGAGAACTGCGATTTTGCGACGTCACCTCATTGAGGATGACAGTGGCAGGACCTTTGCCTTGCAGGTTTGGATTTCCAGGTGTCACGCCACCCAGTTTCGACGTACCGATCTCACCATTGAAGTTGTTGAGGATGACACCCGGCGTGCCGACGTTGAAATTGTTGTATTTGTTATGCGACAGACCCTGACCATTTGGAGTGACGATATCGATCAGCGGCACGCCGTTCGGAGCCGCGCCAACACCCGGACGATTGATTGCAGCCGCCCCCACATCCGGCGCGATCTCCTGCGCCCGCAGCAAGACCGGCTGAAACGCCATGACGAAGCTCAAACCAGCGGCGACAAGTTTGCGAACGAGTTTTCCCGTTTCAATGGGCGCTGCCGTTTGGCCGCTCGTATCGCTCAATGGGCGCTTCACTGCTCGTGTCATCGCTTGTTCACCTTTTTACGCTGTACTATGGGAGTGAGCGGGATCAGTTATCGTTTTTGCTGGAGGGCGACGAAGAGGGTTTGCTTTCGAGTTTTTTGTAGACATCCGCCAGCTTCGACTGCGGGGCCGGGCATTTTTTGCTTTTGGCAATCTCGCCAAGGACCTGATTGCGGTTACGCAATGCGTCGATCTCCAGTTTCTCTGGCGATTTCGGATCCATAAAGAAAAGAGCCGGCCAAAACAGAAGAACACCTGTCGCACCGAGGACGACGTTTTTACCCTGCGCATCGGATCGTTCTTTCACCGTTGCCAGGACCTGCCGTTCGTTAGCCTCGAATTCGCGCTTGATGCCGGCGCAATCGAAAGCGCTGTCGGCAGGGTTTGTCGAGGCAACCGGATGCGCTGCCCGGCCACCACAACCGGAAACGACACTGGCAGTCGCCACCAGCGCGAATACGACAGACAATTTGGGGGCGTGAAAAGAAGATCTGACCATAATATTCTCTTTTGAAGCCTACCAGCGTGCCGTCACGCTGGCGAAAATGAGATTGCCGCGTCCGTGACTGACGCTGCTGGAAAATGCCTGGGAGTAGCCGAAATCGGCACTGATGTTTCCGCCAACGAGCTTCGCACCAACGGTCCAACTCGCGAGATAGCCGTCTGGAATATCGAAGCGATGCTGCGAGAACACGCGGCCATAATCGAGGGCCAGGTAGGGGCGTAATTCGCCCAGAACGGGCGCCAGACTTGTGCCCTCCCATGGCATTGTCCGCCAAACCAGTTCGTTGCGGCTGAAAAATCCGTTGTTACCGAATATGGCGCTTTCCCTCAGGCCACGTACGTTGCTGGAGCCACCAAGCCCGATCTGTTCTGCGCCAAACATGTTATCGGGCGAATATTGGGCATTGAGGAGCGTCGTTAACTCGAACCGCTGGCCAGCCGCCTCAAACGGCCGCGTCGCGCTGACGGTCGTGTTGAATTTCAAAAACCGGGGATCCGCCGTGCCCGCCCCCGGCTCTCCGGCCTCCACGGCGTCGAAGAGATCAAGACCCTTATCAAGGGCAAAATCGAGAGCGATGACGCCACCCAGAATTCTCTGTGAACGCGACAAGCCCAGACTGCCAATCGTGTATCGACGGCTTCCCACCTCAATTCGATTGCCGAGAAGAAAGTTGTCGGTCTGCTTGTAGGTGAGACCGCCTCTAAGGGTCGTGATAGAATCCTTGTCGCGCAGAATGACGCGATCTATGCCAAATCCAACCTGACCGGAATTGCCCGAGGTTTCGATCGGCCCAAAATTGCCGGGAATGGTGCTGTTATACTCGTACCAGGAGCCATTTGTTGAAAACGTCCAGTATCCATAAGGTACGCTTGTATTGACCGAATAGCTGTTGCTGTGCCCGCGGCCATCGTCGTCCCAAGGATAATCCGGGCCGCTCCGACCGTAGGAGAACCCCAACTGATCATTGATGCCCAACAGGTCGTCGAAGCCGACGGAAACATTGGTCTGGGAGTAACCGGTACTCTCTTGACCGAGGTTGTTGTTGGAAATGCTCGCGTACCAGCGCTTGGCGGGCTTGTTCTCGACGTTGAGGATGGACGTGCCGTCCTCTTTGCCCGGCAACATGGAGGTTTTCGCGTCGTTCGATGACAGCCGGTTGATCTGGTCCAGCCCCTGTTCAATATCGCGAATATTGGCCACCTCACCCTTCACGCCGGGAAAAGCCGTCGCGAATGAACCGTTTCGCTCGGCTGGTTGGCCGTTAAGGTAGATATCCGAGATCCTACCCTCGACGACGACCAGCCGCAGCAATCTTGTTCCGGCAATATCCTGTGGGGGAACGTAGGCGCGCGAAGTCACAAATCCCTTGTCCAGATAAAGGTCGGTGATGGCCTTAAGCAAGGCGGTAATATCCGCAACGCCGACGCAGCGATTGTCGTAGCGCTTCGTGACTTTTCCGACCGCAGCGCCAGACAGCCTTGTCGCACCTTCGATCTCTACACGTGAAATATCGAAGCAAGGACCAGCGGATTTCGCGTCGCCTCCCGGCGCCCGGCTCTCACGACCAGCGACGCCATCAGGCGTAACCTGTTTCAGGTTTTCCAGCCGCTGCAACTGTTCTTGTTGTTCTTGCCGCCGGGAAAAATCATCGGCGGGCGACTGTGCAGTTGCCTGCCCTGACGCGATCAGGCCTGCAAAAAGCGCAATGACAAAGGTCCGCTTGAAACTGTTTCGCGCGCTCTTCGGGGAGTTGGCTAAGATTTGAGCGGCCGGCACAATTGCGAGACAAAAGTCAGGAGGGACTAGCCGTCGGAAACCAGGAATGAAAGCAGCAAGTGGCATAGTTCGGAGGCCTGCATTTGAAATGAAGTTTTTCGCGGCAATGCCGCCCATGCTTCACTCTGCAGCTGTCCTTGCTGTCGATCCCCTACCGGGTACATAGATCAGTTCATCTGATCCAAGAAGCGTTAAAGTAGTAAGTTTCTTTACGAGACGATAGTCTTTAGTCATTTTCTGAAAGAACCGTAAACATTAGAAATTCACGAAATAATCAATCTTGCCAACATCATGGCATGGATATTATTTTTCATCCGTGAATTTTAAGCGCGACCCGCCAATTTCATGCCCTTCGGTTCTTCGAGTCAAATAACAACCAGAAGTTACTGCAATGCGCATCTCTCTGCAAGACCGAGATGAAGACCAAAGTTAAGGAGAAACTAAAATTGTTTCTGGGATGGGTGTGAAAAGGCGATGAGACTCGCGACAACAGTGACTAGAACCGGTACGTCAACCCGACAACCGGTCCACTCAGCCGTGAATCGAAGACATAACCGTCGCGCGAGTAATCAACGTCGAGCACCTTATAGCCTGCCGAGACCGACAATGTGTCGGTAAAGATGTAGTTCACCGTCGCGAGTGCTGACCAGGTGAGATCGGAACCCGCGCCGAAACCGCCGATATCCACCTGCCCCTGAACGGACAGCTTGTCCGTGAGGCTGAAAAATGCGCGCGCGCCGATGACGGGATCCACCCAGCCGAAACTCTCCCTATGACTGGCGGAAACGCTGCCGATCAGTGGGTGGCTGGCAGCAACCGCAACGTCATTGGAAATACGCCAGAAGCGCCCGCCGGCAAGCGCGTCGAGAGAAAATCCGTCCGCGTCGATAAGACGATAACCCGCCTGCAGTGTTGCCATGAATTCCTGTGTGTCGACAGTCGCATCAATGGCGGCACCGGCCGGCAAGGTTGGCAAACCTGGAATTTGCAGCGCAGGCAGCGGACCGGCTGCCTTGCTGTCGGTGGTATCGACATACATTAAATCGCCGGAAAGAACGAAACGGTCGTAACGTCCCCAGATGTTGAGAAACCCACCGAAATTGAGATCATCCATGACATCTGAAAAGGATTTCTCCACATGGAGGGTCGGGGCACGTTGGAACGGCGACACGTTGCCATTCAAGCCGGTCGCCCAGAGATAACCCGTCGCCTGAAATGCCCAGTCTGGTGCCACATCAACCGGCGCGGGTGTGGCAACAACGTCGTCCGCAGCTGTGGCCGCGGTTGCGGAAAAAGCCATAAGGACCGAAAAAATTGGTAATTTTAGCAATGCCTTCCCCCCGACAATCGTCCGCAGCTAAGCCTATTTGACTTCCGGCAACAAGTCCGATTTTCTATCATACGCTGTATCTTGTGCCGCGAACACCGGAGGCTTTTCCATGCACCTGAAGACCTTGCCGATTTTTTCCGCCTGCACCGCCGCGATGTTGTCTGTCGCCACACTGACGACATCTGTGGCCGAAGCCTGCACGCGCTTCGTCTATCTGGGCGAAAATGATCAGGTGATGACGGCCCGGTCGATGGATTGGAAGACGGATGTCGGAACCAACATCTGGGTATTCCCGCGCGGCATGGAACGCTCCGGCGAGGCCGGGCCGAATTCGGTCAAATGGACCTCGAAATACGGCAGCGTCATTGCTTCAGGTTACGATATTTCGACGACAGACGGCATGAATGAGGCAGGCCTTGCTGCAAATGTTCTCTGGCTGGTCGAGTCGAGCTATCCCGCTTATGACGGGAAATCGCCGGGCCTCTCCATCGCCGCCTGGGCGCAATATGCGCTCGATAATTTCGCAACGGTGGACGAGGCCGTCAGCGCGCTCGAGAAGAACCCTTTCACCATTGTCACCGACAATGTTCCCGGCGAAGAACGTCTGGCGACCTTACACCTTTCCCTTTCGGATGCGACCGGTGACAGTGCGATCATCGAATATATTGACGGCAAGCAGGTCATCCACCACGGTCGTCAATATCAGGTCATGACCAATTCGCCGACCTTCGATCACCAGCTGGCGCTCAACGAATATTGGAAGCAGATCGGCGGCACCGTCATGCTGCCGGGCACCAATCGCGCCGCGGACCGGTTCGCCCGGGCTTCATTCTACGCCAATGCCATCCCCAAGAGCGAAAATCCGGTCGAGGCGATAGCCAGCGTCTTTAGCGTCATCCGCAATGTTTCCGTTCCCTACGGTATCACCACGCCGGACCAGCCGAATATTTCCTCTACCCGCTGGCGCACGGTGATAGACCACAAGCGCAAGCTCTATTTCTTCGAATCCGCATTGACGCCGAACATCTTCTGGATCGACATGACAAAACTCGACCTTTCGAAAGAGACGGGTAAGGTCAAGAAACTCGACCTGGGCCCCAATCAGATGCAGATTTATTCGGGGATGGCGAATGAGAGCTTGAAGGAAACCAAGCCTTTTAAGTTTCTCGGGCTTTGAGGGCGGAAACCGCCCAGTTAGGCCGGGAGCAGCTGGCACGGTCTGTATCGACCATTCCTCGCCACCTCACTAACATCATGAACCCGAGAGCATCACGAGAAGCGGTAGTGCAATCGAACGCAGCCCTTTTCGATTGCCGTTGCGCTCACGAGAGTGGGACTGGCCCGATGCCCGGTGAGCGGAAAAAGGGGCTCACCTGAGCCAAGGATTTCCGGGATGACATAAATCTCGATCTCATCCAGTGCATCACGCTCCAGAAAGGCCATCTGCAGCTTTCCGCCGCCCAGCATCCAGACATCGCCATCATCGAGTGCGCGCAATTCCTCGATCAACGAGCCCACATCGCTGCGCGCCTCCAAAGGTCCCTTGGGGCCCTCGATCGGCCTTGAGGTGACGACGATAACGCGTTGATCTCCGTAAGCCCAGGGCGCCTGTTCACCGGCGATGAAATCATAGGTCGCCCGCCCCATGACCACCGTTCGAATTCCTTTCAGGAAAAGGCGATAATCGTGTTCGCCGAGGTCCATATCATCATATTTGTAGAGCCAGTCCAAGGAGCCGTCTCCAGAAACGATCCGCCCGTCCAGACTCGCCGCGATATATCCGCGAATGACCGCCATATTATCCTCCTTGATTTATAAATGAATATACGTTTATATATATGTCATGCCAAGACACAAGTCGATTTCAGATGGTCAGGTGCTGGATGTCCTGCTGCCCCTCATGTTGCAGACAGGCCCCGACGGGCTGACTTTTGCCTCAGCCGCAAAGGCCTGCGGCCTATCTGCGGCAACCCTGGTGCAGCGTTACGGCAAGCGCGAAGACCTTGTCGAAACCGTGCTTCTGCGCGCCTGGGACAAGCTGCAGGCGGAAACGGAAACAGCCGATGAGGAGGAACCATTGACGCCGCAGGGCGCCATATCCCTTCTCATGCGCCTCATGCCCCCCGAAGCCGCAGAACAAAACGCCAGTGACGGGTTGCTGCTGCTAAGAGAAGACATTCGCAATCCACAGCTGCGCGCGAGAGGAGCACTCTGGGGACACACCCTCGCCCAGGCGCTTGGCTGCCGCCTTACCCACGACAAGGCTAGAGAGGAACGGCTTGGCTGGCAGATGGCCGCCTTGTGGCAAGGCGCACATACATGGTGGGCATTCGTCCGCGGGGAAGATGCGAACTCGGCAATTCGCAGGGCACTCGAAGAATGGGTCGCCGCGGTGAACGTCGACGAGCGATAATCCGCGCCATCGTGGCGCATGTTTCATAAGCCCGCCAGTTCGTGGATTTATCCCCCGAAAAACCGCTTGACCTCAACTGTGATTGAGGTCCTAGTCGTATTGTCACCTTGTTGTCGCAAGGCTTTTTCCATGCTCTTGAGCAAACAGTGACAAAGGAATACCCCATGGCTTTCCAGCTTCCCGACCTCCCCTATGCCCATGATGCGCTCGCCCCTTCTGGCATGTCCGAGGAGACGCTGAAGTTCCATCATGATCTGCATCACAAGGCCTATGTCGATAATCTCAACAAGGCGATATCAGGCACCGAATGGGAAAACAGCAGCCTCGAGGAGATCGTGCGCGCCACCTATGAAAAAGGTGCGGTCGCGCAGTCCGGCATCTTCAACAATGCCTCCCAGCACTGGAACCACAGTCTCTTCTGGGAAATCATGGGGCCACAAAAACATGCGATTCCCAAGGTGCTGGAAGATGCGCTGACGCAGTCTTTCGGCTCGGTGGCGCTGTTCAAGCAGAATTTTGCCCTCGCTGGCGCTTCGCAATTCGGCTCGGGCTGGGCGTGGCTGGTGGCGGATACCGATGACACACTGAAGATCACCCGCACGGAAAACGGCGTTAACCCGCTGTGCTTCGGCCAGAAGGCGATTCTCGGCTGCGACGTGTGGGAACACAGCTATTACATCGATTTCCGCAACAAGCGTCCGGCCTATATTGAGAACTTCCTCGACAATCTGGTGAACTGGCAGGCAGTGGCCGCCCGCCTCTGATTTGAGCCCCACCGAGCCGACCGGTCCCGCTGCCCTGGGGGCGACCGGGCCAGGCGCAGCCGGACAGCCGCCGCCCGGCTGCAACTCCATGCGAGCATCCCCATGTCCTATGTCGTCACCGAAAACTGTATCGCCTGCAAATACATGGACTGCGTGGAAGTCTGCCCGGTCGAATGTTTTTATGCAGGCGAGAATATGCTCGTCATTCACCCGGATCAATGTATTGATTGCGGCATCTGCGAGCGCGAATGTCCGGCCGCGGCAATCCGGCCGGATACCGAGGCGGGTCTGCATGTCTGGCTTGACCTCAACCGCCACTATTCCGGCATCTGGCCGCGCGTGCACCAGAAAAGAACGCCGCCTGATGATGCCGACATCATGAATGGTGCTGCGGCCAAGTTTTCCATTTTTTCGAAGAACCCCGGAGCGGGCGGTTAGCCCGGCACTGCATGTCTCATAATTTCATGCTGATCGATGGTGGTGTGGTCAATCACGCGCATGTCCCGCTGAAAGCACCCTCCTCTCCGACAATCTCGCCGCGTGAATTCAAGGACGCTATGGCGAGCCTCGTCTTCACCGTGGCCGTGGCCACGGCCTCCCATGCGGGCGAGCGGATCGGACGTACGATCACGTCCTTCATGCCGCTCAGCGCCGAACCGCCGCTTCTAATGATCTCCATCGATGCCAGCAGCCGTATGGTCGATCTTGTCGCAGCAAGCCGGCGCTTTTCAGTCACGACGCTGTCCAGAGGGCAGGAGGAGATCGCCGATGTGTTCGCCGGAAAAGGAAACCTGCCGGACCGGTTTTCCGTCGGCCACTGGGATGTCTGGCCGTCGGGAAGCTCAAGGCTTGCTGAGGCGCTGCTCTCGATGGATTGCGAACTCGTTGGCTCCATTGATGCCGCCGACCACATCCTGTTTGTTGGATCGATCATCGAAGCGAGCTTCGATCCGCTGCGCAAACCCTTGCTCTGGAGTGAACGCAACTATTTAGGTACGGAGGTAAGCCGTTAGCTAAACCATAGACTTACCTTCCCATGATCTCATGTGCGCAGCGTCTTTCTTCGCCTTCAAGGGCAAGGCCTTTCGAATTGGGGGCGATAGCGGACGACAAACACTGCCTACGCGCAGTGGAATTTTCGCGGTTGTTACTTCGAAAGACGGACAGCTTCGAAATACTTTTCGGCGCGGATATCTCTTCACCGCGCCTTCATGCACACCACGGTCCTGTCGTCGCTGAATTCGCTCGATGTTGACCCCTTCACCGACGGGTACTCGTTGATCTTGTGAAAATCTGCCGTCTCGACGCGGGCAAATTCCGCTTCCCAGTCAGCGACATCGGTTCCAGCCGGCAGAGACAGATAACCGTCGGAAAAGATTTCAAGGCTCACAAGCGTGTCCTTGGCGATGCTAAGATCGACCGTCCCCTCTTCTATGACCGTTCCGCCATTGACCGAGGCGTATCCCAGTACGTGTCCCTGCCTGTTTGCGAATTGCGGCTGGACGCGAATTCCTCCCATCAGGAATTCCTCGACCGCTTCGATATCGCTCTCAAGACCGCTCATGCGGGCTGCGGCAATGACAACATTCTCCGCCTCCTGCGCAGTCATGATGCCGTTTTCGACAGCGGAACGCAGGCCGGAAAAGATGGTCGCGCGCGTGCGTGCCTCGGCTGCATCACCATCCCCCATAACGGCAAAAAGCTGCTTGAAGACAAGGATGCGCGCCGATGTACTTACCTTGTCTATAAGCTTTGCATGCTGCAACAACCGGGAGCCGTTGATACGCACACCGGAATCGCCAGCCAGAAGCAGGCGGAAACTGTCCCCCAGGTCGGCAACGATTGCCAGGGTTGTCGACGGCGGATGGCTGGCATTGATGCGCTCGGCCTCCTGCTTCAAGATATCGCTGATGTTCTGAAAAAGCTTGGGCGCGGCTATTGTTTCCAGCGTGCCATCTAGGCCCATTTTCGCCACGGCATTTGCGGCAGCAAGTGCTGCGATACGGCCCGAGCTCAAGCCGCCGTAACTTGCACCGGTCGGGTCGGTCGCACCGTCAAAAACGGCCAGAACCCTTCCCGGTATGATCAGCGCCACATCGTCCCCGGGCGTCGCGGCGTTCTTATATTTCGATTGCGAAAAGCTCGCGATATTCATCGTCGTGTATTCCTTGCAGAGGGAGGCTGGGCAGAGGGAGGCTGGCGGCGACACGTATGTCGCCGCTCCTGCTGGCTTTTGGTGAGGGCTGGTATGGTTTCAGACGAAAGAGGCTTCTTTGTCTTCCGAGAGGCGGAACACGATGAAGACGCAAAGTCCGGTGCTGACCAGAAGGACGGTTGAAAGCGCCGCAGCCGTGCCAAACTCGCCGTCAATCACCTGAACATAGATGAGAACCGGCATGGTGATCGTTCGTGCCGTGTAGAGGATCAGCGTCGAGGACAGCTCGTTGATAGCCGTTATGAAGCTCATCAGCGAACCAATGATGAGACCGGGCAGCATCAGCGGCACCGTCACCGACACGAAGGTCTTTGCCGGCGAAGCCCCGAGATTGACCGCAGCCTCCTCGATGGACGGCTTGATCTGCCTGAGGATCGATGTCGTGGAGCGGACGCCGTAGGGCAGCCGGCGGATAAACACCAGGACGATGATGATGAGCGCCGTCCCAGTGATATCGAAGGGTGGATAGCGGAACGTCGTGACGTAGCCGATCGCCATGACAACGCCGGGAATGAGGTAAGGCACCATCAGCAGAAGATCGAGCGAGCCGGAGACCGCATTGTCGCGTCGCACCACGATGAAGGACAGCAGGCCGGAAACGATCGCAATCAGTACCACGGCAGCCAGTGCAAACGTGAAACTGTTGGCAATCGCCTGCGGTGAATCACGAAGGATACGGGCATAGCTGTCCAACCCGAAGCCGCCGGTAAAGACGGGACCGCTGGTTGCGAGGAACGAGGTGTAGATGACCGTGAGCGATGGCAGCATGGCGATGAAGACGACCAGATAGCAGAAGCCGTGCACGATGAACGACTTCAACGGGCGCATGGACTGCTTTACCGGCTTGTTGGTCAATGAACTGGCGTAACGGCGCTTGGCAAGAATGTGCCGCTGTAACAGAAGTGCCGCCATCGAAATTGCAATCATCACCATGGAAATCGTCACCGCCATGGTCGGCGTACCGGCCATTTCGGAGGTGTATTGCGCATAGGCGATGGTCGAAAGCGTTCTGATGCCCTTGCCGAGGATTGCCGGCGTTCCGAAGTCGGCGATGGACAGCACGAAGCAGATGATCGCGCCGGTGCTGACTGCCGGAAAGACCAGCGGCAAGGTGATCTTGCGGAAACGCTCGAACGCCGTGCAGCCGAGATTTTCCGCCGCGTCCTCATAGGACTTGTTGATGGTGTTCAGCGCGTTCTCCGTCATCAGGAAGATGTAGGGAAAGAACTTCAGACTGAAGACCATCACGATGCCCGGGATCCCGTAGATCGTCGGCAATGAAATGCCGGCGAAGGACAAGAGATTGGTGACCGCGCCGTTGGCACCGAACAGCATAATCCAGGCATAAGCACCAATGAACGGCGGTGCGCACAGAACCAGAACCGCGAAGGTGGCAATGAAAGTGCGCCCCTTTATGCGATAACGGGAGGTGCAAAAAGCAAGCGGAATACCGAGAAGGCAGGCGCCCAGCATGCCCAGCACGCCGATCAGAAGCGTATTCCAGAGTGCGACGGTGTAAAAACGTCGCGTGAACACTTCCGCATAGTTGCTGAGACCGAACGCACCGGTTTTGGCATCAAAGAAACTGATGAAGAAGACGCTGAAAATTGGCAGGATCAGGAATATCGCCAGCAGGATGACGGCAAATACCGTCACGCTTGTCCAAAAACCTGGCAGTCGCAGGCGGAAACCGCCGGGAGTTGCAGTCGCAATCATATCCGTCATGACAGGCGCTCCCCGGTTACGCCCTCGCCGAACAGCTTCGCATCGGCCGCGCGCCAGGAGAAAGTGGTCTTCTGGTTGGGCTGCAGTGCAATGATCTCAGGCGATGGCTTGGTGATCGCCTCGATTTCCTCGCCCGACGAGAGAACGGCTGCAACGTTCATCTCACGCCCCGTGAAGCTGACCAGTCTTATGGTCACGGGCAGTTCGATGCGCTCGTCACCATCGATCGCGGCAGGACCGACAGAAATCGCCTCCGGGCGGATGGCGGCGACGATCTTCCGTTGCGGGGAAATCGCATCCGCCTGCGGCAATGCGACCTTGTGGCCGGAAATGGATGTCTGCCCGCCTGCACGGTCAAGTGTCAGGAAGTTGTTTGCGCCCACGAACGACGCGACGAAGCGGTTGGCGGGATTGTTGTAGACTTCCCAGGGAGGTGCAGCCTGCTGAATGACGCCGCCATACATGACGCAAACCAGATCGGACATGGCAAGCGCCTCTTCCTGATCATGCGTGACATAGACGGTGGTGATGTTCATGGCTTGCTGGATTTCACGGAGTTCCCGGCGCAGGTCCACGCGAAGTTTGGCGTCGAGGTTGGACAGCGGCTCGTCCATCAACAGCACTTTCGGGTTGATGACGAGTGCGCGTGCCAGACCTACACGCTGCTGCTGGCCGCCGGAGAGTTCGTGAGGCATACGCTTGGCATAGGGAGCGAGCTGCACGACATCGAGAATCTTGCCGACCCGTTCGCGGATCTCGGCTGAAGACGCCTTGCGCTGTTTCAGACCGAAGGCAATGTTGTCAAATACCGAAATATGCGGAAACACCGCATAATCCTGAAAGACCATGCCGACATCGCGCTTGTGGGCGGGCACATGTTCGATCGCCTGTCTTTCGATGCTGATGCTGCCGCTATCCTGCTGGTGAAAACCGGCAATCGTGCGCAAGAGGGTCGTCTTGCCACAACCGCTGGGTCCAAGAAGCGTAAAAAACGATCCAGAGGGAATGGAGATGTTGATGTCGGAGAGGGCAACGACATCCCGGTAACTTTTCTTGATGCTGGTAATTTCTACGGCGGCCATGTGCTGCTCCATGACATATCCTGCGCGGCACGCGACCACGGTGGACGGAACGAAAATGCTGTTGTGAAAGAGGTAAGCAGGGGACGGCTGCCTGACGCACCGCCCCCGGCAATGTTCTTACTGGACGTCGAGCAGGATCTCGTTCCACTTTTCCATCAGACGCGAGCGGTTGTCCGCAGCCCACTTGAAGTCGTACTTTGCATCCGGAACATCGGACAGCGGAACGAGCGCAGAATTGGCAGGAACATCGGTTCTGACAGAGCGACGACCGGCTTTCACCACGACTTCCTGCGCTTCCTTGGAGACGATGAAATCGATGAAGGCCTTGCCGTTTTCGGCGTTCGGCGCACCCTTGACGAGCGCCATGCCGTCAGGCGCGATTGCCGTGCCTTCTTTCGGATAAACGATCTCTACCGGGGCGCTGCCAAGCTTGTAGCGCAGGGCGGCGTCTTCGAGCGTGATACCTACCGCCTGCTCGCCATCATTGACGAAACGCGGAACAGCGCCTGAAGAGGTAGAAAGAACGGAGTTGCCGAGAATGCCGGTATAGACCTCCCAGCCCTTCTCTTCACTATCGAAATCCTGCAAAACCGTCGCCATCTGGATATAGGCGGAGCCGGACTGATCGGCACGGGCCGAGGAAATCAGACCCTTATATTCAGGCTTGGCAAGATCGGCCCAGGATGTCGGAACCGGCGCGCCTTTCAGCGCTTCCTTGTTGACGATGAAGGCCGTAACGACTGCGGTAAAAGGAACCCAGTTGGTGCTCGGCGAAAAGGCAGGGTTGATCGATGCTGCCTCGACAGGCTTGTAAGGTTCGAAGAGGTCGGCGGAAAAGTCGATGACGGTGCCATCAACACTCCAGATCACGTCGCCAGCCGCCTTGCCGCTTTCCGCCTTGATGCGGTTCATCAGCTCGCCGGACCCGGCTTTGACAAGCTCGACCTTGGTGCCGGTCTTCTTTTCAAACATCGGCAGCAACTCATCCATGAGCTGCTGCGGCGCTGCCGAATAGACCACGACGGTACCTTCCGCATGGGCGAAAGCCGCACTGGCAAGGAAAGTTGCGCCAGCAACAAGGCGCGCGAAAATAGTGCATGATTGACGCATAAAGGGTGCTCCGTTTTTTTGTTCCCTGACTGGCAAGGCAGTACGACATAATTTCTTATTGATTTTGCGTGTCGCTACCCGCCGTCTGTTATTTATTTTCTTTACGTAAATTAATTAGTCAAGCTGCAATTTATCTTGAATACAAAAATCCAATATCCGCCTGAAAAAACTCAATATTTGAAGACAGCCGCGCTTAATCTGCGAACCTGAAAAGTCAGGACGTTCCGGAAAACAAGGTGCACAGCCCCTGAAATTGCGCTAATCATCCGACTTAACTTCTCGTGGGAGACCTGGTTGATCGACCTCGGCTACAATGAACGGCGTCTGCTCGAAATCCTGCGCGGCAAGGGAGGCATGTCGCGCATCGAACTGGCGCGCGAGATGGATGTTTCCGCACCGACCCTCACCCGCCTGACGGCCAATCTTCTGGAATCCGGCCTGATCCTGGAAGCCGAGGAAGCGCGCAGTGACGGCAAACGGGGGAAGCCATCCACTGCCATCGAGATAAATCCGAACGGACTTTTCACGCTCGGGGTCTATTTCAACCCGGACGATCTGCGTGTCTGCCTGGCCGATCTCAACGGCACGATCAGGCAGGAAATCAGGTCCGAGCTTGAGGGACACAGTTTCGAGCATATCATGGAGATGGCCGAGACGGCCGCCCGACAGGTGGTTGAAAAGGCAAAGATCAAAAAGAAGGATGTGCTTGGCTGCGGCATCAGCTTTCCAGGCCACTTCAAACGTGACCGAGGCCATGTCTTTCGCATCAAGCAATTCGAGAGCTGGCGCGACATCGACGTGGACAAGGACTTCCAGCCCTATTTCGATTTCCCGGTCTTTCACGAAAATGACGGCAATACCGTCATCCTCTCGGAGCTGTATTACGGAGCGGGTCGAAGCATCCGCAATTTTGCGATGATCTGGCTGACATACGGCATAGGCGGCGCCGTTGTGGTTCAGCGCCATCTCTATCGCGGCACGAACGGCAATGCCGGCGAGTTTGGCGGCCTGTTTCCCAAATCCCATCCACGTCCCTCTGGACAGGACCTTTGCGACACGCTGGCCGCCCACGGAGTGGGCATCCGGCGTTTGAAGGATATTGATGAAAGCTATTGCGACCACCCCGCCGTGGTTGCCTGGCTGGAAAGGGCGACCGACCAGCTTCGTCTGCTGGCGCTGACGGTTGCCCGAACGATGGATCCCGGCGCCATCATATTTGGCGGATCGCTACCCGACTGGGTTCTTGAACACATCGTGCAGCGCATCGGCTCGCTGGAAATGCTCGGCGAAGACTTTTTCGTCGAGCCACCTGAAATACGCAAATCGATGATGAGCGACCTGCCCCATCTCGGTGCCGCCAGCATACCGATCTACCGCGCCACAACGCCCAGCTATTATTCCGGCCGGGCGCTGAAGGGTTGGGCATAACCACCAGTCGTCAGAGGCTTTTCGGTCCGATAGCCATTGGTTGGCGCCGGGTGTCTGGATCTCTCACCCGGCACCGGTTTTTATGGGAATTTCAGGCAAGTTCGGCCGGGACCAATTCAGCGATCTCAGGCCAGAGCGTTTCCGTCACGGCCATCAATTCAGGCGTTGCGGCGGCAACCCAGGGAATGCCGGTTTCGCCGCGCGTTCCAATCCGAACGTCAAGACCCGCCTCCCGTGCCAGGACAACGCCACCGGCGATGTCCCACATGGTCGTCAGTTTTTGCAGATGGCCATCGAAGATGCCGCGCGCTGCAAAAACCAGTGAAATCGAGGTCGAACGGATGGATTCCACCACCCAGCCGGCATGCCTCAAGCCGACATTGAGCGCCGCCACCTCCGCAGCATCGGCAGACGCGCTGTCACCGAGCGACATCACCTGCACTTCCTTAAATGGAACATCGCGCGCAAGCGGCTTGCCGTTCAGCAGCAACCCTGTTCCTTCGGCAGCCGAATAGATCTCCTGGAAGACTGGCATGGCGACGACCCCGATTTCCGGGACGCCGTTGCGCACGAAGCCCAGCGAGATGCCCCAGAGTGGCGAGCCGCGAAGGAAGTTTGCGGTGCCGTCGATGGGATCGATGATCCAATAGGCGTCATCTGCGATCCCGCCCATCTCCTCGCCGAGAACGGTTTCACCCGGAAATGCCGCCGCCAGCCGGTCGCGCACCAGCCTTTCAACCGCGGTATCCGCTTCCGAGACGAAGTCCTGAAAACCCTTGGTGCGGGTGGCGATGCTGCCGCGCGCTTCGAAAAAGCGAAGGGCAAGCCCCATCGCCTCCTCTATGATGCCGGCTGCACGCTCGAGGCGCTGGTTCATCGTGTCCATGACCTGCCCGTCTCGCCTGCATTAGCCTTAAGCCAGCCCGTGAAGGCCTCGACTTCATCCGTCTGGATTGCACCGACGCCGACCTGCGCCAGTGCGCCCCACACACCTTCTGCATCGGAAAGTGCGCGCGTGTCGTTGAGATCGAGGCAATGGGAAACGTCGAGCGTGTTAATCCAGAGGCGGATATTCTGACGCTCCATTTCGGCGCGGCCTTCGACCAGATCAGCGATATCGGTAAATTTTACCTCTATCATCGGCGCGCGCAACGCTTCGATGCGGCGCAGATCCTCGGCAAACTTGCCCTTTCTCACCGGAAACATCGGCATATGCGGGATTTTGCCGAACCAGTCGGTATCCAGCACATCGAAATGCTCGGCTTCAGGATCGATATCGGTTTTCACCAGAACCTGATCTGCGACGCCGAGGCGCAGTACGGTTTCCATGACCTGAGGCAGGTCACGGGTGAACTTGGTATCGATATTGACGGTGATTTTGCCACGCGCCTCTTCCAGCAATTCTTCCAGCGTCGGTACGCATTCCTCCGTCACATCGGCTGCATCGCCGCCAGCACCTGCCTTCAGCCGTGCGGAACGGACGACATCAAAGGCCAGTTCGCTCACTGTCCCCCGCGCCGTCGTCGTGCGGTCGAGCGTCTCGTCGTGAATGACGACCAGCCGGCCATCGGCTGTCGCCTGCGTGTCGATCTCGATCATCTCCACCCCGGCAGCGACCGCTGCGCGAACCGAAGCCAGCGAATTTTCAGCGGTCGCGGTCCAGAAACCACGATGGGCGATGGTGAGGATCGCGGGATTGTCGCGCGAGCAGAGGGCGAGAACGTTGCACGGGCTGGAGACTTTTCGTTGGGCTGCAAGGGCTTGAGGCATTTTTTTCACTTTCGGATGTTGCGTTTACCGGAGTTGGGTTGCCCGGATCAGATTTTCCCCATGCCCGCCGCCATCAGGTCGTCACGCAGAATGCGGCCGGCGATGATGAAAACGACGAGTGCGGGAAGAAGCAGGATGAAGGAGACGATGGAGGCGAGCGGGATCTGCATCGAATAGGGGTCGAGATACATGTAGAGCTTGATCGGCAGCGTCTGCACGACAGGCGCACCGACGATGAAGGACTTGTCGAATTCCTCGAAGCTACCGATGAAGGACATCAGGCCACCGGCCAGAAGGCCGGGCACCGCAAGCGGCAGGATGATGTGGATGACAATGCCGGCCGTTCCCGCGCCGAGCGAACGGGCGGCATGGATCAGGTCGTCGGGAATGGTTTCGAGCGTCGCCGTCATTAGCCGTATCATCAGCGGCAGCGTGCCGACGATCTGCACAAGGATGACCCCGGTGACCGAATAAGCGAGACCGAAAAGAAGAAACACCTGACCGATGCCAACAGCGACGACCAGCCCCGGAATGATGATGGGGGCCAGAATGAAGATCTCCACCAGCCGTTTCAGCCGGAAGGGAAAACGGGCCATGGCCCACGCGGTGGGCAGGGCGATAGCGGCCGTCGAGAAAGTCACGACGATGGCGATGAGGATGCTGTTGACGGCGGCCTGGATGAGGCTTGCATCGCCAAGAATGCTCGCCCAGCGCGTGGTGGTGTAATCCTTCGGCACCACCAGAGGCGGCGTCCATCCATCGGCAATGCTCCACAGGAACATCAGCGCCAGAGGCACGGCGATAGCGAGCGCCAGCGCGGTAAAGAGCCCGATGGAGACGAAAATCCGGTCGTCCGGCGTGAAGGTGCGGCGACGAGTCATGGTGACGGGATCGAGGGCAATGGCGCTCATTATGCGTCTCCTCGGGTTTGGCCGGGGCCGATGCGGGATGTCAGGGAGTAATACAGAAGCAGGACGGAGACCGCGAAGAGGCTCAGCACCATGCCCATGGCATAGACCTGATTGAACCGCCCCTGATTAAACTCCGTGACCATGAGAACCGAAAGCGGCCGGGCAGTGGGCGGACCGACAATATCGGGAATGGCGTAGGAGCCCATGGAGCCGATGAAGGTAAGAAGGATGGCGGCGGTGATGCCGGGCATGGCAAGCGGAACTTCGACGAACAGAAAGGTCTTCAGCCGCGAGGCGCCGAGCGTGCGCGACGCGTAACGGATGTCCTCCGGAATGGCGGCAAAGGCACTGGTGATGATCAGCGTCATGAAGGGTATCTGCTTCCAGACACTGGCGAGAATGACGCCAATGCCCCAGTCGTCACGCACGAGTTTGGGCAATTCAAGCCCGAGCGGCGCGACCAGCCGGTCGAGAAAACCGCCCCTTTCGAAAACGACGATCACCATCAGGCCGACGATGATGCCCGGCACCGCCATCGGGAGCTTGTAAAGGCCGCTGAACAGCTTGCGGCCGAGAAAGCTCTTGCGGATCAGAAGCGCCAGCGGCACCGAAGCCGCAAGCGACACCATCACCGGCACGACACCGTAATAGATGGACGTCGTCAGGCCGCGGATCATCGACGGACGTGTGAAGATCCGCTCGTAGAACATCAGCGTGAAGCTGCCATCGTCCTGCCTGAAGCTGCCGATCAGTGCCGAAAGCAGCGGACCGCCGAAGAAGATCAGCAAATAACCCACCCCCGGCGCAAGCAGGACCAGCAGCTGGGCGCGCCTGTCGCGAAGCACCCCGCGCATCACGCCGCCTCCCCTGCCTGCCCGTCATCGAGCAGATGCACCGATCCGGGAAAACGCAAGGCGACCCTGCGTCCCGCATCGATAAGATATTCCGCACCGGACTGGCTGATCTTGATCTGGTGGCTGCCGATTTCGACCGTATAAAGCGCATTGGCGCCCATGAAGGAAACGGCAGAGACCGTGCCGGCACCCGCCTCGTCGGCGCTGATGTGGATGTTTTCCGGGCGAACCGAAATCTGTGCGGAGCCGGCAGCAGTCGCATCCAGCGTTACGGACTGCTCCCAGGGCAATTGCGCCTGCCTACCCTCAGCCAAAACCGGCAAAAGGTTGGTCTGCCCCAGAAAACCGGCAGTAAAGGCGTGTTTGGGCGCACGGTAAAGTTCGAGCGGCGTTCCCACTTCGACGACGCGGCCGGCATTCATCACCACGATCCGGTCCGACATCGCCATGGCCTCGGCCTGATCATGCGTCACATAAAGGCTGGTCGCGCCGATCCGGCGGTGAAGTTCAGTCAGTTCATGGCGCAGCGTGTCCCGGAGCTTGGCGTCGAGGTTCGAGAGCGGCTCATCGAACAGCAACAGACTTGGCTGCATGACAATGGCGCGCGCCAGCGCAACGCGCTGCTGCTGCCCGCCGGACAATTGCCGCGGCATGCGGTCCACCAGGCCGGCAAGATTACAGATTTCAAGCGCATGGGCGATGCGGCGCGCGCGCTCGTCCTTCGGGACCTTCTTCATCTTCAGGCCGAAGCCAAGGTTTTTGGCAACCGACATATGCGGGAAAAGCGCATAGGACTGGAATACCATGGCGATGTCGCGCGCTTCCGGCGGCGCCTGATCGATACGCTTGCCGCCCAGCCGGATTTCGCCTCCCGAAGGCTGGCTGATGCCGGTGAGGATGCGCAAAAGCGTGGACTTGCCGCAGCCCGAGGGGCCGAGAATGGTGACGAATTCGCCCCGCTCGACAGTGATCGACACGGGATGAAGCGCCCGGCTCAAACCGTAATCCTTGCTGATATTGCTGATCTCGAGTTCACTCATGGCGAGGCTCCCTCATGGTTTCGACCAAGGCTCCCGGACCGTTCGGCGGTTTCCAGCCCCACGGTCCGGTCGATCCGGGAAGGTGTTACTGGTTGAGCACTTTTTCATCGAGCGCTTCGGCAAGGGCCGTCGACATGTCCCAGAACGCCGGAACCGACAGGCGCGGATAAACGCTTTGCGGCAGAACATGCTCCTGTACGGCTTTGGGCATCAGGTCGTTGGTGACATCCGCCCGCGGAGAGCGCGAAGCCTTGTTCTCCAGCTTCCAGAGCTGGAACTCCTTGCTCATCGCCATATCGATGAGAAGGAGCGCGGACGCGACGTTCTTGGCATTTGCCGGCACGAAAATGGCATCGCCCGAGCCGACCTGGCCTTTTTCCAGCAGCGTGACGCGGAAGCTTTCCGGCAGCTGCTTGGTGCCGAGGAAGCTCATGACCTGGTCTTCCCAGACGGTGCCCATGTAGAGCTGCTGGTTGTTGATCAGGTTGAGCGTGTCGGCGTTGCCGTTTGTCAGTTCAGCCACGGCAAGAAGACGACGGTAATAATCCCAGACCGGCGTAAGGCACTCGGACGTCATTGCCCAGTCTTCGGCCTGCTGCAGCGTCTGATTATAGTCGGTAAGCTGCTTGCGGCAGTCGCCGATGAGATAATTGAGCGCCACCGAATAGATGAAGCCGCCGCCGGAGCCGCCCTTGGCTGGCAGGGTGACGCCAAGGCGCTTCGGGTTCTTTTCAGCCCAGACGAGAAGATCGTCGAAGCTCTTCGGCACGTCTTCGGCTTTCACGAAGGCGGAATCGTAACCGAGGGCGGTCTGGTTGAGATGCACCAGAGGGAAACTGCCGCCATGCGCCTTGCCGAAAACGGTCTCGGCCAGTTCCGGATTGTAATTGGCCATGTTGGGCAAGATCTTCGTCAGCGGAATATTGCCGACGACGCCCTTGGAAGACAAAAGCGGATAGCCGCCGCCGCCAGCGAAATAGGCGTCGACGGGTGAATCCTGCCCAGCCGCCTGCACGGCGATGAGCTGCTGGTTCGCCTGATCACCCTTTACGTCGCTATAGGTGACCTTGATGCCATATTTGGCCTCGAACCGGGTGATCAGTTCTTTCCACGTATCCGCGAAACTGCCGGCGAAATTGTACATCGTCACCGTGCCTTCCGCTTTGGCAGCGGGAACGACGATGTCATAGAAATTTTCGCGCGTGACCTTCGACAGATCGAAGTCGAGGTTCTTCATGTTGGTATCCGCCGCAAGGCAAGGCGCTACCGTCGTCGCCAGCGCAAGCGCGGCGATCGCAATAAATTTCATGCTCATTGAATGGTTCCTCCTGGGGATCCGTTATTGACCGGCTTCTTATTACTACACTCTAAGTGTATTATTTATGACAGTCCAGTGAAAAATGCCGTCCCCGGCGCGCGGCCCGAGTTGCGAAGGCCTTGTGCAGCCGCTATCCAAGGCCATGACAACAGATAAGACACCGCGCCAGACCTTCGACCGCCAGCCGCTTGCCAGCGAGAATGAGCGCCTCATTCTCGATATAGTGCGCCGCCACGGCCCCATTGCCCGTGCAACAATCACCGGTCACACAAACCTGACGCAGCAATCCGTGCATCGGTTGATCGAAGGCCTGCTGGAACGCGGCCTTTTGCGTACCGGCGCACCGCTTAAAGGAACGCGTGGCCAGCCGAGCCCGACCATTGAACTGGTGCCTGAGGCGGCCTATTCGCTCGGAATTTCCATCAACACTGACTCCGTGGTGATCTGCATCGCCGATTTCCGCTGCATGGTGGTTGTCGAAGAAAAATTGCGGATGCTTCCCAGCGATCGCGAAATGACGCTTGCCGCATTGTCGCTCGCTCTGGAACGGTTGCTGGCGGACCACGGCATCCCGCGCGAACGCCTGCTCGGCCTCGGCTTTTCAATGTCGGGATTTTTCGTGTCGGAAGATCGGGCATTCAACGCGCCGGAACCATTGCGCGACTGGTCGCTGATGGACCTGAAACCGATCCTTGAAGAGAAATTCAGTCTGCCGGTCTGGCTGGAAAACAACGCAACCACCGGCGCGATCGGCGAAAGCCTTCGCGGCGTGGGACTGTGGTGCCAGACCTTCGCCTATCTATCCTTCAACTATGGCTTCGGCGGCGGCCTCATTCTGGGAGGTCAGCCTTTCTACGGTTTTCACGGCAATGCCGGTGAATTCAGCGGCATCTTCAACCCGGATGAAGCCGACAGGCGGCCGGCGCTGCAATATCTGATCGCGACGCTGCAGAAACACGGGAGCGAGATAGATTCGATCGAAGCGCTCTATCAGCATTTTGACCCTGCCTGGCCGGGCGTCGAGGAATGGCTTGAGCGGACCATGCCGCAGGTGGACCGGCTGGTGGCGAGCCTGATTGCGGTTCTTGATCCACAGGCGATCGTCTTTGGTGGACAATTGCCGCGCGCACTCGGCCGGATGATGATCGAACGTGTACACATGCCCTCGCAACGCGAACACCGTTACGGCATCGGCCCGCAGGAAGCAAAACTGGTGCTCAGCGAGACAGAAGGCGATTCCTCGGCACTCGGCGCCACATTGCTGCCGCTCAGGATCCGTTATTTCCTGTAACCAGGGTCGGCCGGGCGCGGCGATTAAACCGCGCCCGCGAAACCTTGGCCTCGCAGCCTATTCGACCACCACGCACAGCGACGAGCCGGTATAAACCGGCCGCACCTTCACATTGCCCGCGTCGATCGCAGCGAAGGTGCCAGTCAGGCCGTCTGCGGCGATGACGTTGAAGCGCTTGCCGGCAGCGGGTGCGGCGCCATCGAAGGCGAGCCGCAGGGTTGCGCCATCAAGCGTCGCGTTGCCCTTGACCCGCAGCGGAGCCTTTTGCGGATCAAGCGCCAGGGTGCCGCCCGTCTGGGCATAATCGCCGCCAATGACGATGTCACTTTCGCCGTTCAGCAAAAGCGTTCCGCCGGAGACAAGCACGCCGCCTGTACCAAGCGCATTGGCGGAGGATGCCACAAGCGTTCCGTCCTGCAAGACGGTGCCGCCGCTATAGCTGTTGGCGCCGGTGAGCGTGAGCGCGCCACTGCCGGATTTGACGAGACGCCCTGCCCCGGCAATATCGTTCGTCCAGCGGTCAGCCGCATTGAACCCGCCGGCTGCAGCATCCATCGTCACGTCGACATCGCCGTTAAAGGCACCATAACCGGCAGCGGCGGCCACCAGATTGATCCGGCCCCAGCCATTGCTGTCGTCAAGCAGCGGATAACCGGCCTCGATACCAGTGGAGAACAAGACGGCGCGGCGTTGCGCGGCATCGAGATAAGGCAGGCGTGTCTCCAGCAGAACCTCGGCACCCTTCGGCACCACCATGGGCGCATCGCCAACGGTTTTGTCGCGGCTGAAGGACATGGTCATACGCCGGCGATAATCAGCCTCGTTGGTCGCCGCATCGGCAAAAGGGTCTACATCCGGTTTCGCGCTATGGGCAAAGTCGATCAGGGACTGTCCCGCTGGTAAGCGTTTGGCAAAATAGGCCTGCAATTCATCATGCGCGGCCTTCTTGAGATCGGCGTTTTTCGGATCCTGCAGAATAGCGGCGGCTATAGCGGTGGCCGTAATGCGGCCGCCGATCACGTCGACTGGGGAATGCATCCCTGCAACGATACGGCTTTCGCCAAGCTCGGAAGCGGCAGTCAGCAATTCGGAAAACCGCTCCGGCAAAACGTAAGCATAAGTGATGGCGGCGAGATAGGCGGCATTGGTGTGACCGCTCGGAAAGCCGCCATCCTTGCCGCGTCCACGGTTCTCGCGCGCATATTTGAGCGCGGGCACAATGACGCCGGGATCGGTTTCGTAAGTTTCAAACTTGCGGTCGCCGATGGTCTCGGTGCCTGTCTCTATCACCTCGCCCTTGGCATTCATGCGCCATGGGCGCGGCGTGGAATAGAAATATTTCGCTGGCGACGTCGTGCCTTCCGGGCCACGCATTACCTTCATGAGGGCCACGACATCCTTCAGCTCGGAATCGGCCGCTCCAGCCTCGGTGCCCTTGTCCTCTTCCTTGCGCGTGATGACCTCGTTCGGATCGAAATCCGCCAGGGTGTGGTTGATGGTCGTCGTCGCGCCCGCGCCTTCGCGATACCACGGAGCAAGCGGCCCCATGCCGTCGATCATGCTGTAACCCTGCGAGCGGCGGTCTTTCATATAGGCGTTCAAGGCCGCGGCGGGGGTGCGGTTCTCACCGGTTACGGAAAGCACGTAACGCATGTTTTCCTGCCACACAGCGGGATTGACGGCCTTTACATGGCTGAAATCACTCGGACCGTCGCCATTGGCGCCGCCATCCGCCCATTCTTCATCGCCCAGCGTCCAGATGCGATTAAAACCCGAGAGGATTTCGATGACGGGATTGTCGCGGTCGTCATAGGCACGGACGTCTTCGCCCTTGGCATTCTTGCCAGTCTGGTTGCGATAGGTGTCGGAAAGCGGCAGCGGATATCTTGCTGCGGGTTCGGGTACCGTAATGGCATAACCCCGACCTGCGGGTTGAGTGCGCTCGAATGCCTGTGCGTTCGGGACAAGAACCAGCAATGCGACGGAGGCAAGCAAGGCCGACCGCACGAACGGAAAAGACGACATCTTCAGTTTAGCCATGACGAATCCTATGATTTCAGCGGATGACGCGTGACGAAGCGCGCACGCAGCTTCCGGCGCGCCTCGCCGTCAGCTTTTATGCCGGGCGTATTGCAGTTTTTTTTCGACTTGCTGATTAAGTCAGATCGCATATGCCACAACAGCCGGCGAACAAGCGGCGAAGTATGCCCGGAGCATAACTCCGGGCAGATCGAGAGCATCGTTATTTCGTGATGAAAGAACGGGCGCTCATCATTTCTTGACCGCAACGGCCTCATTGATCTTGGCGACATCGTCTTCCAGAACCTTGTAGGTCTGGTCGAGCGTCAGTTCGCCGACGATGAGCTGGCTCATGCGCTGGACGATCTGCTGATACATGGCAGTGCCACCCTTGGCGTGCTCGAATTCGCGGGCGGCCTGCGGCACATTCTTCTTGTTGTCCAGGAAGACCTTCATCGCCGCCTTGGCGTTTTCGCTTTTCAGCTTGTATTGCGGATCGACGATTTCGGCGCCCGTCAGGATCACGTAATTTTCGGCGATTTCCCGCTGCACCTTTTCAGAGCCGAGGAATTCGACGAAATGGGCGACATCTTCGGGATATTTGGTGCGCTTGAAGCCGACAATCGCCGTGCCGCCGGGCATGGCATAGCAACCGGCATCGCCGCAGGGGGCGTTGATCGCGGTCCATTCGAAGCTGTCACCGATCTTGTTCTGGAATGGATTGACCATCCAGTTGCCGGCCAGATAGGTCACGACATTGCCGTTGACGAATTCATCACCCATGTTCTTGTATTGCGAGCCACCCGCAGCACCCCACATTTCCTTTGGGAAGCTGCCGTTCTGCGTCCATGAATAGATGTCGGAGATGTATTTTTTCGCCGCGTCGTCGGGGAAGCTGAACTTGCCGTCCTTCACATAGGTCGCACCATAAGCGAAGGCGCCGCCGGAGAAGCGGTGGCCGGAGCGGTCCATGGTGAAGGGAATCTGCACGCCGGTCGACTTGGCAACGCGCGCGGACGCCTCGACGATCTCGCTCAATTTCGCTGTCGGCCCGGGCAAGGGTTCACCAGCCTGCTCGAACAGCGTCTTGTTGACGAAGGGCAGGTTCAGCGTCTGCGAGGCCATGTAACCGTTGATCGACTGCGGATCGTTGACACCGGGCAGGCGAAGCTGGGCAAGACTGGAGCCGTGCAGCTTCGCAAAGCCATCCGCATCCTTCATGTAGGGGCGCATGTCGAGATAGTAGGAAGCGAGCTGCCAGTCGGTGATCTTGGCAACATCCGGCCCCTCGCCCACCGCAAGCTGTACCGGCAGCTGCTTGGAAACGGCATCATAACCGGAGGACACGAAGTTGATCTTCACGCCCGGATTGGCCGCCTCGAACTCCTTGCTGAGTTCAGACATGCGCTGCACATAACCCTGGTCGTCATCCGTAAAAAGGAACGTGATCGTTCTTGTCTCGGCCTCTGCGACCGAAAGGCCGGCGATAGAGGCCAATACGAGGGCGCTGACGCCCGAAAACAGTTTCAGCATGCTCATCCTCCCAATGAAAAACTTTTCACAAATCGAATTGAAGCTCCTCGTCTTAATTCGATTTCGCTTGTTTTGCGACTTGACAGAATAAACGTCAAGCTGTTTGTTTCGGCTAAATCGCACAAATCGCCGCAACAAAGCGAAAATAGATTTGTGAAAATAATTTCATAAAGATCGACGGGAGGCGATCCATTATGACGGATGGACCATTGGCAACGGGCACGTCGCAGCCCACATATACCGTGCCGACAGGCGAAACGGTTACCGCCTGGATCGTCTCGGATCTGGTGGAAACCTCATTTCCGGGAACTGCGGCACCGGCGGAAGACCGGGTCAATTATCGCTTCATCAACGGCTTTGTGGATGTTGGCGACCTGCCCTGCCGCAAGGCCTTTCAACAGACGATGATCGGCCGTGACATCGCGCCCGACTCCAGCTTTACAGTTTCGCACCTCAACCTGCCGGGTTCCAATCGACGAGTTGAATTCACCGGCTTCTGGCATGTTCCGACCCATGTGCAGCGCTGGCTGAAGGGCACGTTCCGCAGCGACACCACAAGACAGGCGCATTTCCGGCTGCGCACCTGCGGCGGCGTGCGCATCTGGGTGGGCGGCGTGGAGCAGGTCCGCTTTGAGCCCTTTATCCGCAATGTCGAAAGCAGCCGCGATATCACGCTCGAACTTGCGGCCGGCGATAACGAAGTGCTGCTGCTTTGCGAAGATCTGGCGGAACGTGACATCATCTGGTTCTTCGAGCTTGAGGTTACGGACGCCACGCCGCTCACCGTCGTGCTGCCGGTGCCGCTCGACCGGGAAGAAACGAAACGTCTTGCCGCACTGGTGCGCGATGTTCGCCCCGCACGCGACGTTTTTTCCGGCGCGGCCCTCGAGCTGGTTTTCGGGGCAGCACCTGCCAGCGACCTTCCCGTCCACATCGCGGTGAAAAGCCACGGCCACGAGCGCGCCGCCCTTGCCGAGGTCGATACCGTGCTGAAAGCCGGGCAATCGACCCTGACGATCCCCGAGACGGTAGGCATTTCGGACGGATATCATGGCGTCAGGATCACCATCGGTTCAGGTGCCGGAACGGTAACGCGCGTCATCGACGCAGCCTTCATGGGCGATATGGCGCCACAACCGGCCGCCACCGATATTGCCGAGCGAAAGAAAGCGGCATTGTCCTTCAGCGCCCGCTTTGGTGCATGGCGCATCGGCCGCGCGCTGGCAATGGTCGCTACCGGCAGCGGTGACATGAAGACGATTTCCGGCATCGTCGATGCAACGCTGCGGTCCATCGACCGGCGTGAGGATTGTTCAGATTTCGTGCTGGTGCCGCTTCTCTGGCTGGTGCGCGCCTATGGTGACCGGCTTCCCCCTCAGATGCTTGAGCGGATCAACTCTTCTATTCTCTCCTATCGCTACTGGGTGGACGAACCCGGCAACGACGTCATGTGGTTCTGGAGCGAAAACCACGTTCTGTGCTTCCATACCAGCCAGCTGCTCGCGGGAGACTATCTGCCGGACGCCATCTTCAGCGCCTCCGGGCGCACGGGCAGAGAACAGACGGCACTCGCCACTGAGCGGCTGCAGCGCTGGTTCGACAGCGTCGAGGCGCATGGTCTCGCCGAATGGAATTCGGCCGCCTATTACCCGGTGGATTTCATCGGCCTTCTCGCCATCGAACATTGGGCCGAACCGGAACTTGCCGCCCGCGCCCGCCACCAGCTCGATCTCATTTTCGAAATGATCGCTCTGCACACGCTTGGTGGCGTTCCCTCCGGTTCCCAGGGCAGAGCCTATGACAAGGAGCTGCGCGCCGGGCCGCTGACCGAACTTGCACCTTTTGCGCAAGTCGCCTTCGGTCAGGGCTGGCTCAACAATGGCGTCGCCTCGCTGCCGATGTTCTGCTGTGGAGATTACCTGCCGCCACCGCATCTTGCCGCCCTGTCGCAACTGACAGGCGGCCGCATGGTCGAGGCGCGTTATGCGCAGGGACTGGAGCCGGGCAAACTCGTGCTCTTCAAGAACGAAGCAGCCCAGCTTTCCACTGTGGTGGACCACAAGACAGGTCGCAAGGGCCACCAGCAGCACGTCATGGACATCAAGCTTGCCGGCCATCCGATGGCGCGGCTGTGGGTCAACCATCCGGGCGAAGACGACCCCTGGGGCACGCAGCGCCCCTCTTATTGGGCGGGCAGCGGCATCCTGCCGCGCGTGGCGCAGCACCGGGATATCGCCATGATGGTCTTCGATACGGATGATCACCGCAATGATTGGACCCATGCCTATCTCGGTCGCGACGGGCTGGACGAGGTGGAGACGAAGGGTAACTGGCTCATCACCCGCGCGGGCCGCGGCTTTGCAGCACTTTATGCGACCAATGGGCTTGAACCTGTAACAGCAGGCGCCACCGCCGACCGCGAGATCAGATCACCTGGCCGCCGCGCTGGCTGGATCGGCATTATCGGCTGCGGAGATACGAACGCATTCGCGCACTTCCGCGAAAGAATTCTCGCCACGCAGGTCATGTTCGACGCCGACAGGCGCCTGCTGTCTGTCACGCCGCCCGGTGGCCCCGAACTCTCCCTCAACTGGGAGGGCAACTTCACCATCGGCGGGCAAGCCATGGTCTTCGACCACGAGCAGCCACAGCCACAGATCACCTTCGACAGTGCCAAAACCGCCGCAGGCAACGGCGTGGCACAGCCATTTTACTCCTAAGCGGAATGACCAGATGAACCAGCAAAGCATCGAGAAAGACACTCTCAGAACGACGATCGACAGCGTCGCCGCCGCCTTCAGCCGCCTCAAGGGCATACAGGAAGGCCTGGCAAGCGGCAGTTCCGACGGCAAGATCCAGTTCGATGAATGGGATTGGGAAGTGGGCGTTGGGCTTTACGGCTTCCTGCGCCGGGCGCTTGCCGCGAACGACCAGAAAGCTCTGGACGATCTCGTGACCTGGTACGGCTGGCAGATCGATCGTGGCCTGCCGCCACGCCAGATCAACAGTTCCGCGCCAATGCTGCCGCTCGTCATCCTCACCGAACATGTCGACCGGCCGGATTTCCGGGCGCTGGTAGAAGACTGGGCCGACTGGCTTGTGCACAAATTGCCGAAAACCGAAGATGGCGGCTTCCAGCACGTGGTAAAGGAGCGGCTTAACGAGGGTGAACTCTGGGACGACACGCTGTTCATGGCTTGTCTGTTCCTTGCCCGCGCCGGTGTGGTCTGCAAACGCCAGGACTGGATCGATGAGGCAGTCTACCAGTTCATGATCCATGCGCGTTACCTGTCAGACCCCGTGACCGGGCTGTGGTATCACGGCTGGACATTCATCGGACGCCACAATTTTGCGCATGCCTTCTGGGCACGCGGCAATTCCTGGATCACCGTTGCAATCCCCGAGCTCTTCGAACTGGTGCCGACGCTTGCCGAAAAGGACAAACGTTTCCTCGCCAATGTGCTTGCAAGCCAGGTGCGTTCGCTGCGCCAGTATCAGCGCGAGGATGGCATGTTCCACACGCTCCTCGACGATCCGACTTCGCCGGTCGAGACGTCGGCAACCGCTGGCATCGCCTATGGCATTCTGCGCGGCATCGAGGCAGGTATTCTCGGCGAAGAAAACCGCGCCCATGCCGAGCGGGCGCTGAAGGCGGTGCTGGGCAATATCGATGACGAAGGCGTCGTGCACGGTGTGTCGGACGGAACGCCCATGGGCCACGACCTCGATTTCTACCGCCGCATTCCCAATTTGCCGACACCCTATGGGCAGGCGCTGACGATGCTGCTGCTGATCGACGTCTTTCTGAAGAGGCCGCAGGCATCATGAGTGCTCACACCAATATCACCATTGCCGCCGAGGGACATGACGCCACTGCCGATATCCAGCAGGCAATAGATACAGCATCGGCCGCAGGCGGCGGCGTCGTGTCGCTCTTGGCCGGACGGCATGTCAGCGGCGGCCTTCATCTTAGAAGCGACGTGGAACTTCACCTTGCACAAGACGCGGTGCTTGCGCCGATTTCCGACTACGACGCCTATGCCCATACGTCCGTTTCTGTCATCGCCGAGGATTCCGATCGCGGCATGATCGTCGCAAAGGGCGCGAGCAACATCGCCGTCACCGGCCCCGGCCGTATCGAGGCTGGCGGTGAGAACTTCATCATCGGTGACGACGAAGCCATGGGAACCTATGTGCCCGCGAAAAAGAGGCCGCGTGTCATGGTTCTGGAATCCTGCCGCGACGTTCGCCTTGAAAACCTCGTCGTCAGCGGTTCGCCAATGTGGACCCTGCACATGGTCGATTGCGAAGATCTGAGTTTCCGAAACATCCGTGTCGAAAACGATCGCCGCCTGCCCAACACCGACGGCATCGTGCTGGATGCCTGCCGGCGCGCACTGATCGAGGATTGCTCCATCTCCACCGCCGATGACGGTATCTGCCTTAAGACCAGCGCCGGACCGGACGGCAAGGCTGTTGGCGCCTGCGCCGATATCACGGTTCGCCGCTGCACTGTCTCAAGCATGAGCTGCGCCTTGAAGCTCGGCACGGAATCCTTCGGCGATTTCACCGACGTGGCGTTCGAGGACTGCAAAGTCATCGCATCCAATCGCGGCATCGGCCTTTTCTCCCGCGATGGCGGCGCCATGCGCAATATCCGCTTTTCGCGGATCGAGGCGGAGTGCCACGAAACGCCGGGCGGGTTCTGGGGATCGGGCGAAGCCGTGACTGTCACCGTGGTAGACCGCCGGCCGGAACGTCAGGCTGGCAAGGTTGAAAACCTTGTGGTGGAAGACGTGAGCGGCTCGATGGAAGGGGCGATAAACCTCGTCGCCACCTCGAGCGCCGGCATCCACAATGTCACGCTCGCGCGCATTTCACTGTCGCAGCAGCCCGGCAAACTCGGCACCGGCCTGCAATATGATCTTCGCCCGACCAATGCGGACATTGCACCAAGCCCGGAAGCTGCCGGCCGCGCCAATGCCTGGACACGCAGCGCCGACGGCAGGATCGTCGGACTTGAAGATTACCCCGGCGGCATGCCTGCGGTCTATCTGTCCGGCGTTCACGGATTTTCGGCGCGCGACGTTGCCATTGGAAGAACGATGCCCTTACCCGAGGGCTGGAATGCAAAAGAGATCGTCGCAGAGACGACCTTGCCCGAAGGGAGCAGGTAATGGGAAGTCTAAAGCTGGAAAACCTCAACAAGGCATTCGGTGCCGTTCATGTCCTGCATGATATCGATCTTCAGATCGAGAACGGGGAATTCGTCGTTTTCGTCGGTCCTTCCGGCTGCGGAAAATCCACGCTGCTGCGCATCATCGCCGGCCTTGAGGATGTGACGTCAGGCACCATCGGCATTGGCGGACGCGATGTCAGCGCGCTCTCGCCGGCCGAGCGCAAGATCGCCATGGTCTTCCAGTCCTATGCGCTCTATCCGCATATGAGTGTGCGCAAGAACCTCGCCTTCGGCCTTGAAAACCTGCGTTTCAAGCGGGCGGAAATCGAAAGCCGCATCAACGAGGCGGCGCGCATGCTGGCCATCGAACCCTATCTCGACCGCAAGCCGAAACAGCTTTCCGGCGGCCAGCGCCAGCGCGTTGCCATCGGCCGTGCCATCGTGCGCGAGCCAGACATTTTCCTGTTTGACGAGCCGCTGTCGAACCTCGATGCGGCGCTGCGCGTGCAGACCCGCGCCGAAATCACAAGGCTGCATCGCGATATCAAGACGACGATGATCTATGTGACCCACGACCAGGTGGAAGCCATGACCATGGCCGACAAGATCGTGGTGCTGCGTGCAGGCCGCATCGAACAGGTGGGCAGCCCGCTCGAGCTTTTCGACAATCCGCGCAACCTCTTCGTCGCCGGCTTCCTCGGTTCACCGCGCATGAACATACTGAAGGGCACATTCGTCGCCGGCAGCGACGGCGGTTTCGCAATCGACACCGGATACGGCGTGTCCCTGCCCTGCCTCGTCGATCCCGCCGTGGCTACCCCCGGACAGGCAGTTCTGGCGGGCATCCGCCCCTCGCATTTTGTCATCACGCAGGAAAAGGGCCTGCCCTTCGAAGTGCAGTATCACGAGAGCCTCGGCACCGAGACCTATCTCTACGGCAATCTTCAGGGCCAGAAAGAGCAGATCATCGTGCACCAGGCTGGCCACTTCGCACCCGCTTCAGGCTCAATTCTGAACATCATGCCGGCGCGCGAAAGGGTGCATGTCTTCGACCCCGAAACCGAACTGGCGCTGCCGCGCCTCGACAGCCGCGGGAGAGACTAGCATGGCCAATCCGACGCTTGCGAGACTGTCCGACCGCGTGCTCGACGCCGTGATGGCAATCGCCGAAGTGCCGCTCAACCTCATAGAGCGGCTGATCGGCAAAAGACGCATGCCCTATATTTTCCTGATGCCTAACCTCGTTCTCTTCGGCATCTTCACCTTCCTGCCGATTGCCATTGCCGTCGGTTACGCCTTTACCGGCGGCACCGAGCTGCTGATCACAGACCGCCCCTTTGTCGGTCTGGAGAATTTCGGCAAGCTGCTCGATTGCCAGAGCTATATGGACCCCGGGAGCTGCCGGGAATCGCTGTTCTGGACAGCGATCTGGAACACGCTCTGGTTCGTCGGCTTCAACGTTGTCGCCACGCTGTTCGTCGCGCTGGTCACGGCCCTTATTCTTAACAGGGCGATTGCCGCGCGCGGCTTCTTCCGCGCCATGTTCTTTTATCCCGTGCTGCTGTCACCTGTCGTCATCGGCCTCATCTGGAAATGGTTTCTTGACCGCAACGGACTGCTGAACGCCTTCTTCCAGATGCTCGGCGTGCCGCCGGAAATCTTCCTGCTGGATGTCGGCTGGTCGCGCTTCTTCGTCGTGGTCGTATCCGTCTGGTTCCACATGGGCTTTTACACGCTCATCCTGCTGGCCGGGCTGCAGGCCATTCCCAAAGACCTTTATGAAGCAGCCGCAATCGACGCCGCTTCGCCCCGACGCACATTGCTGCGCATCACCCTGCCGCTGCTGGCTCCCAACCTTCTCGTCGTACTGATCCTTTTGATGATCCGCTCAGTGCAAATATTTGATGAAGCCTGGGTTTTGACCAATGGCGGCGGGCCGGGCACGGCCAACACGTTCGTGGTGCAATATATCTACCAGATGGCCTTTGGCAGCGATCTCAGGCTCTTCGGCCTCGCATCCGCCGCATCGGTTCTGATGGGCCTTGTTCTTCTCGCGCTGACGCTCGTGCAACTGCGCCTCGGCAAAAAGATGGAGTCCTGATAATGTCCGGCAATATAAACGCAGTCACTTTCCTGACGCGAACCCGCCGCCCCGGCAGGATCGGTCTCACCGATATTCTCTCCTGGGTGTGGCTCATTGGCGGAACGCTCGCGGTGCTCATACCCGTTGTCTGGGCCGCCATGTCCTCGCTGAAGCCGGAAGCCGAGATCACACGGTTTCCGCCGAGCCTTCTGCCGCGCGCCGCCGTGCAGGTGGAAGTTCCAGGTTATGACAGGCCGCTCAGCCTCTGGACCGTCACCATCGACGGCATGGAGCGGGAGATGGCCATGGTCCGGCGCGTTGGCATCAAGGCGCAGATGGTGGATCCGGCCAATCCCGGCCCGCCGGTCAGCGTCGACACACGCGAAATGTCGCCCGTCCAGAAACTGACGATCGCGACGCAGAATTTCACCGATCCCTTGACCCAGTTCAACTTTCTGACTTTCCTGAAAAACTCGGTCTTCGTCACTGTTGTCGCGACCGTTTTAACCTTGATCGTCAACGCCATGGCGGCGTTTGCTCTCTCGAAATACCGCTTCCGCGGCGAGAAGGCGATTTTCGTGCTGATCATCTCCACGCTGATGATCCCACTTACCGTCGTCATGGTGCCAGCCTATCTTGTTATCGTCGGTGTCGGCCTCGTCGACAATCTCTGGGGTGTCATCATTCCCACCGTCGCGACGCCAACCGGCGTGTTCCTGCTCCGGCAATATATGCTGACGATCCCGGACGAACTGATCGAAGCCGCACGCGTCGATGCGGCCAGCGAATTCCGCATCTTCTGGCGCATCATCCTGCCGCTGACGGCACCTGCACTAGCGGTTCTCGCAATCTTCTCGGTGCTGTGGCGCTGGAACGACTTCCTCTGGCCGTTGATCGTCCTCAGCAGCCGCGAGAACTTCACACTGCAGGTGGGCCTGAACGCCTTCCAGGGCGAGTTCTCGGTGCAATGGCACTATATTCTTGCCATGACTTTCCTCAGCCTGGCGCCGGTTACCGTCGTGTTCCTGTTCCTGCAACGCTATATCACGACAGGCATTGCTGGGACGGGCATGAAGTAAAAGCTCGGTATCACTTGGGGGGCGGTGCGATGCTGCCCCTCAGCACAAGTCGACAGCCAAGTTCCAGCCGGTGCGCAGGCCGGGTCGGGTCGGCGGCGACAAGCCGCTGCTCCAGCAGGGAAAGTGCCGCACCACCCAGCCTGTCGGCGGGCAATTGAACGGTGCTGAGCGGTGGCGCACTGAAGGCCGCCGGCATGATATCGTCAAAACCCAATACCGAAACATCATCGGGAACCCGGACACCGGCTTCCGTCAGTGCTTTCAGACAGCCGAGCGCCAGATTGTCGGCAGCGCAGAAAATCGCCGTTGCATTTCTGAGCGGGCGCTCCTCGGCCAGCAGGCGACGAATGGCGGTTTCGCCCCATTGGGGTTCATAACTCTCCACCTCAATGACCATATCCGCAGGCACCGGAAACCCCGCCGCAAGAAATGCGTCGCTATAGCCGTCGAAACGGCGGCGGATCGTCGTGCGCCCCTTCCAGGTAATGTGCAGAATATTGCGGTGCCCAAGGGAAAGCAGGTGCTCGATGCCGAGGCGGGCGCCGAAACGGTTCTCGGCCGTCACCGTATCTACGATCATGGCCGGGTCCTCGCCATTGATCAGCACCACCGGTTTGCCGAGCGCCGAAAGCGCCTGAACCAGTTGCGACCGGTCATCGTTCAACACCACGATGCCATCCACATTGTCGGCATCCGCCGCCTGCGCCACCGCGACAGGGTCAAGCCGGCTTGTGGCGCTGACGAAGGGAACGATGCGAATGCCGCGCCGTTCGCATTCGCGCCGGAAGCCGTTCAGCATCGTCCAGCTGACCATGTTGAGATCACTTTGCGGAGCCGCATCGTTGGTCATTGCCAGCAACACCACGCGCAGGGTCGCAATCGTCGCCTTCTGTCGGCGGTTTTCGAGATAACCGAGCGAACGGGCCGCTTCCAGCACCCGCTCGCGCACCAGCGTGGTCAAGGGGGCCGTGCCGTTAAGGGCGTGCGAAGCGGTGCTGAGCGAAACATTCGCCTGCTGCGCCACATCCTTAAGCGTCGTTTTCCTGTCTATTTTCATAAAAGGGAAATTCACCCGCTCTTTTAAGGATGGGGCGGGCAAGAAACCGGCACAAAGCAGTTGATTTCAAGAATACCCGAGCCCGATTGCTGCTCTGTTTTGTCACGCAAAGATTACAGCATCATCCGTAAAAGCGGAATTGATTTCTCTGTGTTTTCTACCAATCAGCCTGTATTCGAACGCAAGCACCGCCTGCAGCAAACCGCAGGCGGTGAGGCGGTCATAGCGCCTTGGAGATATGGTCGATACTGTCTCTGACGGCAGCAGCCGGGTCTTTCAACTCATGCACCTCAGCCGCGAAAGGCTCGAAGCTGTAAGGCCCCTTGTAGCCAGCGGCCTCCAGCGTCCTTATCTGGGCAAGATTCTCCAGCCGGTCGTCGCTATCCACCAGAACGCGGTGGGCGTCCAGCATGTCGGCGACGGAGACGGCGGGGTCTGTCACGCCTGATATGTGGACGAGGCCGGTGCGTTCGGGGAAAAACACCGTCTCTCCTGCCAGATGATGATGGAAAGTGTCGTGCACCAGCCTGTAGACATCGCCCCCGCCTGCCGCGTCGATGGCCTTGACAGCCTCAGCCTTGGTGCGCAGCGACGAGACGGGGAAACCGAGCGGTTCGACAAGGCCGGTCAGCCCACGTTCCTCAAGGATGGGCTTCATGGCCTTCAGCGCGGCCACTAGATCGTCGAAGGGTACCTGTCGGCCCTCGTTGAGCGGGCACATGACAAGCGCCTTCGCGCCACTTGCGGCGGCGTAATCAGCCATCACGACTGCCCTTTTTGGCAGATCACCCGACCAGACGTTGAAGGGATAAAGCGCGTTGATGGAGATGATGGTCACGCCGGCCTTTTCGGCCGCGGCCTTTACGGCAGCCGGGTCCACCGTGCCGACGGTGTCAGGCAGGTCGTTGCGGATTTCGACTTCGCTAAGGCCAAGATTGCGCGCTGTCGCGAAGAAATCCTCGAGGGAGAGTTTTGGTGCGGTGATGTGGTTGATGGCAAAACGCATGAGATATCCTCACTTATAAAGGGCAGGACGCGTGGGAAGGTCGATGGCGACCGCAGCGCCACCGGTTTCTTGCGCGGCGACGCAGGCATCGGATGTGATGGCGGCCACGTAACCGTCCCAGGAATTAGGTCCGGCCGCGGTGCCCTTCGCCGCCGCATGGATGAAATCCTGCAGCTCGACATCATAGCTCGCGATAAAGCGATCCTTCCAGTCTGTCAGGATATCGTTCTGTAGCTTGGCGCCAAGGCGGGTCTGGACGGACATCGGCTCCGGCAGGCTGGCGATGCCATCCTCTCCCACCACCTGGCACTGAATATCATAGCCATAATGGCAATTGACGAAAATTTCGACGTCGATGAGCGTGCCCCTGGTGGTCTCCAGAATGACGATCTGCGGATCCTTCAGCCGCGTATGGCTTCTGGCCGCCGAGCGGGGAAAGAGGACCCGCGCCGAAACATAATCATCGTCGAGCAGCCAGCGCAGCACGTCGATCTCGTGGATCATCGTGTCGTGGATGGCCATAGCAGTCACATATTGCTCCGGAACCGCCGGATTGCGATGGGCGGCGTGCACCATGATCGGCGCGCCGATCTTGGTGTCGACGGCCTGTTTCAACGCCACATAACCGGCGTCATAACGGCGCATGAAGCCCACCTGAACCAGCCGCTTGCCCTGCGCCACCTCGGCGTCAACGATGCGCTTTGCCCCTTCCGCCGTTGTCGCCAGCGGCTTTTCGCAAAAGCAGGGCTTGCCGGCGGCAATGGCGGCCAGCACATATTGCTCATGCGTGGCACCCCAGGATGTCACCAGAACGGCGTCCACATCCGGCGATGCAATCAGTTCCTCGCCGGTGGCGAAAATGACGGCGTCCGGAGCAATGTCGTTCTTCACCGCCTCGGCGGATGCAGGGTTGACGTCACTCAGCGCCACGACCTTTGCGCCTCCGAGGACCTTGTTGATGCGGCGGGCATGGTCACGGCCAATCGCGCCGGTGCCGATGACACCAATTCTCACAGTCATGGGAAAAACCTCACTTGCGGTATTTTTCGATATAGTTGTTGATCTCGGCGCACATGAACCTGCCCGATTCATCGGCCCTGTCCTCCCAGGCAAAAACACAGGAGGTCATGATGCCGTCGAAGCCGATTTCGGAAAGCGTGCCGAAGAAGTCGTCCCACGGCACCTCACCCTGGCCGATGTTCAAGTGCTGGTGCACGCGCGCTTGCGTGCCGGGCGGGTTGAGAATGTAGCGCAGCCCTGAACTGGCCTTGTGATTGAAGGTGTCACCGACATGCACGTGGGCGAGCACATCCTTCGCTTCGCGCAGCATCGCCTTGGTGTCGTCGCCGAAATAGAAGGTGTGAGGTGCGCAATAGAGAAACTTCACATTCTTCGAATTGACGGTGCGGATGATGTCGAGCGCCGGCTGAAGCGTCTCGCACCAGTCTTCCGGATGCGGCTCGACATGCAGATTGATGCCTTCGCGCTCGAAGATCGGCACAAGTTCTTCCATTGAACGCCACCAGGCATCCTCGCAGGCCTCGATCATCGAGCCGGTATGGCAGCAATAGCAGGAACCCTTGTCGGGATGCGGTCCACGGCCAAATTCGGAGTTCATCGTGTCGACCTCCAGTTCGACGGCGATCTCGATGGCGCGTTTCCAGTGTTTTACTGCCGCCTGCCGCTCGGTCTCGTCATTGGAGGCCCAGCGATACATCGGCAGCAGCGAGGCAATCTTGACGTTTTCGGCCGCCAGCGCCTTCTTGAACGAGCGGATCCTTTCGGGAAACACGCGTGGCGCCTTGAACCATTCGAGGAAATCGGCGCGCGGGCTGAGCTCGATCCAGTCGTAGCCGAGCTCCCTAACTTTGGCGGGAAGGGCTTCGAGGCTGAGATGGCGGTGCATGAACGGGTCGATGGCGATGCGCATTTACGCTTCCTTGTCGTCGGTATCTGTTGAGGTCGTTGCGGACAGGTTAGGCCGCGATCCGGGAGAAGAGACCGCGGCCTTGGGCCTGCTTTTCCATGAGCGGCCCCTGGTTTATTCCTGGCATTCCCAGTGAATGCCGGCCTCAGTTCTTCGCCTGATAATCCTTGAGGTTGGCAGGTGTAACGAGTTCGAAGGGCACGAAGACCTTCTTGTCGATCGTCTCGCCCTTGGCGAGTTTCAGCGCGGCATCCACCGCGCCCTTGCCCTGGCCGGCGGCATTCTGGAAAACACTGACATCCAGTTCGCCCGCCGCCATCGCGGCAAGTGCATCCTGGGTCGCGTCGATACCCGCGATGATGACGCCGTCCATCGGCCGGCCGGTCGCCTTCAGCGACTGGATCGCGCCTATCGCCATCTCGTCATTGTTGGAAATCACCGCATCGAACTCAACGCCAGCCGAGAGCCAGTTGGTCATGAGGTCCGACCCCTGCGTGCGCGACCAGTTGGCGGATTGCTCCTCAACGAGCTTGATGAAGCTGCAATCCGGAGTGGCGACGACCTCCTTGATGTCCTCAGTCCGCATGCGCGCCGCCTGGTTGGAGAGCTCGCCCATCATCACCACGGCCTTGGCTTCCGTCTTGCCGGCAGCCTTCAGAAGCCGGCAGACTTCCTGCGTCTGCAACGTTCCCGACTGTTTTTCATCGGAAGCGACGAAGGCCTGCTTGTCCGGCAGATTGTCGAGATTGACCGGCTGGCGGTTGACGTAGACAAGCGGAATGCCGGCTGCGGCAGCCGCCTGCGAAAGCGCCACCGTCGCATCCGTATCGACGGGATTGACGATGATGGCGTCGACGCCGGCGGCGACAAAGTTCTGCACCTGGCTCAATTGTTTGCCGACATCGTTCTGGGCGTCCTCGATCTGCAGCGAGACACCGTTCATGCCCTTCGAATAGTCGATCATGCCGTTACGCAGCACGGTCAGGAAATTGTCGTCGAACAGGGCCATCGAAACGCCGATGGTCTGAGCCGAAGCCGTGGTCGCCAGCATGGTGGCCAGAGCCGCAATCGCAAAATGTCTTTTCATGTCATCCTCCTCCGAAACTCTTGAAAAGAAACCGGTCGCACAGCCGCAAGTGCATCGCGCCACAGCCGATCGCCGGCAAAAGGATACCTGTCGCCGAAGATGGACATCTGCGGCGTTTGGCAACCTTGAAACATCGTTATTGTCGTGGATCAGCCTCCTGCCCGCTCCACATGCCGGCAACATGATCCTAGTCCGGGGCCGGCGTCAACGCGTCTTCGGCGGGCAAAACCATCATGGCTGATAGAAATAGACGCGGCATTTATGATAGAATCTATCAAACCATCAAAGGCTCTCAGGAACCCATAGATGAGCGGGCACAAATCTCTGTCCCGGCGTTTCCGCCATGCCGTGTTCGATGGTGTGAACCATAGTGGCAACGAGGTCCGTGCATAGTTCGCGAAGCGGTGTCTGGAACACGCCGGTAATACGCCGCTCAAGCAGCGCCTGACGGGATTCCGGCGTCAACTCGTTGACGAGGCAGACGATGGTTTCCTGGCGGTTCTCCTGCTGCAAGGCCTCGATCACACCTTCCATGCCGCCGCCGATGCAATAGATGCCGACGAGATCTTGGTGTTTGGCGATGGTGTCCATGACAAGCTCGTAGGTCAGCCGCCGCGTTTCCAACGTGATCAGCGCGTCCATCACCTCGAATTCCGGCGCATATTCCCTGATATAGCTCCGAAAGCCGGTTTCCCGCAGCGAATGACCGTGAAAACGGTGGCCACCGAGCAGTAGCAGCACCTTGCCCTTGCTGCGCGCCAGCCGCGAGATCATCCAGGCCGCCGTGCGCCCAACCTTCATGTTATTCGCGCCAAGATAGGCCTCCCGCACACCCTGCGCGAAATCGGAAAGCAGCGAAAAGGTGGGAATACCCTTCGCCTTCAGCGCCTCAACGGCCGCCGTAACGTCATGATGGTCAGGCCCGGTCGCTGCAACGGCCTGCACCCGACCTTTCATGCCGGACAGAAGGCCCGCAAGCTCGCTCGGCTCGCCCGACTGCGCAAATTCGATGCGCAGGTTCAGATGGCGATCCCTCACGTTGCGTGCCGCAAGCTCCAGCTCATCGGCAAATGTCTGGTAAAAGGAGTGCCGTTCTTTCCGCAGAATGATTCCGAGATTATAGGACGGCAGATCGGCCAGCATGCGCTGGCGGATGATGTTTGTGGCATGAAAACCGATCTTTTCCGCCGCCTCGAACACCCGCCGCGAGGTTTCCTCCCGCACCGGCAGGCGACCATTCAATACCCTGTCGACAGTCGCAACGCTGACGCCGGCGGCGTTTGCAACATCTGTGATTGTCGGACGCTTCATGAAGACACCCCTTACACGGAAAGAATCCTGTCATACCCCGCAAAACATGTCACGGATCATGATAGAATCCAACGCAAACCGAGATTTCGGCGAGGGGTGCCAGAGCACGCGGCATAAATATTGATGGCTGGGGTGTCCGGTGCGAGGCCTGCTTTTCCACTTCCCTCATCTCTGTGCTTGTCACAGAGATCCAGCCAGCCCAAGTCCTTGGGCCGAAAAGACTCCCTCCGCCGCGCAGACCCGCGTCGGCTGGATTCCTGCGACAAGCACAGGAATGAGGGGAGTTGGAATGCACCAATGCGAGAAAATCATGCGTGGAGTTCCTGAGCACCTGCCGACATAGCTGAAGACACGGCGGCAGCGGCATCCGGACCGTTCAACAGAACCGAATGCCGCGATCCCGTCAGACCCGCTCGAGCGCCACGGCAATTCCCTGCCCGACGCCGATGCACATGGTCGAGAGCGCATAACGCTTGCCGGTCAGAGAAAGCTCGAGTGCTGCGGTGCCGGCAATGCGCGCACCGGACATGCCAAGCGGATGCCCAAGCGCAATCGCCCCGCCATTTGCATTCACCCGCGCATCGTCATCGGCAATGCCGAGCTGGCGAAGCGTTGCGAGACCCTGGCTGGCGAAGGCTTCGTTCAGCTCGATCACGTCAAGCTCTTCCTGTTTCAGGCCTAGACGCGCCAGAAGCTTGGCTGAGGCAGGCGCAGGGCCGATGCCCATGACGCGCGGCGGAACGCCGGCAGTTGCTCCGCCGAGAATGCGGGCAATCGGCGTCAGGCCGTATTTCTTTGCGGCTTCAGCCGAAGCGATGATGAGGGCCGCCGCACCGTCATTGACGCCGGATGCATTGCCCGCCGTCACTGTCGCACCGTCGCGCTTGTTGACCGGCTTCAGCTTTGCAAGGGCCTCAAGGCTCGTAGCACGCGGATGTTCGTCTTTAGACACTACCAGCGGATCGCCCTTGCGCTGCGGGATCGTGACCGAGACGATTTCCTTGTCGAGGCGGCCATTGGCCTGCGCGTCGGCTGCCTTTTGCTGGCTGCGAACGGCAAAGGCGTCCTGATCTTCGCGGGAGACCTGATAATCGACGGCGACGTTATCACCGGTCTCCGGCATGGAATCGACGCCATATTGCGCCTTCATCAGCGGGTTGACGAAACGCCAGCCTATGGTCGTGTCGTAGATTTCGGCATTGCGGGAAAAGGCACTTTCGGCCTTGGGCAGCACGAAGGGCGCGCGGCTCATGCTTTCCACGCCGCCTGCAATCATCAATTCCGCCTCGCCGGATTTGACGGCGCGGGCAGCGGCGATGACAGCGTCCATGCCCGAACCGCACAACCGGTTGATCGTGGTTCCGGTCACCGAAACTGGCAGGCCGGCCAGCAGCAGCGACATGCGGGCAACATTGCGGTTATCTTCGCCCGCCTGGTTGGCGCAGCCGAAGATCACGTCCTCGACGGCTTCCCAATCCACGGACGGATTACGCTCGACAAGCGCCCGCAAGGGCACAGCACCGAGATCGTCAGCCCGCACTGAAGACAATGCACCGCCGAAACGGCCGATCGGCGTGCGGATATAGTCGCAGATGAATGCATCGGTCATCGGTTGTTCCTCAAAGTTCCGGGGCGACAAGATCGGCGACTTCGCCATCGACATGGAGAGGCGCGCCGGTCATGGCCTGCAATTCATCGAAGCTCATCGCCGCCAGCTTTTCGCGCAAAACGAAACGGCCATCCACGACGTCAATCACCGCATGGCTGGTGTAGATGCGGGTGATGCAGCCGACGCCGGTCAGCGGAAAGGCGCATTTTTCGACAAGCTTCGGCTCGCCGTTCTTCGTCACATGTTCGGTGATGACGAAAACCTGCTTGGCGCCATGCACCAGATCCATGGCGCCGCCAACGGCGGGCACGCCCTTGGAGCCAACGCGCCAATTGGCGAGATCACCATTCTGCGCCACCTGATAGGCGCCGAGGATCGCAACATCCAGATGCCCGCCGCGCACCATGGCGAAGCTGTCGGCATGGTGGAAGAAGGAGGCACCCGGCTTCAGCGTCACGGCCTTCTTGCCGGCATTGATGAGGTTCCAGTCCTCTTCACCTTCCGGCGGCGCTTCGCCGAAATTCAGGATGCCGTTTTCGGTGTGGAAGATAGCCTGACGGCCGGGCGGCTGGTAACGGGCGACCATTTCGGGAAAACCGATACCGAGATTGACGTAAGCGCCATCCTCGATGTCCTGCGCCGCGCGCCAGGCGATCTGGGCGTTGGAAAGCTTGATATCGTCGCGAGTGTTGATTGGCTGGGTCATGCGTAGGCTACTCCCGCGCGAATGAGGACTTCTTCCTGTTGCGGATTGGCGATTTCCACGACGCCATTGACGAAAATGCCGGGCGTGACGACATGCTCGGGGTCGATCTCGCCGGCAGCGACGATCTTGGAGACCTGGGCGATGGTGGTGGCTGCCGCCATGCACATCAGCGGGTTAAAATTGCGCCCCGCCTTGTTATAGGTGAGATTGCCGTAGGTATCGCCAAGCTCAGCCTTGACGATGGCGAAATCCGCCTTCAGCCAGCGTTCCTGAACATACGACCGACCGTCGAATTCGGCGATCGGCTTGCCATTGGCAAGCTCCGTGCCGAAGGCAGTCGGAGTATAGAATGCCGGGATGCCCGCGCCACCGGCACGGATGCGCTCGGCAAGCGTGCCCTGCGGCACAAGTTCCAGCTCGATTTCGCCGGCCAGATATCTGTCGGTGAAAGCGCGCGGATCGGAAGAGCGCGGAAACGAGCAGATCATCTTCTTGACCATGCCCGCATCGATCATTGCGGCAATGCCGATACGGCCATTGCCGGCGTTGTTGTTGATGACCGTCAGGTTTTTCGGTCCCTTGTCGATCAGGGCGTGGATCAGCTCGATGGGCGCGCCGGAGCCGCCAAAACCGCCGATCATAACCGTCGCGCCGTCGCCGATACCGGAAATGGCATCAGTCGCGCTCTTGATTGTCTTGTCCATATCAATCCTCCATCCAGCCCAGCAATGGGAACTCGCAAGGCCGCTTGGCTCAGAGCTAAATCCGAATCCGCCTCGACGGCAACAATTTTGTGCGTTATATGATTTTTGTTCGTATATCGCACAAATGGAGCGTGACATGGCCGTCAATGAAAGAGACATGATGGGCGGTCTCGCCAAGGGGCTGAAGGTGATCGAGGCGTTCAGCGCCGAGCGCCCGCGCCTGTCCATATCAGATGCCGCTGACATCGCAGGCCTTGACCGCGCCACCACGCGGCGCTGTCTGCTGACACTGTCGGAAATGGGTTACGCCGCCTATGACGGCAAGTTCTTCACTGTGACGCCCAAGGTGCTGCGGCTTGGCACCGGCTGTCTTGCCACCATGCCGCTGCCGCGCATCGTCCAGCCCCTTCTCGACCGTCTTTCGGAAGAGATCGGCCACAGCACATCAGTCTCCATTCTGGACGATACCGAAATCGTGTATGTGGCGCGCGCCGCCCAGCAGCGGGTCATGTCCATCGCCCTCATGCCCGGCTCGCGCCTGCCCGCCTATTGCACGTCCATGGGCCGCGTTCTCCTCTCAGCCCTTACACCGGAACGGCAGCGCGAGGTCCTGGAACACTCGAGGCTGGTGGCACGGACGGAAAAGACGATGACCGGTATCGACGCCCTGCTCGACGAACTCGAGGCGACCCGCAATCGCGGTTATGCCCTGATCGATCAGGAGGTGGAGATCGGCCTTCGCTCCATTGCCGTGCCGGTGAAAACCGTGCGTGGGCAGACGGTCGCAGCGCTCAATGTCGGGCTTGCCGCCTCGGTAGCGTCGATGGACGATCTGGTGGAGCGTTATTTGCCGGCACTGCTTTCCGTCCAGCGAGAGCTGGGAAGAATGCTTGCCTGAGATGAGGCCGAAGCCGCGCCGTCATCTCCCATTTTCCGCCGTTCAGCCAATCGCCATGCCCGCGGTGTCATGCCTGTTTCCCGCTTGAAGAAGCGGTTGAAATAGGCCGGGTCGGCAAAACCGAGATCTTCCGCAATCATCTGCACGGTCGATACGGTGAAGATCAGTTCCTGCTGGGCGATCTCGATCTGGCGCCTGGCGACAAGCCGTTGCAGGCTGAGGCCGGAAACGGAACGGACGAGACGGTTAAGATGGGTCTCGGAAAGGCCGAGCTTCTGCGCATAAAACGCCGCCTTGCGCGGCTCGCGAATATGTCGGGCGATCAGTGACAGCAGGAGTTCGAAGCGCTGTTCCGCAGGGCCTTCCCCGGTTCTCTCCAGTAGAGGCCGCGCCGCTCGCGCAAGAAGCGCAGCCACGGTAGCAAGCTGACCTTCGATCATGGCCTCCCGGCCTATCTCGTGGCTTTCATACTCCGCGGAGATATGTTCGAAATCCCTGCGCAATCGCTCGCCCTCGGAGAAATCCTGCAACGGCAACAACACGGGCTGCTGGAAATTCCGCAGCAGCAGCGCCTGCACGGATGCGGCAAGCGCGCCGGGCAGCACGGTGACGATCACCCCGCCAATATCGCGCGAAAAACGAAAGCCGTGCTCGAAACCCGGCGGCACGACAATGGCGACCGGTGGGCGGATAGCCTCGGTGCGGCCATCCAGCAATGCATCGCCCTCGCCGCCCCAAATGTACAAGATTTGCAGGAACGCGGCATGCCGGTGCAGGCCGATTTCAAAGCGATGCAGGCTGCTTCTGGAAAAAAGCGTCTCGCAATGAAAGCGGAAAGCGGTTCCTTGCGCTGTCTCCTCGCCATATAGGCCTTCATTCGCCGCAACCCGCATGTCACCCCCGGCTCCCCGCATCATGGTCGAATTGTGCAATTTACGGATCAGAAAGTCCATTGAGCTTGTCGCGCGCTTTGGTCAATTTCCTGACAGGAGACAATTCCGGGAGGAAACTAATGCGCACCAAGGTCGTCATCATCGGCTCCGGCCCTTCGGGTCTGCTGCTTGGTCAGCTGCTTGCCAATGAAGGCATTGATACCGTCATTCTCGACCGGGCCGGCAAGGACTACATCCTCGGTCGGGTCCGCGCCGGGGTGCTGGAAGAAGGCACAGTGCACCTTCTGGAAAAGGTTGGCGCCGACAAACGCCTGCACAAGGAAGGTCTGCCGCATGACGGTTTCTCGCTGGCCTTTGACGGGCGCGATCACCGTATCGACCTCTTCGATCTTACCGGCGGCAAACGGGTAATGGTCTACGGTCAGACGGAGGTGACGCACGACCTGATGGATGCCCGCGAAAAAGCGGGGCTCACCACAATCTATGAAGCCTCGAATGTGGAGCCGCATGATTTCGATGGTACCAGCCCCTATGTCACCTATGAGAAAGACGGCGTAAGCCACCGGATCGATTGTGATTTTATTGCCGGATGCGATGGGTTTCACGGCGTCAGCCGCAAATCCGTGCCTGAGCGCTCGATCAATGAATTCGAAAAGATATATCCTTTCGGCTGGCTCGGTATTCTGGCCGAAGTGCCACCCGTCAGCCACGAACTCATCTATGCCAACCATCCCAGTGGTTTTGCGCTCTGTTCCATGCGCTCGCACACGCGCAGCCGCTATTACCTGCAATGTTCGCTGGAAGACCGGCCGGAGGACTGGAGCGATGAGCGGTTCTGGGATGAAATCCGCCGCCGCCTGCCGGAAAACCATGCCGATGCCCTGGTGACCGGGCCGTCATTTGAAAAATCCATTGCACCGCTTCGGTCCTTCGTGTGCGAACCGATGCGCTTCGGGCGGTTGTTTCTGGCGGGCGACGCCGCCCACATCGTGCCGCCGACCGGCGCCAAGGGCCTCAACCTTGCTGCCAGCGACGTGCATTATCTCAGCGAGGCGCTCATCGAATTTTATCGTGAAGGGTCGGAAGCGGGCATCGATTCCTATTCGCAGAAAGCGCTATCCCGCGTCTGGAAGGCCGTGCGCTTTTCCTGGTGGATGACGACAATGATGCACCGCTTTCCCGATACCGGCGAATTTGGCCAGCGTATCCAGGAAGCGGAACTGGATTACCTCGTGCATTCCCGCGCGGCCTCCACGGCGCTTGCGGAAAACTATGTCGGGCTTCCCTATTAGGAAACAGTTTCAGGCTTCGGGTCGAGCAGTTCGCGCGCAGCTTCGCGAATGGCCTGTATCAGCAGCGACAGCGGCAGTGAGGGCTGCGTATCGGCCCGCACCGTCAAGCCGACCGGACCGCTGGTATCGCCGGTATCGACCGGCAGGATCGCCAGAGTTCCATCCGCCACATCGCCTGCGACCACGCCTTCCGAAATGATCCAGACGGCATCACTGGTGCGCAGGAACGCGCGGCCAAACGCATCCGATACCGTTTCGATGCGGATTGGCAAGGCCGGCACCCCATTGGCGATCAGGAACTGCTCGACGATGGGACCGATCACCGACTGGCGGGTGGGGATCAATACCGGGAATTCGTGCAGGTGATCGAAAACCGAAATGCCCGGTGACAGCAGCGGATGGCCGGCGCGCACGACGAACCGCACCTTTTCGGAATAGAGATGCTCGAAGGAAAATCCCGCCATCTTTTCCGGCGCAGCCAGGCGCCCTACGACGAGATCCAGATCGCCGACGCGCAACTGCTCCAGAAGAACGGCATTGTCACCGGTGACGATCTTGACCGGGCTGCCGGTTTTTTCCGAAAGAAATCCCGCCATGGCTTTCGGCATGATCCTCACCGATACGGTCGGCAAGGCACCGACGCGAACCGGCGGGCCGGCACGCGCCGCCTCCTGCGAGACGGAATCGACCGCATGGCGAAGTGCCGTCATCGTCGCCCCGGCATGGCGCAGGAACACCTCGCCATAGCGGCTGATGCGGATGCCGCGCCCCTCGCGGTCGAACAGCGAGACACCGAGAATCTCCTCGAGTTCGCGGATGGTTTTCGTTACCGCCGGCTGGCTGACATGCAGGATTTCTGCAGCACGAATGACGCTTTTCTGGCGCGCCACCTCCACGAAGGTCTGAAGATGCCGGAACTTTATACGCTGCTCGACCATCGAACATATAATCCATTGGTTATATTTTTCACCGATAATGTCATTTTACTTAACCGGAACGTGCTTGCAATATCGTCAACAGGAGGACTTACATCATGCATTTTCTGCGCTGTGGCGAAAACGCGATCCATTATCGTGCGCACGAACTGGAAAGCGACAAGCCGGTCATCGCCTTTATCAATTCGCTTGGCACCGATTTCCGTATCTGGGATGCGGTGATTGCGGAACTTGGCGACAAATATGCTTTCGTCCTGCACGACAAACGTGGCCATGGCCTGTCCGATATCGGCCGCCCTGCCTATTCGATAGACGATCACGCGGACGACCTGATTGCCATCCTCGATCATCTTTCCGTCAACAATGCGGTTATCTGGGGTCTGTCGGTCGGTGGACTGGTTGCACAGGGACTTTATGCCCGGCGTCCCGATCTCGTGCGTGCCCTTGTGCTCAGCAATACCGCCCACAGGATCGGCACCGCCGAGATGTGGAACGCGCGCATCGACAAGATCGCCGCTGACGGCCTTGCCTCGCTGATCGATCCGGTGATGGAGCGCTGGTTCACACCAGCCTTTCGCCAGCCGGACAACGTGGTTTATGCGGGCGCGCGCAACATGCTTTCCCAACAGCCGGAGGCCGGTTACAGCGGCACCTGCGCCGCCATACGCGATGCCGATTTCACGCGCGAAGCGGGCCGCATCGCTGTTCCGACGCTCTGCGTGGCGGGCGATGAAGACGGGTCGACACCGCCAGCACTGGTGCAATCGCTGGCGGACCTCATTCCCGCAAGCCGTCTCGCCACCATTGCACGCTGCGGCCACATTCCATGCCTTGAACAACCGCTCGCCTATGCGCAGGCGGTCGGTGATTTTCTGAAGACCTTGCCGGAGCACTGACAGATGGCGGACAATATCGACAAGAACGAGAGATTTGAGCAGGGCATGAAAACGCGCCGCGCCGTGCTCGGTGACGCGCATGTCGACCGCGCGCAGACGGTGACGACGGGGTTCGACCAGCCGTTTCAGCAGCTCATCACCGAAGCGGCCTGGGGCACGGTGTGGTCCGGTAACCACTGGACGAAGCGCGAGCGCTCGATTGTCACCATCGCCTTGCTTGCCGCACTCGGGCAGGACGAGGAACTTGCCATGCATGTGCGCGCCACCGCCAATACCGGCGCCACCGAAGCGGATATTCGCGAAGCGCTGCTGCATGTCGCAATCTATGCCGGCGTTCCCGCCGCCAACCACGCTTTCAAGACCGCCAAGCTTGCTCTGGCCGGCATGAAAGCCGATAGTTCCCGCGACGAGGAGGAGACGAAATGAGTAATACAAAGCCCGAAACCGGGCCGTTCTTCGCACGCGACCGCGACATTCATCCGCTGGCCTATGCTCCCTGGTACAAGACCTCTATCCTGCGTTCTCCGCAGCGCGCCCTGATTTCGCTGGAAGGCACCAAAAGCGAGATCACCGGGCCGGTTTTCGGCCACAGCCTGCTGAACGAGCTGGATAACGACCTGATCCTCAATTATGCCCGCCCTGGCGAAATGCCGATTGGCCCGCGTATTCTGGTCCACGGCCGGGTGCTGGACGAGCGCGGCCGCGGCGTGGACGGTGCGCTCGTGGAATTCTGGCAGGCCAATGCCGGCGGGCGGTATCGCCACAAGAAGGAAACCTATCTCGCCGCCATCGATCCGAATTTTGGCGGCGTCGGCCGCACGATCACGGATGAGAACGGTTATTACTGGTTCAAGACCATCCAGCCTGGCGCTTACCCCTGGCCGAACGGCGTCAACGACTGGCGGCCTGCCCATATCCACTTCTCGGTCTTCGGCCACGGTTTTGCCCAGCGGCTGATAACCCAGATGTATTTCGAAGGCGATCCGCTGATCTGGAAATGTCCGATCGTCAAAACCATCCCGGACGAGGATGCGATCAAGCGGCTGATCGCGCCGCTGGATATGAATTCAAACATTCCCATGGACATGCTGGCATACAAGTTCGACATCGTGCTTCGCGGCCGCCGCTCCACGTTTTTCGAAAATCGCAAGGAAGGCAACTGATCATGGTCCAGCCGCTCGGTTATCTCAAGGAATCAGCGTCGCAGACGGCAGGTCCATATGTCCATATCGGCTGCACCCCCAATTTCGTTGGCATCGAGGGCATGTTCGAAAAGGACCTGGGCTCCGGCGCGCTCTATAACGACAAGGCTCGCGGCGAACGCATAAGCGTGCGTGGCACGGTCTACGACGGCGCTGGCATGCCGCTGAAAGACGCCCTGATCGAAATCTGGCAGGCGGATACGGACGGTTATTACAACAGCCCCAGCGAAACACGCGGCAAGGCGGATCCGAATTTCACCGGCTGGGGCCGCTCGCCCGGCGACATGGATACCGGCGAATTCATATTCGACACCATCAAGCCCGGCAAGGTGCCCTTCCGCGACGGCCGGTGGATGGCGCCGCACATCACTTTCTGGATCGTGGCGCGCGGTATCAATATCGGCCTGCAAACCCGCATGTATTTTCCCGAGGAGCAGGAGGCCAATGCCGCCGATCCGGTCCTTGCCCGCGTCGAGCAGAAAAGCCGCATCGCCACCCTTGTCGCCAAAAAGGAGGAAGGAAACATCTATCGTTTCGATATCCGCCTTCAGGGCGAGGGCGAAACCGTGTTTTTTGATATCTGAGCGGAGCCGTAACCTGAGATGAGCCTTTCCCCCTTCGAACATCCGTTTCTCTCCGGCCTTTTTGGCGACAGCGAAATCGTTGAGCTGTTTTCGGCCAGAGCGGATATCGATGCCATGATCCGTTTCGAGACGGCGCTGGCGCAGGCGCAAGCCGGGGCGGGCGTCATTGAAGCGGATGCGGCGGATGCGATCGTCTCCCGCCTTTCCGATTTTGCCGCCGATACCACCGCGCTTCGGCATGGCGTCGCCAAGGACGGCGTTGTGGTGCCGGAACTTGTCCGGCAGATGCGGGCGGCGGTTGCCGGTACTGCGGCGGAAAAGCTGCATTTCGGCGCCACCAGCCAGGATGTCATCGATACCAGCCTGATGCTCCGGCTGAAGGCGGCAGCGGAAATCATCGCGGCACGGCTCGGCCGCCTCATCGATACGCTGGGTGATATTGCGGCCCGCGATGGCAGCAACCCGCTGACGGGATATACCCGCATGCAGGCCGCCATCGCCATCACGGTCGGCGACAGGGTGGCAAGCTGGATCGATCCGCTGGAACGGCATCTGGTTCGGATCGACACGTTTTTGCAGCACGGTTTTGCCGTCCAGTTCGGCGGCGCGGCCGGCACGCTGGAAAAGCTCGGCGACAATGCCGGCACTGTCCGCGCCGATCTCGCAAAGCGCCTCGGCCTTTCTGACAGGCCGCAGTGGCACAGCCAGCGCGACGGTATCGCCGAGCTTGCCAATCTGCTGTCGCTCGTCACCGGCACGCTTGGCAAGTTCGGGCAGGATATCGCGCTTCTGGCCGAAGTAGGCGCCGAAATTCGCATGAGCGGCGGGGGTGGTTCCTCGGCGATGCCGCACAAGCAGAACCCGGTCAATGCGGAAACGCTGGTGACGCTGGCACGCTTCAACGCCGTGCAGATTTCGGCGTTGCACCAGTCTCTCGTTCACGAACAGGAACGTTCGGGCGCGGGCTGGATGCTCGAATGGCTGTCACTGCCGCAAATGGTGACGGCAACGGGGTCCTCACTCCTGATCGCCGAGCGCCTCGCGGGGCAGATCGACCGGCTGGGAGCAAGCGAAGAATAAAGAAGGAATGACAGATTTTCGCGAGGACTGAGCGGCCTTCGGGCGCTTTTGCCAGCGAGATGGGAATGGCGCGGGCGTGCGATGAAAACGCTTGCCATTAGTCACATTAGTCGTTGATAAAAAACGACTTTCTTGAACAAGATGAATGAAGAAAAAGTGATCTTTAAGCTGTTTCTAACCGGAGTTGGCGCTTGACACAAAATTGAACTAACTGGTACAAACATTCAGGTTAACGCTATGCTGGCACAGAAGTGTGGAGCTTCCCCGGCACGGTAAAAACAAACGGAGGGCTTTGGAGCCACAGGCTTTCCAAAGCGATGCGAACAAGGCGAAACGTCTGTTCGGACCCGAACGGGTTGGGAGGAAATATGTCTTACAGTCTCGATTTTTCGGCGGTCATAGACCGTCTGCCCGAGCTGCTTCTGGCCTGTCTTGCAACGATCGGCCTTGCAATCGCCGGCATGTCGCTTGCCACCGTCATCGGGGTTCTCGGCGTCGTGGCCCGCCGCTCGCGCTTCAAGCTGCTGCGCGGTCTGGTCATCGGGTTCGTGGAAGCCATTCGCAACACGCCGTTTCTGGTGCAGATATTCTTCATCTTCTTCGCCCTGCCGCAAATCGGCATCAAGCTTAACCCCACGGTCACGGCCATCATTGCGCTTGCGTTGAACGGCGGCGCCTATGCCATTGAAATCATTCGCGGCGGCGTCGATTCCATTCCCAAGGGCCAGGTCGAGGCGGGATTGGCGCTTGGCCTGCACCGGGCGCAGATCTTCCGGCACATCATTCTGAAACCGGCGCTTCGCGCAGTCTATCCGTCACTCACCAGCCAGTTCATCATGCTGACGCTGACCACTTCGGTCTGTACCTCGATTGCGGCTTACGAGCTGACCTCGGTGGCCCAGCAGATCGAAGCGGACACCTTCCGCTCCTTTGAGGTCTATTTCTCGATCACGCTGCTTTATCTGGTCATTTCCTCGCTGATGATGGGGGTATTTTCCCTCATCTCCCGCACATCGTTCAGCTATCCGGTCAAGTGAGGAAAAGACAATGGCATCCATCGGTTCCAACGAATTGTTCTTCTTGCTGCAGGGCCTGAAATGGACCCTTGCGCTGACACTGATCGGCTTCATCGGCGGCGGCATTTTCGGCCTTTGCGTCGCGCTTGGCCGCGTTGCCGAAACCCCGGCGATCCAGCGCGCCAGCACCGGCTTCATCGCGATTTTCCAGGGCACCCCGCTCCTGATGCAGCTTTTCGTCGTTTATTACGGCGTGGCGCTTGCGGGCCTGAATGTCGATGCCTGGATTGCGGTCGCCATCGCATTCACCCTGCATGCGAGCGCCTTTCTGGGTGAAATCTGGCGCGGTGGCATCCAGGCTGTGCCGAAGGGTCAGACCGAAGCCGCCAACGCGCTTGGCCTGCACTACGTGTCGCGTATGAAGGACGTGGTTCTGCCGCAGGCCTTCAAGATTTCGCTGCCCGCCACCATCGGTTTTCTGGTGCAGCTCATCAAGGGCACGTCGCTTGCCGCCATTGTCGGCTTCGTCGAACTGTCCCGCGCCGGCCAGATCGTCTCCAACCAGACGTTCCGTCCGCTGACGGTCTTTGCCATCGTCGGCATCATGTATTTCCTGATCTGCTGGCCGCTTTCCCTGTGGGGCGCCAGTGTAGAAAAGCGGATGCAAGCCGCTTCCCGCTAATACCCATCAACATGTCATCAAGCTTTGTAAGGAGGAGCAAAAGATGAAATCCAACGGTAAATTCTCACGTCGCACCCTGCTCGCGCTCGCCGCAGCAACGGTCGCCCTGCCCTTTATCGCACCGGTCGACGCCTTCGCCGGCACGGTGGATGAGGCCAAGGCCAAGGGCAAGGTCGTAATCGGCATTCAGGGCGACAATTCGCCCTGGGGCTTCGTCAATTCGAGCGGCGTTCAGGATGGCCTCGATGCCGATATCGGCAAGGCGTTTGCCGAATATCTCGGCGTCAAGGTGGAATTCGTACCGCTTGCCGTGGCAAACCGCATTCCGGCCCTTCTGACGGGCAAGGTCGACCTGCTGTTCGCAACCATGGGCATGACCGCCGAGCGCGCCAAGACCATCCAGTATTCCAAGCCCTATGCCGGTAACGTGCTTTCCGTATACGGCCCCAAGGACAAGAAGATCGGCAACTATGACGATCTGACCGGCGTCTCCGTCGGCGTTCCGAAGTCCAGCGCCATGGACACGGCGATCACGGCAGGTGCAGGCTCCAAGGCCAAGATCCTGCGCTTTGACGATGATGCCGCCAACATTCAGGCGCTGATTTCGGGCCAGGTCGAGGTTGTCGGTGGCAACCAGTTTTATGGCGACCGCCTCAATCAGGCTGCCAACGGCAAATACGAGCCGAAGTTCGACCTGACGACGCTTTACAACGGCGCCGGCACCCGTCCGGGTGAAAAGGACTGGAACGAGACCGTCAACGCCTTCCTCGACAAGATCAAGTCGGATGGTCAGCTTGCCAAGATCTACGACAAGTGGATGAAGCGCGAAGTTCCCGCTTTCCCGGAAAGCCTGCCGGATATTCCTTTCACCGTGAAGTGAAGACCGGAAGAGGTTGGATTGGGAGGAGTAACCAATGGGAATCTTTAACAGACAGACGCGTTGGCGAACAGCCATCGCCATCGGATTGGCAGCAGCTTTGCTGCCAATCCTGACACCCGCAGGCGCAGAAGCCAGAACACTTGAAGAAGCAAAGTCCAGCGGCAAGATCATCATCGGCATTCAGGGCGACAACGCGCCCTGGGGCTTCATAAACTCCTCTGGTGTTCAGGAAGGTTATGATGCGGATTTAGCCCGCGGGTTTGCGGACTATCTTGGACTGAAAGTGGAGTTCGTACCGCTTGCAGTCGCCAACCGCATCCCGTCGCTTCGCACCGGAAAGGTCGATGCCCTGTTCGCGTCGATGGGGATGACGCCGGAACGCGCGAAAAACGTACAATATGCGCAGCCTTACGCGCATAACGTGATGTCGGTCTATGCCACCAAGGACAAGAAGATCGCCAACTTCGACGATCTCACGGGAATGACCGTCGGCGCGCCGAAATCCAGTCCGATGGACACGGCTTTGACCGCAGGTGCCGGTACCAAGGCAAAAATTCTGCGTTTCGACGATGACGCCGCCACCATTCAGGCGATCCTGTCGGGCCAGATCGAGGCAATCGGCGGCAACCAGTTTTATGGTGACCGTCTCGCAGCGGCTGGCGGCAAGGATTACGAGGTGAAGTTCGACCTCGTGACCCTCTACAACAGCGCCGCCACGCGCCCCGGTGAAAAGGACTGGAACGAGGCACTCAACGCTTGGCTCGACAAAGCCAAGGCCAATGGCGAGCTCGCAAAAGTCTATGCCAAATGGATGAAGCGCCCGGTTCCGGACTTCCCGGCCTCGCTTCCTGACATTCCCTACACCGTTAACTAACGCTGCTTCCCAGCATGAAGGAAAGTTCCATGTTGCAATCCTCCGCCGCACAGGCTCCGCTGATCGCCCTTGAAGGGGTTGGAAAGTGGTATGGAGCCTTCCATGCGCTGAAAGGCGTCAACATGACGGTTCGCAAAGGCGAAAAAATCGTTCTTTGCGGCCCGTCGGGTTCAGGAAAATCCACCCTTATCCGCTGCATCAACCATCTGGAAGAAATCCAGGAGGGCAAGATCACGGTCGAGGGAACCACGCTTTCGGATTCGACCCGCGCCATCGATGCGGTTCGCCGTGAAGTGGGCATGGTGTTCCAGAGCTTCAATCTCTTCCCGCACAAGACCATCATGGAAAACTGCACCCTGGCGCCCATGCGGGTGAAGGGCCTGTCGAAAGCCGATGCAGAAGCGACCGCGCGCAAATATCTGGAGCGCGTGCGCATTCTCAATCAGGCCGATAAATATCCGGCGCAGCTTTCCGGCGGCCAGCAGCAACGCGCAGCGATTGCCCGTGCGCTCTGCATGGAGCCGAAAGCCATGCTGTTCGATGAGCCGACGTCGGCGCTTGATCCGGAAATGGTCAAGGAAGTGCTCGACACGATGATCGGTCTTGCCCGCGACGGCATGACGATGATCTGCGTGACCCATGAAATGGGCTTTGCCCGGCAGGTTGCCGACCGTGTGGTCTTCATGTCGGAAGGCGAAATCATCGAGGAAGGCCCGCCGGACGAGTTCTTCCGCGATCCCAAGCACCAGCGTACCCGCACATTCCTCGGCGAAATTCTCGCCCATCACTAAGGCTCACCCGGAGCCGACAGGCAGGCGGGGATGACCCCCGCCTCTCCCACCACGTTCGATGAGCGATGACCTGAACATGACAGACACCAAATCCTTCAAGGTCGGCCTGATTGGCGCCGACATCCAGCTTTCCAAATCTCCCGCGCTGCACATGCGCGAAGGGGCTGCCCACGGCCTCGATTATTCCTATGAGCTTGTCGATGTCGTAGCGCGCAAGCTGCCGGAAAGCGCACTTCCCGATTTGCTCAATGAGCTGGAATCGCGCGGCTTTGCTGGCACCAACATTACCCATCCATTCAAGCAGGCGGTCCTTCCGCACCTGCATGAATTGTCTGATGATGCCCGCATGCTCGGCGCGGTCAACACCGTCGTCTTCAAGGACGGACGTCGAATTGGGCACAATACGGACTGGTACGGATTTTACGAAAGCTTCATGCGCGGCCTGCCGGATGCGAAACGCGACCGGGCGCTGCTGGTCGGTGCTGGTGGTGCAGGCGTTGCGGTGGCCCATGCGGCGCTGAAACTCGGCATTACCCATCTCGATATCTGCGACCGCGATTTCAGCCGCGCAGATCATCTGGCTGCCGAACTCAACGCCCGTTTTGGCGAAGGCCACGCCTTTGCCGTGAAAGACCCGGCAGATTCCCTGCCCTTCGCGGATGGGTTGATCCACGCCACACCGATGGGCATGCCCGCCCATCCCGGCATGCCGGTCAAGGCCGACCTCCTTGAACAACGGCACTGGGTGGCCGATATCGTTTATATGCCGCTGGTGACCGAGCTTCTTGCGACGGCGGCCCAAAAAGGCTGTCGCACCCTGCCCGGCGGCGGCATGACGGTGTTTCAGGCTGTTGGCGCGTTTCGGCTGTTCTGCGGCCGTGAACCTGATGCCGAGCGCATGACGGCACATTTTACCGAAATTTGCACGAAAGAGGGTGTGGCGTGAGCCTTTTCACCATACTTAACGGACCGAACCTCAACCTGCTCGGCCAACGCCAGCCGGAAATCTACGGCTACGAGACGATGGCCGATGTGGAGGCCAATTGCCGCGCGATTGCCGAGGCGGCGGGCCACGAGATATTCTTTGCCCAGAGCAACCGGGAATACGAGTTGATAGACTGGATCCATGCGGCGCGCGGCACATCGGCAGGGATCGTCATCAATCCCGGTGCCTTTACCCATACCTCGGTGGCGATCCTCGATGCACTCAATACCTTCGAGGCACCGGTGATCGAGGTTCACATTTCCAACATCCACAAACGGGAGATCTTCCGCCACCATTCCTATATCTCGACGCGCGCCGAAGGCGTGATCGCCGGTCTCGGCATCGAAGGTTACGGGGTGGCGCTCAGCCACCTCATCGGCCGTCTTTCCCGATCTTCGTGATATGGTCAGGGCTCAGCACATATCGCAACACCATGTCGCTGACGTGATGCGACAATGTTTGCTGACCCTTCTCGGTAAACAGCCCGTCGCCGAAGATGAAAGAGAAGGTTGCGACGTTCGAGACGTTGAAAAAGGACAGCGCGCTGATCTGCCAGTGCAGTTCCAGCGCATTGATGCCGTTGCGGAAAATGCCGCTCTTCTGGCCGCGCAGCAGCACGCTTTCCAGGGCATCGATGGCCGGCCGGTTGAGCTGGCGGATCGTTCCGGACGATTGCATGTGCCGGCCGTGATGAATGTTCTCGATCATCACCATGCGGATGAAAGCCGGGTTGCGGCGATGGTGATCGAAGGTGAACCGACAGAGCTTTTCGAGCGCCGCAACCGGCTCCAGACCGTCCAGCTCCAGATCGCTCTCGCCGCCACGCACCTTGGCATAGGCTTCTTCAAGAACGCGCTGGTAAAGCCCTTCCTTGTCGGTAAAATAATAATAGATCATCCGCTTGGACGTGCGCGTGCGGGCGGCGATCTCGTCGATGCGCGCCCCCGACAGGCCGTTTTGCGAAAACTCCTCCATCGCAACGGAAAGAATGTCTCGGCGCACGCCTTCCGGATCGCGCTTCGCCTGCCGGGTTTCGCTGGTGCCGTTCGAAGTTGCGCTTTTTGTCATGATCCATCCATCAGCAGGGTATACGGCTTGCCGCCGCACCCCTATTATTAACCAATTAGTACATAACGCTGAAAAGGAACGCAATATGGCGAGCTATGACACAGGCAAACAGGGCGTGCCAATGCGTACTTCCATCGCCACCGTCTCCATCAGCGGCGAATTCCCAGAGAAACTGGCGGCCATTGCGAAAGCCGGTTTCACTGGTGTGGAGATTTTCGAGAACGATTTCCTGACCTACGACGCCTCGCCGCGCGAGGTGAAGGCCCTTGCGGCAGATCATGGGCTGGATATCACGCTTTTCCAGCCGTTCCGCGATTTCGAAGGCATGCCGGAACCGCACCGCGCCCGCGCCTTCGAGCGCGCAGGGCGTAAATTCGACATCATGGGCGAACTCGGGACCGATCTGATGCTGATCTGCTCGAATGTCTCGCCGGTGTCGCTGGGTGGCATAGACCGCGCCGCCGCCGATTTCCATGAGCTTGGCGAACTTGCGGCCAGGCATGGTGTTCGCGTGGGTTACGAGGCCCTGGCCTGGGGCCGGCACATCAGCGATCATCGCGATGCGTGGGAAGTGGTGCGCCGCGCCGATCACCCCAATGTCGGTATCATCCTCGACAGCTTCCACACGCTGTCGCGCAAGATCGATCCCAACTCCATCCGCTCCATTCCCGGCGACAAGATCTTCATCGTGCAATTGGCCGACGCACCGCTGATAGACATGGACCTGTTGTACTGGAGCCGCCATTTCCGCAACATGCCCGGCGAAGGCGATCTGCCGGTGGTGGATTTCATGCGCGCTGTCGCGGCAACCGGTTATAGCGGCCCGCTGTCGCTCGAAATCTTCAACGACCAGTTCCGCGGTGGCTCGGCGCGCCTGCTGGCTGAGGACGGCCATCGTTCGCTCATCAACCTCATGGATCAGGTGCGCCGTCTGGAGCCCGACATCCGCATCGAGGCGCCCGCCATGCCTGAGCGGGTGCAGACGGAAGGCGTGGAGTTTGTCGAGTTCACAACGGCGCCGGAGGAAAAGGCCAATCTGGAAGCGCTGCTCGCCACACTCGGTTTTGATAAAACCGCGAGGCACCGCAATCGCGATGTCGATCTCTATACGCAGGGCGACATTCGCATCGTCATCAATACCGGCGGTACCGGTGAGAGTTTCGCCGGTGCATCCTACTCCATCCACGGCACCAATGCCTATGCATTCGGCCTGAAGGTCGATGATGCGCAGGCAGCGCTTGCGCGTGCGGCAGCGCTGGGCGCGCCGACATTCGCCGAACCGCGCAAATCCGGCGAAGTCGCGGTTCCAGCCATTCAGGGCGTGGGCAATGGCGTCATCTATTTCCTCGACGGGTCCACGGCGCTCGCCTCCATCTGGGACAATGAATTCGCACCGGTCGATGCGACGGCACCGGCAGGCAATACCGGACTGACCCGCATCGACCATCTTGCGCAAACAACGCATTACGATGAAATGCTGACCTGGCTTCTGTTTTACACATCGCTGTTTTCAACGCGCCGCACGCCGATGGTGGATGTGGTCGATCCCGGCGGTCTGGTGCGCAGCCAGGCCATAGAAAGCGTGCCCTCCCCGCGTTTCCGCCTGACCATGAACGGCGCCGACAACCGAAAGACCTTCGCCGGCAAATTTCTGGCGGAAGGTTTCGGCACCAGCATCCAGCACATCGCGTTCGCCACGGACGATATCTTCGCCACCGCCAAGGCTCTGCATGCGCGCGGCTTTCACGCCCTGCCGATCTCGCGCAATTATTATGACGATCTGGAGGCCCGCTTCGGGCTGGAACCGGAATTCTCCGACGCACTCCGGGAAGCAAGCATCCTCTACGACCGGGACGACAACGGCGAATATTTCCAGATATACAGCCGCACCTTCGGCGAAGGGTTCTTCTTCGAAATCGTCGAAAGGCGCGGTGCCTACGGCGGATATGGCGCGATGAACGCCCCCTTCCGCATCGCTGCGCAGCGGCGCCTTGCGCCACCGATCGGCATGCCGAAGGAATAGGCGCAGACACCAGTCCACTGGTGCTTCAAAAATGCAAACAGGCCGCAGCCAGCAGGAACGCCGCTGCGGCCTGTCTTTATTTACGCCAGCATCACTATCTCATAGTCCCGTGGAATGGCGGAGGTGGCCACAAACCACTTAGATGCGCGCGTGCGCTGCTGATGAAAATCGAAAGCAGCGCGGTCCACAAAAAGCTCTTCCACCCTCCAGATCAGGGGGTCTTCGGTCTGCGATACCTCAAAGGAAATACAGCCCGGCTCCGCTCTGGTCAGGTGAATGTGATCGGGCAGATGGCTTTCCACAAGTTGAACATCCTGCACCGATGCGCAACGCAGGAAGCCGGATAACCTGACCGCACCCGTTCTATTCGTCATACCCGGTATCCTTTTTCAATGGTCTTCGTCCGGCCTGTATCACGGGCAGCGGCACCCGCAACCACTGAAATCGATACATCCTCAATACAGACTAAAACCATCCCTTAATCGGGGTCCGGCCCTTCGGCACACCCGCGCCCAAAATAAATGCACTTGCGTATTTGTAGAGCAGTATACAAAAATTGTTCAACACTCTGGACATGATTGTCCTGTTTTGTTAGCTTTTTTGTAAAACAAGGGGTGGGGAATACAAGTTCATGCGCATCATCGATTCTGAGACTGGCACCAGGCATTTTACCGGCACCGGTGAGGTCGCCCATAGCACTTCGACCAGGTCGAAATTCCCGTATCGACCGGCAGCAGCCAATCTACATCGCGCCTGAAACGCCATGCGCTTTCTTTTGACACTCCCATCTTCCGGCACAGCGTTTCATCCCGCGCGCCTGCCCCACGCCCTTGCCACCTCACTATTTCAGATGGCCGCGCCGGCATTGCCGCGCATGCCAAGCCGGAGACGCTGATATGACCGCCGCAAACCGCAACGCCCTCCTCTCGGTTGAAAACCTGAGCGTTGAGTTCGGCGACAGCCGCGTCGTGGACGATATTTCCTTTGCCGTGGAAGCCGGCAGGACGGTGGCGATCGTCGGCGAATCCGGATCGGGCAAATCGGTCACGTCGCTCTCGACCATGCGTCTTGCGGATATGATGGGCGCGACTTACCCCGCCGGTCACATCATGTTCGAAGGCAAGGATCTGCTGAAGGCATCGCAGAAGGAAATGCGGTCGATCCGCGGCAAGGAGATCGCCATGATCTTCCAGGAGCCGATGACGTCGCTGAACCCGGTCTTCACCATCGGTGACCAGATCTGCGAAGTGCTTGTCCTGCACGAGAAAATGGGCAAGGCGGCGGCCATGGCCGAGGCAAAAAAGTTGCTCGACATGGTGCGGTTGCCGGATGCGGCCGAGCTTCTGCACCGTTATCCGCATCAGCTTTCCGGCGGCATGCGCCAGCGCGTGATGATTGCTATGGCGCTTGCCTGTCGGCCGAAGCTGCTGATCGCCGACGAACCGACGACGGCACTTGATGTCACCATTCAGGCGCAGATCCTCAACATCATGCGCGACCTGCAAAAGAAACTCGGCATGGGCATGGTCTTCATCACCCATGACATGGGCGTGGTGGCGGAAATGGCCGATGACGTCGTCGTCATGTGGAAGGGCAGGAAGGTTGAGGAAGGCCCGGTCAAGGACATCTTCGCCAATCCGCAGCATCCCTATACGCGGGCGCTGCTTTCCGCCGTTCCGCGCCTCGGCAGCATGACCGGAGAAGAGTTTCCCAAGCGCCTTCCGCTCACCGTCCTGCAGGATGGCCAGCCGGTCGTGGTGGGCGAGGAACGGGTGCAGAACACCGCAAAATACGACGAGAAGCCGCTGCTTTCGGTTCGCGACCTGTTCGTTCGCTTCGATATTCGCAAGAACCTGTTCGGCAAGGCGACGCACCGTTGCAGTGCCGTGCAGAAGGTCAGCTTCGACATCCATGCCGGAGAGACACTGGCGCTGGTCGGTGAATCCGGTTCGGGCAAATCCACCATCGGCCGCACAATCCAGCAGCTGCAATCGGCGGTATCAGGCGAAATATCCTTCAACGGCCGCAGCTATTCTGAGATGTCGGCAGCGGAACGTTTCCGCATGCGGCAGGAAGTGCAATATATCTTCCAGGATCCCTTCGCCTCGCTCGATCCGCGCAAGACGGTAGGCTTCTCGATCGCCGAACCGATCAATACCCACGGCCTGATCAACGATGCCAAGGCGGTGCGCCGCCGGGTGGATGAGCTGCTGGAACGGGTGGGTCTGAGTTCGGAACATGCATCGCGGTATCCGCACGAGTTTTCGGGCGGCCAGCGGCAGCGTGTCTGCATTGCCCGCGCGCTCGCCTCCGATCCCAAGCTCATCATCGCCGATGAAGCGCTGTCGGCGCTTGATGTCTCCATCCAGGCGCAGATCATCAATCTGTTCATGGATTTGCAGGCGGAACGTGGTCTTGCTTACCTGTTCATCAGCCATGACATGGCGGTGGTGGAAAAGATGAGCCACCGCGTCGCGGTGCTTTATCTCGGCCAGATCATGGAAATGGGCAGCCGCCAGCAGGTCTTCGAAACGCCCACGCATGATTATACGCGCCGGCTGCTTTCCGCAGTGCCGGTTGCCGATCCCCTGATCGAGCGCCGCATCGCCATGATCGAGGGCGAAATTCCCAATCCCGTGCGCCGCGTCGGCGATGAGCCCGCCATTCTCGCCCATGAGGAAATCAATCCAGGCCACTTCATCGCGAAGAGTGCCTGAACAATAACCAAAACCGTAACCATCTGAAGAGGAACAGGTAGATGACAAAAATCAAAAAGGGGATGACGGCAACGTTCGTCGCGCTTGCGCTGGCCGGCACGGCCTTCACCGCAGCGCCGGCTTTCGCCGCTGGCAAGATGACCATTTCCAGCCCGCAGGACCCCGGCAGCTGGGATCCGATCGACACCTTCCTGGTGCAATGGGCAGCTGTCGCCACCAACATCTTCGATGGCCTGACCTATCGCGGTCCGGACCTGAAACTTGTGCCCGGCCTTGCCGAATCCTGGGAAGAGCTGGATGAAGGCAAGCGCATCCGCTTCAAGCTGCGCCAGAACGTCAAGTTCCATAATGGCGAGCCCTTCAACGCCGCCGCCGTCAAGTTCACCTTCGAGCGCCTTCTCGGCGAACAGGGTGCCAAGGGCCCGCAGCGCTCCAACTATGTCGCCATCGAAAGCGTCGACGTCATCGACGACTACACCGTCGACATGAAGCTCAAGGCGCCCGATCCGGTGCTTCTGACCAAGCTTGCCGGTTATGGCGGCATGATCGTGCCGCCGAAATATATTCAGGAAAAGGGTGAGGACAACTTCAACCTCAACCCGGTCGGCACCGGCGCGTTCAAATTCGTCTCCTATGCGCCGAAGACCAACATCAAGCTGGAAGCCAACCCGGATTACTGGGGCGGCGCACCAAAGCTCTCCGAACTGGAATTCCGCTTCATCGCCGAGCCGGCGACCGCAGTTGCCGAATTGCAGGCCGGCCGCGTCGATCTCGTCATTCCTCCCACCATCCCGATTGGCATGATCCCGGTCATCGAAGGCGATTCCAAGCTGGAGATCGTCAGCGTTCCAGGCCCGACGGTGGATGCGCTGCGTTTCAACACTCGTGACGGCATCACTGCTGATCCCAAGGTGCGCAAGGCCATCATCATGGCCGTTGATCGCGGCACGATCGTCAAGTCGGTCCTTGCCGGTCAGGCCTCGGAAATCGCCAGCTTCCAGAGCGCGCTGTCCTTCGGTTACGACGCCGATCTGAAGCCGCTGCCTTATGATCCGGAAGGCGCAAAGAAGCTGCTCGCGGAAGCCGGCGTCAAGCCAGGTGCGGCGCTGCAGATCGATATCAGAGGCAACGATGCGACGATGAACGAAGTCGCGCAGGTCATCTCCAGCTATCTGTCCATGGTCGGCATCACCGCCACCATCAAGCCCTATGAGACCAACGTTCTCCTGAACGACATCATCCCGCAGGGCAAGACCGGCGCGATGTTCCAGCAGAAGTGGGGCGGCTGGACCTTCGATTACGACAACACGGCCTATTCCATGTACCACTCGGGTGAAAAGTGGAATCCTTACGACAAGGACGAGAAGCTGGACAAGCTGCTGGAATCGCAGCGCCCGCTGACTGACCGAGCCGAGCGCGAAAAAATCCTCAAGCAAGTCGGCGCCTATGCCGCTGAGCGCGCGCTGGAAATTCCGCTTTACAACACCAATGCCATTTACGGCATCAACAAGCGGGTCAAGGGTTTCGTGGCACCGCCGGATAACCGCCTGAAGCTGACCGACGTCACCGTCGAATAATCAGGCCTATCCTCCCTAAAAGCGCCTTGCCCGCCATCCCGCGGGCAAGGTCGGGTCTCTCTTCAAGGTAAAAAACGTGGCCGGTTTCCTCATCAAGCGATTGCTGCAGGCGATTTTCGTCGTCATCGCCATCACCCTTCTCGTTTCCTTCGCCATCCGCCTGACGGGCGATCCAGCTGTCACCATGTTCCAGGGCGGCGGCAGCATGACGGAAGACGATCTGGCGCGCATTCGTGCGGCGCTTGGAACCGACCGGCCGTTCTTCGTGCAATATTTCAGCTTCCTGAAAGGCCTGGTTACGCTCGATTTCGGCCGCAGCTTCACCGGCAGCACGCCGGTATCACGGCTCATCGCCGATGCCCTGCCCGCCACGCTGCTTCTCGCCTTCATCTCCATGGCGGTGTCGATTGCGCTTTCCATTCCGCTCGGCATCAAGGCCGCGACCTCGCGCGGCAAGACGGCCGATCAGGTGATCCGTATCTTCTCGCTCGTCGGCCTGTCCTTCCCCAATTTCTGGCTGGCCACCATGCTGGTGCTGCTTTTCTCCATCACGCTCGGCTGGCTGCCGCCAAGCGGCATGGGCGGCTTTGCAAGCTACATCATGCCATCGGTCACCATGGGCGTTATCCTGACGGCTACCAATGTGCGTCTGGTGCGCACGGCGATGCTCGATACGCTGCGCTCGCAATATGTCATGGTGGCGCGCGCCAAGGGCCTCAGCGAAAACAAGGTGCTTTACAAGCATGCGCTACGTAACTGCGCCATTCCGCTGATTACCTATTTCGGCCTGCAATTCGGCGGACTTCTCGGCGGCATCGTCGTCATCGAGCGCGTCTTCAACTGGCCGGGTCTCGGCACGCTCGCCTTCGATGCGGTGGGCGCGCGCGACTATCCCGTGCTTCAGGCCGTCATCACCGTGCTGTCGCTGATGATCGTCGGCATCAACCTTCTGGTCGATATCGCCTACGGGCTGGTCGATCCGCGCATCCGCACGGAGTAATTGACGATGGCTGCCAAAACCTCGCGCCTGTCGCGCTTCAACAATCTCGAATTCATCCTCGGCGCCCTGCTTACCGTCGTCATCTGCCTTGCCGTTCTTCTTTCCGACGTGCTGTTTCCGGGCGGTGCCGAAAAGATCGACCTGATGGCGCGCCTTGCCAAGCCCTTCACTAGCGCCGCCCATCCGCTCGGCACCGATCCGCTCGGCCGTGACGTACTGGCCCGTGTCGTGGCCGGCGGCAAGATTTCGCTGCTCGTCGGTTTCACCTCGGTCATCGGGGCCGTGGTCTTCGGCGTGATCGTCGGCCTGGTCGCCGGTTATTATCGCGGCTTCTGGGACATGCTGGTCATGCGCTTTGCCGATATCCAGCTCGCCATGCCTTTCATTCTCTTGGCCATCACCTTCATCGCAATTGTTGGCGGCAGCCTCACCAACACCATCATCCTCCTGATCGTCTCGCAATGGGTACAATATGCCCGTCTGGTGCGCGGCTCGGTGCTGACGCTGCGCGAACGGGAATTCATCCTGTCCGCCCGCGCCATTGGCGTGAAGGACTGGCGCATCATCCTCCAGCACCTTCTGCCGAACCTGATCGGCCCGGTCATCGTGCTGATGACGCTCAACGTCGCCAACAACATCCTGCTGGAAAGCAGCCTCACCTTCCTCGGCCTCGGTGTCGATCCGACCATTCCGAGCTGGGGCGGCATGCTGGCGGATGGCCGCACCTATCTGCAAACGGCATGGTGGGTCAGCGTCTTCCCCGGTCTTGCCATCCTTCTGACCGTGCTTGGCCTCAACCTTCTCGGTGACTGGCTGCGCGACAGCCTCGACCCCACCGGCAGAACCTCAAGGTGATCGTGATGAGCCAGATTTTCGACCAGACCTTCAAGCGTACTCTGGATGTGCTTCTCGCCAATGCCGCGCCCGGCCAGTCCTTCGAGGCATGGACGTTCGATGACGCCAAAAGCCGCCGCGAGGCCGAAGAAAGGCTGAAGAAAAAAGGCGTCAGTGCCCGCATCCGCAGCGCCTACAAGCCGCTTCTCTTCACCTTTCTGGAAGAGATCAATCTTGGTGGCGTCGATGCCATCGAGGTGCATTACCCGGTGCACGCCAATGCACCCGCCAATCGTTTCCGGCTGGAGGCCTATCCGCTGGCGGCACTAGCCGGCGACGCGAAGATCGATTTTATCGCCGGCGACGACGACGCCCTTCATTATGACGTTACGCTGAGCCGCAACGGCAAGAAGGAAACCCTGAAGGTTCTCGCTCCCAACCGGGTTCATACCGATATCGTCGGCGAAACCAATGTCTCGCCAACCGGCTGGTTTCGTCCGGCCGGTGACGCTACGGGCGAGCGGCTGGAGACGGATTACGAGCAGCTTTTCGAAGCGGCAATCAATGCCGTCGCCAACCACGGCTGGGGCGATGAGGAACCCTATTTCGAGGAATTGAACATTCACGTCACGCACCCGTCCGAAGACATGGCGCTGCCGGTCGGGGACGAGGTGATCAGCCTGCGTGAAGCGCTGCACGAGGATTTCTATTTCTCCCTCCTGGAATTCTTCCAGAAGAAGTCCGGCCGGCCGCTGGGCGACCGGGGCCTGAAACCCGGCCAGATCGTTCCGGAAGTCGTCAAAAGCAACGGCGACGTTTCGGTCCGCATCGAGACCCGTGCACTCACCACCACTTTCCTGGATGGCGGCGAACAGCGGATCGACGAGGCCCGCGAACCGGTGGCGGCGGGTCAGATCGCGCGGATGCTTGCCGAGATCGGCGGCGAGGCGTTCGAGGCCCGCTCGCGGTCGGGCCGCGTTCTTGCCGCCCGTTATGTCGCGGGCAGCGATGCCGCTGTGATGATCAGCGGCGGCCAGCATCCCAATGAAACCACCGGCATCGTTGGCGCCGTCCGCGCCGCCCGCAAACTTGCGGAAAGACAGGGCGCGCATTTCACCATTTCGCCTCTGGAAAACCCTGATGGTTATGCCCTGCACCAGCGCCTGCGCGCCGACAATCCACGCCATATGCACCATGCGGCGCGGTACACGGCGCTCGGCGACGATCTCGAATATCGCACGCGGGAAAATTCGGGCGTCCATCTCAACGAGAAGGCAATCCGTTTCAGCGCGCAGGAGATGAGCGGCGCGAGCCTGCATGTGAACCTGCACGGTTATCCCTCGCACGAATGGACCCGTCCGCTTTCCGGTTATGTGCCGCGCAATTTCGCCATGTGGACCCTGCCGAAGGGTTTCTTCCTGATCATCCGCCACCATGCGGATTGGGAAAAGCAGGCGGAAGCCCTGCTCGACCGGGTTACCCGCCATCTCGGCGCCATTCCGGGCCTGCTGGATTACAACAACCGCCAGATCGCGCTTTATGAGATTCACGCCGGTGAAACCGGTTTCCGCATCATCAACGGTTTCCCGTGCCTGTCGTCCATCGACGACCGCCACACAGTGCCGATGACGCTGATTACCGAATATCCTGATGAGACGATCTACGGCGATGACTTTATCACCGGCCACACGGCGCAGATGGAAACGGTTCTTTCCGCTTACGACGCCTGGCAGGATATTTTCGTCGCGGACGTTGCCTGATTTCGAAGCGCCCCCGATTGGGGGCCTCAGAATGATGGCGAAGTCCCGAATCCCTCGTCCGTCATGCTTGGACTTGTCCGGAGCAGTTGCAACGTCTTGGTCTAGTTGGACGTGATTGGATCCTTGGGGCAATCCAGCGATGACGCCGGGTGTGAGGGAGCTTTGTCATCACCCTCAGTTGCCCTTGTACGGCTTACTTCTCAGCCGTGGCGGCAAGCTTCTTTTCCTGCTGCTTCTGCAAAAGCCGCTTGCCCTTGCTCAAAATATGCAGATTGGCGGCATCAAGTTTGTTATATCCGGCCTGAATAATATCGAGATCGGCGACGTGACCGATTGCTGCCAGTTCATGCATCACGTCGCCAACAGCGACATCGACGCTTGGCTTCGGCAGGTGCACAACATCTTCCACCGCGGCGCGCATGCCATCCGCCTCGCCGCCCATGACGTGATACAGCGCCAGCGCCTTGCGGAGAAAAGCTTCGCGGCGCTCGATCTTGTTGTTGAGTATACTGTCGCCAACGCGATTCCGCATAAGATCAACGGCTTTATTCTGGTATTCGCCCATCAAGACACCAAATGAAATTCAAAATATGCTTCGGGAGACTACGGACAATCCCCTTAGAACTGGTTAAGGCACCGGGATTACGCGCATATTATCGTCATTTTCCGGCCGCGTGGCGCAGGGCGTTCTTCATAACGGCGGCATTTGGAAGCAGAATGCTGAAACGGGACCATTCGTGATGGCTGCAGCGGCTGCGGCAATTGAGAATCGCCAGACTATCCCTATTGTATGATCCAATATCGGGCAGAACCGGATAAGGCGGCGATCCATAACCATCAGGTTATTTATTGCCCCCTTTTTTTCATTTTACTTTGGCCATCGCACTTACCAGTTTGACTGGCTGGATCGGTGGAGGGAGCCACGGATCAATTGGGAGGAAATCATGAAATTACGGATCACCGCCGCAATCGCGGCCATCTGCTTCAGTTCCGTTGCCTATGCCGAGACGATCAAGGTCGGCGTGGTCGGCCCGTTCTCCGGCCCCTTCGCGCTGCAGGGCAAGAACTTCAAGGCCGGCATAGACGCCTGGTTTTCGCTTCACGGCAACAAGGTCGGCAATGACACTGTCGAAGTCGTCTACCGCGATGTGCCGCAGGCCGATCCGGCGCAATCCAAGGCGCTGGCGCAGGAGCTGGTTGTAAAGGAAGGCGTGCAATATCTCGCGGGCTTCTATTTTACGCCCGACGCCATGGCGGTTACGCCACTTCTGAAACAGGGCAATGTGCCCATGGTCATCATGAATGCGGCCACCTCGGCCATCGTTACCAAAAGCCCCTATGTGGTGCGCACCTCGTTCACGACATGGCAGACATCCACGCCCATCGCCAAGGTGGCTTTCGATGGCGGCGTCAAGAAGGTCATTTCGCTGGTCAGCGATTACGGCCCGGGCGTTGACGCGGAGAACGCCTTTAAGGCAGCCTTCACCGCCGCTGGCGGCGAAGTTGTGGAAAGCATTCGCATGCCGCTTTCCACCAATGATTTCAGCCCCATCATGCAGCGCGTGAAGGATTCCGGCGCACAAGGCGTCTTCGCCTTCCTGCCCTCCGGCCCGACGACTCTCGGCTTCGTGAAGGCCTTCAACGACAACGGCCTGAAATCATCAGGCATCAAGCTTTTCGCGCCGGGCGATCTTACACAGGAATCGGATCTGCCGGCCCTCGGCGAAGCAGCGCTCGGCATGCAGACTACCTTCCACTATGCCGTCTCCCACGATTCACCCGAAAACAAGACCTTCGTGGAGGCCGCAACCAAGGCCATTGGCAATCAGAAGGAACTGTCCTTCCCCGCAGTCGGCGCGTTTGACGGCATGTATGTCATCACCAAGATGATCGAGGCGACCGGCGGCAAACAGGATGCGGAAAAGGCTGTCGAGGCGGTAAAGGGCCTTTCCTGGACAAGCCCGCGCGGCCCTGTCAGCATCGATCCGCAGAGCCGCCACATCACCCAGAACATCTATCTGCGCGAAGTCTCCAAGGGCGATGACGGCAATTATTACAACAAGGAAGTCCAGACTTTCGAAAAACAGGGCGATCCGGGCCTTGCCGCCGCCAAGTAAGTATTGAGACGGAAATGACCGGCGCCGCCTTTTGCGGGCGGCTCCGGCAAGCGCGCAATCGCATCGGGAGGAGCTTTCGAACATGCAGACGGTCTTCAGCATCCTTGTCGATGCGCTTGCCTATGGCATGGTGCTTTTCATCATCTCCATCGGCCTATCCGTGACAATGGGGCTGATGCGTGTGGTCAATCTCGCCCACGGCGCCTTCGCCATGATCGGCGGGTATCTCGCCTCCTATGCCGCCCATGGCCTCGGCCTTGGTTACGCGGCGGCAATCCTCGTTGCGATTGTCGGCACCATCGTGATCGCCATACCGCTTGAACGGTTTCTCTACCGGCGCATCTACGGCGCACCGGAACTGACGCAGGTGCTGATGACCATCGGCATCACCTTCTGCATCATCGGCATCGCCAATTTCGTGTTCGGGCCAACGCTCAAAACCATTCCGCTGCCGCAGGAACTGGCCGGTCCCACCGATCTCGGGTTTCGCACCATCGCCACCCACCGCATCTTCGCCATCGTCGCTGGCCTCGTGGTGGCGGCGGCACTTTGGTTCACGTTCGAAAAGACCGCCTTCGGCATCAAGTTGCGGGCAGCGGTGGACAATGCGGCCATGGCAGCAGCCCTCGGCGTGCGCACCGAAATCATCTATGCCGTAAGCTTCGCCATCGCCGTCGGCCTTGCCGCCATGGGCGGCATCATCGGTGCAGAATTGCTGCCGGTCGAACCCTATTATGCGCTGCGCTACATGGTCACCTTCCTGGTGGTCGTATCCGTCGGCGGCGCAGGCTCGATCCCCGGCGCGCTGATCGCCTGTCTGCTGCTCGGCGCCATCGATACGACCGGGCGGTATCTTGCCCCCGAATATGGCGAATTCTTCTTCTATCTGGCGGTCATCGTGATCATCACGCTGTTTCCGCGCGGCCTTCTTGGAAGGGCGAAATGAGATGGCGGTGCTCATGAACGACCTCACTGAAACGGCAAAAACGGCGAAGGCCCGCTCGCCCCTGCGCGCGATTGGCGGTCCGCTGCTCATCATCATCGCCACCATCGCCGGTTACTTCCTGTTTCCGGATAATCTGGCGCTGTTGACGCGCATCATCGCGATAGCGCTTCTCGTGCTCTCCATCGATCTCGTTACCGGCTATTGCGGCGTGGCGACACTTGGCCATGCGGCCCTGTTCGGTGCCGGCGCCTATGCCGCCGGCATTGCCGCTGCCCACTACGGTATCACCGACCCGCTTCTCATGACCCTCATCGGCGCAGCAGTGGGCGGCATCGCGGGATTGCTGTCCGGCACCATTCTGTTGCGCGCGCACGGCCTGCCGCAGCTGGTGCTGTCCATCGCCGTCGTCCATCTTTTTCACGAGGCGGCCAACAAGGCGTCGGACTGGACGGGCGGCAGCGACGGGCTTGCCGGCGTCTCGCCCGATGCGCTGTTCGGCACCTTCGAATTCGATCTTTACGGCCGCACCGCCTATATCTACGGCGTCTGCCTGCTGCTTCTGGTTTTTCTGGCACTTCGCGTCGTCGTCAATTCGCCCTTCGGCATGCTGTGTCGCGGCGTCAAGCAGGACAGCATCCGCATTCAGGCCATGGGCGGTTCGGTCAATGGCACGATTTTGAAGATGTTCGTGATATCAGGCATCGTCGCGGGAATCGGCGGCGCGCTGAACGCCATCTCCACGCAGGTGGTCGGCCTCGACAGCCTCAGCTTCACGCTGTCTGCCGAAGCGCTGGTCATGCTGGTTCTCGGTGGCGCGGGCTCTCTTTATGGCGCGCTGATCGGCACCGTCACCTTCATGTGGTTCGAGGACGTCGTTTCTGCCGCTAATCCGTTCCACTGGCTCACAATCGTCGGCCTGCTTCTGATCGCCGTCGTGCTGTTTGCGCCGCGCGGCCTTTATGGCGCGGGCGAACAGATCATCGCGCGCCTGCGGGGAGATCGCAAATGAGCGCCATTTTCGAAGTTTCCGGCCTGCAGAAAAATTTCGGCGGTCTCGTCGTTACCAACAATGTCTCGCTGTCGCTTTCGCCCGGCGATCGCACCGTGCTGATCGGCCCCAACGGCGCCGGCAAGACCACCTTCGTCAACCTCGTTACCGGAAACATCAAGCCATCCGCCGGAACCGTGCGGATTGCCGGAGAAGACGTGACGGGGCTCAGCGCCAGTCAGCGCGTTAAGCGCGGACTTGTCCGCTCGTTTCAGGTGACGCGGCTGTTCCAGGACATGACGCCGGAGGAACATGTCGCACTCGCCATTCTGCAAAGGGAAGGTAGGACGGGCCGGATTTTCGGCCGTTACCGCGCCATGCCAACGGTGATGAGCGAGGCGCGCGACATTCTCGGAACGCTTGGCCTGCTTGCCATCGCCGAAACCCGCGTCCGTGAAATCGCCTATGGCCAGCAGCGGCTGATCGAGATCGCGCTTGCCATGGCGCTCAGGCCCAAAATCCTGCTGCTTGATGAACCTGCCGCCGGCGTTCCCTCGACGGAAACGGCGCGTATCGAACAGGCGCTCGATCGCCTGCCCGCCGACCTCGCCATATTGATGATCGAACACGACATGGATCTGGTCTTCCGTTTCGCCAAACGTGTGGTCGTGCTCGCCGCAGGCGCCGTCATATTCGACGGTTCGCCTGGCGAAGTCACCAGCAACGCAGAAGTCCGCCAAGCCTATCTCGGAAGTTACGCCAATGCCCGCAGCGCCGCTTGAAATCGCCAACCTGACCGCCGGTTACGGCCCCACCCGTGTCATCGAGGGTCTGTCGCTCTCCGTTCCCGCCGGTTCGCGTTTCGCGGTGCTCGGACGTAACGGCGTTGGCAAGACAAGCCTGTTTGCCACGCTTGCCGGGCAGACGAAACGATTTGCCGGTGATATCCATCTCGGCGGGCAGGACATCACCGCCCTGCCAAGTGCTGCCCGCGCCCTCGCCGGTCTCGGTTACGTGCCGCAAACCCGCGATGTCTTTCCGACACTCACAGTCGAAGAAAACCTCTTCGTCGGCCTCAAGGGCCGGCCGAAATCGGCCATCGAGGAAGCCTACACGCTGTTTCCGCGCCTGAAGGAAAGACGCCGCAATCTCGGCTCGCAACTCTCCGGTGGCGAGCAGCAGATGCTTTCCACTGCCCGCACCATCCTCGGCCAGCCGCAGGTGCTGCTCCTCGATGAACCCCTCGAAGGTCTCGCCCCTGTTATCTGCGAGGAACTGATGGCGGCCTTCTCGAAACTCGCGCAATCGGGCGAAATGACCATTCTTCTCATCGAACAGCGCATCCAGATGGCCATCGACTTCGCCGACCACGCCATCATCATGGAACGCGGCCGCATCGTCTGGTCAGGACCGTCCGACGATCTTGCGGCGAACCCGGATATTGTTGATACGCATCTTGGTGTGGGTGGATTGCACTGAGTCCATCTAGCTGAAAACCAGAAGAGTTTTCGGTTGGAACGGCTTTTAGAGTAAGGGACCGCAGGCAGCGCCTACATCTCCCCTCATTCCTGTGCTTGTCACAGGAATCCAGCCAGCCCAAGTCCTTGGGCTGAAACGACTCCATTCGACGCGCAGACGCGCATCGGCTGGATCCCTGTGACAAGCACAGGGATGAGGAGAGTGTGCGGGAACCGTCAGTGGTTCGATCACAAGTCCCGGTCATAAATCGTGCAAATAGCTAGAGATGTCATTCCACTCCGGATTAGTACGCTCGATCAGATTGAGCTTCCACTGTCGCGGCCATTTCTTAATCGTTTTTTCCCGCGTTATCGCGCTGGTCAACAGGTCGTATTCCTCGAACCAGACCAACGTTTTCACGCCATATTGCGAGGTGAAGCCGGGTGTTAGTTCATTCTGATGTTCGAAAAGCCTGTTCGACAAATTCTTCGTCACGCCAGTATAGAGCGTACCGTTTCGTTTTGATGCCAAAATATAAACGTAGCCATTCATGTATAAAATATGCATTTTATCCGGGTATACGGCAAGAGAGAACATTATACTCCCCTCATCTCTTTGCTCGTCACAGAAATCCAGCCAGCCCAAGTCCTTGGGCTTAAAGAACTCTATCGCCGCGCGGACGCGCGTCGACTGGATCCCTGTGACAGGCACAGGGATGAGGAGAATATGCTGGCTACTCCTGTCCCTACTCTCGCCCATCAATCATATCTCAAAAAACACAATGGAATAAAAATTCCATTGCAGTTAAAGTGCACACGATTTCAATCTGCACAAAGGAACGACAATGACGGCAATCGATGCGCCAGACTCCGTGAAGGCTTTTGAGGAGCGGTTGCTTCAGGTCGCGGAAGGCCTGCCGAAACGATTACGTCAATGTGCAGATTATGTCGCGTCCAATCAGGATCGCATTGCCGTTTCCACCGTCGCCGAAATGGCAGAAGGTGCCGGCGTGCAGCCGTCTGCATTCATGCGCTTTTGCCAGATCATGGGTTTTTCCGGCTTTTCGGAGATGCAGCGCCTGTTTCGCGATTCCTATGTCGGCGGCTGGCCGGATTATGCGACCCGGCTGGACCACCTGCGCGAAAAGGGCGACGAGAGCGCGTCGGGCCTGTTGGCGGAGTTCGTGGAGGCTGGCCGTTCTTCATTGGAAATGCTGCTGAAATCGGTCGATACACGGCAGCTTGACGAGGCGGTCTCGGCGCTGGCACAGGCGCGCACCGTGCATATCATCGGTTTGCGGCGCTCCTTCCCCATTGCCAGTTACCTCGCTTACGCCTTCGAGAAAATGAAGGTACCTGCGGTTTTGCACAGCGCCGTCGGTGGCCTTGGCAATCTGAGCGCCATCTCCCGCGACGATGCGCTGATTGCGATCACCTTCTCGCCCTATTCGGCGGAAACGCTGGAATTGGCCGAGATGGCCCGCGCCAACGGCATTCCCGTTGTCGCCATGTCCGATTCGGCCGTCAATCCGCTGCGCAAGTCCGGCGCGACGCTGCTCACGGTGACGGAAATCGATTTTGGTGCATTTCGCTCGCTTTCCGCCACGCTCTGTCTCGCCATCACACTCGCTGTCGCTGTGGGAACACGCAAAACAGCCTGAATATTTTTATTGAAAACATAAAAAATAGAATTTATGATCCAAATTCATGAAACGGGCATTCCATAATTGTCCGTCTCGTGAATGCACCCGAAGGTGGTGAGACAGAAAGTGGGCGGAGGAGGCCCACTGGCATCAGGCTCCCTCAATGCGGGGTCCGAAGGAGGAAGCTTTTGAAAAAACTTGACCTTATCACGATCGGGCGCTCGTCGGTCGACCTTTATGGTTCGCAGGTCGGCGGCCGGCTGGAGGACATGGCCTCCTTTGCCAAATATATTGGCGGCTCCCCCACCAATATTGCGGCCGGCGCTGCGCGGCTCGGCCTTGCCAGCGCCGTCATCACCCGCGTTGGTGACGAGCATATGGGCCGCTTCATCCGTGAACAGCTGGTGCGCGAAGGCGTGGACGTACGCGGCGTGAAAACCGACCCGGAGCGGTTGACGGCGCTGGTGCTTCTCGGCATTCGCGACCAGAACCAGTTTCCGCTGATTTTCTATCGCGAGAACTGTGCCGACATGGCGCTCAGCGAAGACGACATCGATCCCGCCTTTATTGCCGAAGCAGGCTGTGTCTGCGCCACCGGCACGCATCTGTCGCATCCGAAGACGGAAGCGGCCGTGCTGAAGGCGCTGAAACTTGCCCGCGAAAACGGTGCGAAAACAGCGCTCGACATCGACTATCGACCCAATCTCTGGGGTGTTGCCGGCCATGGCGATGGCGAAAGCCGCTTCGTGGAATCGCAGAAGGTCACCGCCAAGCTGCAATCCACCCTGCATCTCTTCGATCTGATTGTAGGCACGGAAGAAGAATTCCACATTGCCGGCGGCTCGACCGATACGCTGGCCGCGCTGAACGCCGTACGCAAGGTGTCGAACGCGACGCTGGTGTGCAAGCGTGGCCCGATGGGTGCTTCGGTTTTCGCCGGCGAAATTCCGGCAAGCCTGGACGATGGCGAGACGGGCGAAGGTTTCCCGATTGAGGTCTTCAATGTTCTCGGCGCGGGCGATGGTTTCATGGCCGGGCTTTTCCGTGGCTGGCTGCGCGGCGAGGACTGGCCGACGACACTGAAATACGCCAATGCCTGTGGCGCCTTTGCCGTTTCCCGCCACGGCTGCACTCCCGCCTATCCGAGTTGGGAAGAGCTGCAATATTTCTTCAAGGCCGGCATCCGCAACAAGGCGCTGCGCAAGGACGAGGCGCTGGAACAGGTGCATTGGTCAACCAATCGCAAGGGCGAATGGGACACCATGCGCGTCTTCGCCTTCGACCATCGCATGCAACTGGAAGCGATCGCCGACGAACTCGGCATTAAACATGAGCGCATCGGCGCATTCAAGAAGCTCTGCCTCGAGGCGGCGCAAACGGTCGCCGGTGGCAAGGCGGGTTACGGTATCCTCTGTGACGGACGCCTCGGACGTGATGCACTCTTTGCAGCCAGCGGCTCCGGTCTGTGGATCGGCCGGCCGGTGGAATGGCCGGGTTCGCGCCCGCTGACGCTGGAACCGGAACTCGGCAAGGATTTCGGCGGGCTTTCCGAATGGCCGCTGGAAAATGTCGTCAAGGTTCTGTGCTTCTATCACCCGGATGATACCGATGAAATGCGCGCCGCGCAGGAGGAGACGGTGATGCGTCTGTTCCAGGCGACACGCCGCAATCGGTTGGAAATGCTGCTCGAGGTCATTCCCTCCAAGGTCGGCCCGACCGACGATCTGACCGCCGCGCGCATCATCGAACGCTTCTACGAGATCGGCGTTTATCCCGACTGGTGGAAACTGGAGCCGATGAAAACCAGAGCCGCCTGGAAAAATGCCTGCGACGCCGTGCATCGCAACGATCCTTACGTGCGCGGCATCGTCGTTCTTGGTCTCGACGCACCGCAAAGCGAGCTGGAGGAGAGCTTCCGCCTTGCCGCCGGTTTCGATCTGGTCAAAGGTTTCGCGGTTGGCCGCACGATTTTCGCCGACGCCGCGCGGGGTTGGCTCGGTGGCAAGATCACCGATGAGGAAGCGGTGAAGGACATGGCGCAGCGCTATACCAGCCTGTGCCGCATATGGGATGAGGCGCGCGCCAAAAAGGGAGAGGCAGCGTGAAGACAATCAGATTGACGGCTGCGCAGGCTATGGTTCGTTACCTCGCCGCGCAGATGAATGAGCATGGCGAGACCTATATTGCCGGTGTCTGGGCCATCTTCGGCCATGGCAATGTCGCCGGCATCGGCGAGGCGCTTTATGGCATTCGCGAGGAACTGCCGACCTATCGCGGCCAGAACGAGCAATCCATGGCGCATGCGGCGATTGCCTATTCCAAGCAGCTGCGTCGCCGGCGGGCAATGGCGGTCACCTCCTCTATCGGGCCCGGTGCTGCCAACATGGTAACGGCGGCAGCGCTCGCCCATGTCAACCGCCTGCCGGTTCTTCTCATCCCCGGCGATGTCTTCGCCAATCGCGGTCCCGACCCCGTGCTCCAGCAGCTGGAGGATTTCGGCGACGGCACGATGACGGTGAATGACTGCTTCCGCCCGGTTAGCCGTTATTTCGACCGTATCATGCGCCCGGAACAATTGCTGACCGCCCTTCCCCGCGCCATGCGCACCATGACGGACCCGGCCGATTGCGGCCCGGTAACGCTGGCCTTCTGCCAGGACGTGCAGGCGGAAGCTTATGATTATCCCGTCAGCTTCTTTGAAAAGCGCGTCTGGCGGCAACGCCGCCCGGAACCGGATGTGGTGGAATTCGAAGAGGCCGTCGCCGCGCTGAAGGCTGCGAAGAACCCCGTCATCGTTGCCGGCGGCGGTGTGCATTTTTCCGGCGCCATCGAAACGCTGAAGCGTTTTGCGGAAAGCCATTCCATCCCGGTCGTCGAAACGCAGGCCGGCAAATCGGCACTGGCTTGGGATCACGATCTCAACTTCGGCCCGGTCGGCGTCACGGGTGCCGAAAGCGCCAATATCATAAGCGAGAAAGCCGATCTGGTGTTCGGCGTCGGCACCCGCTTTCAGGACTTTACCACCGGTTCCTGGGCGCTGTTCAAGAACCCGGACCGCAAGATCCTCGCCCTCAACGTGCAGCCCTATGACAGCGCCAAGCATGATGCGATCAGCCTGACGGCGGATGCGAAGATCGGTCTCGAAAAACTGTCGGCCGCGCTTGGCAGCCACCGCTTCACGGCACCGGATGCCAAGCTCAAGGCGGCATGGTTCGAGAAGGCCGATGCCGATACGGCGGCACCGGGTGAGGAAAACGCCAACAGCCTGCCCACCGACATGCAGGTGATCGGCGCCGTGCAGCGCCAGTCGCGCGACAATACCGTCGTCATGTGTGCAGCGGGCACCATGCCGGGTGAGCTGCATCAGTTGTGGAAATCCAAGCTGCCGCTTTCCTATCACATGGAATACGGCTTCTCCTGCATGGGCTATGAGGTTGCCGGCGGCCTCGGCATCAAGATGGCGGAACCGGACCGGGACGTGATCGTCATGGTCGGCGACGGCTCCTATATGATGATGAATTCCGAGCTTGCGACATCGGTTGCCATGGGCGTCAAGATCACGCTCGTCATCACCGATAACAGGGGTTACGGCTGCATCAACCGGCTGCAAATGGAAACCGGCGGCGCGGAGTTCAACAACCTCTACGCCCACACCAACGTCAACCCCATCGCCATCGACTTCGTCGCCCATGCCGGCTCTATGGGCGCGGATGCGCGCAAGGTTTCCACCATCGCCGAGCTGGAAGCGGCGCTTGCGTCCGCTCGCGAATCCAGCCGCACGACTGTCATCGTCATCGATACCGACCCCTATCCGACCCCGCAGGCCGGTGGCCACTGGTGGGATGTGGCGGTACCCGAAGTTTCCGACCGGGCCGAAATCGGACCGGCGCGCGCGCGCTACGAAAACCATATCAAGGAAAGACAGTAAGATGATCCGTTACGGAACCAACCCGATTGCCTGGTCCAACGACGACGACCGCACACTGGGCGCCAATATCAGCCTTGAACAATGCCTCGACGAAACCGCCAAGATCGGCTTCGACGGCATCGAGAAGGGCCACAAGTTCCCGACTGACCCGGAAGGCCTGAAGGGTGTGCTTGCGCCGCGCGGCCTTTCCTTCGTCTCCGGCTGGCATTCGCTGAACCTTCTGACCGACAGCATCGAATCCGAAAAGAAGGCCATGCAGCCGGCGCTCGATCTGCTGAAAGCCATGGGCTCGAAAGTCATCATCGTCTGCGAGACCTCGAACGCCATTCACGGTGCCGACGACACGGCGCTGGTCGACCGTCCGCGCCTTGCGGCTGAAGATTGGGCGAAGTTCGGCGCGGGTGTGGAGGCGCTGGCGGCCTATGCTGCCGAACAGGGCATCACCCTCGTCTACCATCACCACATGGGAACCGTGGTCGAGAGCGAAGACGAGATCGACCTTCTGATGAAGCATACCGGGCCGAAGACCCATCTGCTGCTCGATACCGGCCATTGCCTGTTCGGCGGCGGAGATCCCGTGCGCGTCGCGCAGAAATACATGCACCGCGTCGGCCATATCCACGCCAAGAACGTGCGGCCGGTGATTGCCGATCAGGTTCGGAACGAGCGGCTTTCCTTCCTCGAAGGCGTTCGCCGCGGTGTGTTCACCGTGCCGGGTGACAGCGAGGGCGGCGTAAACTTCCCGCCGGTTCTGAAAATTGCCGCCGAGCACAATTACAGCGGCTGGCTGGTCATCGAGGCCGAACAGGACCCGGATGTGCGCAACCCCTTCGAATATCAGAGCCTCGGCCTGAAATCGCTGAAGGCGTTTGCCCGTGAGGCCGGACTGGACAAGGCTCAGGCGGCTTGAGGCCCTTTACTCCCTCATCCCTGTGACAAGCACAGGGATGAGGGAAACGCGGGAATAGCCGCCCGATAAATTGAACGACTGACCAAAAAGGAACACCACCATGACCTCACTTCTGCGCAAGCCGGTCGCGACAAGCGGCAAGGTGCACGACATCACGCCCCAAAGCGCGGATTGGGGTTATGTCGGTTTCGGCCTTTATCGTCTGAAGCCCGGTGAAACCGCAGCCGAGAAGACTGGCGATACGGAAGTCATTCTGGTGCTTGTCGAAGGCAAGGCGAAGATTTCCGCCGGGGGCAAGGAGTTCGGTGAACTCGGCGACCGCATGAACGTGTTCGAGCGCAAGCCGCCGCACTGCGTTTATGTCCCCGCCGGCTCCGAATGGTCGCTGACGGCCACGACGGATTGCACCGTCGGTGTCTGCACCGCACCGGGTGAAAAAGGTAGCCGCGAAGCGCAACAGATCGGTCCCGATGGCGTGCAACTGACCGAGCGCGGCAAAGGCGCCAATACGCGTTACATTTTCCCCATCGCCATGGAAGAGCGCGATGTCGCCGATAGTCTCCTGGTGACGGAAGTGTTCACCCCGTCGGGCAACTGGTCGTCCTATCCGCCGCACCGGCATGACGAAGACAATTACCCCGATATGACCTATCTGGAAGAGACCTATTATCACCGGCTCAACCCGGCGCAGGGTTTCGGTTTCCAGCGCGTTTTCACCGAGGATGGGTCGCTGGACGAGACCATGGCTGTGGCGGATGGCGATGTCGTGCTGGTTCCCAAGGGACACCACCCATGCGGCGCGCCTTATGGCTACGAGATGTATTATCTGAACGTGATGGCCGGGCCGATGCGCAAATGGCGCTTCAAGAACCACCCCGATCACGACTGGATTTTCAAGCGCGACAATCCCTGAGGCATGCCAGCGTCCACGGCACCCTCCTCATCCCTCTGCCTGTCACAGGAATGAGGGGCGAGGAAGGTCCGCGTCGCGATTGCCGTAGAGAAAAAAGCAATCGAACGTATTGATTTCATCGTAATGATTTAGGGGAGAAGAGACCATGGCCGCTCTTGGCGTTGGCCTTATTGGCACGGGTTACATGGGCAAGTGCCACGCTTTGGCGTGGAACAACGTCACCAGCGTATTCGGCAATGTGGAGCGTCCACGACTGGTCACACTGGCAGAGGTCAATCCCGAGCTTGCGGCGAAGAAAGCCGCCGAGTTCGGTTTCGCCCGCTCGACAGGCGACTGGCGCGATCTGCTTGCCGATCCTGAAATCGATGTGATCTCGGTCACCACACCCAATGCCTTTCACCCCGAAATGGCGATTGCCGCCCTTGATGCCGGCAAACACGTCTGGTGCGAAAAGCCGATGGCGCCTGCCTTCACGGATGCCGTGAAGATGCGCGATGCGGCCCGCCGTTCGGGCAAGGCGGCGGCCATGGGCTACAACTACATCCAGAACCCTGTCATCCGCCATATGCGCCGCCTTATCGACGAAGGCGCGATCGGCAATGTCTACCATGTCCGTGCGGAAATGGATGAGGACTTCATGGCGGATGCCACCCAGCCCTTCTACTGGAAGAGCGAAGCCTCCTCCGGCTATGGCGCGCTGGATGATTTCGCTGTTCATCCGCTGTCACTTCTGTTTTCCCTTTTCGGCCATGCCGAAAGCGCGATCACCGATATGGTGAAGCCTTACGAGACGCGGCCGCTAAGTGGCGGCGGCGAGCGCGCTGTGGAAACGCATGATCTTGCCAGCGTGCTTCTGAAGCTCGAAGGCGGCATTTCGGCGGTGCTGATCGCCAACCGCTCGGCCTGGGGTCGCAAGGGCCGTATCGCCATCCAGATTTACGGCTCCACCGGCTCGATCCTTTTCGACCAGGAGCGGATGAACGAATTCCAGTTCTACACCACGGACGGGCGCCCGGAGGAGCAGGGTTTCAGAACCATTCTCGCCGCCCCTCACCACAAACCGTATGACCGCTTCATCCCCGCCCCCGGCCACGGGCTCGGCTTCAACGATCTGAAGGTCATCGAGTGCCGGGAACTGATCGCGGCCATCGAGGGCAAGACGGCGCATATCATCGACTTCGAGGAAGGCCTGAAGATCGAGCGCAGCATTCATGCCATGGCCCGGTCCTTCGTCGAGGGACGATGGGTCGCGACGAGTGAGATTGCGGAATAGGCAGAGGCGGGGTTAGCGCGGAACTTTGCCTCTTTCGTCATGCTCGGGCCTGTCCCGAGCATCTGCAACCGATTGATTTAACGCTACCTGGTTGGATCCTAGGGACAAGCCCGAGGATGACGGCGGAGAGGTGTTATCCCTGAACCGGCGTTTCCGGCACCGGCGTCAGCACCTTGCCATCCCTAAACCAGCCGAGAATATTGTCGGCCACCAGATCGGCCATCGCGTTGCGCGTCGGGATGGACGCAGAGGCGACGTGCGGCAGCAGGGAAACGTTCGGCAGTGACAGGAACGCTCCCGGCACCTTCGGTTCTGCGTAGAACACATCGAGACCGGCAGCACCCACCGCACCGCTCTTGAGGGCCTGCAAAAGCGCATCCTCATCGACGCTGGAGCCGCGTCCGACATTGATGAACACGCCCTGCGGACCAAGTGCCGAGAGGACTTCCGCGTTGATCGCCTTGTGCGTTTCCGGGGTGCCGGGCACGATGCAGATCAGCGTGTCGACAGCCTGCGCCATCTCCTTTAGCGAACCGTAATAGGTATAGGGCAGGCCATCGCGCTTGCTGCGGGTATGATAGCCGATCTCCACCTTGAATGGCTCCAGCCGCTTGGCGATTTCCTGGCCAATGCGGCCCATGCCGAACAGGCCGACCTTGCGGCCGCGCAGGGAAAACGGCGAAAGCGCGAAGGGGCCTTCGCCAACCCATTTTCCCTCACGCAGCCAGGTTTCGGCCTGATAGAGACGGCGAACCGTGTTGACCAGCAGCGCAATCGTCGTGTCCGCAACTTCGTCGTTCAGCACGTCGGGCGTATTGGTCACCACGATACCGCGCGTGGCGGCATGTTTGGCATCAACGCCATCGTAACCGACACCGAAATTGGCAATGATCTCGAGTTTCGGCAGCGCATCGATCCATTTGGCGTTGACGACGCCTGAAACGGCGATGGCATTAATGCGCTCAGCCGCGCCATCAGGCAGAACCGGCTCAGCACCGGCGGGCACTGTCACGATCTCGACCTTGCCTTCGAGGCGTTCGAGCACGCGCGGGTTGATCTTGCCGGGAACGAGAACGACGGCTTGTCTGTCAGACATGGGTGGATATTCCTCCTGATTGCATTCCGATATCGTCAGAGCGGATTCATCGGCGAACCACTCGCCATCCCGCTCTTCTGGGCCGCGATCTTTTCAAACAACGGCGGCCGTGAAAAGGGCAATAAGGGGAAGCTATGGGGGCAGACGGAAGTTTCATGCCGTTTTTTTACGCGCCCGCCTCCGTCATGCCGGACTTCAGGCGCGCGTCGGCGGGGCGCAAAGAGTCTTTCCAGCTCAAGGGCTTGAGCTGGCTGGCTTTAGGCTGAAGGCCGGAATGACGAAAGAGAGAGAAACGCTGCTCAAACCCTCGGACGCACCGGCCCTGTCGACTGGCGGATGCGCATTTCCGGCTTGATGAGGTGCACGCCATCCGGCTCGTGGCTGCCCGCCAGCCTGTCCAGAAGCGCGCGCGCCGCAAGGCGCCCCACCTCGGCCTGTCCGTTGGACACCGTGGTCAGCGCCGGCGTGGCGATGGCCGCCTCCTCCAGATCGTCGTAACCCGTCACGGAAATATCCACGCCCGCCACCAGTCCGGCGCGCGAAATGCCGTTCATCAGGCCGATGGCGACCAGATCGTTCCAGCAGACGGCAGCGGTGGGCTTCTGCGGCAGCGACAGGAAATGCACTGCGGCCTCGAAACCGCCCTGCTTGGAGCGTGGGCCGGGAATACGCAGGTTCGGATCGACCTCGATTCCCGCCTTGCGCAGCGCGTTGACATAACCCTGATAACGATCGCGGCCGGTCGAGGTCTGGTCGGTACCACCAACCATGGCGATGGTGCGATGGCCAAGACTGATCAGATGATTGGTCGCAAGCGAAATGCCATAGCTGTCGTCGCCGCGATAGGTCGGCATGTCGACGCCCTCGAGCGAGCGGGCCACCAGAATGGCGGGCATGCCGTTTTCCTCAGCCAGCGTCATGTCCTCGATCGGCGTGCCGATGGCGGGCGACATGATGATACCATCAGAACCTAGTTGCAGCAGCGTTTCGATGAAGGTGCGCTGTTTTTCAACCGAATCATAATGGTTGGACAGAATGAAGGTCTGGCGGCTGCGATCCAGCTCGGTTTCGATGGCCTTGAGAATTTCACCATAAAACGGGTTCATCACATCGTGGAACACCACGCCGATAATGCCGGAGCGCGAGGTGCGCAGGCTGGCGGCCCGGCGGTTGTAGATGTAACCGAGCGCCCGGGCCTGTTCCTTGATCTTGTCGCGGGTGTCGGAGGCGACCAGCGGACTGTCGCGCAATGCAAGGGAGATCGTGGCAGTCGATAGACCGAGGCTTTCGGCGATTGTCGACAGTTTGATCTTTTGTGCCACGGCATTTCTCCCCAAACCCATGTCATTGACAGACGTTTCTGTTTAAATCGCAATTAAACAATTTAAACAAAATCCGCAACCGGTTTAAGGAATATCAACAAAAAGACAGTGGTTTTTAAAAACTCAACAAATTATTGAAGGTTGGTATCGATCACCTTGAGAAGTTTAACCACCGTCCTGATGTCCTTGGCCGAAAGCCCCTCAATCGCCCGCGCACCGCAATTTGCGATGGATACGTTGATATGCTCGACGCTTTTCAGGCCTGTCTCCGTCAGTTTCACCAGTGTTACGCGGCCATCTTCGTCATCGCCGCTGCGCTCCACGAAGCCCTGGGCTTCCATGCGGCCGATGGTTCGCGTCATGGTCGGCGCCTTGACACCAAGTTTCTGGGCGATCTGCCCAGGCGTGAGGCTGCCTTCCTGCGCCAACGCCAGAATAACGCCGTCCTGCCCGGCATAAAGGCCGCTTTCGGCAAGGCTGTGGCTCAGCGCCGTGCGCATGGAACGGGCGGCCTGGGTGATGGATTGCGCCAGTTCCTCAGGGTTGAAATTCTCATCCCTCTTTTTGGCGTCCTTTACTTTCTTGGTGCCCTTGTCCTTTTTGGCGCCCTTGTCCTTATGCCCAGTTTTGTCCTTGCTCATATGCGAGTGCCTTTTACCCTGTGGCGGAACCGATATATGTTGCTGGAAATCCTTACCGAATGCACGCGCGGACTGCCAGATGCCAAACTCATACACGCATTATCACGACGAAAACGTAACAGACCCTCATCTTCGCGCAACAGGTGCAATTTCAGTGCTGCCGCTCGGTGCGCACGAACAGCACGGGCCGCACCTGCCCTTCGAGACAGACACGCTGATTGCGGCGGGCATTGTCTCCCGTTTGGCTGCTGTTTTGCCCGCCGGTCTGCCGGTCTCCTTCCTGCCGGTGGAGCCCGTTGGATATTCCATCGAGCACATGAATGTGCCCGGCACGAAGTCGTTGCGTTACGATGAGGCCGTTGAGCGCTGGCTCGGCATTGCTAAGGCCGAATATGAAAAAGGCGTGCGCAAATTCGTGATGTTGAACGCCCATGGCGGCAATTCGCCATTGATGACCATCGTCGCCACCGAGGCGCGCGCCCGCTTCGGTATGCTGGCGGTCGCCACCAGCTGGACTCGTTTCGGCGTGCCGGCGGATATCGTGAAGCCTGAAGACAAGGCGATCGATATCCATGGTGGCGATATCGAGACGTCGGTCATGCTGGCGCTTTGCCCGGAGCGGGTGGCGATGGAAAAAGCCGCCAACTTCCCCTCCCGCCAGAGCGATTTCGCCAGCCGTTTCAGGCATCTGCGTGCCTATGGTCCACACGCTTTCGGTTGGCTTATGGGCGACCTGAACCCTGATGGCGTTGCCGGAAACGCCGCTGCCGCCTCAGCCGAGAAGGGCGAAAGGATCATTTCCCATGCCGTTTCGGGCCTTGTCGAACTGCTTGAAGACGTCCTCGCTTTTGACATAACGTTATTTCATAACAAAATTTGAAAAACTGCGCCGAAACCGGCCAGAATCCCTTTGAACTGCCCGATCGTCGCGCCTATATGGACGTCGACACTTATTCCTTGAGGCCTCAACCGGCCTTTCTCCACGCGAGGTTTCCATGACCGAAACAGCACCAGCCAAGCCCATTCCAGTCACCGTCCTGACGGGATATCTAGGCGCCGGCAAGACGACGCTTCTCAACCGTATCCTGTCCGAGAACCACGGCAAGAAATACGCTGTCATCGTCAACGAATTCGGCGAGATCGGCATCGACAACGATCTGATCGTCGAATCCGACGAAGAAATCTACGAAATGAACAATGGCTGCGTCTGCTGCACGGTGCGCGGCGACCTCATCCGCGTGGTCGAAGGCCTGATGCGCCGGCCCGGCCGATTCGACGGCATCATTGTCGAGACCACTGGCCTTGCCGATCCCGTTCCGGTCGCCCAGACCTTCTTCATGGATGACGACGTGCGCGCCAAGACCGAGCTTGACGCGGTGGTCGCACTTGTCGATGCCAAGCACCTGCCGCTGCGCCTGAAGGACAGCCGCGAAGCCGAAGACCAGATCGCTTTTGCCGATGTCGTCATCGTCAACAAGACCGATCTCGTTTCGCCGGAAGAAGTCGCCCGCATCGAGGATATCGTGCGCGCCATCAATCCCTCTGCGCGCATCTACAAGACCACCCGTTCCGGCGTCGATCTTGCCCGCGTTCTCGACCAGGGCGCCTTCAATCTGGAACGTGCGCTCGAAAACGATCCGCACTTCCTCGAGCACGGCCACGAGGATCACGCGTGCGGTCCTGATTGCGAACACCACCACCATGATCATGGGCACGATCACGGCCATGACCACCATCATCACGACCATGATCACGCGCACCACGATCATGACCACGGCCACGATCACCACCACCATGGCGCCGCCTCCCCGATCCATGACGTAACGGTGCAGTCGGTGTCGCTGCGCGGCGGCGAAATGAACCCGGAGCGCTTCTTCCCGTGGATCCAGAAGGTCACCCAGACGGACGGCCCGAACATCCTGCGCCTCAAGGGTATCATCGCATTCAAGGGCGATGCGGAACGTTACGTGGTGCAGGGCGTGCACATGATCATCGAGGGCGATCACCAGCGCCCGTGGAAGGAAGGCGAAAAGCGCGAAAGCCGCCTTGTCTTCATCGGCCGCGAACTCGACCGCGAAAAGCTGGAAAAGAGCTTCAACGCCTGCCTTGCCACGGCTTGACATCCTTGACGGGGCACCGTGCCACCCTTGGCGTTTTCGGTGCCCTTCCTCACTTTCGACGTCATCCTCGGGCTTGACCCGAGGAGCCATTGCGGCCAGCATATGGATGGTCGAGTGATCCCCGGGTATGACCCGAGGACCGACCTTGACGCCACGGGTTGAAACCGCACCAACGGGTCTTCCCGACCTGGTCTGCGACCGAAATCCATCAATGACAAACACATAGACGAAAGACCGATGCCCCATGCCGACTGTTGCCCCGCTTGATATCGAAGGCCACGTGGTCTCGACCCATTTTCTCGGCGACATTCCGCTGTTTGCCACCGCCGCCGGCACCATTCACCGGCTGGATGGCGGCGAGAAGGTCACTGAGGCGCATGAGGGTCTGCTGACCTGCATCCGCGATCCCTATAGCGCCACGCTGCTTTCCGGCGGCGAGGACGGGCGCGTGCTGCGCATTGGCCATGATGGCAGCCTCAGCGAGATCGCCAATGTGCCGCGCAAATGGGTGGGCGTCGTTGCGGGCGGTCCGCAGAAGGCGGTCGCTTATGGTGTCGGCAAGTCCAGCTTCGTGCGCCTCTCGGACGGCACGGTCAAGGAATTCAAGGAAGAACGCACGGTGGAGGCAATAGCCTTCGCGCCCAAGGGCCTGCGCATTGCCGTTGCACGCTATAACGGCGTGACGCTGCATTGGGTGGCGAGTGCAGGCGATCCGGTCGATCTGGAATGGAAAGGTGCCCATACCGGCGTCACCTTCTCGCCTGACGGTAAGTTCCTCGTCACCACCATGCAGGAAAACGCCCTGCATGGCTGGAAGATGGAGGCCACCAAGGGCGGCATGGAAGCCCGCCATATGCGCATGACGGGTTATCCCGCCAAGGTGAAATCCGTTTCGTGGTCGGCAAAGGGCAAGTGGCTCGCCTCATCAGGTGCCCCGGCCGCGATCGTCTGGCCGTTTTCCGGCAAGGACGGCCCGATGGGCAAGGCACCCGAAGAACTCGGCAGCCGCGCCAACATCATGGCTACCAATGTCGCCTTTCACCCGCTGGAAGATGTGCTGGCCATTGGCTTCATTGACGGCATGATCCTCGGCGTGCGGCTTGCGGATGGCAAGGAAGCCCTGCTTCGCCGCCCCGGCAAGGGCGCCATTACCGGCATGGACTGGAGCGCCACCGGCAAACTGCTCGCATTTGCCTCCGAGGCAGGCGACTGCGGCATTGTCGATATTTCGGCGTAAGGACAGCAACAGGCGCGCGTCCGGTTTCGACGGATGGCTCGATACGGCTCAATCTCCGCCCTCATTCCTGTGCTCGTCACGGGAATCTAGACAGCCCAAGTCCTTGGGCTGCAAGGGACTGTTTTCGCCACGCAGACGCGCATCGACTGGATTCCTGTGACAAGCACAGGCATGAGGGCTGGAAGGTGTCAGCGCCAGAAAACCTCGGCATTGTCTCGCTATTCGCTGACCTGACGCCGCGTCAGGAACAGCAGCAGCAGGGCTGCCCCTGCACCAACCGAAGCAAGTCTGATCGACGTACCGAAGCTCGCATATTGCGACACAAACCCCATAAGCGGCACTGCAAACAACCCGGCAAGGAAGATGGAATTCATGTAGAGCGCGGTCGCCCGCGCGGTGCGTCCGCGCGCAAAGCCCTGCACGAAGGTGAGGCACGTTCCGGCGCAAAGCCCGTAATAGGCCCCTTCAAGTGCTGCTCCGAACAACATGGCCGGAAGGGTCTGGACCGAGGCTATGACGTTGAAGGCGACGATTGCCATCACCGCAGAGATGCAAAGAAGGATGCGGGCGCTGACCCGGCGCATGATCCTTGGCGCAAGCAGGATCAGCAGAACCTCCATCGCGCATTTGACGCTGAGCGACAGGCCCGGCACATAATCCGGCAGACCCACCTCGCGCACCAGAAATACCGGCAGGGCCGAGGCGCACAGGGCGTGGGCGAAAGACATGCAGAAGCTGGCCGCCGCCGCCATCAACAATGGCAGGTTGCGCCGCGCATCGTTGTCGCCCTCTTTCCGTCGTTCCATCGGGCATGTCTGGCCGCGCGGCACGAAGGCAAGGGCAAGCCCGCCCCAGATGGCCGCCATCAGCATGGCATTCATGAACACGGCCTGCGCACCGGCAAGATCGAGGATCAGATAGGCCGCGGCCGGAAGCAGCATCCATGCCAGCGACACCATTGTCCGCAGAAAGGCGTTATAGGCAGGTGCATCCAGTGCTTTTACCCGGCCATAGTAGCGACCATAACTGAAAATCAGGGTACTGGCGGCGTTGGAAAGCCCCATTCCCGTTGCCGTCACCGCCACGAGCAATGCCAGATGCCCGGAGGTCGCCGCCGCCGCTGCGATAAAAGCACCAAACACAGAGAGCAGCAGCAATGGCCGCACGCGCACACCGGCATCGACACGTTCGCCATAAGTGCGGCTGGCGATGATCGAAGCAACCATTGCCGTCACGCTGTAGAGACCAAGCGTGGCCGGCGGGTGACCAAGGACCTGGATGATGTAAAAACCGATAAATGGCACAACAGCCGCATTGGTGCCGCCGGCGATGAAGACCAGCACGGCGATCATATAGGCCTGACGATCAAAAACGCCCGGCGCGGTGTTTTTCTGTAGCATGGGGGAATCGACTGGAGATCGGCAGCGGGAAGTGGATTGATGCCAACATCACACCAAAAGGATATGCTGTTCAAGCCCGAGCGGAAGGCGATGTGTGTTTTCGTTCCTCACGAAGCACGCCACCCCTGTTTCTCCAAGCACCGGGGCGTCGCAACGCTTGCGCCGCCCCTTGTCGAAGACGGAAAAACCGTCAGAACTTCACGCCAAGGCCAACTTTGACGACATGTTCGCTGACATCGCCGGTCGAAGTGATCGGACCGGTATGGTAGGTTGCCTTGCCGAAGTCGTTGTAACGATATTCGACGCGTCCAAACAGGTTGTTGGTAAAGGCATAGTCTACACCCGCGCCGACCGTCCAGCCGTGCAGCACCTTGCTGTCCTCACCGAAGGGCGCCTTTACTTCGCTGTCCGTCGCGGTGTAGCCGGCAGCGGTGTAGATCAGCGCCCGGTCGATCGCATAACCGGCGCGCAGACGCGCGGAGCCGTTCAGGCCTGCGGAAACCTCGCTGGTGACGATGGTCTTGTCGCCCCAGGCATAACCGAGATCGCCCTCGACACCCAGAATGACGGAGGGGGCCACTTCAGCGTTATAACCAGCGAAACCGGAAATACGGCCGCCGTCAAATTCATGCTTCGTGGTGACACCGAAAGTGGTCGACTTCACGCGGTTCCAGCCATAACCGGCGGAGGCACCGACATAAACACCGTCCCAGGAAAAGGCAGGCGCAACATCGTTGACGACCGGTGCCGCTGGAATATCGCCGACGGCGTCGGCGGCAACGGATGCGTCAGAAAGAATGCCGAGCAGGCCGAGGGCGAGAAGAGATTGTTTCAACATGCGATAGCTCCTTGAAAATACCATCCCGGCACCTGCGTGATGCGAGTTTTCGCGACCAGAAACGCAGCGTAATAACGGGGTTGACGCACCCCTAGATTGAAGAACATCGTGGTTAAAATCGCGTAAACGGCACGGACAAAAAGGCCCTTGCAGAACGTATTCCCGTTAATATTGCCAATATTTATCAAATATAGATTAGAACTCACGCGGATGATCCCGAACCGTGCGTCCCGACATATGACGACAGCGATCGCGTCACAAAACCCTCATGAGTAGTGGCCATCCCGCAGTTTTGTGTGTGCAGTCATTGGCGGCCACATAAAACAAAAAGAAGGGAGCCCGAAGGCCCCCTTGCAGTCATGCGATGCGCCGTTTGTTATTTCCGGAAGCACCGTGTGTCATACACACGTAGCTGGAGGACTGCTTCCGGCTTATATCCTGCGCGCATCGTTCACGCCGAAAATCCCTGTCGATTTTCGATCTGCACCATTAGTGGCGACGCTTTTTGCCGCCATCGTTCTTGTTGTCGATGACATCGACGGAAGTCTTGTTGCCGTTGAGAAGGCCATTCAGGATACCGGTCTTGTTGCCGTTCAGAATCCCGTTATTGGACAGGATACCGCTGACACCCAGATCGATGCTTGGCGACACGACGACGAGTGCGCCGCCCTTGTTGCTGTTTCCGGACAGGATACCGCCCAGCAGACCACCGGCATTGGCTTGACCAACGGAAGCGACAGTAAGAACAGCGGCTATGCAAGCAAATTTGGCAATCATTTCTCTCTCCTCTTATGTTTGATCACGCCCCATGGCGTAGTCGAACTGTATATTTAGAGGATTCTAATTCAAGCAAAGCCTAATATTACAATAAATAATTAACTTTAATACTGGTGATTTTAATCAAGTTTTACGCGATTGGCACCGGTCTATTCTCCTGGAATTTCCGTGGAATACACCATGACTTCCGGCCTCGACAATATATCGCCCCTGAAACTTTATTAACCATCCAAATATAAGATATTGCTTAATTAGAGACCGGAGATGCAAATGCGGCTGGGAGGATACATCGCGCTTGTTCTTGGGCTTGCCTGCACCTGCGGTGCGCAGGCGGGGAAAAACGCCGATGAACACAATATCACCTATAAAACCGGCATCGGCTACGACACCAATTACTTCGGCGATACCAACCGGCTGAAGGCGATTTCGCTGCGCGCCGGCTTCGGGCTTAACGGAAAGTTCGTGCTTGATGGCACGGAACTGCGTTATTCGCTCGAGCATGAGGAGGTTCGCCTCCCCCGTTACCGTTTTGCCAATGAACACAACACCATTGCCAGCCTGGGGCTGACCAGGCGTCTGTCGGAGCGGCTGGAATGGGCCGTGGAACTGCGTGGCACACGCAGCGACGCCGGCGATATCTTCCTGCATCTGCCGGAAGAAGACATCGGTTACCGGCGACTGGACCACAAGCTGGAGGCATCGACACAGCTCGGCATCCTTGCTCTTGGCGGAAAGAACACGCTGACGGCGGGTTTTGCCAGCCTGATGAAAGGCAAGGCGCGTTTTCGTCCGGCCTATTTCGAGCCCACCCGCCTGGAGGCCAATGAAGCGCTCTTGTCGCTCAAGGCCGAACATGTGCGCCCGCTGGCCGGCGGCGAGGCCGGACTGACAATTGCTTATGACCGCATTGTCGTGCCGGAAAGCCAGCAGGAGAAATACGAGCGTTTTCCGGCCAGCACGTTGCGGGGATCACTTGCCTACGGTTACAAGTTCTCCGAACGCTTCGCCGTTCTAGCCGAAGGGGGCCTGACGACCATTTCCGGCGACGATATCAGCGGCAAGGTGAAGCGCACCCGGCCCTATCTCAGGGCCGAAGCCGAGGTGAAGGCTACCGACCGCATCGCCTTCGGTGCTGGCTTCTCCCAGGATTACGCGCTTTTCGACCCTGATGATCCCATTGCCGAGTTCCACCGCCGTTGGCAGTTCGTGGTTAAAAGCAAGCTCACCGACAAGGTGGGGCTGGACCTGGCGCTGCAGCGTGTCCACAAGGACTGGATCTATTACAATTACGACACCAGCGAACGCAGGCTGGTGGCCACACTGTCTTTCGATACTGGCAAGAACAGCAAGCTGGAGGTGGAATTCAACCGCCTTCTGCATGGCGAGCGCGACACCGACCTGTCCTATAGCGGATCGAGCGTCACCTCGCGTTTCACCGGCACCTTCTGAAACATAGGGCAGCCACATCACCAAAGCACATATCAGGTCGAAATTCGGTCCCAATTTCTGCTAGAATCCAGCTCCGAGATTCGAAGGCAGGACAGACCGGATAATGAACAGACGACTTTTGCTCCTTGCGGCTGGCCTGACCTCCATTCCCGTTGCCGCCGCGGCACATCCGCATATTTTCGCCGAAGCGCGCATGGAAATCGTCGAGGGGCCGAACGGTACCATCCAGGAGGTGCGCAACATCTGGCGTTTCGACGAGATGTTCTCGGCAAGCGTGGTGATGGATTACGACAAGAACGGCGACCTGAAGCTGGACAAGAATGAGCTGGCCGAAATCGGCAACACCGTGCGTGAATCGCTCGGCGAATATTCCTACTACACCTTCATTACCGCCAACGGAAAACAGGTGGATTTCGCAAAGCCCGACACCATTCATGTGGACTACAAGGACAAGCAGATCCTGATGTTCTTTTCCGTCAAGCCAAACACGCCGCTTTCCATCAAGGGCAAGCTCAGCTTCGGCGCGTGGGACCCGACCATGTATACGGCGATCGATTTTGCGAAAGACGGCGATCTGGCGACCGTCGGCAAGGATCTCGCCGCCTGCAAGCACCATGTCGTGCGCCCCGACCCGGACGAGGTGATCTCACAAAACCAGAGTTCGCTCACCGACGCTTTCTTCAACGACCCGACCGGCACCGACATGACCAAACTCTTCGCCACCCGGCTGGAGGTGACATGCTGAGCCGAAGCGGGCGACTTTGCGGACACCTGACCATCGCCGCACTCTGCGTGCTGGCCGTGGCAGGTGCTGCCCATGCGCAATCGCCGCTCGGCATAGGCTCGGCCGAGCCGTCCTTTGCCCCTGGCGGGCCGTTCGCGCCGCTGATGCAATGGATCAACGTGCACCAGCAGATGTTCTACCGGGCGCTGACCGGTGCCCTGAAAGCCATGCGCGAAGACAATTGGGCGATGGCATCGCTGGTTGGCCTCTCCTTTGCATACGGGGTTTTTCATGCCGCCGGTCCTGGCCACGGCAAGGCTGTCATCTCTTCCTATATGATCGCCAATGAAACGCAGCTGAAACGCGGCATTCTCATTTCCTTCATTTCAGCACTCATTCAGGGCGCAATGGCCATCGGCCTCGTTGTCGCAGCCTGGCTCGTGCTGCGCGGCACCTCCATCACCATGACGAAAGCCACGCAGGCAATGGAGATCGCCAGCTTTGCCATGGTGGCGCTGTTCGGCGCCTGGCTTCTGCTACGCAAGCTCTGGTCGCTGCGCATCCGGCGGGTACCTGTTGCAGCCTTCGCCGTTGCGGGGGAAGCAACAGCAGTCAGAACCACGGGCATGGGCACGGGCCTCAGGTTTCAGGGCAAGCCGGTTTTCGCGGACCACGCCCATAGTGGCACAGGTGATCTTTGCGTCTCCTGCGGAAAATCGCACGCGCCCGATCCGCTGCTTCTCAAAGGCAAGAATTTCAGCCTGCACGAAGCGTGGTCGGCCATCATCGCAGTTGGCCTGCGGCCATGCTCCGGTGCCATCATCGTCATGAGCTTTGCGCTATTGAACGGGATTTTTCTCGGCGGCGTGCTTTCCGTGCTTGCCATGTCGCTGGGTACCGCCATCACCGTATCGCTGCTTGCCATCATGGCCGTCTCGGCCAAGGGGCTTGCCGTGCGCTTCGCCGGCCCCGGAAGCCGCAGGGCAGCGGGCATCAGCCACGCGATCGAGATTGCCGGTGCGCTGTTCGTGCTTTTGATGGGCCTTATGCTGCTTGGCGCGTCGCTTCAGTTCTGACTGTCGCGGCGGCGCTGGTAGCGGGCGCGCAGCCAGAACAGCAGGAAAAAGCACAGCACCACCACCGAGCCAAAAGCCGCGGCAAGAAAGGGCGAGTAATCCCCCAGCCACAGCATAATTTTCGGCATCACGTAAAACACCAGCCCAAAACCAAGGATGATGCCAGCGGCTGCAAGGCCCGGCGACCAGTCTTTACGGCCAGAGCCAGCCTTCTTTTCAGGCGTGGTCATGGGCGAGCTCCGCGCGGATATCCTCAAGCTTGCGCTTCTGCGCGCCATCGGCCGTAAAATTCTCCGGCGAAAGCCAGATTTCAAACGCCTTGCCAATCAACGGCCATTCGCCGTCGATCATGGAAAACCACGCCGTATCGCGGTTGGCACCCTTGGAGATCATGTGCTGGCGGAACACACCCTCGAAGGTGAAGCCGTAACGCTTGGCCGTGATCTTGGAGGGTTCGTTTTGATTGTGGCATTTCCACTCGTAGCGGCGGTAACCCAGATCCTCGAAAACGTGTTTCGCCATCAGATAATGCGCTTCGGTCGAAAGCGGAGAGCGCTTCATCCTGGCGCCATGGGCAACCGAACCGACCTCGACTACGCCATTGGCGGGATCGGGCCGCATGTAGCTTGCCATTCCGACGACGTCACCGGTGGCATTTTCAACGAAAACCAATGTCACCCAGTTGAGTTTATCACCCGCGTTGACAAGCCAGTCACCAAAGGCTGCAGCATCGGCAAAGCCGCTTTGCGGGAAATATTTTAGAAGCGCATTGACCCCCTCACCACCAAGCGCAGTCCAGAGCCTTGCAAGATGCCTGTCGCGATCAAACGTTTCCGCCGTCACATAACGGCCCTTCAGCGTCACCGGCTGCGGCGCCGGACATCCCTTAAAATCACTCAGATCGCGCATTCTCTTCCCCATTGTCTGGGAGAAGGATTAGGCCAAGCGGGGCTGGATGACAACAGTGCATATACGGCAGGGGGGCGTGGTTCACCCCCCTCTTCTAACCTCAAACCTTCGCCGCCACCGCAGTCGACTCGATATGATCGACCAGCGCATCGGGCAATCCCAACCGCCCGGCAAGCAGATCGAGATAACCGCGCTCAGCCCGCGTATCGGCCTCTATGGCAAGACGCGAGGCGGTGTAGATTTCCACCTTCTGCTCCTCTGTGCGGGCAGCAGCCACCAGTGCGTCGATATCCAGCGGATCTGCCAGTTCCTTTTCTAGGAACCGCTCGGCTTCAGTATCGAGGTCGGACACCTGCACCTTATCCATGATGTTGGCGCGCTCTTTTTCGTCGATATGGCCGTCTGCCTTGGCAGCGGCAATCATCGCCTGGATGAGTTTCAGCGCAAAATCGTTGGAAAGGGCGGGGGACTGCGGATGGAAGGCGGAATCGACGGGCGGGGCGAGAAGCTCCGGCTCTGGTTTTGGAGCTACTTCAGGCGCCTGCCCGGATTTGTAATTCTTGTAGGCGAGATAACCGAGACCGGCGATGGCCGCTACGCCGCCGATGGTGGCGACATTGCCGGCGAGCTTGCGGCCGGTCTTGGTGCCCAAAATGGCGGCGGCGAGCGCACCGGCCTTCATCGGATTGTTCTTGGCGATATCGGCGGCCTGCCCGGCTCTGTCACGGACGCTTCCCGAAAGGCCCGGCACCTGTGAGCCGAGGAATTGTTCAAGAAGCTTCTTGGCGTCGAACATCAAAATCTCCTGTGAGGGTAAAGTCTACACGGGAAGATAGGGAGCCATGGCACGAATACAAATGACAAACCCGCTCACGCCTTCGTGAACGGGCTTGAAGAAGTGGTAGATCAGCCGCGCAGTGCTGCGGCTTCGGCGGCGAGCCTGGTGATGCCGGCCCAGTCAGCCGTTGCCACCAGTTCGCGCGGAGCAACCCAGGAACCGCCGACACAGACGACGTTCGGCAGGGAAAGATAGTCATTGGCATTCTTCAGCGAGACGCTGCCGGTCGGGCAGAACACCGTGCCGGCGAGCGGCGAGGACAGTGCCTTGAGGTATGGCGCGCCACCGGCCTGTTCCGCCGGGAAGAACTTCAGCACCTTGTAGCCTTCGTCGCGCAGCGCCATGACTTCGCTTGCCGTGGCGGCCCCTGGAAGCAGCGGCACGTTGGAGGCGCGCGCAGCTTCCAGCACGCTTTTGTTGATGCCGGGGCTGACGATGAAGGTTGAACCGGCTTCGGCGGCCGCCTCGAAATCTTTGGCGTTGAGGATGGTGCCGGCGCCGACATGGGCGCCCTCCACTTCCGCCGCAACCGCACGGATGGCATCGAGTGCCGCCGGCGTGCGCATGGTGATCTCGATTGCCTTCAGGCCACCTGCGACCAGAGCGCGCGCGAGCGGCACGGCGGAAGCGGCATCATCCACGATCAGCACCGGCACGACCGGCTGCAGCTTGAGGATGGAGAGCAGTTTTTCGGAGTCCTGGGCCAAGATAAGCCTCCCTTGCGCGATTGAAACGATTGAAATCCGGTTTATCGATTAGCCTGCCCCGGCCTTGATGTCGAGGCATGGCAAGACCATTTTTATCCAGATACTTCAATCTATTCGCTTCTTTATGACGTCTTCATGCGATAATCTGGCGCACCGGTTTACGGAGACAGCATGGCCAAGGAAATCGAGCGGAAGTTTCTGGTTGCAGGCGATGAATGGCGTAATGAAGTGACGCGTAGCATGGCTTTCCGGCAGGCATATGTCGCCTCGCTGGAAAATCGTTCGGTCCGGGTCAGGATCGTCAACGGGCTTGACGCGACACTGACCATCAAGATCGGCGCGAGTTCGCTCGTCCGTGATGAATATGAATATTCCATACCACTGAATGACGCGGAAGAATTGATGGCCAGCGCCCCCGGCGTGGTGATCGAGAAGATGCGCCACACGGTTGATCACGGTGGATTCACTTGGGAAGTCGATGTTTTCGAGGGTAAATACAAGGGGCTGATCGTGGCGGAGGTAGAGATGGACGACGAGAACGCCAACCCCGATCTGCCCTCCTGGCTTGGCAAGGAGGTAACGGGCGACCGTCGCTTCTCCAACCAGTCGCTCGCCATGGACTGTCCCCACGGAGACTTGGCGGATGCCCTTCAGGATTGACCCGAACAAACCGTTCGACGATGAAATCCGCCGCGCGGGACTGGAGCTGATCGAAGAGGCGATAACCAGCCTTCGCGACCAGCCTTCCGGGCGCCATGAGGCGGTGCACGATGCCCGCAAGCGGTTCAAGCGGCTACGCGCCCTCTACCGCCTCGTCGCCAGGGCAGCACCCGATTTCAGCAAAGAGGAAAACGCCCGCTTTCGCGACATCGCCCGCTCGCTCGCTTTTGCGCGGGAAGCGACGGCGCTCGTGGAGACGGTGGAGTATCTCGAGACCTTCGCGGCCTCCACGACGCAAGGAAAGGCGCTGCGATCGATCGCGACAGTCCTGCGCAAGCGCCGTGACCACGCCATCGAACATGAGGCAGGTCTCGACGAGGCCATTGCGGCCGCCATCGCCGGCTGCGAGGAAGCACGCAAGAAGCTGAAGGCAGTGTCGCTGCCGGACGAGCTTAAGGATGTGACAAGGCTGGTGAAGAACGGGTGGGCGAAGCAGAGGAAGAGGGCGCGTAAAGCACTTGCCGACTGCCATGAGCAGGCCGACGTCGAACATTTCCACGAATTGCGTAAGGCGGGCCAGGCCTACTGGATGCATCTCGGCCTTCTGCGCCGCCTCTGGCCATCGGCCATGCGCGCCAAGCGGGCCGACACCAAGCGGCTGGTCGACATCCTCGGCCACGAGCACGATCTTTCGGTCCTTGCCGCCTTTGCCGACCGCGAACCGGAGCGTTTCGGCAATGGCGAGCGACTGGCTCTGCTTCTCGATGCAATCATTCAGAGGCAGCAGGCGCTGCGCGGAGATGGCCTTGAGCTGGCAAACGAAGTCTTCTCCGAATCCGCCAGAACCGAAAGCCGCATCGTCGGCCTTTTATGGCGGCGGGCGGCGAAGTAGACCGGAAAGCCCGAAGAGACTGAGAATTTGACGATTTTCAAAATAAAGGCAGCGGCGGATAAATATTGATTTGCGGCCGCCGCCGCTGTATTTCAGCGCCCATGACCGACACCACCATTCTCCCCCGCCCGGAAGCCGCCCCTCACCCCACTGGCGATTTTCTCGTGGCTGCGCTTTATCATTTCGCCCGCCTGCCGCGGTTTGAAAGCCTGCGCGACGAGTTGTTTCAGCTGTGCCGGGAAAACGGCGTCAAGGGCACGCTGCTTCTGGCGGCGGAAGGCATCAATGGCACCATTGCCGGGCCGGATGCGGGTGTGCGAGCCATACTTGCCTTCCTGCGTGCGCAGCCGGAATTTACGGCGCTGGAACATAAGGAAAGCCGGGCATCGAACATGCCATTCGTGCGCATGAAGGTGAAGCTCAAGAAAGAGATCGTCACCATGGGCGTGCCGGATATCGATCCCAACCGCATCGTCGGCACCTATGTCGATCCGCGCGACTGGAACTCGCTGATCTCCGACCCGGACACCATCGTCATCGACACCCGCAACGACTACGAGACCGCGATCGGTCTCTTCAAGGGCGCGGTGGACCCGAAGACCAAGACCTTCCGCGAGTTTCCCGACTGGGTAAAGAACAATCCCGGCCTGCACAACAAGCCGAAGATCGCCATGTATTGTACCGGCGGCATCCGCTGCGAAAAGGCGACCGCCTTCATGAAGGAACAGGGGTTCGATGAGGTCTATCACCTCAAGGGCGGCATCCTGAAATATCTGGAAGAGGTGCCGGAAGAAGAGAGCCTGTGGGAAGGCGCCTGCTTCGTGTTTGACGAGCGCGTCTCCGTCGTCCACGGTCTTGCCGAAGGCGATCACAAGCTCTGCCACGCCTGCCGCAACCCGATCACATCGCAGGTGCGCCAATCCCCGTTGTTCGAGGAAGGTGTGTCCTGCCCGAGCTGTTACGACGACCGGACAGAAGAGGACCGCCAGAGGTTCCGCGACCGGCAGCAGCAGATCGAACTGGCAAAGAAGCGCGGCGAGCGCCATCTGGGGCGCTAAAGTGGATCGGCGGCCAGCCACGGCACGTCTTCACGGTGAGAAGGCTCTTACGCGAGTAGCGACTTGATCGCTCTGGGCCCCGGATGAGGTCCGGGGTGACGGAGTGTGGATCACCCTTTTGCCCCTGCCCGAAGCGCAAACAGCGGCGCCGTCTGCTCCTCCAGCATGGCGGTAATCTCTTCAGCGGCGACGGGTTTTGAGAACAGGTAACCCTGCAATTCGTCACAGCCACACAGATGCAGGATAGCCGCCTGTTCTTCGGTCTCGACGCCCTCCGCCGTAACCGGAATATCGAGAGATTTCGCAAGCGCCACGGTTGCCTGCAACATTTCCAGCGACCGCCCACCCTGCTCCAGCGCCATGATCAGCGACCGGTCGATCTTCATGCGGTCGAAACCGAAGCGGCGCAGATATCCGACGCTGGCGAAACCGGCTCCGAAATCGTCGAGCGCTATATGCAGGCCAAGCTGTTTCAGCTTGTCGATTGCCGCACTTGCCCGCTCCGGATTCTGGATGAAATAGCCCTCGGTCATTTCCAGCCGCAGCCTTGCGGTCGGCGTCTGCGTGGCGGCGAGAATATCCGCCACGTTGCCGGAAAAGGCCGGATTGCGGAACTGAACGGGTGAAATATTCACCGAGAGCTTGATGGAGGGCCATTGACCCGCCGTCTCGCAGGCCTTGCGCAGCACCAGCAGGCCGAGCCGCTCGATAAGGCCACTGGTTTCGGCAGCGGCGATGAAGATATCCGGCGGCACGAAGCCGTATCCCGGCCTTTGCCAGCGGGCAAGCGCCTCCACCCCGGTTATACTGCGCGTGGCGGCATTGACGACCGGCTGGTAGACCACCGATATCTCGTCATTCAGGATGGCATAACGCAGATCGGCCTCAAGCTGCAGCTTCTCCTCGCGCAGCGCGTCCATTTTCAGCTCGTAGGCGACATAACGCCCACGCCCGTTTTCCTTGGCCTGATACATGGCCATGTCGGCGCGGCGCAGCAGTTCCTCACCGTTGATATCACCGGCTCTGGAGACGGAAGTGCCGATGCTGCAACCGATGCTCGCCACCCGCTCGCCGATGCTGAACGGCTCGGTGAACAGTTCGAGCAGCGCCTGGCAGAGCTTGCGGCCTTCCGACCACACGTCGTTGCCCTGAATGGCGATGGCGAATTCATCGCCGCCGAGCCGCGCGAGCACGGCATCTTCCGGCACAAGCACCCTGAGCGCCGCCGCAACGCCCTTGATCAGCCGATCGCCGGCAGCGTGACCGTAGGAATCGTTGATCTCCTTGAAACCATCAAGATCGAGGTAAAGCAGCTTGATATCGGTCTTGTCGTGGCGGGCCTTGCCCACCATGCGGTTCAGCTTGGAAAACAGCCCGGCGCGGTTGCTGAGCCCGCTCAGACGATCGCGCAGCGCCTCTTCCCTCGCCGCCGCCTCGTCAGCCTTCAGCCGGTCGAGCGTCGCCGAACCGATGATGAGAAGTACGAGAAAGAACGTTCCGGCAATGCCGAGTGCCGTGAAGACGACCGGCCGGGCCTCATGGAAGCTCACGTCCCCCGGCAGCTGGGAGCGCCAGACGAGCCGCGCCAGCACATCGCCAAGCGGATTGACGACATCCACATGGTTGGTCGCCGGTCCATCGCCATATTGCAGTTGCAGACCGTCGATGACGTAGTTGCGGGCCAGCTTGTCTACCGTCGCCTGTTTGAGATGACGCGCGAAAATCAGATATCGCCGCTCGGATCCAACCGGCGGCAAGACCCCGGATTTGAGCCGCACCAGCGCGACACCCGTAGCCGCGACGCCGTCGCGGGTTTTCACGAAACCGGTGACCTGCGACGCGATGCCGGGACGCATGGAGCGCACCCGTTCGATCATCTCCTTGAGGCCTTCTGCGAAATAGTCATGGGGCTTCCAGGCAACCGGCTTGCCGTTCTGGTAGGCCATGCGGACCTTGCCGTCTTCGTCGAGGACGACGGCGGTATCGAAAAGATCGCTGTTGACCGTCATCTCGCCATAATTGCTCGCCACCCAGTCGAACCTGTCGGGGGCGTAGACATAGTCGGCGGCATCGTCCCAGGCGGCGTAGTCGTTCAGCGTCGCGCCAAGCTGGTCGCGGAAGGTGACAAGGGCGCCCGCCGTTGTCTCGCGCGAGCGGGCATTGTCGAGCGAGTTCGCCCTTTCCCTGACCTGGCTCAGAGCGGACAAGACCAGCGCGGTGACAATGAGAAGCACCAGCGCAAATGTGGACAATACGACGCCGACGGCGGTTCTACGCCCGACCGGCAAATATTCCCCAATGTTTCGCGGCGCAATCCGCATAAAATCCCCTTCGAAAGCATCATCTTGCGAAGGAAACATTCAAAAGCCGTTAAGTTGGATTGTGGCGACGCCACAAAAAACAACGGGTATAAAACGACAGTAGGGGTGAAAAAGAGAAAAATTCTCCCCACAATGGTGGGGGATTTTCATAAAAACCGCGGATGCGTTCGCCCCGCAAACAAAAAACCTCCCCCGCGAACGGGAGAGGCTGCAACTTCAATTGTGTCAGGCCTGATTACCAGGACGGAATGACCGTGCCGTTGAACTTCTCCAGAATGAAGGCCTTCACTTCCGGGCTGTGGTAGGATTCCACCAGCGTCTTCACCCACGGCTTGTCCTTGTCCTGCGCACGAACGGCGATGACGTTTGCGTAAGGGGACTTTTCGCTTTCGATGGCGATGGCGTCCTTCTTGGGGTTCAGGCCTGCTGCCGTGGCATAATTGGTGTTGATCACCGACGCATCGGTGTCATCCAGCGAGCGCGGCAACTGCGCAGCGTCAAGTTCGACGATCTGGATGTTCTTCGGGTTTTCGGTGATGTCGGCAGGCGTTACCTTCAGACCGGCTTCTTCCTTGACCTTGAGCACACCCTTGGAAACGAGAACGAGAAGCGCACGGCCGCCATTGGTCGGGTCGTTCGGAATACCGACCGTCGCGCCGTCCTTCAGCTCGTCAAGGCTCTTCACCTTCTTCGAATAAACGCCCATCGGGGTGGTGATGGTGGTGCCGACGCTGACGAGATCGAACTTGCGGTCAGCGATCTGGTTGTCGAGGTAAGGCTGGTGCTGGAAGGAGTTGGCCTGAAGCTCACCGTCTGCCAGTGCCTGGTTCGGCACGACGTAGTCGGAGAACTCGACGATATCGATGTCCAGTCCCTTGGCGGCGGCGATCTTCTTGACCTGTTCCATGATCTGCGCGTGCTCGGCAGGTGTAACACCAATCTTGATGGTTTCGGCCAGCGCCTGACCGGCGGTAAAGAGAGCGGCGAGCGAAGCCGCGAGGATGATTTTCTTCATGGATGTCTCCTTGGTTTGTTGTTCTTGGGTTTGTTGTTCTTGAACGGTTTTATCAGTTCTTGCGGGTGCGCTTGTCGAAGCTGCGGGCAAGCCGGTCGCCGGCGCTCTGCACGAGCTGTACGAGCACGATCAGCACCAGCACCACGACCAGCATCACGTCAGGCATGAAGCGCTGGTAGCCGTAGCGAATGCCGAGATCACCCAGCCCGCCGCCGCCGACAGCACCGACCATGGCCGAATAACCGATGAGGCTGACGAGCGTGAGGGTAAGCGCCAGCGTGATGCCCGGCTTTGCTTCCGCAAGCAGGACCTTGGTGACGATCTGCAACGGTGTTGCGCCCATGGCGCGGGCCGCTTCGATCAGGCCCTTGTCGACCTCGCGGATCGCCGCTTCCACCAACCGCGCGATGAAAGGCACGGTGGCAACCGTCAGCGGCACGATGGCCGCACTGGTGCCGATGGAAGTGCCGGCGACCAGCCGCGTAAAGGGAATGATCGCCACCACCAGAATGATGAAGGGCGTGGAGCGCGCCGCATTGACGACAAGGCCGAGGATGCGGTTCGTCATCGGCGCGGGGAAGAGTTCGCCTTTGCCGCTGGTGGCAAGGAAAACGCCCATCGGCACGCCGATGATGGAGCCGACGATGCCGGCGACCGCGACCATGTGCAGCGTCTGCAGAAGACCCTTCGACAGAAGGTTGAAAAGCATATCAGGCGACATAACCGAGCACCTCCGTGTGAAGACCGGTCTCAGTATAAAAGCGGCCGGCGCGGGCGGTGGTTTCCGCCGTGGCCGGATAGGACACAACCAGCGAGCCGAATGGTTCGCCGGAAATTTCCTCGATGGTGCCGGCAAGGATGTTCACGTCAGGACCGATTTCCGCAACAAGACGCGCGGTCAGCGGCTGGAATGCCGTTTCGCCGAAGAACACCAGCCGCACGAGAACGCGGTCACCCTCCGCGGCTTCCGGCTTCAACCCTGATGTAACCCAGTGCGGCAGCTTAACCCCGACCGAGGACGACAGCAGGCTGCGGGTCGTCTCGTGTTTCGGCGCGGTGAAAATATCGAAGGTGCGCCCCTCCTCCACGATCAGGCCCCTGTCGATGACGGCGACCTGCGAGGCGATGGTCTTCACCACCTCCATCTCGTGGGTGATGAGCAGCACTGTCAGCCCAAGTTCGGCATTGATCCGCTTCAGGAGTTCAAGGATGGACTGGGTCGTCTCCGGATCGAGCGCGGACGTCGCCTCGTCCGACAACAGCAGCTTGGGTTGCGTCGCAAGCGCGCGGGCGATGCCGACACGCTGCTTCTGCCCACCCGACAGTTCCGCCGGATAACGCTTCGCCTTGTCGGAAAGGCCAACGAGTTCGAGCAGCGGCGTTACCCGCGTTTCGATCTCTTTTTTACCGAGACCGGCAATTTCTAGCGGCAGCGCCACGTTGTCGAAAGCGGTGCGCGACGACAGGAGATTGAAGTGCTGGAAGATCATGCCGACGGAACGGCGAAGGGTCCTCAGACTCTTCTCATCAAGGGCGGCAACATCGACGCCGTCGACGACCACCCGGCCGGACGACGGTTTTTCAAGGCCGTTGGCGAGGCGGATGAGGGTGGATTTGCCGGCACCAGAGCGGCCGATGATGCCGGTGATGGAACCCTTCGGCACGACATAATCAATGCCGGCGAGGGCTGCGAAGCCCGGCTTGCCATCGCTGCCGCCAAAGGTCTTGGTCACGCCTTCAAACGTGACCATCGCGTCCTTGGCAGTCTGCGGTGCGCGCGCGAGCGATGTCGCGTTGGATGAAAAACTCATTGGGAACTCTGCGAAAACTCTTGACGGATCGGGTCTCAAAAAATCCTGTTGCGGTGCTGAACCGCTCTCTTCATGCAGCCTTCCGGCACATTCGATGACAGCTGATTTTCCGGGTCATTTCGTCAGGCTTTCACTCAGAAATGCCGGGGATCGGCAATTCGATGGCGCATACTTGCCCGCAGGCGCCATCTTTTAACAGGGATGATTTTTCAATTATCTGAAATCAGAGAAAAAATCTACCGCAAAGCCGTCTGTGCGGCCCTGCGGCAGTCAAGACTTCGCGAGTGCGTGAAAATCAGACGCGGCTGACGAATTCCTCAAGCGGGCGGCGGACCTTCTTCAGGTTCACCAGCCAGTCGCCTTCCGGCTCGCGGTATCCGAGCGGCAGGATAGTGACGGAGCGCAGGCCCTTTTCACGCAGGCCGAGGATTTCATCCAGCTTGGCCGGATCGAAACCTTCCATCGGTGTGGAATCCACACCCTCGAAAGCAGCCTGCGCCACCGCCATGCCGAAACCAATATAGGCCTGACGGGCTGCGTGTTCGAAATTCACCTGCTCATCACGCTGCGGATAGGAGGAGAGAAGCTTCTGACGATACGCTTCCCAGCCCTCGTTCTTGACGCCACGCTCTTCGTTGACCAGATCGAACATATGGTTGATCCGCTCTTGCGTGTAGTTATCCCACGCCGCAAACACCAGAAGATGCGAGCCTTCAGTCACCTGCGCCTGGTTCCAGGCGATCTCGCGGATCTTTGCGCGCACTTCCGGATCGGTAACGACAATGACTTCGAACGGCTGCAACCCGCTGGAAGTCGGCGCCAGCCGGGCGGCTTCGACGATGCGCTCGACCTTGTCTTCCGCAACAGTCTTGGAAGGATCCATTTTCTTGGTGGCATAACGCCAGTTGAGTTTTTCGATAAGCATGTTCGTTTTCCCTGGGAGGACCAGCCCGCACCGCTCCGGATGAGGCAGCAGCAGGCGCTACGTCTGCGTAGCCTGCCTGACATAGGAGACAGGATGGCAGGCGCAAGCAGGCACCGCCGGGTAACTGGCAAAAAAGTTTGGAAAACTGATAGTAAGGTGGAAGAACTTTATTGGGGAGAGCGATCGTGTACTTTCCTGGTGAGGAATACGGCAGGTAAAGTTCACACACGAGCCAGCCTCTCCACCCTCATTCCTGTACTTGTCACAGGAATCAAGCCGACAAGCGTCTGCGTGGCGCAAATACTCATCCCAGCCCGAGGACTTGGGGCGGCTGGATCCCTGTGACAAGCATAGGGATGAGGGAGAAAGCCTCACTCCTTCATCACACCGTGGTTCCCCTTCGGAAAACCCGATGCCAGCGCGCTGTACCATTTGCCGCTGTTCTTCAGCGTACGAACCTGCGTTTCGTAATCCACGTGAACGAGGCCAAAGCGCATGCGGTACCCTTCCGCCCATTCGAAATTGTCCATCAGGCTCCAGGCGAAGTAACCCCGCATGGGGTAACCGTCCTTCACCAGATCAGCAACGATACCAAGATGTTCGGCGTAATAGTCAAGACGGGGTTGATCATCCACCTCGCCGTTTTCGACACCCATATTGTAGCAAGCGCCATTTTCGGTGATGTAGCAATCGGGCAGCTCGTAGCGCTCGTAGAGCGTCTCCACCAGCGAGTGCAGCGCCGGCGCATAGACTTCCCAGCCGATATCGGTCTTGACATCGCTGACGGCCGGGGCTGGTTTGGTGGCAGGGAATTCCGCACCTTCGGTGGCGTCGTCGGCAACGCGCATCGGTGTATAATAATTCAGGCCCCACCAGTCGAGCTTCTGGCTGATGATGGACAGGTCTTCCGCCTCCACCACCGGCAAGCGGCTGCCCAGGGCCTCCATCATTTCGGCCGGATATTCGCCCTTGAAGACCGGATCGAAAAACGCGCCGTTGTGGAACTGGAATGCCCGTTCAGCTGCCTTCATGTCGGCGTCGCTATCGGAGGCCGGGATGACGGAATGGGCGTTCAGCACCAGTCCGACCGGCACCTTGGGCGCAACATGGCGGGACGCCTCGACGCCGAAACCATGGGCAAGGTTGATGTGGTGCATGGCCGCAAGGGCTGCATCCATGTTGCGCTCGCCCGGCGCATGAATGCCATAGAGATGGCTGAGCCAGACCGCACACCAGGGTTCATTGAAGGTCGCCACCGCATCCAGCCGGTCGCCCAGCCGTGCCATGACGGTCTTGGCGTAACGCTGGAAGGCATGGGCGGTGGAACGCGAGGCCCAGCCGCCGTCGCCCATCAGTGTCAGCGGCAGGTCCCAATGGTAAAGCGTCGCATAGGTCTTGATGCCGCGCGCCTTGCAGCCATCGACGAGGCGGTCGTAGAAATCCAGCCCCTTCTCGTTGATCGGACCGAATCCATCGGGAATGATGCGCGGCCAGGCAATGGAGAAACGATAGGCCTCGACACCCATTTCCTTGATGAGATCGAGATCATCCTCCCAGCGATTATAGTGATCGCAGGCAACGTCGCCATTGTGGCGCCCGAAGACATGGCCCGGCATGTTGCAGAAGGCATCCCAGATGGATGGCTTGCGGCCGTCAACCTTGGTGGCACCCTCGATCTGGAACGAGGCGGTCGCCACGCCGAACAGGAAATCGCCGGGGAAACGGGCTGCAAGCGCTTTGTGATCGGTCATCGGATAGGCCCTTTCGTCATCCATCGAGCGTCAAAAGATGGAGAGCGGTTTAGACCAAGTCAGCAATGAGGTACAGCCGCAGGCACGCAAAATCTGCAACGTTTCAGCAGCGCGGTTAAGATATCCAAAGCGCTTTAGGTACACGAAAGTCGCCGCAACGGTTTCCCGGCGGCGGGAGAAACGACAGCCCGGCAAATGCGGATGGGAGTTGAGTGTGGTGGAAAGTCTTGCATCTGCCGGGCCACGCCTTGTTCGACCGGAATGCCGGTCCATCGGTGACAGACTTTTCACGACACCTACCGGATCGGCCCTTCCCGCTGCTGGCAATTGCGGGACGCCTTTCCGGAACGCGGTTTGCCAGAACCACGCTTGTCGATGCCGGCAGCCGGTCCGCGAAAGGCGCCGCGCGTATCGCCCTTCCGTTCCGGTTGCAGGGGAATGATGCAGCAAAATGGACGGGTGGGGACATGCGGGGAAAGGTTTTGCGGTAAGTGACTGGAAAGAAAGGAGGGGTGGCGCGGAAATGTTCTCGCCTTTGGCAGCAGACGGCGAGCATGCCCTCTAATCCGGCTATCGCAACCTTCTTAGTCTCATTTTATGGAATGTTATCTGCAGCATCGGGCCCGGAGACCGCACGGGGGCCGTACACCGCAGATACGACGTCATCCTCGGGCGTGTCGCGAGGATGACGGAGGAGAGGTTTTGCGGCTTTAACCAGCCTCTAGACGGGGGATGCTCCCCCGTCCTTTGTTTATGAACGTACCAGCCCGTCAAACGTAACGATTGACGACGTTCTCCAGATATTCCTGACGACCGGACTTCGGCTCGGGGTTGATATCCTGGCGCTCGACCAGCGCTGCGATTTCTTCGAGCTTCAGCTCGCCGCGCAACATCTTCTGGGCTTCAGGTGCGTCCCACTTCGCGTAACGCTCCGAAAGCGGCTTCGACAGCGCGCCGTCCTCGATCATCTTCGCCGCCGCCTTCAGACCGCGGGCGCAGCAATCCATGCCGCCGATATGGCCGATCAGCAGGTCCTGCGGATCGAGCGACTGGCGACGCAGCTTGGAATCGAAGTTGGTGCCGCCATTGGTGAAGCCGCCGCCGGCCAGTACGTGGTAATAGGCCAGCGCCATTTCAGGTACGTTGTTGGGGAACTGGTCGGTATCCCAGCCAGACTGGTAATCGTTGCGGTTCATGTCGATGGAGCCGAAAATGCCGAAGGCATTGGCCATGGCCAGTTCGTGTTCGAAGGAATGGCCGGCGAGGATGGCGTGACCCTGCTCGATATTGACCTTCACTTCCTTTTCGAGACCGTTCTTCTGCAGGAACGCATAAACGGTTGCGACGTCGTAGTCGTACTGGTGCTTGGTCGGCTCTTGCGGCTTTGGCTCGATCAGGATCGTGCCTTCGAAACCGATCTTGTATTTGTATTCCACAACCAGATTGAGGAAGCGGCCGAGCTGGTCCAGCTCGCGCGAAAGATCGGTATTGAGCAGCGTTTCGTAACCTTCACGACCGCCCCATAGTACGTAATTGGCGCCGCCGAGCTTCTTGGTGGCATCCATGCAGGTCTTCACCGTTGCAGCCGAGAATGCGAAGACATCCGGGTCCGGATTGGTCGCGGCACCCGACATGAAGCGGCGGTTGGAGAACAGGTTCGCCGTGCCCCACAGAAGCTTTACGCCGGTATCAGCCTGCTTCTGCGCGAAGTAGTCGACGATCTCGTTGAGGTTCCTGGTGTTTTCGGCAAAGTTCCTGCCTTCCGGGCGCACATCGGCGTCGTGGAAGCAATAGAACGGCGAACCGAGCAGCGAGAAGAATTCAAAGGCGACATCGGCCTTCAGCTTGGCGGCCTGCATGGTGTCTTCAAACCACGGACGCTGGAACGTCTGCCCACCGAATGGGTCGCCGCCCGGCCAGGTGAAGGTGTGCCAGTAAGCCACGGCAAAGCGCAGGTGATCTTCCATACGCTTTCCGGCAACGATCTCGTCGGGGTTGTAATGGCGGAAGGCGAGCGGGTTGGTGCTGTCGGGGCCTTCATATTTAATCTTGGCGATATCGCCGAAGAAGCCTGTGCTCATTAGATGGTTCCTCCTCTGGGGTGGGTTTAGATGGTGTTCAAAATTCGGGGTCTGCGCGGGCCGCTTACCCCCCTCTGTCGTACCGGACATCTCCCCCACAAGGAGGGAGATCAGCAAGTTGCGCTCAATCGCTTCGATCGCGACCTCACAGGAGGACGTGACCTAGCCGCTTGTCGATCTCCCCACTGTGGGGGAAATGCACGGCAGGGCAGAGAGGGGTGAACGGCGCACGCAAAACCTCAATGCGAAAGCGGCCGAATAGCGGGATAAAGCGCGTGATACCGCTGGTAAGCCTCCTCATAAGCATCGCCAAGCGCCACCACCGGCTCGATCGTCCGCGCCGTTTCCGGCTGCGTGCAGACTGCAACCGGATCTGCACCTGTTGCAGCGATGAGACCGAGGCGGGCGGCGCCGAAAGCGGCGCCGAAATCGCCCTCGGCCGGAATATCCACGGGCACACCGAGCGAAGTCGCGATCGAGGCCAGCCAATAGGCCGAGCGCGAACCGCCGCCGATGGCGGTGACGCGGGAGATGGAGGTGCCGGCCGACTTCAGCGCCTCGAGATTGTCACGGATGGCGAAAGTCACGCCTTCCAGCACGGCCTGCGTCAGCGCCCTGCGGTCACTTTCATGCGAAAGGCCAATGAAAGAGCCGCGAATGGCGGCATCGTTATGCGGCGTGCGCTCGCCGGAAAGATAGGGTGCGAAAGTGACGCCGCTCGGCGCCAGAAGCTCGTCGCCCAGTTCACCCGTCAGTTCGGCTGCGGACTTGCCGGTGAGGCGCGAATACCAGTTGAGTGCATCGGTAGCGGACAGGATGACGCCCATCTGGTGCCATGTGTTGGGAAGCGCGTGGCAGAACGCGTGTACGGCGCTTTCCGGCTTCGGCAGATAGGAGGCGTTGGCGGCAAACAACACGCCGGAAGTGCCGAGCGAAACGAACGCGTGGCCCTCTTTCACCGTGCCCATGCCGCAGGCGGAAGCGGCATTGTCACCCGCACCGCCGGCCACCACGGCCTTGCCCACAATGCCCCATTGCGAGGCGAGCTCGGCACGCAGCACACCTGCCTCCTCGGTGCCTTCAACCAGCGACGGCATGTGTTTTTCTTCAAGGCCGGTCGCCGCCAGAAGATCGGCAGACCATTTGCGCGCACCGGTATCCAGCCACGATGTGCCGGCGGAATCCGACATTTCCGAGATATATTCACCCGTCAGCCACAGTCGCAGGTAATCCTTCGGCAGCAGTACCTTGGCCACCTTTGCGAAGATTTCAGGTTCGTTCTTCGCGACCCAAGCCAGTTTCGGTGCGGTAAAGCCTGGGAATACGATGTTGCCGGTGATCTTGCGGAAGCGCGGATCGGCATCGAGTTCGGCAGCCTCGGCATAGGAGCGCGTGTCGTTCCACAGAATGCACGGCCGCAGCACATTGCCGCTCGCGTCTATCAGCGTCGCGCCATGCATCTGGCCGGAAAGGCCGATACCTTTCACGGCAGCGAGTTCCTTCGCAAACTTCTGCTTCAGACCTTCGACTGCGGTTTTCGTGGCGGCGATCCAGTCCGCCGGGTCCTGTTCCGACCAGCCGTGATGCGGGCGCGAGACCTCCAGCGAGCCGTTGGCCGAGCCGACGATCTTCTGATCGCCGTCCATCAGCAGGGCTTTGACACCGGATGTTCCAAGATCGAGACCGAGATACATGTAATTCTCCATTCCGGCGCTCCTTGCGCCACTTCAGCGGTTTTAAGGGTCACCGCATTTCCGGACGGAAAACCGGCGGCCACTTTTCCTGGAAATGCTCTCCTCAGGGCAGATTGTCCCTGAGGAATATGTCGATACGGATACGCTCCTGCGCGGCAATGACAGCGAGACCATCCGCGCGCGCTTTCAACACGCGAATGGCGCTGCGCACCTCATGCCCTGCATCCTGGTTGAGCACGGCATCGAGCACGCCTTCCCGCAGCGCATTGGCCGTGTTTTCGGTGAGCTCATGGGCGATGACGGATGGCGACCTTTCGCCCGATGACGCTCTGAGCGCCCGGATGAGGCCACGATTACCGGCGCCGAGACTGTAGATGCCGGACAGCGCGTCGCTCGCAAGCGCCTTGGTGACCAGCGCCTCGACGGTGACGGGATCGTCCCGGCCTTCGAGGACCGGCAATAGTCGCAGGTCCGGAAATTCGCTTTCGATGACGGATCGAAAGCCGTCTAGGCGTTCGCGATGGTCGCGCACCAGCATGGAGCCGGCAACGACCGCAATATCGCCGCCGCGCCCGGACAGGAAGCGCCCCATGAGGCTAGCCGCCGTGCGCCCGGCCGCAACGTTGTCGACACCGGCATAATGGTCGCGGCGCGAACCGGAGAGATCGGAAACCAGCGTGACGGTGGCGATGCCATCTTCGGCCAGCCGGTCTGCGGCTTCAGCAACATCCTCAGAATCGGTGGCGACGAAGGCGACGCCCGACGGCTTTTCCCGCCGCGCGACTTCCAGCGCCTCCGTCAGTGCCGCGGCATTGAAGGGCGGCACCTCGATAACGCGGATCGCCGTGCGCTCCAGATGGGCGCGGGCGGCTGCGGCACGAACTTCGGCTCGCAGCGTCGCCATGAAGGAATTGTCGTTGCCGGGAAGGATGAAGACCAGTGAATAATTGCGACCCTTGGCCAAATTGGCGGCGGCGATATCGCGCACATAACCGAGCTCGGCAATCGCCGCCTCTACCCGCGCTCGAGTAGCGGCGTGAACGCCGGGGCGCATGTTCAGCACCCGGTCGATGGTGGCAAGGCTGACACCCGCCCGCTCGGCGATATCGTGAACTGTCGGCTTCATGTTTCCTCCCGTGCCATTTGAATATCCAGCTTTGCCGCCGTCGTAAACCGAAAAATGATGTACGTACCTCACATTTTCAGCAAGATGATGATTTCGCTTTATTTCCATCTCTGAACTGCCGGTACGCGCCTTTGCCCGGCGTCATCCCTCGGCTTTTCCCAAGGATTTAGACACATCAATAAAATCAACAGGCTGCAGAATATCGGGGCTGACCAACAACTTCCGTCATTTCAGCCCTGGATCAAGGACTTGGGCTTACTGGATACCGGCTCAAGGACGGCATGACGGAAAAGTATCGCGAAACAGACAAAAAAGGGGCCGTCATTTCCGACGGCCCCAGCTCTGCGGTGGATGGGAGGGGATTTTGTTCAGTGCGCCGCGTCTGGTGGCGGCGCTGCCTTGGGTTTCTGGATCAGCACGGTCATGAAGATCAGGCTGCCAAACAGCAGCGTCAGCGCGAAGAACACATCCGCAAAGGCGAGTATCCACGCCTGCTGCGAGACCATGCCGACCAGCTTCTTGATCGCGACGGAAGCACCGTCCAGCCCGTAGGAATCATAGTTCGCGCCGACATTGTTCAGCCACTCCAGCGCCTGTGGATTGGAATAGCTGACATGTTCCGCCAGCCGCACATAATGATCGTCGGTGCGTTGCGACAGCAGCGTATTGATGACGGCAAGGCCAACCGCGCCGCCGAGGTTGCGGGTGAGGTTGAACAGGCCCGAGGCATTGCGGATGCGCGCGGGCGGAAGCGTGCCGAGCGCGATGTTGTTGATCGGCACCATGCACATCATCAGTCCGAAACCGCGCAGGACCTGCGGAATCAGCAGCTCATAGAAATCCCAGTCGGTGGTCACATGCGTCATGATCCACGTGCCGCAACCGAAGCTGATGAAGCCGATGGCCATCATGATGCGCGGATCGAGCTTGGTGGACACCTTGCCGGCAATCGGCGCGGTGAAGAACATGGCAAGACCGGAAACGAACATGGTCTCGCCGATCATCAGCGCATCGTAACCGCGCACGCGACCGAGATAGAGCGGGTAGAGATAGGTCAGCCCGTAAAGCCCTATGCCCATCACGAAGGAAAACAGCGAGCCGATGGAGAAATTTCGGTCCGCAAAGGCGCGGATGTCCACAACGGGGAAGTCCACCTTGAAGGCACGCCAGAAGAACACCACCGCACCGATGACCATGGCCACCGAACCGATGACGATATGCTCGTCGTTGAACCAGTCCTTGTTGTTGCCCTCTTCCAGCACGTATTCCAGAGAGCCGAGGAAGACGGCCATGGAGATCAGCCCCCACCAGTCGAACTTCTTCCAGAGCGAGGTTTCAGGCTTGTCGAAATCGATCAGGCTCCATGTCAGGATGGTGACAATGATGCCGGGAATGATGTTGACGAGGAACAGCCAGTGCCAGGAGAAGGCATTGGAAAGATAACCGCCGACCGTGGGACCGATGGTGGGCGCAAGCGTGGCGACGAGACCGATGATCGGCGAGACGACCGAACGCTTGGAGGGCGGGAAAATGGTGAAGGCGGCCGCAAAGACCGACGGGATCATGCCGCCGCCAATAAAGCCCTGGATCGCCCGGTAGACGATCATCTGGTCGATATTGGTCGCAGTGGCGCAGAGCGCGCTCGACAGGGTGAAGCCGGCGGCGCAGGTGGCAAACAGCACGCGCGTGGACAGGATGCGCGCCAGCGTGCCCGACAGAGGGATCATGATGACTTCTGCGATCAGATAGGATGTCTGCACCCAGGCGATCTCGTCGGAGCCCGCCCCGAGACCTGCCTGGATTTCCGCAAGCGAGGCGGAGACGATCTGAATATCGAGAATGGACATGAACATGCCGAAGACCATCGCGAAGAACGCGATGAGCCTGCGCTTGTCCATGGGTGGATCGACGGGGACAGATACCCCGCCTGTGCCGACAACCGTAGCCGCCATGATCTTGCCCTCAACGACGCCCTGGTTGGCCTATGGGTTAACGTGCGCCGTTTTCGTGTTTTCCGGCGCCGTGCGGGTATCCACATCGACGACGACGCTCAGGCCCGCACGCAGATTGTGCTTGGCGAGATCTTCCTTCGAGAAGACGATACGCACCGGCACGCGCTGGATGACCTTGGTGAAGTTACCCGTGGCGTTTTCCGGCGGCAGCATCGAGAAGACCGAACCGGAACCGGGCGAGATCGACTGGACCGTGCCTTCAATGGTCTCGTCGTCGAAAGCATCCACATGGACGCGGACCTTCGAACCGGGCACCACGCGGGCCAGCTGCGTTTCCTTGAAATTGGCGTCGATATAAAGCTCGTTCAACGGCACCAGCGAAGCAAGGCGCTTGCCGACCGAAACGAGATCGCCCGTCTGCACCGCCAGATTGCCGATAACGCCGTCATAAGGCGCTTTCAGCACGGTGAAGGCCAGATCGCGGGCCGCCTTGTCCTTGGAAAGTTGCAGCGAACGGATGGTGCTTTCGGCTTCCTCGCGCTGGGCGCGAAGAAGCTCGACATTGGCTTTCGCGGACGAGATCGCCGCCTCGCCGGCTACGACATTCGCCCTGGCCTGATCGAGCGCGACCTGCGCGCTATCGGAAGCGGCAACGGTGCCGACATCCTTCGCCTGCAATTCGGTGGCGCGCTTCTGGGTGATTTCCGCACCGCGAAGCGCCGCATCCAGAGCGCCCTTCTGGGCAACGGCCTGTTCCTGCGCTGCCTCGCCACCGATGATCTGCGCGTCGATGCGCTTCAGCGACAGTTCCTCGGTGCGAATCTGCGCGTCGGCCTGTTCAAGCGCGATGCGATAGTCGCCGTCATCCAGAGTAACCAGCGGATCACCCGCCTTGACTTCCTGGTTTTCGACAACGTTCACCTTGGCGATGTAACCCGAAACCTTGGGCGCGATGACCGCGATATCACCCTGTATATAGGCGTCATCCGTCGAAACCATGAAGCGACCGTCGATCCACCAGTTATAACCGTACCAGCCGGCGCCGGCGAGAAGGGCGATCGCAAAGATCGGCAGAAGCGGCGAACGCTTCTTCTTCTTCGGTGCGGCAATTGTCTGTGGCGGCTGTTGCGGCGGGGCCTCCACCGGCTTTGCCGGAGAGGTCTCAGCCTTGGCGGAAACGTCCGCCTCTTCCGCATCGTTGACGGCGCGAACCGCGCTATTCTTCTGGGCCGACATGAGATTGTACCGTGATAAATTGAAGAAAGTTTTTCGAACTGAACCGTTCGGTTCGATTGACATAATCCCTTTCCTGACACATATCAAGTGTAATCGAACTGATTGGTTCGACGTTCGGTTAATTTTTTTTACGCCATTGCAGTGCTAGGAACCGGTAACGATGGCAGGTGAAGACATGGATATGGAGACGGAAACCGAAACGGGCTGTCCGGGAAACCCCGCCGGGCGTTTTGCTGCGGGCGAAGACCCGGCCAAGCGTGAGCAGATTGTTGCCGGCGCCTGGCGCGTGTTCAAGCGCAAGGGCTTCGATGCCGCCAGCATGAACGACATCACGCGGGAAGCCGGCGTTTCCAAGGGAACGATCTATGTCTATTTCTCCAACAAGGAAGACCTGTTCGCCGCCCTTGTCGATCATCACCGGCAGGAATTCGCGACCTCCATGCGCAACATTCTGGCCGGCACCGAAGAGGTGCGCGACGGCCTGAAACAGTTCGGCAAGGCCTTCGCCAACAAGATGATCTGCTCCGAAATGATACCGGCCATGCGCTCGGTGATCGGCGTCATCGACCGCATGCCGAAGCTGGCGCAGCGTTTCTTCATCGCAGCACCCAACAACGTGCGCACCGTTCTTCAGGATTTCATCGAGCATCAGGTCTCGCTCGGCCATCTCAAGGTCGATGACGTCGAACTTGCCGCCCGGCAATATATCGAGCTTTCCACGGGCACTTTCTTCAAGCTGCGCCTGTTCGGAGAACTCGAAGGTCCGGTTCCCGAAGAGGAGCTGGACCGGGTGATCGACAGCGCCATCATGGTGTTCATGGCGGCTTACGGAACCGACAAGGCCTGAAAACATTCAGCAACGGGCGACCGGACCGGCAACGGCACGGGGCCTGATACGCGGTTTGCGCGAAATTTCGATGAAATCTTGCCTATCACAGGCGCGGTCTCCTTGTTTCTCGCGTATTGCGCTATAAATTCCACGAACCGAATGTTTCGGGTGGCCTTGTTGCTGAAAGGAAAAATTCCCTGATGGAGTCCGTTCTCCCTCTTCTGTCCGACCCCGCTGCCTGGGTGGCGCTGGTCACCCTGATCGTCATGGAGGTCGTGCTTGGCATCGACAACCTGATCTTCATCTCGATCCTCACCAACAAGCTTCCGCCTGAACAGCGCGAAAAAGCCCGCAAGATCGGCATCGGGCTTGCCTTGATCATGCGTCTCGGCCTTCTCGGCACTGTGGCCTGGATCGTGCAGCTCACCACGCCGGTCTTCGAAATCTTCGGCCACGCCTTCTCGTGGAAGGACATGATCCTCATCGCCGGCGGTCTCTTCCTGATGTGGAAGGCCACCAAGGAAATCCACCACAATGTCGATCCTGAAGATCACAAGGAAGACATGGTGGGCGGCCCGGTTGCGATGAATTTCGGCGCCGCCATCGGCCAGATCCTGCTGCTCGACCTCGTGTTCTCTGTGGACAGCATCATCACCGCCGTTGGCATGACACCGCATCTGCCGATCATGATCGTGGCCGTGATCTTTGCCGTTGCCGTGATGCTGCTCGCCGCAACGCCGCTCGCCAACTTTATCGAGCGCAACCCCACCATCGTCATGCTGGCACTCGCCTTCCTGATGATGATCGGCACGACCCTGATCGCCGAAGGCATGGGCTTCCATGTTCCCAAGGGCTACGTCTATGCCGCCATGGCGTTTTCGGCGCTGGTGGAACTGCTCAACATGCTGGCGCGTAACGCCAGACAGCGCAAGAAAGCACAGGCGGCCAAACCGCACTGATTGCCCTGACCGTCATGCCGGACCTGATCCGGCATCCCTTCAGCCCAAGCCCTTGGGCTGAACACTTTCCGCCGCGCCGACGCGCGGCGGCTGGATTCCGGCTCATGGCCGGTATGACGCGAACGTGTGGAACGCGCCGGCCACTCCGGAACCGCTTCACCCCGCCTCGCGTTCTTCGACATCCCTACCGGAAGAGTCCGTCCCGCCGTCTCTCCTTCGAAAGCATAAGCAAGCATGACGACCGACCAGATCCTCGCCTTTACCGTGATCGCCGGCATGATGGTCGCGTTCATATGGGACAGGTTCCGCTATGATGTGGTCGCGTGCAGCGCGTTGCTGGTGGCGGTGGCGGTTGGGGTCGTGCCTTTCGACAAGGCGTTCTCCGGTTTCTCGGACGATATCGTCATCATCGTCGGCAGCGCGCTGATCGTCAGTTCGGCCGTGGCGCGTTCAGGGGTCGTCGATATGACGATCAAGAAATATTTCCCGGAGATGCACTCCAAAACCCTGCAACTGGCCTTTCTGATGATCGTCGTCGCCATCATGTCGGCCTTCATCAAGAACATCGGCGCGCTTGCCATCATGATGCCGGTTGCTTTCCAGTTCGCCCGCAAATCCGGCAGCCCTGTTTCCTATTATCTGATGCCCATGGCCTTCGCCGCCCTTCTGGGCGGGCTCATGACGCAGATCGGCACCTCGCCCAACATCGTCGTTTCCAGGCTGCGTGAGGAAATGACCGGGCAGAGCTTCTCGATGTTCGATTTCACCCCGGTCGGTGCCGGGCTGACCGTGATCGGCATCATCTTCCTGACCTTCGGTTACCGCCTGCTGCCGGTGCGCAACCGCCAGCAGGCATCGATGGAAGATATTCTGGACCAGTCAGCCTACACCGCCGAGGCGACGCTTCCCGCCGACAGCACATACGCCGACAAGCCGCTGCGGGAGCTGTTGAAACAGGCGGATGGCGACGTAATCGCCAGCACGATCCTGCGCGGACCCCGGCGTATCTCCCCCTTCCCCGATGTCAATCTGAAGCCGGGCGACACCATTCTTCTCGAAGGCAACCCGGAGGGCCTCGACCGCATCGTCTCGCAGGCCAAGCTGCTGCTGTCAGGCAAGCCGCTCACCGAGAACGGCCAGAAGACCGCCGACCTTATTTCCATGGAAGCGGTTATCAGCAACGAATCCGTTCTCAACGGGATTTCCGCGCGCGAACTGGCGCTATCCTACACCCGCGGCGTCAATCTGATTGCAGTCAGCCGTCGCGGCCAGCGCGTCAGCCAGCGGCTCTCCGACCTGACCTTGCAGGCAGGCGACGTCATTCTCCTGCAGGGCAGCCGCAAGAACCTGCCACAGGTATTGCAGGAATTTTCGCTGCTGCCCCTGGCGCAGCGGGAAATCCTGCTTGGAGTGCAGCGCCGCGCGCTGTTGCCCGTCATCGTGCTTGCCGCGGCCATGATTGCCGCCGGCAGCGGGCTGGTGCCGGTATCCGTCGCCTTTTTCGCCGCTGCCTTCCTGATGATCGTCGTCGGCGCGATACCGCTCACCGAAGTCTATAAATCGATCGACGGGCCGATCCTCGTCATGCTCGCCGCCCTCATTCCCGTCAGCGACAGTCTGCGCACCAGCGGCGCCAGCGAGCTGATCGCCGCCTGGCTCGGCCACGCCGCACAAGGACTGCCGCCCTTCGCAGCACTCGGCATGATCCTGTTGACTGCCATGGCGGTAACGCCCTTCCTCAACAATGCTGCAACCGTGCTGGTCATGGCACCCATCGCCGCCGGTTTCGCCACCACGCTCGGCTTTCGGCCGGAGGCCTTTCTGATGGCGGTGGCGATCGGCGCCGGCTGCGATTTCCTCACGCCTATCGGCCACCAGTGCAACACGCTGGTCATGGGTCCGGGCGGTTATCGCTTCAGCGATTATCCGCGCCTTGGACTGCCGCTGTCGATCATGATCGTCATTGCCAGCATTCCGATGCTGCTTTATGTCTGGCCGGTGAATTAGGGGCGGTTTACGTCCGGGCGAAGACAGCGCAAGCGCCATATTTCCTTGACGCCTGCGGCATAATATGGCCTAAGCCGATGCCGAACGGAAATATGCAAAAGTGCGTTCAACACGCCTTTCCGCACCCTTTCCCGCCGCATTCAAACGAAAACTTCGTGATAGAAGGGTGAAGCCGCCCCGATGTCACCACCCCGTCACGACGAGTGAATTTCATGACCACTTCCGGCGTTCGCGTCCGCATCGCACCTTCCCCCACCGGCGAGCCGCATGTCGGCACCGCTTACATCGCGCTGTTCAACTATCTCTTCGCCAAGAAACACGGCGGCGAGTTCATCCTGCGCATCGAGGATACCGACGCCACCCGCTCGACGCTGGAATATGAGCAGAAGGTTCTGGAGGCGCTGCGCTGGACCGGCCTCACCTGGTCGGAAGGCCCTGACGTCGGTGGCCCCTACGGTCCCTACCGCCAGTCCGAGCGCAAGCCGATGTACTGGCCCTATGCCGAAGAATTGCTGGAAAAAGGCCATGCCTTCCGTTGTTTCTGCACGCCCGAGCGGCTTGAGCAGATGCGCGAAGCGCAGCGCGCCGCTGGCAAGCCGCCAAAATATGACGGTCTCTGCCTCCACCTGAAGGCTGAAGAAGTGACCACCCGCGTCGCCGCCGGCGAAGCCAACGTCGTGCGCATGAAAATCCCGACCGAAGGTTCGTGCGATTTCCATGACGGCGTTTACGGCGATGTCTCGATCCCCTGGGATTCGGTTGACATGCAGGTGCTGATCAAGGCCGACGGCATGCCGACCTATCACATGGCAAACGTCATCGACGACCATCTGATGAAGATCACCCATGTGGCGCGCGGCGAAGAGTGGCTGGCTTCAGTGCCCAAGCACATCCTGCTTTACCGTTATTTCGGCTGGGACCAGCCGACGTTCATGCATCTTTCGCTGATGCGCAACGCCGACAAATCGAAGCTTTCCAAGCGCAAGAACCCGACGTCGATCTCCTATTATTCCGCGCTCGGCTACCTGCCGGAAGCGCTGATGAACTTCCTCGGCCTGTTCTTCATCCAGATCGCCGAAGGCGAAGAGCTGCTGACCATGGAAGAGCTGGCCGCGAAGTTCGATCCGGAAGCACTTTCCAAGGCCGGCGCCATCTTCGATATCCAGAAGCTGGACTGGCTGAACGGCCGCTGGCTGCGCGAAAAGCTCACGCCTGAGGACTTCATTGCCCGCACGCTGGAATGGGCGATGGAAAATTCCCGCCTGACCGAAGGCCTGAAGCTTGCCCAGAGCCGCATTTCCAAGCTCGGCGAATTGCCAAACCTTGCCGGCTTCCTGCTTTCGAGCGACGTTGGCCTGACGCCCGCCTCCTTTGCCGGTCTCAAAAGCAAACCCGAGGAAATCCACGAAATCCTCACCACGGTTGCCACCGATCTGGAAAAAATGCCTGATTGGAACGTTGAAGCCATCGAGGCCGAGCTGCGCGACATTGCCGAACGCACGGGCAAGAAACTGCGCGTCGTCACGCCGCCGCTCTTCGTCGCCGTCTCCGGTTCCTCGCGCTCGCTGCCGCTGTTTGACTCGATGGCGCTGCTCGGCCGCTCCGTGGTGCGCCAGCGCCTGAAGGTCGCTATTGCCGTTGTGGCCACGATGGTTGGCAGCGGTGCTTGATGCCTGCCGGGGCGGGTTTTAAATCCACCCCTCATTCCTGCGCTTGTCACAGGAATCCAGCCACGGCGCGTCGGCGCCGTGAAAGAATGAATTGAGGTCTCCCGCGCCAAGGACTTGGGCGCACTGGATTCCTGTGACAAGCACAGGAATGAGGGATACGGGAGGCAATTGTCGCCGCGGCAACGCCGCAACAGGATTGAACAATGAACGACAAGACAACCGAAACCACCGCCCTTTCCTCCGACGCCACCGAAGTGCGCCGCCAGAAACTTGCGCTGCTGCGCGAGCAGATCGGCGATGTCTATCCGGCGCATTTCCATCGCACGCTGACCAATGCGGAGCTGGCGGAAAAATATGCCGATATCGAACCGGACACGGAAACCGGCGACACGGTAACGGTGGCGGGCCGCGTTTATTCGTCGCGCAATTCCGGCATGTTCATGGATATCCATGACGCCTCGGGCAAGGTGCAGATCTTCTCTCACAAAGATACGACGCCGGAAACGGCGCGCAATCTTCTGCCGATGATCGACATTGGCGACATCATCGGCGTAACCGGCAAGGTGCGCCGCACCAAGCGCGGCGAGCTGACGATCAACGCCGAAGAAATCACCATGCTCACCAAGTCGCTGCTGCCGATGCCGGAAAAATGGCACGGTGTCTCCGATATCGAGCTGCGTTACCGCAAGCGCCATCTCGATATTCTGGCGAACGAGGACTCCAAGCTGCGCTTCCTGCAGCGCTCCAAGATCCTGTCCGGCATCCGTCGCTTCATGGAGGCCGAAGGCTTCCTCGAAGTGGAAACGCCGATGCTGCAGACAGTTTATGGCGGTGCGACGGCCGATCCGTTCAAGACCTTCCACAACACGCTGAAGATGGACATGTATCTGCGCATCGCGCCGGAACTGTTCCTGAAGCGCACGCTGGTATCAGGCCTTTCCGACAAGGTGTTCGAAATCAACCGCAACTTCCGCAACGAAGGCGTTTCCACAAGGCACAATCCTGAATTCACCATGATGGAGTGCTATTGGGCCTATGCCGACTACGAAGACATCATGGGTCTCGTAGAGCGTCTGTTCGAGACGCTGGCGATTGCCCTGCACGGCACGACCGAGGTGGAATTCCAGGGCCAGACAATTTCCTTCAAGGGTCCGTTCAAGCGCGTGCCCATGCCTGATGCGGTGAAGGAAGCGACCGGCATCGACTTCCTTGCGATCAAGACTGACGAGGAAGCCCGCGCCGCCGCCAAGGCTGCCGGTTTTGCCGTCGAGAAGGACTGGACCTGGGGCGAATGCCTTGCCTTCATCTTCGAAGAGAAGGTCGAAGGTACGCTTATCCAGCCGAGCCACGTCACGCATTTCCCGAAGGATATCTCGCCCTTCGCCAAGGAAGTGCCGGGCGAACCGCGCCTCGTTGAGCGTTTTGAGAGCTATTGCAACGCCTGGGAAGTGGGCAATGCCTTCTCCGAACTCAACGATCCCGAAGAGCAGCGCCGCCGCATGGTGGAGCAGCTTGAGCAGGCCCATGCCCGCGGTGAAAAGGACAAGCAGCTGGACGACGAATTCCTCGACGCCATCGATCAGGGCATGCCACCCGCCGGCGGCCTCGGCATCGGTGTCGATCGTCTGATCATGCTCCTGACCAACGCCCCCTCGATCCGCGACGTCATCCTCTTCCCGGCCCGCCGCAACAAGGCGGACTGATCGTATAGGGTATAATCCAAACCTGGGCGGCCGGTCGGCCGCCCTTAAGGAACATCCTTAGAATTTTTCGTCGCCTCTAGCTCCGCGTCGTTCGCCTCAATCCAGCCCTCAAGTTTTTCGATAAGACAAGGCCATACGTCGTTATATTCGTGGTGGAACGTTTCCATGCACAGTTCCATCGACCCTAGGTGGCGGCTCCCAAATATCTCCATCCACCGATTAGAGAAATGTGTTTCGTACTCCTCATGGTCAATCTTGGAGTACCCCATACACAGCCCTTCGTAGCTTGGGTGGGAGCTTTCGGAAAGATCGGCATACAGCGCCATTATTCCGGGGTAACGCTTGTCGCATTTATTCAGAACTGTAACGATGTTTAGCGAATATGGCATATCAGCGTTATTCCGCGACCCAAGCAACAAAACGGCCGTTTTTTCTCCGAACGTGTGAAAGTTTAACTTCGCCTCGAGCACATCTTGCATGAGTTGGTTTAGGTAAATTAACGTCGCAAGGGTCTCAAACCCGCTCCGCAACAAGATACGCGCTCCCAAACCATGTCCCTGCTTATGCAACGCATAGGACTGTGTCATTAGGTCGCTCAATCGCCAAAAGATGGCTTCTCTGAGCATCCATATTCGGAAAGCTGCTTTCCATTTGTAGACAACCGAGTTGCGAGACAGCAATCCACCAACAGGAATGCTTGCGAAAAGCGATTCTTTCCAGTTAACGAGGTTTTGTTCGATAGGGTCCATGATCTTCGACCACCGCTCTTAAAACGATCTAGGGCAGGGACTTGGCAACTAATGCCCCGTCTTCGTCTTCCCCGCAGCCGGCTCTTCCGCAGGCGCGCTCTCGGCCAGCTTCTCTTCCGCCGCCTGCGCGGTCGTTGTGCCTTTTCCGAAGATCAGTGATTTCAGATAGCTGATGCTGAAGATGCTGCCGCCATCGGCTTCCGGGGTCGAGGTCAGAAGTTCTTCGTCGGCTACGGGTTCGCCGTGGGCTTCCGCACCGGGTCCGCCCTCATGCGTTTGCGCCGGCGCAGCGTCGTGGCCGCCGCCGCCTTCGCCCTTGGTTTCGCCGTGTCCGCCCGCGCCTTTTGCGGCTTTTCCGCCATGCCCTTCGGGTGCGGCGTCCGAAGCGGGGGTTGCGCAGTCGGTGGCATCGCTCAGGCTTGCGGCCATTGCTTCGGCATCTTCCAGCGGCAGATCGATGCGCAGCCCGTAAAACTGGCCGCTGCCGTTTGATGCACCATCGTAATAAAAGGCGGAATAACGCTGGGCATCGGCGCCTTCGGGAATTTTCGCCGGGTCGGCAATGAAGACCACTTGGGCCGCGATGGCGCGGCCACGCATTTCCGAGCGCAATTGCGGGCCGTTTTTATCCAGCACGGAAACCTGGACCAGATCAGGCTTCTGTTTGTCGTAAACCGCCCTGGCGACACGCAGCGCCGTTTTCAACCGGTCCGTGCCGTTGCCGCCGTCAGTACGAATGAATTTGCGGACCCACAGGGAACCGTTCTTGCGGATGTTGACTGTCTGGACTGCGTCGCAGGAAAGCCCGTTCGCGGAGGCATAGGTGGACCCGAGCAGCCGCTCGCTGCCGATAAACACGGCAGCAGAACCGGTCGCACCCGCCAAAAGCAGGATCCCGCCTCCGATCATAACGAGTTTGCGCGAAAACCGCATTCGTCCGAATACAGCCTTCACGCGCAAAATCCTGACATTCAGTACCCCGCCTATCGCCCTCACCCCGGAACGTGGCTCGAAGGATGAGGAACACACGCGGGATAAGCTCGGGACCTCGTTGTCCGAGCCTTGCGATAGTGCCGCTTTCTCATTGAAAAAAGTTTAATCCCCCCGGCGCCGTGCGGGCAAAAGCGCACCATTTTCAGACATTTTTGAAATCCGCTAAATTGCGAATGATTTGCAATAGCGTTGACAAGTGTGATTCCATGACAGATGGTGTTGCGAGTTGATCGCAACAAAAATCGGTGACAGACGTGAATCTCCATAAAATCCGCCATGCCCTTTTTGCTTTTTCGCTTTTCCTGCCTGCTGCGGCTGTCGCGCAGGAAAAACCGAAGGTGGTGACCACCTTCACGATCATTGCCGATATGGCGCGCAATGTGGCGGGCGATGCGGCAGAGGTGGAGAGCATCACCAAGCCAGGCGCTGAAATTCACAACTACCAGCCGACGCCTCGCGACATTCTCAAGGCCCGCAAGGCCGATCTGGTGCTGCGCAACGGCCTCAATCTGGAATTGTGGTTCGAGAAGTTTCTGGCCAATCTTTCAGGCGTGCCTGATGTGACTGTCAGCGACGGCATCGAACCGATGGCGATAAATGGCGGGGCGTATCAGGGGAAACCGAACCCGCATGCCTGGATGTCACCCGATAACGCCTTGATCTATGTGGAAAATATCCGCAAGGGACTCGCTGGAATAGATCCCGCCCACGCCGAAATTTACGCCGCCAATGCCAAGGCCTATTCCGACAAGATCCGTGCCACCGTGCAGCCCATCCGCGATGAGCTTTCCGCGCTTCCTGAGAACAAGCGGTGGTTGGTAACGAGCGAAGGGGCGTTCTCCTATCTCGCCCGGGATTTCGGGCTGAAGGAACTGTTCCTGTGGCCGGTCAATGCCGACAGCCAGGGTACGCCGCAACAGGTGCGCGGCGTGATCGACGCCATGCGCGAACATAATATTCAGGTCATCTTTAGCGAAAGCACGGTTTCCGCCGATCCCGCCCGGCAGGTGGCCAAGGAAACCGGAGCGGCCTATGGCGGCATACTCTACGTGGATTCGCTGAGCGAGGCCGACGGCCCTGTTCCGACCTATCTCGACCTGCTGCGCGTGACGAGCAGCACCATCGCCAAAGGACTGTCTTCATGAGAATGGGCAGCAAAAAAAGCGGCGGCGGCCTGACGGTTCAAAATGCGACAGTGACCTATCGCAACGGCCACACCGCATTAAGAAATGCCAGCTTTTCCATTCCACGCGGTACGATCACTGCACTTGTCGGCGTCAACGGCGCCGGCAAGTCCACGATTTTCAAGGCAATCATGGGTTTTGTGCCGTTGGCCACCGGTTCTGTCTCTATTTTCGACCTACCCGTGAAGGATGCACTCAGAAAAAACCTCGTCGCCTATGTGCCGCAAGCTGAAGAGGTGGACTGGAGTTTTCCCGTACTGGTTGAGGATGTGGTGATGATGGGCCGTTACGGCCACATGAACTTCTTCCGTATTCCGTCGAAACACGATCACGAGATGGTCGAGAGAGCGCTGACGCGCGTCAATATGCTTGATTATCGCAAGCGGCAGATCGGCGAGCTTTCCGGCGGACAGAAGAAGCGGGTGTTTCTGGCCCGCGCGCTGGCGCAGGAAGGTCAGGTTATCCTGCTGGATGAACCCTTCACCGGCGTCGACGTGACGACGGAAGAACAGATCGTCGCGCTGTTGAAGGCACTGCGTGACGAGGGCCGCGTCATGCTGGTTTCCACCCATAATCTCGGTAGCGTACCGGAATTCTGCGATCGCGCCGTCTTCGTCAAGGGTACTGTTCTCGCGTCGGGCAAAACAGCGGACACCTTTAACGAAGAGAACCTGCAAAAAGCCTTTGGCGGCAGCTTGCGCCACTTCGTTCTCGGCGGGGCCGAACTGCATGATGATGCCGATCCGCGCCGGGTGAAGGTGATTACCGACGATGAGCGGCCTTTCGTGATCTACGGAAAGAACGGCCAGAACGGACATGATCCGCAGGCTCCGAAGGAAAAAGCCGATGATAAACAGCCTTCTTGAGCCTTTCACCTATGGCTACATGCTGAATGCCATCTGGGTCAGCGCACTTGTGGGCGGCGTGTGCGGCTTTCTTTCCGCTTATCTTATGCTAAAGGGCTGGTCGCTGATCGGCGACGCGCTCTCGCACGCCATCGTTCCCGGCGTTGCGGGCGCTTATATGCTGGGGCTGCCCTTTTCGCTCGGCGCCTTTCTTTCCGGCGGGCTTGCGGCTGGCTCGATGCTGTTCCTCAATCAGAAAACCCGGCTCAAGGAAGACGCAATCATCGGCCTGATCTTCACCTCGTTCTTCGGGCTGGGGCTGTTCATGGTGTCGCTGTCGCCCACCTCGATCAATATCCAGACCATCGTGCTTGGCAATATTCTGGCAATTACCACCGAAGACACGATCCAGCTTGCCCTGATCGGCGGCATCAGCCTCATCGTACTGGCGCTGAAATGGCGCGACTTCATGGTTGTGTTCTTCGATGAGAACCATGCCCGCACAGTGGGGCTGAAACCGGAAGTGCTGAAAGTGATCTTCTTCACCCTGCTTGCCGCCTCCACGGTTGCAGCCCTTCAAACCGTCGGCGCCTTCCTTGTCGTTGCCATGGTGGTGACACCAGGCGCGACCGCCTATCTTCTGACCGACCGTTTCGAGCGGCTGATCCTGATGAGCCTTGTGATCGGCGCGACCACCAGCTTCGTCGGCGCTTATCTCAGCTACTTCCTGGATGGCGCCACCGGCGGCGTTATCGTCGTGTTGCAAACAGCGATCTTCCTTTCCGCTTTCGTGTTTGCACCCAAACACGGGCTGCTCGCTTCGCGCGCCAAAGCCCGCAAGGCACTGGGAGAAACGCAATGAGCGAATATCTCGAACTCGCCATCCTGCCGTTTCAGCTGCCCTTCATGCAATATGCCTTCATCATCACCCTGATGATTGCCGTGCCGATGGCCATGCTCTCGTGTTTTCTGGTGCTGAAGGGCTGGTCGCTGATGGGGGACGCAGTTTCGCACGCCGTGCTGCCCGGCGTGGTGATTGCCTACATTGCCGGAATTCCCCTTTCCATCGGCGCCTTCACCGCCGGTATGATCTGCGCTCTCGGCACCGGTTTCATCAAGGAAAATAGCCGCATCAAGGAAGACACGGTGCTCGGCATCGTCTTTTCCGGCATGTTCGGGCTGGGTCTGGTGCTTTACGTGAAGGTGCAGAGCGACATGCATCTGGATCACATCCTCTTCGGCGACATGCTGGGCATTGCGCCTTCAGACATGCTGGAGACCGGGCTGATCGCGCTTTTTGCCACCCTGTTTCTCGGGGTGCTGCGCAAAGACCTGCTGGTCAATGCCTTCGATCCGCAGCATGCCAAGGCAATCGGCCTGCCCGTTCGCATCCTGCATTACGGTCTGCTCATGGTTTTGTCGCTTGCCGTGGTCGGCGCGCTGAAGGCTGTGGGTATCATCCTCTCCGTCGCAATGCTGGTCACCCCCGGCGCCATCGCCTTCCTGCTGGCGCGGCGCTTTTCCGCCATGCTCCTGGTCGCCATCTCGGTTGCGGTTCTCTCTTCGCTTGCAGGAATATGGCTAAGCTTCCTGATCGACAGCGCGCCGGCCCCGACCATTGTACTGTTCATGAGCCTGGCATTCGTCGCGACATTCATTCGCACCAGCCTCAAGGCCCGCCGGATCGACGCCGCCAATGAAACGGTAGTGTAAAAGAACGATTTTTGCGGGCGCGTGGAACATTTTCGCCTTTTGCGCGTCATTTTCATGAGCTTGCCCTCAAGCGGCAAACTCATGAAAATTAAGCGAAAGGGGAAGCTCCATGCTGAAATGGGCTCTTATTTTCTTTGTTATTTCGTTGATCGCGGGCGTATTCGGCTTTACCGGCATTTCGGCAGCGGCGTCGGGCATTGCCCGTATCCTGTTCTTCATCGCCGTCGTGATCTTCCTGGTCTTCCTCGTGCTTGCACTGATCGCTGGAAGCGTGGTGGCGTAATAAAAAAGGCGACCGGCTTTTGGGCCGGTCGCCTTCTCCTCTCTCCCGTATGGAATTATCAGCCTGTCCAGCCACCGTCGATCACATGGATCTGGCCAGTGGTGAAACCTGCCTCATCCGAAGCGAGATAGGTGACGAGTGCGGCGATTTCTTCCGGCGTGGCAATGCGGCCCATAGGCTGGCGGGCAATGAAGTCGGCCAGGGCCTGTTCGTAATTGCCGGTGGCGCGCAGGCGGTCGTGCAAGGACGGGCTATCCACTGTGCCTGGGCAAATGGCGTTGCAGCGAATACCCTTGGTGACGAAATCAGCAGCAATTGCCTTGGTCAGACCGACAACCGCCGCCTTGGAGGCGGTGTAGGCGAAACGGTTCGGCACGCCCTTCACGCTGGATGCGACGGAGGACATGTTGACGATTGCGCCCTTACCCTTTTCCAGCATGCCTGGCAGAAAGGCGCGGCAGGTGCGGTACATGGCCTTGGCATTGAGATCGAAGGAGAAATCCCAGTCCTTTTCCTCGCAATCGAGAATGGTGCCGGAATGAACGAAACCGGCGCAGTTGAACAGAACATCCGCATGGCCGATATCGGCAGCAAAAGCCTTCACACCGTCGCCATCCAGCACGTTCAGAACCCGCGTTTCCGCACCTTTCAGGGTCGAGAGCGCCTGCTCGTTGATATCAGTGGCGATGACGCGCGCACCGAGCGATATGAATCGCTCCGCCGTCGCACGGCCGATACCCTGGCCGGCTGCAGTGATCACCACTGTCCGCCCGTTAAAATCCTGCACCATGAATAGCCTCCCGCTACGGCGCACCCGCCCGCTGGGGCCGAGCCGCTGAATTTCGCCAGTGAATTTCATTGATCTCAAATATGGATCGACAATTCATATGTAAACGCGGTATTCATGTAACGTCAAGCAGGCTTGCGCAAAACGGCAGCGTGCGGCAACGGTATTTAAAAAGTGCATTTCCCGCCAGGCAATCCTGCAAAACGCCACCGAGGCAAGATGACCGAAGACGACAGCGAAAGATATCGCGCCCCCGCCCTCGACAAGGGTCTGGACATTCTCGAGCTTCTCGCCCGCACGGATGGCGGGCTGACGCAGATCGAGATTGCCAAGGCCATAGGCAAAACCCCGAACGAGCTTTACCGCATGCTGGACCGCCTAGTGCGCCGTGGTTACGTACAGCGGCTGGAGGGTGACCGGTTTTCGCTGACGCTGAAAATGTTCGGGCTCGCACATTTTCACGCGCCGGTGCGCCGGCTGGTCTCTTTCGCAGCCCCGGTGATGCGCGATTTTTCCGCAAGCGCCGAGCAGGCCTGTCATCTGGCCGTTTACGACCGCGGCAGTGTTGTCGTCATCGCCCAACAGGAGTCCTCCACCTATTGGGCGATGTCCATGCGGGTGGGCGCGCAGATGAGCCTCTTCCAGACCGGTTCCGGCCATGTGCTGCTGGCCTTCCAGAACGAGGTACAGCGCAAGATCATGATCACCGAGCAGGTGCGCGGTGGCGGGGAAACCGAGCCTTCAGACCTTGAGGAGCGGCTGGCGGAAGTTCGCAGGAATGGCTTCGAATCCATGGACAGCATGCAAACCGCAGGCGTGCGCAATATCTCCGCCCCCGTACTGACACTTGATGGTACCGCACTTGCCGTCATCACCTGCCCCTATATCACCCCGCTTGGCGGCAAGGCCCCGACGCCCGAGGCCTGCGAGGTACTGATCCGCGATGCGGCAAGGCGCATTTCCGAAGTGGCGACGGGTCAGGGAACCATCTGAGACGCACAAAAAAAACGCGACCGGCAGGGACCGATCGCGTTTAAAGTGACTGGAGATTTCTGTATCTTAAACGCAAAGGGGACCGGGATGGTTCCCCTTTCTGTTATCAGGCGGCAGCCAGCGTCAGTTCCTTGCGGACCATTTCGCGCAACGTTACCAGATCCTTGGCGAACAGGCGGATGCCTTCCGAGAGCTTCTCGGTTGCCATCGCGTCTTCGTTCATTGCCCAACGGAAAGCCTTTTCATCAAGCGACTGCAGCGGCTCGGCCTTCACATTGTCGGGCGAAAGCTTGCGCTCAAGCGTGCCGGTGTCCTTGTCCAGCTCTTCCAGCAGCGCCGGGCTGATCGTCAGGCGGTCGCAACCGGCAAGCGCTTCGATCTCGCCGACATTACGGAACGATGCGCCCATGACGACGGTGCCGATGCCATTAGCCTTGTAATAATTGTAGATGCTGCGCACCGAAACGACGCCCGGATCGGTCTCGGCAGTGTAGGTCTCGCCGGTCGACTTCTTGTACCAGTCGAGGATACGGCCGACGAAGGGCGAGATGAGGAAAGCTTTGGCTTCCGCGCAGGCGATGGCCTGTGCCTGCGAGAACAGCAGAGTCAGGTTGCAATCGATGCCCTCGGACTGCAGGACTTCCGCGGCCTTGATGCCTTCCCATGTGGAAGCCAGCTTGATGAGGATGCGTTCACGCTCGATACCGCGCTCCTTGTAGGAGGCGATGATGTGGCGTGCCTTGGTGATGGAGGCCTGTGTGTCGAAGGACAGGTCGGCATCGACTTCCGTCGATACGCGGCCGGGAACCAGACCTGCAAGGGCTGCACCGACGGAAATGGCAAGACGGTCGGCAACGGCCGCAACGACAGCGTCAGACTGGCCGCCTTGTTTCTTGGCCCAGGCAACGGCTTCCTTCACCGCATCCGCAAAAGCGGGGGTGCCGAGCGCCTTCAGAACGATGGTGGGGTTGGTGGTGCAATCCACCGGCTTCAGGCGCGCAACCGCCTCGATGTCGCCGGTATCGGCAACGACCGTGGTGATAGCGCGAAGTTGTTCGAGTTTGGACGTCATGGCGAATGATCCTTCATGATCTCTTGTAAACTTGCACAGCCGTCTTTTCGTTCCCGCACCATGGTGCGCCCAAGGCCGAAATCACGGTTTTGTCCGGCTCCGACTATCGCAAGCGGCAAGGTCGAAAGTCAAGACATTTGCGCATCGCAATTGACATAAGTTTCATGCCTGCGATACTCCGCCCCATAATAGAGAGTGACAAAAACCGTGGCGAAACTGAGAAGAGAAACCCATACGGCCTATTCGGAAGCGGCTTCGCTGAGGCTGCGTGCCGCATGGCTCTACTATAATCAGGGTTTGACGCAGAAAGATGTCGCCGAGAAGCTCGGCATCAGCCGCTCCACCGTCATACGCCTTCTGGACGAGGCGATGAAGCGCTCCGAAGTACAGATCTGGATCAACGAGGGCATCGAGGATTTCGTCGAACTGGCCGGCAGGCTGGAGGCAGCTTATGGGCTGGATGAGGCGGTGATCATTCCCTCCCCCGGCCCATCCCCCGGCAAGGCGAATGCCGAAGGCACGGCCAAGGCCGTTGGCCTGGCGCTCGGGCAATTCCTTTCCGAAGCGGTGCCGAACGACGCCACCATCGGCGTCGGTTGGGGCCGCACCATGACCGCCTCGCTATCCAGCTTTCGCCCGCCGCGCCGGGAAAACTGCAAGGTCGTCTCGCTGCTCGGCGGTATCGTCGCCGTGCACCAGACAAACCCGCTTGATTACACCTGGCGGCTGGCAAGCGCGCTTGGGGCGGAATGTTACATGTTCCTTGCACCGCTGCTGGTAGACTCCGTCGAGACCAAACGGGCGCTGATTGAGAAATGCGGACTTGCCACGCTTTATGATCTGGCCGAAACGCTCGACCTCGCCATCGTATCCTGCGGCGATATCGGCCCGCATTCCACTTCGCTGTCGGAAGGTTTCATTTCGAAGGAAACGCTTCAGGAACTCATCGATGCCGGCTGCGTCTGCGACACCATGTTCAACTTCATCGACGCGGAAGGCCGCTCCGTCGATCACCCGATCAACGAGCGCGCCATGGCGATCGATCTAGACACGCTGCGCAAGGCCAAACACATCGTGCTCGCCTCCGGCGGCGCCCACCGCGCCATCGCCATCCGCGCCACCATCAAGCGCATCGGATGCAATACGCTGATTACAGACGAGGCGGCGGCAAGAGCATTGATGGAACTGGTTTAGGCCTCGACAGGCGACCCAGGCTGTTCCTCATTTCTGCGCTTGTCACAGGGATGAGGGAGAGCTGCCTCACACCTTCCCTGTTTCCCATCCCAACATCGCCCGTTTGCGGGTAAGGCCCCAGTGATAACCCGTGAGCGCCCCGCTTTTTCCCACAGCGCGATGGCAAGGAACGACGAAGGAGACCGGGTTCGCGCCAACAGCTGCACCGACCGCACGGGAGGCAGTTGGCTGGCCGATATCGCAGGCGATGTGCGAATAGGTAACGGCGCGGCCCATGGGAATTTTCAGAAGGCTTTCCCATACCCGCACCTGAAAATCCGTGCCGAGCAGCACGACCCGCAATGGCCGGTCCGCCGACCACAGCGTCGGTTCGAAAATACGTGCGGCATAGGGCGCGGTGGCTTCACGATCCTCGACATAATCCGCATTCGGCCAGCGACCGGCCATGTCCTCGAAACAGGCTCTTTCCTCGCCGGGATCGGCGAAAGCGCAGCCGGCAAGGCCGCGATCGGTCACCATGACCAATGCAAGACCGAAGGGTGAAACATGGAAACCGTACCGGATCGTCAATCCACCGCCCTTAGCCTTCCATTCGCCTGGAGACATGGCCTCGTGGGTGACGAACAGATCGTGCAGGCGGCCGGGCCCAGACATGCCGACCTCGATCGAGGTTTCCAGCAGCGGCAGATCCTCTTCGCGCAACAACCTTTTGGCATGATCGAGCGTTACGGCCTGCAAAAACGCCTTGGGGGAAAGACCGGCCCAGCGGGTGAAGGTCTTCTGCAATTGCGTCGGCGACTGGCCGAGCCTTGCGGCGATGGCTTCAAGGGAGGGCTGGTCGCGATAATCCAGCGTCAAAAGCTCGATAACCCCGCGCACAGTATCGTAATCCGAACCGATGGGGGTGATGTCTTCATTCAGCATGATATTGGCGTTCATCGCATGTCTCCTAACGCCTCACAGAAAACCATCAAAGCGCGTCGGTCTCCACCCGTTTCTTGCGCCGTACTCAGTTTCTGCCGAGATACCGGCCTCGAGCCGATTGACGGGTTTTAAGCGGAATTATCCGCTCACATCCGCCGCACCGTCGCCAACGCACCGCCGAAAGCCTTGGCGAAGCTTTCCCGGTCATCCGGATTGAGAAACGAGCCGATATCCGTTGCCTTGCCTTCACCCGTTACATGCATGGAGACAATGCCGATTTCCTCGTGCCGCTGAACCCTGAAGCGGGCCCAGAAGGGGTTGAAACGATGCTCGACGACGCGGCCAGTCGGGGAGAATTTGCGGATAGACAGGCTGGTGCGCGAGACGCTCACCTCTTCCCGCGCCTTCGCTGCCCGGTAATTGGCGCGAAAGGCGACATAAAGCAGCAGAAAATCCAGCCCGAGGAACAGGCCGACGGGCCATGCGCCAGTGGTGAGGAAAAAGCCGCCATGGAGGAGGCAGGCAAGCCCGGACAAGGCGAGAAGGAGCCGGAAACCTCTTCTTCCGAGCGAACGGTGCGGAACGAGTTCCGCCGCAAAAATCGGCTGATCGTTGAGCGTATCCACGTTGATTTCCTCAGGGCGGGCTGGCTATAGATAGGTCATGACAGTCGCCAAAGAACGATCCAGCACCCAAACATTGAAAAAGTCAAATGCGACATCCGCCCGCAGACCGGCGCGTGTGAAGACGATCTATTCGAAGGACGAGTTGAACGAGATCTTCCGCCGTTTCTCCATTCAGCGGCCGGAGCCGAAAGGCGAGCTGGAACATACCAACCCCTTTACCCTGCTGGTGGCGGTGGCGCTTTCGGCGCAGGCGACCGATGTGGGCGTAAACCGGGCGACGCGGGCGCTGTTCAAGGTGGCCGATACGCCGGAAAAAATGCTGGCACTTGGCGAGGAGGAGCTGATCGGCCATATCAAGACCATTGGGCTTTACCGCAACAAGGCCAAGAACGTTATCGCTTTGTCACAGATGCTGATCGACAATTTCGGCGGTGAGGTGCCGAGGACGCGCGAGGAGCTGGTGACCCTGCCCGGCGTGGGCCGCAAGACGGCCAATGTGGTGATGTCGATGGCCTTCGGTGTGCCCACACTCGCCGTGGACACCCATGTTTTTCGTATTGCCAACCGGCTCTGTCTTGCGCCGGGGAAAACCCCGGATGAAGTGGAAGACCGGCTCGTCCGCATCATTCCCGAAGAATATCTGTTCCATGCCCATCACTGGCTGATCCTGCACGGGCGTTATTGCTGCAAGGCGCGCAAACCGGAATGCGAGCGCTGCGTGATTGCCGATATCTGCAAATCACCGGAAAAGACCTTCGATATTCCAGCTCCGCTGGTGGAACTACCCGCGCAATTGTTCGGTGCGGCCAGCGGCGAATGACGGATCGCGCCGGCTGACGGCCTTGTGCAGATGCACCATCATCGAAGCCGCAAAAAGCGGCGTCAGAAGGTTGAGGAAGGGGATTGCAAGGAACGCTGCAATCACCAGCCCGGCCATGAACACGGTTGTGCGGTGTTTCAGCCGGAAAAGCCGCGCGTCAGCGGGCGAGCGGAAACGCATGGCTGCAAATTCGAAGAACTCCCGGCCCAGCAGATAACCGTTCACCAGAAAAAAGGCGATGAGGTTGACGCCCGGCACCAGCAGCAACAAAAGCGCAATCAGGTTGCCGGCAATGACGACGCCAAAGAACTTGATCGATGACACCACGGCCTCACCGATGGGCATCGCCTTGCCCGGTGGATCATCGGGATAGGTCTTTTTCTCTACGACTTCGGCGACATCGTCGAGAAACAATCCGGCAATAACGGCAGTGACCGGCGAGATCAGCAAGGCCAACGCCAAAGCCAGCCCGATTCCGGCGAAAATGGCGAAAACGAAAGTCAGCCATCCCGCCCAGTCCGGCACGCTGGGGATCAGCGTATCCACCCACGGCAAGGCGAAATAGATGAAGACAGAGCGGATGGCGAACCACAGCGCTGCCAGCACCAGAAGCGTCAGCCCCAGAACCTTCCAGAACACCGACCGGGTCTCGGTGGCAAAAAGATTGCTGAAGGCAAGCCTCGCCGCATTAAAAATCATTCGGAACTCCTGTGACGCCTCTCGCGTTTTAAACTGGCGTTCAGGAGAGATAGGCGCCGCCCATCCGCTCCGCAAGACAGGAATGAAGACGTCGCTGTTGGGAATTAAACCGCTGATGGAATTTCCCTTGAATAAAAGACGTCTCTAAAATATAATAATCTATCTATTAGAATTCGCATTCCGGTCCGGTGGAGGACAAGGCCGGAAAAGCTCGCCCCCACCGACAAGTCGCGGTTCGCACGCTCGCCCGGGCGCGCGGATGCATCATCATTCATAAATATAAAAGAATGAGGCGTTGGTGGAACAGCTACTGTTGAATCTGACCCGTGCCATGAAGGCCGGTACGCCTTCAGAGCGCAAGATCGCCAAATATCTGATCGAGCATCTGGACGAATTGCCGTTTGAGACGGCGCAGACGCTGGCTGCCAAGCTCAGTCTCAGTCCGATGACGGTTGGCCGTTTTCTGCGCTCTCTCGGATACAGGCAATTCAGCGATATTCGCATCGATCTGCGCCACGCCGAAGAGACCGCGGGCGTGGACCAGCCCGCTATTGTTGAAAGCGGCGATCAGAAGTCCAATCCGTTTTCGCAACTCCTTTCCCAACAGATCCAGGCCATTCAGGCTGCTTTCGAAATGACGGACCAGCCGATATGGCGCGTCGCCATGAGCGAGATCGCTTCGGCGGCAGATGTTTTTCTGGCAACGTCACCGGAAGGCCTTGGCACCGGAAGGCACTTTCACGGGCGGTTGCTGGAGTATCGCAGACGCGTGCACTTCCTCGGCAGCGACAGCGCCGCCTATATCGCCCTTTGGGACTTCGATCCCGCAGAAGCGCTTCTCATCCTCATGGATTGCGGCGGCAGCATCACGCCCTTGCAGAGCCTTTCTGCGACGGCGCGAAAGAGCGGCTACAGAACCCTGTTGATCACCACCCGGTTCTATGAATGGGGACCGGAAAGCGCCGATATCTGTCTGGCCATGCCGCACACCCAGACCGGCGGGCAAGGCCTGCTGCAGCTCGTTGCGCTGATGGAATTCACACTCTGCAGCCTGATTGCCGGAGCCGACGAGCAGCGCACGGCACGCATGAAAAACCTAACCGGCCTGAAACGCTCGCTTGGCATCTGACCCTCGGCGGGAGGAAACGGATCGCGCCCGTCCGCCACGACCTTACCTGCCGTTGTAGGCAAAGATCAGAGGCTTTCCAGCTCCTGGCGATGGCGGTGCATGGCGAGAAAACGGCGATAATCCCGCTCGTAAAGCGGTGTGAGCGCCGGATTGCCTGGGATTTCCGTATTGCCCGGATACATGGCGGCACCCGCCGCTGCAAGGCCCGCATGCACACCGCCGGCGGCTGCCGCCGTCATTGCCGTGCCGAGAAGAACGGCGTCGGCTGTGGCGGGCACGACGATGCGCTTGCCGGTCACATCAGCGTAAAGCTCCATCAACAGCGGGTTCTTCACATGGCCGCCGGTAACGTGCAGGCTTTCGACGGCATAACCGAAACGCTCCATCGCATCCAGCACATGGCGCGCACCAAGCGCAATCGCCACGGCAGTGCGCCAGTAGAGCCGGCAGAGACTGTCGAAGGATGTATCGAGCGTCAGCCCGCTGATGACGCCCACCGCATGCGGATCGGCAAGCGGTGAGCGGTTGCCGTGGAAATCCGGCAGTACATGCAGCCGTTCGGCAAAGGCCGCGCCCTCAAGCGCGCGCAATTCGGTAACCCGCGCAACGATGCGGGCGTGCAGCGCCGTATCCGGCTCTCCGCCCGCCGCGTGCATGCGCACGATATGATCAAGCAGCGCGCCGGTGGCAGATTGCCCGCCCTCCACCAGCCAGTGGCCGGGCAGCACCGCCTGCCAATAGGGACCCCACAGGCTGTGGCCTGGCATCTGCCGCTCGGACATGGCGACAAGGCAGCTGGAGGTGCCGGCGATCAGCGCCACATGTTTACCCACATCATCAGAAAGGCATCCGCCAAGCGCACCCAGCGTGCCGGCGTAAGCATCGATCATGCCCGCCGCCACCTGACAGCCGGTGTCAAGGCCGAGTTCGGCGGCAGCCTCGGGCGAAAGCGGGCCGATGGCTGTGCCCGGCATCACGGTCGTTTCGGGCAGGCCTGCCCGCTGTTTCAGATCGCCAAGCCCGGCAAGATTGAGATAATCCGCCTGCCAGCCGGGATTTTCCTGCGCCAGAAAATTCCACTTCGCCGTCTGCGTGCAATTTGAACGCTTGGTGGAACCGGTTGCCTTCCATGTCAGAAAATCCGCCAGATCGAAGGCGAAAGACATGCGCGCCCAGCTTGCCGGCAAATTCGCCTTCAGCCACATCAGCTTCGGCATCTGCATTTCCGGTGACACGCTTTTGCCGGCGAAATCCAGCACGCGGTGGCCGGATGCCGTCAGCCGGTCGGCCTCGCCGATTGCCCGATGGTCCAGCCAGACGATGGTGTCGAACCGGTCTTTGCCCGTGACGGAGACAGAAACCGGTTCCCCACGCTCATCACGGATAACGAGCGAGCAGGTAGCATCAAAACCAATAGCGGCTATGCTGTCGGGTGACACACCCGCATCGGCAAGCGCTGCTCTCACCGCAAGGCAGACGGCGTTCCATATATCGGTGGAATCGTGTTCGGCGTGGTTTTCCTGCGGCCTTTGCATCAGGATGGGATGGGTTGAGCGGGCGAGAAGCCTGCCGGTCGGGTCGAAAATCCCGGCGCGGGCGCTCGCCGTTCCGACATCGACAGCGACGAGATTTTGACGCTTCAAGACTTCAGTTCCATCCCTTGCGTAACGACCTCCGGGCGGTGGCAGGCATGGTTTCCTTCAGCCTGCGTCACGTTCCACCTGGCTGTCAAAACCGCCCTTCCCCATATAATCGCCGATAAGTTGAACCAAATCTTCCATGGCGTCAAACGTGGCACTGGCCCCGAGCTCCGCGATCTTTTCGCGAAATGCCGGAAACCGCGCATGCGAGCCGCCAGTGAATGCAAAAACCGCCATGCCTGCTGCCTTCGCCGCCGCAATGCCCGCCGGGCTGTCCTCGATCACGATGCACTGACGCGGATCAGTGCCCATCTGCCTCGCCGCATGCAGGAAAAGGTCGGGTGCCGGCTTGCCGTTCTTCACCATGGTGGCACTGAAAACATGCGGCTCAAATTTATCGATGAGACCGGTCAGCCCCAGCGAGTAACGGATGCGTTCCGGTTGACTTGAGGAGGCAACGCAGCGTTTGAAGGCCACCAGCCTGTCCAGCGTTTCGGCAATGCCGTCGATGGGACGCAACTCGGTGCGGAAACGCTCAAACAGCGTCGCGCGCATATGCTCGAGAAAATCGATGTCGGTCTCGATACCGTATTCCTCAAACAAAGTCGTCGTCATGCTGGCAACGCTGCGACCGAGAAAGCGGTTGTAGGCCTCTTCCTCCCCCATCTCCACGCCAAGATGGGATAGCATGTCGAGAAGAACCGAGATGGAGACCGGCTCGCTGTCGACCAGAACGCCGTCGCAGTCGAAAATCAGAAGAGGTCCGGTTCCGTCTCGCATCTCACGTCACTTTTCAGCCAGCTTGTCATCCAGATAAAGCTGCAAGGTCTTCGCCGTGCCTTCGTGCCACAGTGTCGTCAATGCATGAGAGAAGCGTTTACGGAAAAGCTCCGATTCGGCAACCTCCCCGAAGATATCGTCAAGTGAAAGGAAGGCCATCGGGTCGTCCTTGGCCTTTGTGGCCGCCGCCTGTAGCCGCTCGGCGCTGGCGTCGTTGAAGGTGATTTGCCTGCCGCTGTCGGAGGTGCCGTAGAAATAACGGCACCACAGTGCTGAAACCAGTGACAGACCGACGATATCTTCACCGCGCGCCAGACGGTCGGCGGTGGAGGGCAGGATGAATTTCGGCTGGCGGTTGGAGCCATCCTGCGCGAGGCGCGGAATGGTATCGCCGATTTTCGGGTTGAGGAAACGCCGTTCGATCAGGCCGAAATATTCGCCAAGATCGGTATCGGGCACGGGCGGAATGACCGGGATGATCTCTTCCTTTTCGAGCTTTGCCAGAAACGCCCGGATCAGCGGATGCTCCATCGCCTCATGCACGAAATGGATGTCGAGCAGCGCTGCCGGATAGGCGATCGCCGCATGGCCGCCATTGAGGATGCGGATCTTCATGTGCTCGTAAGGCGCAACATCGTTGACGAACTGAACGCCCGCCTTTTCGAGCGCCGGTCGGCCCGCCGGGAAATTATCCTCCATCACCCATTGCTTGAACTCTTCGCAGAAGACCGGCCAATTGTCCTCGATGCCGAAATCGTCACGGGCGATATTGCGTTCGCGCTCTCCCGTGGCGGGGGTGATGCGGTCGACCATCGAATTGGGGAAAGCGACGTTGTCGCCGATCCAGTTGGCGAAGGCCGGATCGAACAAGGCGGCGAGACCGACCACCGCATTTTTGGTGACCTTGCCATTATGGGGAATGTTGTCGCAGGACATGACGGTGAAGGGTGAAAGCCCCTTGTCGCGCCGCGCCTTCAGCCCGGCAACGATAAGGCCGAACACGGTTTTCGGGGAAGACGGGTTCCTGCCATCCTCGGCAATCGCGGGATGCTGCGGATTGAAGGAGCCGGAAGCATCGATGAAATAACCGCCTTCGGTAATCGTCATCGAAACAATTCGGATTTTCGGATCTGCGAGCGTGTCGATAATGCCTTGGGTATCGCCAACCTTCAGAATGTCGATCATTGGCCCGGTGACGCGCGCACCGGTGCGATTATTGTCCTGCTCCACGACAGTGGTCAGGAAATCCTGGGCGGCAAGTTTTTCGCGCATTACCGCGTCCGATGGCAGTACACCCGCACCAATGATGGCGAAGTCGTGGTCCGCGCCGGTGTTGAACAGGTCGTCCAGATAGACCGCCTGATGGGCGCGGTGGAAATTGCCGACGCCGAAATGCACGATTCCGGCGGAAAGATCGGCCCGGGAATAGGACGGAATCGCCGCGGTTTTTTTGGCTTCATCAAGCGTGGCGAGGGAGAGTTTGCATGTCATGTCACGATCCTCGAAGGGGAAACGTTGTTTGTGCCAGGACCGGATGACAGGTACCCGGCACGCAGCGCGGATTTGCCTTCCGGTCTTCGCGTCATATCGCGATGCCCTTGTCATCGAACCTGTGGATTTTGGCATCATCTGGTGTGATGAAGACAGTATCGCCGTGTTTGCATTCGAATTCACCGTCGGTTCTGGCGGTGATGGGGCCGATGCCGGGGACGTCGAGGTGGAGGAAGGTGTCGGAGCCGAGATGCTCGGCAACCGTGACCTTGCCCTGCCACAGGCCGGTTTCTTTCGACAGCGTCAGGTGCTCGGGCCGCACGCCGGCGGTGGTCGCACCCTTTTGCCGGGCGTAATCGCCGGT